>JAZDOW010000061.1:0-62408 GCA_043798185.1 Pseudomonadota bacterium | reverse complement strand
TGTCAATATGTTTTTTCGCTTTTCTTTCGTCACTTTCTGACTTCGAACCAAGCTCGACTTCCCTCCGTCTCGCTTATTGCTCCTTCATCTTCAGGACCGCGGCAAACTACTTGAACCTGATTCGCTTGTCAATAAGAAAAGTCGTCGTGTTAAAATAAGTATTGAGTTCTTCTTCAATAGACTATTATGTAGGAAAATTTGTCCCAAATGCAAGTGAATTCAGTTCAGTTCTTTACTGAGCACTAGAGTAGTTTTTCTTTTTCCTAATTATTAGATCTTATGGATGAAAAAAACAGGTTGCTAAGAAATCTTCCCAAAGTCGATGAATGTATAGCTGTTTTGATGAGTAATCTTGAAGGCGAGGTGCCCCCCCAACGGATTATTAAAACAGTTGTTCAGGAAACAATTGACAGTGAGAGAGATGCTATTTTAAAGGGTTGCCATAAAGGCAAAGAGCTGTCCTTGGGAGAATGGTGTGCGATATTTAAGGATAACATCGCCAAAAAAATGCTTCCAAACTTCAGAAGGGTCATCAACGGGACCGGTGTCGTTATTCATACCAATCTCGGCAGAGCGATCCTTTCAAAAGAGAGCACGGATCGACTTGCACAAGCCGGTGGCTATTATTCCAATCTGGAATTTGATCTTGAAACGGGCAAGCGAGGAAGTCGTTATAGCTTAGTTGAAGAACTGCTTTGTTATTTGACTGGCGCCGAAGCTGCCCTGGTTGTTAATAATAATGCTGCCGCTGTTCTTATTGCCTTGGATACACTGACAAAAAATAAGGAAACCATCGTCTCTCGAGGACAACTGGTTGAAATCGGGGGTTCTTTTCGCATACCAGATGTCATGGCTAAAAGCGGTGCAAGGCTTGTCGAGGTCGGGGCTACGAACAGGACCCATCTCTATGACTATGAGAAGGCGATTTCCGAAGAAACAGCCCTGTTACTGCGTGTACATACCTCAAATTTTCGAATTATCGGCTTTACTTCTGAGGTATCTGCTGAAGACATGGTTGCTCTGGCCAGGAACAATGGCCTTGCAACCATGGAAGATCTCGGCAGTGGCAGTCTGATCGATTTTTCCCGATTTGGTTTCCCCAAGGAACCGACTGTGCAGGAAATTGTTCGTGCCGGTGTTGATGTTGTTACTTTCAGTGGTGACAAACTCCTCGGTGGGCCACAGGCGGGAATCATTGTTGGGAAAAAGGATATAATCAGTCGAATTAAAAAGAATCCGCTGAATCGTGCTCTACGAATCGATAAGTTTACTCTTGCTTCACTTGAGAGCGTTCTTCGTGAATATCTTGATGTCGAAAAAGCTCTGAAAAATGTCCCGACTTTGAGGATGTTGACCATCTCCGCCGAAGAGTTGAAGAAGCGTGCACAACGGCTGGTTCGGCGGTTGACGAGAATGCTTGGGCAAAGATGCCGAGCTTTCATTGCTCCGACAGTTTCCAGGGTTGGGGGGGGAGCCTTGCCGGAATTTAGTTTAGACAGTTGGGCTATCGTTCTCGAACCGGTGACCATGACCCTCAACGCTTTTGAGAAAAAACTGAGACATCTCTCGATTCCGATCATCGGACGGATTGAGAATGATCGTTTTTTTCTCGATGTTCGCACCCTTCAGGAACAGGAGTTCGGTGAGTTGGTGAAATTATTAGATGAACTTTTTATAACCGGGGCGAGCAGTGACTGACACATTTCCAATACTATCTCATTACCGGGGATTGATTGCCGCGGACTTTTCCCGCTTTTCTCAAAGCTTTGCAGAGATCCTCAAAAAGCATCTTCCAACCGCTAAAGAAGTTTATTTTTCAAATGCTTCCGGAATCTTTCCCGATTATCCTGCAAACGACCAGTTGTCTGCTAACAAGACGATTCTGTTCGAGGCGATAAGAAAAGGAGAAAAAGCCTTTGCCGTTCATTTTGAAAGTCTCATGTTGCAGTTTGCAGTCAAAGACGAACGGCCGGTAATTGCCATTGTTGAAGGGGCGGACCCAGTTTTCCTTGACAAGATGCGTGAGGATTGGCTGGAGGAAACGAGATCCGACGTTGAACGGGAATTTATTCTACTGAAAGAGGCACGCATTGATGTTCAAACTGGGTTGCTTAATCTTTGGAATCTTTATTCTCTTCTCGATACTTCAAGACAGACAAGAGGCTTGCACCTCATTCTGATCGAAGTCCCGCCTAAGAGGATGTCTTTTCGGTATGCCGTTCGACATTCACAAAAGTGTGCAACTCTGCTTCTAAACTTTATCCAAGGTGATTCAGTTCTCCATTCCATAAGTCAATCAACTTTTGCTTTGGTATTACCGAGCAGTGAAGGAGAATCAAAGAGTGAGGTGGAACGTGCTCTTGTTGCGTATCTCAAGCGAGAAGGCTGTCACAAAGTTCATATCGGATCGAGTCTTTTTCGAATTGATGAAATTGAAAGCAAACCCCAAGTTCAGGAAAGAAACTTGCTTAATGAGGCTTGGACTGCTTTACGTCATGCAGAAAGACGCGGGCCATTCAGTTTTTGCGATTATAACCTTTTAGCTCACCCGGAAAATCATCCTCTTCTACAGCCTGAAGGAAATATCGTACGCCGGATGAGCAAACTATGGCGACAATCACCCATTTTCAGTCTAGTGCATTTTCGGGACCCAACTTCGGTTAATTCAGCAAAGGAAATTCTTTTGCCGCTGCTTGATCGGGGAAATCCGTTGACTTCAGACAAGGATGTCCTGGTGTATCTCGATGGCTTCGATGCTGCTACTGCGCTTTCCTGGGCTCGAGAAATGATTCGTCTATCAAAAGGTGCCATCCCCGACAGTCAAATATCCGCAGGAATCAGTTGTTTTCCCTGTAGCGATTTCAGAAAAACTGAGATGCCCTTTAATTGCCGGAAGGCCTTACTGCATGCTTCTTTTTTCGACGAATCCAGTGCGGTTGTTTTTGATTCGGTAAGTTTGAATATCAGCGGAGATATCTATTTTGGCGATGGAGATTTGGCAAAAGCCGTCCATGAATACAAAAGAGGCCTAAAATTTGATTGGGACAACGTCAATCTGCACAATAGCCTGGGGGTTGCCTTGGCGATGATGGATAAGCTTGTTCCGGCAATGCAGAGTTTTGAAAATGCTTTAGTAATTGATAATCAAAACTTTATGGCTCTCTACAATTTAGGTCTTTCGGAACAGGCTCTCGGACGAAAGCGGGAAGCCTTCGAGTATCTTGAAAAAGCATTGTCTCACTATAATGAGGAAGAAATTGGTTGCAGCATTGTAGATGACCTGCGATTACAGTTGGGGATGCTGGCCGTGGATTTAGGCAAACATCAATCAGCCTTAGATTATCTTGAAATCTGGCTGAAAAATAATGAAAAAACACCAAGAGCCGGTCTGGCACTCTATCATATCGGCAGAGCCCACTGCGGCGTTGAAAATAATCGCCAGGCAATGATTGAACTGCAACGGGCACTTCAATTCAATGAATTTGACGATCGGGCAATGAACCTGCTCGGCACCTTGTATTTCAAAGAGGGAGAAGGGGATGAGATAGCACTTTCCCTTCTTCGAAAAAGTGTTGAACTGGAACCGGGAAATATTCTTTATCGATGTGATCTGTCGGAAGTTCAATTGCAATGCGGCATGCTTGATGAGGCGAGAAAAAATTTATATCGGTGTTTGAAAGATAAAAGAACCAGGACGAAGGCTCAGGTTCTGCTCGGCAGGAGTTATGCTAGGAATGGAATGCACCGAAGAGCTGAAAGCTGGTTTTTAAAGGCGTTGAAACAGGACGATTTGCCGGTGGAACTCTATGGGGAGGCAAATTGCGGGACGTCGGAAAGTCTGCGGTCATAATAGTGATACTCATGAAATATTAAACAGGAACTGTCTGCATGCAAGGTGGTGACCCTCATTCAAACTGAAAGAATGGAATTTTTACCCCATTGTCTTTGTCGGGAGTGAGTTTTGGCCTGGACTTGTCGATTGGATAAACGATACAATGCAGTGATATGGTAATATTATTGCCGAATTTGAAACAATCAAAGGTTTCGATTTGTTTTTGTTGACATTTTAAGATAGCAACATGGTTTTATTAATCAATTTTAATAATGCAATTAAAGTTCGGAGAGCGATATGGCGCAGATAGATGGTTTTTTCAAGCTGATGAATGACGAAGGTGCCTCAGATCTGCACATGGTGGCAGGGCAACAGCCACTTCTTCGAATTCGTGGCGATATGGAGAGGGTAAAGTTCAAGAAAATGGGCAACGATGAGCTTCGTGCCATGCTCTACGAGATCTGTCCGGAAGAGAAGATTAAGCTTTTTGAGGAGACCGGAGATGTTGATTTTGGTTATGAAATTCCAGGGCTTGCCCGATATCGATGCAACTTTTTTCAACAGAAATATGGCGTCGGTGCAGTCTTTCGGGAAATTCCCAGTGAGATAATGACCGTTGAACAACTTGGTCTGCCTCAAGTTATTGCCCGTCTGGCCCATCTGCCCAAGGGCCTCGTTCTGGTAACCGGACCAACCGGTTCTGGTAAGTCGACGACTCTTGCGGCTATTGTTGATGAATGCAATAAAAACCGCAAGGACCATATCCTTACCATCGAGGATCCCATCGAATTTGTGCATAAAAGTCAGAAATGTATCATCAATCATCGCGAAGTCGGCACCCATACCAAGAGCTTTGCGGCGGCTCTTCGGGGGGCCTTGCGTGAAGATCCGGATATCATCATGGTCGGTGAGATGCGCGATCTCGAGACTGTTGCCCTGGCCATGGAGGCGGCAATGACCGGGCATCTGGTGTTCGGAACGCTGCATACCATCAATGCCATGAAGACGGTTGATCGTATTATTGAGATTTTTCCGGCCACCCAGCAGGGCCAGGTGAGGTCGACGCTTGCCGATGCCCTGAAGGCCGTGGTTTCGCAAACCCTCTTTAAAAGGATAGATATCAAAGGCAGGTGTGCTGCTCTTGAAATACTTATAGCCACACCCGCCGTGCGTAATCTCATTCGAGAGGGAAAGACCTTTCAGATTTTGTCAACCATGCAGACTGGAAAGAAATATGGCATGCAGACCTTGGACGATGCCATCTTGCTCCTTTTGGAGAAAAAGATGATTGATGCCAACGATGCCTACTCAAATGCCGTTGAAAAGGCAAAATTTCTAAAATACTTAAAGAAAGCACCATCGGATTTCACAGAAGTATAACCTTTCCCTTATTGTCCCATTTCTGCGCTGTCATGCACCATGAGCTGTTCGTAGGAATGAAGAGGATTGTTTTGCTTCTTAGCATAACCGAAAACTTTCGTGCTTTCCTGGCCGATAATTGCCTCCAGCGTGCCGTGTTTCGAGGTGGTCAGGAGGGTGATTCCCATTTTCTCACAATCATCTTGCAGGTGACTGTGAGGGAAATTGTTCGGCATGCTGCGTCCTGCTGATACCACCATAAGAGAAGGGGAAACAGCGGCAAGAAATCCAAGAGAGTTTGAGCTTTTCGATCCGTGGTGGGGGGCGAGCAGGATATCAGCGGTGAGATTATAGCCCTGGTCAACCAAAAATTGTTCATCGTCCCGACCGATATCCCCTGGGAAAAGTGAGCAATGCTGTTTTGAACAAGCTTTAATAATAATGCCGGCATTCGCTTGGTTTTGCGATTCTCGGGAACCATGGGAGGTGCCATAGGCCACTGCAGTATTGGTAATACATTCTAGAAAATTCGACGTGTCACCATTATCGAGCATCGCTCCCACCTGAGGAGTAATAACTTTTATCTGCTGCTCCTCCGCCAGGTGTATCAATTGCTTGAAACCTTTGTCGTGTCCGTACCTGTCTCTGACCCACAGTTGTGCCGGGGAGAAGTGTTTGAGGATAAAGGCAAGGCCGTTATAGTGGTCGGCGTCGGGATGGGTAATAGCAACCGCGTCGAGTTTGGTAATACCCCTGTGCCATAAATATGGTGCGATAACACGTTCGCCGACTGTGCCTGTCGCCGAGGATGAACCTCCCCCATCGATCAACACTGTCATGCCCGACGGAAATTCTGCTACTGTGGCACTGCCCTGGCCGACGTCAATAAAAGACAGGTGAAAAGAAGCAGGCGGTCTTTTCCCAAGAAAGGTTGGTGAATACAGCATCAGTATTAAACACAATGTCATTAATACCGCGGAAAACCATAACCACATTCCAGCCGATCTTCCCAAAAGGCAACAACCGGTAACGCCTCCGTAAAACCCAATCATCAACGACCATGGCGGTGACGGCAACCAAAGCGTCGAGAAGGGGAGGCCTGAAAAATATGTTGTTGCCTGCACTGCAGTGCTAAGTCCCAACGATCCAATATGCAAAAGCCAGGTGCCGATCTCCGGCTGGAGAAAAATAAAGGGAATGGAAAGAAAACCCGCTGGAAGACTCCAGAGGCAGATGAGCGGCTCGACCAAGAGATTGCTGAATATGCTCATCGGGGAAAAGCGGTTAAAGGCAAAGAGACTAATGGGTGTAGTTGCCAAGGTGGCGACAATCGAGACCAGCATGGCGGCTATAAGCCAGTCGACGACTGCCTGTATCTTTGTTCTCGGTAGGGTGTTGGCATCGGGTACGGTGAGTTTTTTGAGTATCGGGAAAAGAAAGAGAATAGCCATAGTTGCCACAAAGGACAGCTGAAAAGAAGCAGTCAGTAAAGCCAGGGGTTCGATTGTGAGAATAATCAGTGCAGCGCAAGCCATAAGTGTCGACGGAGATTTCGGTCGGTCCGTACATACCGCGACGATGACCATGCAACTCATGACAACAGCGCGAAAGACAGGGATGTTTAAGCCTGCTAGCAGACCATATCCCAACAACACAGGGAGGCAGAGGAGGGCAGCCCATTTGCGTAGTGGATAGCGGAAGAGGAGTTTTTTCGAACGGTTTAAAAGCCAGTATATGGCGGTGAAGAGGAGGGTGCCGATAACCGTCATATGCAAACCGGAAATTGCCAGAATATGCATTGTTCCGCTGCCTTTGAAGGTTTCGAGGATGGCATCATCAACACGTGAACGGTCACCGATGAGGATCGCACGATAGAGTCCCTGGCTTTCGGTTGGTACGGAGATATCGATATGTGCCCCGATTCTTGTTCGCAGTCTCTCTGGAAAATAGTGCAGTATATGGATTATATTCTGCGTTTCTGTAATTTTTTGCAAAAAGAGGGGAGAGCGAACAAAGCCGTTTATCCAAATGCCGTTACGAGCCAGGTACTGGGCATAGTCAAAAGCCCCTGGTGAGTGGAAGCTATCAGGACGTTTCAGATCGGCGCGGATTAGAAGCTTGTCTCCGGGGAGGAGGGTGGCAGGCCATTCCCCCTGGCAATGAAGGAGGATATTTCCGGTTGTCGGCAGGAATGCGGATGATTCATGGAAACGGATATATTCGGTGGAAACCATCACCTGGCTGGTTTTTCCATTAAATGCAGGTGATGTAGCCAGGGTACCGATTACTATTGTTTCGGTTTTTTCTTTGATCCTATTGAAAATGTGATCGGTACCTTGGGGTACCTGCAAGGCCAACTGAGCATGATAGAAACCAAGTGCGGCTAGGAGGAGTGGGAATAGACAAAGAATGGTTCGCCGCCATTTGAGAAAATGCAGCAAAAGTAATAGGCTAAGACAAATAAGCAGCGCCGGACCCAGGTGCGTGAGAGCGCTCTGGGGGAGGCTGGCTCGAGGGGCTATGGCAATTCCGGCAGTAAACGAAAGGGTCAGGTAAACGAGCAGATGATCGGAAATATGCGCTGCCGGATGTCTCACAGAAACTTTTCAATGAGTTGTAAATGGGTGGCAATGATATCGTGGTGTCCGTTAACACATTTTTTCGCCGCTTGTCCCATGCGATAGCGGAGATCGGGATCATTCATCAGATCGGCAAGGACTTTCGACATTTTTCGGCTATCGTCAACCTTTATTGCTCCTCCTGCTATAATAAGGGAGTCGGCAATTTCACTGAAATCTTCCATGTGGGGTCCGAAGATTACGGGAATTGCCATGGCTGCCGGTTCGACCGGGTTGTGGCCACCTTTTTTCACTAGACTGCCGCCGATAAAGGCAAGATCGGCAAGGGCGTAAAAGTCAACCAACTCGCCAATAGTATCAAGAATAAATATATCAGCCGACCGAAAAACATTTGAAGATCGAAAATATGTGAGCAGTCCGCGCCGGGCAGCAAAATTGGCGATTTCTTTTGCCCGATTCGGGTCTCGTGGTGCCAGCAGCAGGAATAGATCGGGGTGGGTGCTGCGCAGCCGTTTATAACAGTTAATGAGTATCTGTTCTTCACCTGGATGGGTAGAGCCGGCAATGAAAAGGGTGCGGTCTTTCGGCAATAAACCGGTTTGCAGTTTTTTCGAATTGGTTTCACCTTGCGTTCGGGTAGCAAATTTCAGATTGCCGAGTATCGGCAGTTTTTCGGGTGAAACTCCCAAAAGAGCCATCTCTTCCTGGTCACGGGTCGTCTGCATGCAAAGAAAGGAAAAACATTGAAACATGGGAAGGAAGAAGAAACGCAGTTGCTGGTAACGGTTCATGGAATTTCCTGATACCCGGCCATTGACAAGGATTGTTGGGATTCCATGATTTTTAAATGATGAGAGGAGGTTGGGCCAGAAATCGGTTTCGATCAAGATGAAAAGATCGGGCCTGATATGTTTGATAAAGCGGCGAACCACCGGCAGCAAATCTATTGGACTGTCTATGATGCAATCGGCGGAGGAGCTGAGCAGGGCGTCGGCAACCTTTTTCCCGGATCGGGTGGTGGCCGAGACAACTATTCTATATGCAGGATATTTTTCCCGAAGACCGTGGACCAAGGGTACTGCCGAGGTGACTTCTCCGACTGATAGGGCATGGATCCAGATGGTTTTGGTGGCTCGTGTTTTAAAAGTCAGTTTCCCTGCAATTCCTTTGCCGAGGCGGGCGGGAATGCGGTCACGGTATTTGCTGCTGCAGGCAACAAAGAGGGTGATGAACGGGGAAAAAACCAGTACAAAGGCAAACTGGATAATATTATAGAGTACGATCATAGGGCAGAGGCCTCAAGGTTTGTTGGCTTTTCACCTTAAAGGAATTCATGCTGGAAATGCAAGGAATTCAAATGGTAATGCCGAAAAATTTGCGATGTGCTCAAACCCTGGGAGATAAGAGATGAATATCATACTGGCAGAGGCGATAGAGATTGTCGACCGGCAGCTGATTCTGACCAATTATCGTGCCGAGCATATTGTTAAGGTTCTCAGATCGGAAATTGGGGATCGGTTGCGAGTAGGAGTAATCAATGGTTTGCGTGGGTTTGCTACCATCACCGCCCTGCAGAAAAAATATCCATTCTCCGCCACTCTCCATGTCGAACTGCAGGAGTTTCAAGAGACCCGTCCGCCGCTTGATGTAATTCTTGCCCTGACCAGGCCGATCATGTTGAAACGTATCCTCAGTCAACTTGCCGCCCTTGGCGTTGGGACGATCCATCTCATCAATGCCAATCGGGTGGAAAAGAGTTTTTGGGAGGCTGGACTTCTTCAGTCGGAGGAATACCGGCCTCATTTGCTGCATGGCCTGGAACAAGCGATTGATACTCGCATGCCGGAGGTACAGCTGCATCCAAAATTTAAACCGTTTATTGAGGACGTCTGTCCCTTTCTTATTGGTGAATATGGTGATCTTCTCCTTGCCGATCCAATGGGAGAATATAGCTTGGTAGATGTCGTGGGACAAAAAAACGGCAGGACTCTCCTTGCGGTTGGGCCGGAGGGTGGCTGGATTCCCTATGAGGTACAGAAATTTCGCGAGCAGGGCTTTTTGTGCTGCAGCATTGGTGAGAGAATTCTCAAGGTCGATACAGCGATAATCGCCCTGCATGCAAGCATCACGGCCTTACGTGAAAGGTTGTGATGTAATATGAATACCAGCTGGTGCCCAGCATTGTTCTGGAAGTCCTGGCGATACCCGTGGCAATTTTGACGTTGTTCCTTTTCACTATGGAAACCTGGGTAGGTGTATAAGTACCTGTAGTTAATGGTATTTTACGGGTATTTGTGGATTGATTTTTTTGATTTTTGTTTCAAAACCTTACGAATTATATCCAGGACCATCTCGACCTCTTCTCGGGTTATGATGAGATGGGGTCGGAATCTGATGCTTTTTTCACCGCAACCGACGACCAGGAGTCGCTCCTGCAGCAGCTTGGTTCTGAAGGCGTTGCGCTTATCGCCATCTTCAAGATCGAAGGCGCACATCAACCCCCGCCCCCTGGCATTACTGAGAATGTCTGGGAATTCACTGCATAAATTCTCTAGTCCCTGTAGCAATTCTTGGCCCCGCCGGCAAGCATTATCGACAAGATTATCCTTGGCAATAATTTTTAGAATGGTCGAACAGCGTACCATATCGATGAGATTACCACCGAAGGTCGAGTTGATTCTACTCGGTTCGGTGAAGACATTCTTTTCCACTTCATCAAGGCGAGTTGAGGCAAGAACTCCGCAAACCTGGGTTTTTTTGCCGAAACAGATGATATCCGGCTGCACGGTGAAATGCTCATGAGCCCAGAACTTGCCGGTAAGCCCGATGCCGGTTTGTACCTCGTCCATGATAAAAAGGATCTCATGTTCGTTACAAATTCTTCGCAGGGCTACGAAAAATTCGTTGCGGAAATGGTTGTCTCCCCCTTCCCCTTGAATCGGTTCAATAATCAGAGCTGCTATATTTTCACCCACCCTGGCCACATGTTCCTTGATAGAGCTGAGGGCTTGTTCCTCAAGGGCAATGACGGAAGCAAGATTTTCCTCGGTAAGTGGAAAGGTTATTTTCGGGTTGATAATGCGTGGCCAGGAAAATTTGGGGAAATAGTTAGTTTTACGTAGATCGGCGGTATTGGTAAGGGAAAGGGTAAAGCCAGACCTGCCATGGAAGGCTTGCTGAAAATGAATGATTTGGCTGCCGATCTCTTTTTTTACACCACGTTCGAAGTTTTTTTTCACCTTCCAGTCAAAGGCCGCCTTCAGTCCATTTTCTACGGCCAGCGCACCGCCTTCGATAAAAAACGCATGCGGCAGGTAGGAGGGTATGGCATAAGTGGCAAAGGTTTGCAGGAACTCCGCCATCGGTGCGGAATAAGAGTCTGAGTTGGCCGGTTTCTGCACGGCTAAAGTTCCAAGGACATCTTTGATGGCCAGGAGGCCGTCATGGTTGTATCCAACAGCCATGGAGGCAAACATGGAAAAACAATCGAGGTAACGGTTGCCGTTGCGTTGGTCGACGAACCAACTGCCCTTGGATTTTTCCAGATCAACGATGAGATCCATACCGTCGGCAAGGAGATGTTTGCCAATTATCTTTTTGACATCTTGGGCCAGTATATCCATCTATTCACCTTCCTCATCTATCGCAAATTTGATGCCCTGGGCCAGGTGTAGGCCGCTGCCATAGTTGACGGTTACCGTTTGCCGACGCATATACGCCTTCCAGGCATCGGAGCCCGATTCGCGACCGCCGCCGGTATCTTTCTCGCCGCCGAAGGCCCCGCCGATCTCGGCCCCGGAGGTGCCGATGTTAATGTTGGCAATACCGCAATCCGAGCCCCGAGCCGAGAGGAAGGTCTCGATCTGATTATTATTAGTGCTGAAAATTGCCGAGGAGAGGCCCTGATCAACCTCATTATTCAAAGCAATGGCGTTTTCTATCCTACCTTCATATTTGATGAGATAGAGAATGGGGGCAAAGGTCTCCTTGCCGACAATCGGGAAATGGTTTTCGACCTCTACGAGGGTGGGCTCAACATAGCAACCGGAGGAAAAATTTGCGCCCTTCAGGGTATTGCCGCCAAAAAGGATGGTTCCCCCCTGGTTGATGATGGCTTTGATGGCCTTTTGAAATGCTTTGACCGCATCTTTATCGATGAGTGGTCCCATATGGTTTGCTTCAAGAAGGGGATTGCCAATTTTCAGGGAGCCGTATGCCCGACAGAGCTGATCTTTCACCTCTTCGTAGCGCGATTCGTGGACCAGCAATCGTCTGGTGGTTGTGCAGCGTTGACCGGCGGTGCCGACCGCACCGAAGACCACAGCCGGGATGGCCAGCTGCAGATCAGCGTGTTCGGTTATGATAATGGCATTGTTGCCCCCCAGTTCGAGGATTGTTTTACCCAGGCGCCAGCCGACTTTTTGGGTGACGTTGCGACCGGAATTAACCGATCCAGTGAAGGAGACCAGGGGGATACGACGGTCGCAAAGGAGCTTTTCCCCAACGTTGTCCCGGTCGCAGGCAATGAGAGAAAAAATACCTTCCGGCAGGCCATTTTGTTCGAGTACCCTGGCGATGATTTTTTGCACGGCAATGGCGGAAACGCAGGCCTTGGATGACGGTTTCCAAATGGAAACATCGCCGCAGATTGCCGCGATCATCGCATTCCAACCCCAGACGGCCACCGGAAAATTAAAGGCCGTGATAATCGCCACGATGCCAAGAGGATGATATTGCTCAAAGAGCCGGTGGTCAGGCCGCTCGGAAACCGTGGTCATGCCGTAGAGCATACGCGATTGACCGACACAGTAATCGCAGATATCAATGACCTCCTGTACCTCGCCGAGGCCCTCCTGTAGGGGCTTTCCGGTTTCGTAGGAGATGAGGGTGCCAAGGGGGAGCTTGAAGTCGCGCAGCCGCTGGCCAATCAACCGAACAATTTCACCCCGGCTCGGTGCAGGCATGGATCGCCAAAGAGGAAAAGCTTCTTCCGCCTGGGCTATAACCTCATCGTATTCGGCGAAGGTGGCTTTGTGGATCGCGGCAAAAAATTTCCCATCCACCGGTGATGTGGCAATAATTTTTTTTCGGCTCTTTTGCGGGAGCCAGATGGTGCCCGTGCAACAGCCGGGCATGGTTTTTTCGAGGTAGAGTGCGTCGAGAAAGTTCATGCTGCCTCCGAGGAATGAGAAAAGTGTCAACTATCTTCTCTATATATCTCATGTGGTGGCGGCAGAGTCAAGACTCTAACCCGGATAATTCGGGAAAGTTGCCGAGAAAAATTGTTTTGCAAAATAGCGGGTAAAAAACTCACCGACTCACTGTGCTCGCCATCTGCTACCGGGGCAGAGCCCGCTCAGTACCTTTTTTGTCCTGCTGCTACGGGTTTTTTTATGTTGTTGGCAAGACGGGTGTATTTGAGGTAGGGGACGATGATCTCGTTTTTGTTTCCTCCAGTGCCGTCATAGGTTATTGAAACAACGGGAACACCGGTGTATTGCTCGATTCTTGACTTCATCGCCTCGGTGATGAGAGAGGCACAACAAAGGGCCGGACTGGCTTGGACCAGCAGCGACACATCAGGAAAGTGTTTCATTATGTAATGGATTTTCAGGATATTATCCATCGACTCGCCGGTGTTCTCAACAGAAATAGCGTATTTCTCAAGGATCTCCGCCGGCTCATCGTTATAGATATGTTCCGGTTCGTCGAGTACCCTGCCCAGAATCCTTGTGAAGCTTTTTTCCATGGTTCCCATGGTGGTCAGTAGCGCCTTGCCAGTCAAATAATCCAGGTATTTTCCCTCATTAAACCATTTGCGAAAATAGCTTCGGGCAATCATTTTCCCGTATTCACTGTAGGGTGTGGTAATTACCTCTCCGCCGTTTGCTTCAATATAACGGATGAGATCCTGGTTCATCACCTGGTTGTCACGGGAATAGAGGTCACCGAAGATAGCTACTTTGGGGCGAGGGGGGCCGGCAATTTCAATCCACTCGAACTGGGAGACAATCTCGGTGAGGGTTTGCTCAACGGAACGTTTACCCAGAAAGGCGTCGGCGAGAACCTTGATGCTTTTTTCGAGGATTTTGTCGGTCCGACCTTTTTCAGTTTCATAGGGGCGGATTTTACAGGCCATCTTTTGCAGCATTCCGCCGAGCATATAGGCAAAATAGGCGTTTTTAGCGGCAATAATGGAGATATCCGAGAAGGTGATATCACCTTGATAAATGGCAATGTTCTCCATGCCGCCGCCCTGCTCGATAAAAATCTGGCTGATATGATGGGGATAGAGCCGGATATTGCACCCCAGGTATGATTGATTCAGCCAGAGGATGCAATGAGCTGGGTCGAATCCTTTTTTCTTGATAAAAACCATGCAGGCCTCGGCAATGGCGTTTAGGGGAATGCATTGCCCGGAGTTATGGCGGAGGCTCTGGCGGATGGTCTGCTCGGTTTCTTCTAGGAGATAGGCGTCAAACCCTTCACGTTTCAGAGTGGCGGTCAAGAGGCTGCAGGTAATGTGATCCCAGTTGGGAAAGAGGACATGCCTGTCGGCAAGGGATCCGGCTGGACGGGGGTTGAGCCCCAGGTAGGTGACCGGTAACGGCACCGCTTTTTCTTCGTGATGGTTCTTAAAAGCCCTTATGGCGGCCTCTATGCGGGTTTCATAGCCGACACTGGAATCATGTCCATCAAGAGACAGGATCAGATATGGTTTGCCATGTTGGTTCATAATCTTTTTAAAATACTCAACGGCAAATGAGTCGGGAGAGCATTTGAAGGAGGTTACATATACCGGATACACACCAATGCTGGTGGCGATAAACTCGGCTGCTTCAAGAATCTTAGCGGCATGTTCCCAATGGATTTCTTTGAGCAGGGGTTGAATTGCCATGAGATCATTGGCGTTGTAACTGAGCATGTCTTGGTAGTAGGTGTCGATGCCCTGATTTTTGAAAAGTCCCGGGATATTGCTGTTCAGAGAGGGAGAGAGCAGGGTATAGGGGCGGCCCACAAAAACAACACTGATATCGGACTTGGGTTGAGCGGCTATCCGCGTCCTGTACAGGTCTTTTAATGTCTGCCGGTACTCTTGGTCAGCTTCAACAGCGCGGTCATAGGCGAAGGCAACTTCAAAGAAATTCCACTGTCTCGGGGCAATAGACTGCAGCATTTTGTAGAGCTGCATTTTGGTGTGGAAAGGCGTGTACAGGTACTTGATTACCGGCCGGAGGAATCGCCTCTCATCCTCCGCCTTCATGCCGGCGGTCATGGCGGATAGGAACTGGGTGTAATAGCAATATTGCCGACGACCATCCTTGAATTTATTTTCCAAATATATGGGCATAAAGACATAATCGGCACGATCAAGAAGCCACCGGGCGTGGCCGTGCATGGCAGTAATCGGGGCGCAAAACTCGGCTTGGCTGAGTTTTTTACCAATTTTCACTGCATCATCGGAGGCTTCAGAGGAGAGGGTGGCGATGCCCAGCTGGCCAAAAAACTTCTGCCACAAGTACATATCATCTACCATATGAACAGCGGCCGGCAGGCCGATAACCAACGCACTTCTTTTTTCCTCTGTCTCCTTGGTGAGGTGTTTTAATCGGTTCCTTTCCCGCAAGAGATCAAAGGCTGTCGTTTCTTTGGCAACATACGATTGGTCATCATAGTCACGACCGCAGAGGAAGCCATAAGCAATTTTTCGGCCATCGACTTCGGCGAGGCTGATTTTGCAATGGTTGGTGCAGAGATTACAGACATCGTTGCTGAGACGAATCGACTTTTTATGCAGATCAAGCCCGATAAAGGCAGTGCTGGTTCGATTTCCTTCGCGGAGAATGAGGGCGGTTCCCAGAGCTCCGGTCAGGTGGCAAAATTTTGAAACGAGGATCGGTTTCTGCAGGCGGTGCTCGAAGGCAGCAACCAGCGATTTGTTTCTGGCTGTGGCGCCCTGAAATAAGATCGTTGTTCCGATGTGTTTTTCAGTCGCCACCTTCTGCAGATAATTATCCCGCACCGAGTGCAGGGCGGCAGCCAGGACCTCATCTGTCGTATAGCCTTCACTCAAGAGGTGATTGATGTCTCTTTCCATGAATACCGTGCAGCGATCGCTGGTGAGTGGGGCGCGGAGGTTTTCCGCCCGGGACGAGTACTCGTTAACCGGGCAGCCAAGTCTTGCTGCCTGTTCCTCAATAAAAGAGCCGGTGCCGGCGGCACAGACGTTATTCATAGTCGAGGAGGTCACTCGACCGTTCTTCATAGTGGTGAATTTGGCATCCTGTCCGCCGATCTCGATGATCGTGTCAACCTCGGGACATAGCTGATATGCCGCGCGTGCATGGGCGGTTATTTCATCAACGATAAGATCGGCACCGATAAGCTTGCCGATGAATTTTCTTCCGGATCCGGTGGTACCACTTTGCCTGATGACGAAACGAAGTTCAAATCGTTGTTCTATCTCTTCAATGGCAAAGAAGATATCCTGCACGGCGCAGAGCGGCTGACCAGCCGTTCGAGTATAAAAACCGGCCAGGACCACATCTCGGCGATCAATGAGCACGGCCTTGGTACTGGTCGAACCGATGTCAATACCGAGATAGGCCTCAATTTCTTGTTGTCCTTCAAACTGTTGATAGATATCGACTTCGATATCAAGACCGCTTTCGTTACGTCGGGTTCGGTATTGTTGAAGGCTTGAAAAGTCAGGATACTTCGAGAGTTGCAGTTGCAAGGGCGGATAAAAATGCTGTCGTGGTCCAACGGTTACGGCACTGAACAAATCCTCAAAGTGCTCAAGGCTGGCGGGTTTGATATCGCCTTTTTTATCAGGCAATTCGGATAAAAACAGGAAGCAAGCACCCATTGCACCGTATAGGTTCCCATCTTCGGGAATAGTCAGGGCAAGTCCGGTGAGCTCGGCGATATGTTTGGCAACTGCCTGATTTTTGGCGACCCCACCGCAGAAGACGATCTCTCCTGGTGGCAAGTCTTCCCTGGCAAACAGAGTGTCGACAATATTTATAGCCAGACCGCGGCAGAGGCCGTTGCTGATTTGATCCAGCTGATATCCCTGCTGTTGGGCGTGGATCAGATCAGTTTTGGCAAAAACCGCGCAGCGTGAGGCTATCTGGGGACAATTTTCGGTACAGTTGTCGGCGATTTCTGACAGTCTTTCGGTGGTTTCAATATTGAGTCGCCTAGCTTGTTGATCGAGAAAGCTGCCGGTTCCAGCGGCACAGGAGGTGTTCGTGGTACTGCCGAGGTAGTTCCCTAGGGAATCGAATATTGAGAGGCTGAACCTTTCTCCACCGACGACCAGGAGGCTGCGCATTTTCGGATAATGTCTTTTTGCAGTGGTGATGAAGGCAATCTGATTATTGTACTTGGCTTGGGTACTGAGGGCTGAAGGTGTCGATGCGGTTGCTGCTACATAGCGAATATGTGTGTAATCGACGCCCGCCATAAGCCGATGCAGGGTTTCGGGGATGTCGCCATGGTGCAAGGCATAGCCGCTTTGTAAAACCGTACGGTGCCGATCGACAATAACAAAGCCGGCAGAAACCGATCCGATATCAATTCCCAAGACACAGTATTCGGTGGTCATTTTCTTTCTCCTGCCAATTTTTACCTCAAAAATACGATGACGATGCAGAGACGCTAAAGCTTTTCCTTTATTTCCGCCCAGAAATGTTCTATTCCCTGTTTCCAACCTTTGAGATAATTGAGAAGGTATTCTGAATGGCGATACGTACTGAGTTCCAGAGGGTGGTTCAAGGCAAGGATTTCGGTAAAATAGTGGCCAAGGACATGATCTTTGGTGGCGTTTTCGAAGTCTGTCCAATGCAGGGCGTATTTAAGGTGGTCGTAATGGGCAGTTTTTGCCCATAATATGCCGTCTTTTTTTCCTGTTTCCAGATAGTTGCCCTCAGATTGCATTTTTTCACGGCGTAATCTTTCAATGATTTGCCCCAGGTCAAGATCTTCCCTTATTCGCTTTTGAAAATCCTCTTTGCGTTGAATCGCTTCACTTACCGCTTCCTGGAACATTTTCGAGAGGTTGAATGATTCCCGCCACTTTTCCAATTGTTCATGCAGCATATCGGGGATGCTGATGGTCACCTTTTTGGCCATAACGACCTCCTTAGATAATGATACGTATTGAATACAATAATACGTATCTATTTTCTTCGGCGGTGTCAATATGTCATTTGGAATAGTGGCTAACAGATATTGATTGAGTTAACAATTAAAGAAAACAAGAGGTTGGCAGAAAGGGCCCGCCACTGCCAACTTGCCCAGGTGAAAACATTGCCCCTAAACAGAGATTGCTCGACGTAAGGACTGCCTTGTTTCAGCCAAGCAGAATATTTTAACAAATGACTTGTTTCGGTGAATTGCCATGATTTAAGAGGTTAAAACAAAAGGTTATGTCTTTTAATTTTTTTATCCAACCCCTGGCGGGTAATAGCGAGAAGCTTGGCGGCGTTGGTTTTATTCCCTTGGGTGTGTCTCATGGCTTTTTGGATAAGGATGATTTCCAACTGTTTAATTTGTTCCGGCAGGGCCAGATACCTGTTGGGATTTTCACTATCATTGGCTTTTTGACTAGAATATAGAGACTTGAGATCCTTGGAGAGTTGCTCAGATTGGATGAATTGCCCTTCTTTGGTCAGGGCCACAAGTCGTTCAATTTCCTTCTGGAGTTGCCTGACATTTCCTGGCCAACCATAGCTTTCAAATAACGTCAACACTTCAGGCGAAAAACCAGGAATTTCTTTACAGAAACGCTCGCTTGTCAGTTTTAGAAAATGTAGTGAGAGTGGGAGGATGTCCTCCTTGCGGTCTCTCAACGGCGGCAAAGTGATTTCAACGGAAAAGAGGCGAAAAAAAAGATCTTCCCTGAAGCGTCCATGGTGCATCTCTTCGGACAAATCACGGTTAGTGGCGCTAATGAGTCGCAGATCATATTTAACAGAAACATTACTCCCCACTTGCTGTCCTTCTCCTTCTTGTATCGCCCGAAGAACTTTGGGTTGAATGACTAAGGGCATTTCACCAATCTCATCAAGAAAAAGGATGCCACCACTAGCTTCCTCGAATAATCCCTTTCTTGCCTTATCTGCACCGGTAAAGGCTCCTCTTTCGTGACCAAAAAATTGGCTCTCCATGAGGTTCTCTGGAATACTTGAGCAGTTAATTGGAAAGAAACCCTGATTGTGGCGATCTCCAAGCTGGTGAATCATGCGGGCGACCAGTTCTTTGCCGGTTCCGTTCTCACCTTGGATGAGCACGTTAACAGGAGATTTGCTGATAATACGGACGAGATCCAGCACTTCCCTCATCGCTGGACTTTCGGCTATCAAAGTAACTCCATTTATCGATTCTTTTTCAAGACGATCCGCTTCTTTGCCAAGGGATTTCGCAATTCTCAGTATCTCTTGGTTGAGGACGATAGACTCGATTGAAAGAGAGAGGTAGTGAGCGATTTCCTCAAGATGGATCAAATCATCTCCGGAAAAGAGCTGATTTTCCAGTTTGTTGAGGAGTTGAACTGCACCAGTAACACTGTTTCCAGTAAGACTTTTTATTGGTGCACACATCATGTTGTAGCAGGTAAAACCGGTTTGAGCCTCAATTAACGAATGATATCCGGTGTGACTCTGGAGGTCATTCTCCAGGAATCCTTTGCCGGAACTGATGACACTGCCGACGATGCTTCCTTCTAGAGGGGGGGTGATTTTCTCATGGCCAAGGCCGGTTCCAAAGATGGAACAGATCTTTTTGCTGCCAAGCTCTAAAATAAAGACCGTACAGCGCTCTACCTTCATCAAAGACGGAAGAAAGGAGGCGTAAAAGGAAACTAATCCGTGGTAATCATCAATGGTCCAGGCTCCAGCCAACTTAGAAAGTTTTTGCTTTAATAAGGCGAGGTATGATTCTGATGTGGTTACTTCGTGAGCATTTTTGGGCATGAGGTTAGTGTACCGTTCTTTCAGTAAAAATCTTGTAGTGTGTTTAGTGTGCAAGAGGCGGCTAAGCTTATTCTTTCGGCGCCGATTATCTAAAACAATCTAAAATGAGAACAAATTCTAGAGCAATATTGTAGCCAGTTTGACCTGGCAATGGAACTATTAAACACCCGCGGCTGTAGAAAAACTGTGAAACTATATGGAATAAAAAGGAAATATGTCAAATGAGGAAGCCCTTGGCTTTAGGCCCAAGGGAAGATTTCGTAGGTTTTGCCGCATGAACGCCTCACTACTATTATCCAAGGTGAGTTGTCTGCATATCGCAACAAGGAGGGCAAGCCGGTAAGATATGTTTGACAATAGTATGAGCTCAGTTCTTTCTCCATTGTTTGTTGCACTCAGGTTCAGCCCGGCTGGTTAGGTTAGCAGTAAAATCAGGGCTGCGAATGTAAGGAGCACTCGATAAGCTGGCTTTGACTTTTCCAGCCAGCCGGATTTTCCCGACATCACTTTAGCGAAATGATTGACAGAATTTGTCGAAAAATTGCGATGTTGTCTTCTTTGTGTAAACAATGTTTACGATATCGAGGACGTAAGAGAAAAAATATGTCTAATACATAAAATTCGGATAGTTACTCCGTTTGTATGCAGATATCTTCTTGGGTAGTTTTTGAGGGTCGTGTGGGAGAAGTCCAATAGTAAAAAGTAAAATTCAACTTATACATTGAAATATCAGTAAGTTAGCTAGATGTTTCGCTCAACTGCAATTATTGTCAGTGGAGAGCCCGGCGTCAACGTTGTTTCTGTTTTTATATATTGTGTTCATTGTGTAAGCGATAAATCGTCAACTTTCACCCCTTTTAGATGCAAAGCCGGAGAAATAAATATTGGTGTATTCAATGTGTTGTGTGATCTTGAACGGTTGTGATTGTCTCTGTTGGCATGATTAGTGCTTAGATCGAATTTACAGTTTAATTATATTGTTAATAATAAGAGTACAAAATCAAAAACGGGGGGACAAAAATCATGAAAGCTAAAAATGAGGAACTACGATTTCGAGAGGTTGGAAAAGGATTCATACTGCGTCAACTTGATGGAATTGTAGGTAGAACTCTGACACAAACGTATATGGACCAGTATAAAAAAATCTATGTCAAGATTAATGACAACTACACTCCTCTTACTGAGCAGCACAATTTTCTCGTTGTAAGGTAAAGCAAAGGATTATGCAATTGCAGCAAGGGGGTAGTCGGGTGGTTCCACCGAAGCCCTTGTCGGTTTTTATAAAAATTCAATGACGATTCCGTAATAATAGAGTGTGTTGTTGATACGAATTGGTTGAATCAATATTATATACCGAACTTCAACTTTTCAGGTGCTATAATCAGGCGAGAAAGATCGTGGGCGCTCCCCTTTTTGAGATTCATGGTATTTCAGTAAGCATGAGTCGGTGTTTGAAAAAGAGTGACGATCCTGAATCTCTGTAAAAAACTCATTGTTGAGTCTCCCCAACATACTGATTGTGTGTAGACGTACATGATAACCAACCCTTCCGGCAGGGCCGTTCCGATCCAATGGACCAACTCGGGAGCAACTTTGCCACCGCCATGTTGACTTCGATTGATGAATTGCAGCGGAATCTTCGGCACCGGTGTGGAAAACGGTCTTTTTATCGACAAGAAAGCTGAACTCTTCAGCTGGAAACAAGAAATTGCTACCTTGGTTGAACCGGCGATCAAGGAAATAAAACGACTTTTTAGGCCTTGCTTGGACCGTTCGACAGACTGTGCCGAAGCTTTGGCAGCAGGGGAGGTTAATGCTCATGTTGGTTCGGTGCGCGAAGGAGAAAGATTGCAAATGCATGGCATCCCATGGAAGGTCGGAACCATCCATGTCTTCTGCCGAATTTTCAATCCAAGCCTTGGTCTCCGACTACGGATTCCCATTGAACAGCTGGTTGAAAAGATGATGAAAAGCGAGGAGCTTGTTTTGCAACAAGCAAGTCCAGAATGAACAATTCCTGAGACTTCTTCTCACGTTAATGAAAAATAAAAAAGGTCGAAAAAATCTGCGATACCAAACACTCCGACCTCTTTTGCTGTTCCACCCCATAGGATATCAGTACGGTTCGTCAAAATTCAGTTTGGAATAATCCACGGCCTGTCTGGTAAGCTCAAGCGGATTCTTTGATTGCAGGACGTATTCCGTACTGCAACCATTACAGGTTATAGAGTCACCTGTGGTAAAATAATACTCGATAGGGATATTTTTCAGGCATACTTCACACTTGAAGTATTTAATATGTTTATCCGTTTGTTTGCTGATTTTCCCCATAATCATTGCCTTTGATAATCAGATGTTTTTATCCCAGAGTTCCGACAAACGGGATTCTGAACTATACCCCCCACGGGAAATTAGTCACTTGAGGAAAATAATCTCAGAGACTAACTCATATAGACATATTATTATTGTTAATACTCCTCTTTGGTCAAGTCAATGAGAAATATTTTCATGAACAATGCACCCAGTAGCAGAGCTGCAGACACTTGATACTTGATAAAGAGAAAATCGTATTGGTTGTGTGTCTTTCGGTGGAAAAGTGGTCGGTGCTGCTTTATCTCTGTATGGAGATCTGCTCATTATCACCGACGCTTTTGGTCGATTTCCGGACCATTGAAGAATTCGAAAATCGTCTTTGCAAGCTCCAGGCCGATTCCTTTCACTTCTAAGAGCTCGGGGAGAGTGGCATCCCTAAGGCGCTTCAAACTGCCCATATGGCGGAGCAGTTCTTGCTTTTTGGTGTTACCGATTCCGGGGATATTGTCGAGGGTGGAGGTGAGGGTAGCTTTATTACGGAGTTTCCGATGAAAGGTGATGCCGTAGCGATGGGATTCATCGCGGATGCGCATGAGAAAAAGAAGAACAGGATTGTGCGGGGGCAGGATAATAGGATTTTTTCTCCCTGGTTTATACAGCTTTTCACCTTCGTCCTGTCGTTCTTTGGCGATGCCCAGCCAATCAATACTATCGGTAATACCTAAGTCTCCGGCGACCGCCAGGGCCATACCCAATTGGCCTTTACCACCGTCGACGAGGAACAGATCGGGCAGGTTTTGCTCCTCAATGCCGCGGGCCAACCTTCTTTGCAAAACTTCTTTCATCATTGCATAGTCATTCGGACCCTCGACCGTTTTAATCTTGTAATGGCGAAAATTTGCCTTGTCTGGTTCACCCTGATGAAAACAGACCAGCGAACCGATTGCCTGTTTCCCGCTGATATTGGAGATATCGAGACACTCTATGCGGACCGGCGGACGGGCCAGGTGGAGGGTTTTCTGCAGAGCTCCCCCGAGGTTCTCCCATGACTTGTTTTTTTGTTCTTTTTCTTCAAAGACTTGCTGGGCATTGGTGGAAGCCATGGCGACGAGTTGCAGGGAGTCGCCCCGTTGCGGAATCTTGACCTGAACCCGCATCGCCGCACTGTCTCCCAGATGCTCCTCTAAAAGGTCGAGATCATCTGGTGCAAAGGGCAGGAGGATTTCTGACGGGATGAGGGCGTCGCTATCGTAAAACTGACCGAGCACCTGGGAAAGAATCGATCCATCGTCACCGTATGGATCAGCCAGGAAAAATGTCCTGCTGCCGTTGATCAGGCCATTTCGGATAAAGAGGATGGCCAGGGTCACCGCTGCATCCTTTCTGGCAAAGCCAAAAACATCCTGATCTTTACTGTGGCTAGCGGAAATCACCTGTTTCTCTAAGGTTCGGGAAAGGGCGACTATCTGGTCGCGAAGTACCGCAGCCCCCTCAAAGTCCTGGCTTTCTGAAGCAGCCATCATCTGTTTTTCAAGGGTGGTGATCAGGTCGTGGTTGCGCCCTTCAAGAAGCATGAGGATTTTACTGACGTGTTCCATGTATACCGTTCGGTCAGTGCCACCGGTGCATGGAGCAAGGCATCTGCCGATCTGTCGGTTCAGACAGGGGCGAGGCCTTGGCTTCAGTCCACTCCCTTTGCAGTTGCGTAACGGAAACAAAGAGGCGATGAGCCTCAGAGTGGCCCACATGCTACCAACCGACGAATAGGGACCGAAATAGCGGGCCTTATCCCGACTCTTGCGGCGCGCCATGAAAACCCGCGGCCAATCTTCTTGCACGGTGACCTTGATATAGGGGTAATTTTTATCATCACGAAGGATGATATTATATTTCGGTTTATGTTTCTTGATGAGGGAGGCTTCGAGGATCAGAGCCTCTTTTTCGGTATTGGTGATAATGGTGTCGACCTTGCGAACGTGGTCGAGCATTACCGCCGTCTTGCTGTAGGGAGCCCCGGAAAAGTGGGCATAGGACGACAGCCGCTTAAAGAGATCCTTAGCCTTGCCGACATATAACACCGAGGACTTGCCGTCCTGCATAAGATATACGCCGGGGGAATGTGGAGCTGAGGAGAGTGTTGCTTCTGGAAACATATTTTGAAATAAAATGTGAGTTGTTAAAAGCTTTGGCAATACTTTAGAGCATTTTGCTTCCGTCGTCATTACTCATGCTCGGTAAAAAGACAACAATAATTTACTTTTGCATTCGACTCGGTTATTATCTTGACCGTAGTTTCTATATATCTTCCGGGTGTCTTCGTTGTAATAATGCGAGGGTGAAAAGGGAATACGGTGTAAATCCGTAACGTTGGGCCAGCGCTGTAAGCGGGGACGATGACTGTTTGATGACCACTGTTTCGATTTGGAAACGGGAAGGTGCAGTCGGAGGGTGAGCCGCAAGTCAGAAGACCTGCCAGGGAGAAAAAGACTTTCTTGTCCATATAAGTCCGTGTTGCGGTTTGGTCCGTGGCACGGGCTTTTTTTATTGCCCGCCAGACAGGAATTACCAGTATGGAGGAATGGATGACATGAAGACCCAGCTTGAATTGGCAAAAGAAGGAACTGTCACAACTCTTATGGCAGAGGTGGCAAAGGATGAAGGTATTTCAGCAGAAGAGATCAGGCGCGGAGTGGCGGCGGGCCATATCGTCATCCCTTGCAATCCGGCCCGACCGACCCAGAAGGTGTGCGGTATCGGCAAGGGGTTACGGACCAAGGTGAATGCTTCCATAGGTACCTCCTCTGACATTTCCGATGTTGCTTTGGAAATTCGCAAGGCACGCATTGCCGAGGTGGAACAGGCGGATACCCTGATGGAGCTGTCAACCGGTGGTGACCTTGATGCCATCCGTCGTGCGGTTCTTGAGCACTGTTCGCTCCCGGTCGGTAATGTGCCTTTGTATCAGGCGTTTGCCGAGGCGGGCAGGAAATATCATAATCCCAACAAGCTCGATCCGGAATATTTGTTTGAGTTGATCGAACGCCAGTTGGCCGACGGACTCTCCTTTATGGCCATTCATTGCGGCATCAATCGCTTTTCCGTTGAGCGCTTGCGCAAACAGGGATTTCGCTATGGTGGCCTCGTTTCCAAGGGTGGAACTTTTATGGTCTCGTGGATGGAATATAACAATCGCGAAAATCCGTTGTACGAGGAATTCGATCGGGTTTGCGCCTTGATGAAAAAATATGACGCCGTACTTTCCCTTGGCAACGGGATTCGGGCCGGAGCGATCCATGACAGCCATGACCGGGCGCAGATGGCCGAGATGATCATCAACTGCGAATTGGCTGAACTTGGTCGGGAGATGGGCTGTCAGATGATGGTCGAGGGCCCCGGCCATGTACCGCTTGACGAAATCGCCGGCAATATCATGTTGGAAAAAAGAATGAGCGGCGGGGCGCCCTATTATGTCTTGGGGCCGCTGCCAGCCGATTCCGGGGCAGGATACGATCACATCACCGCCGCCATTGGTGCCGCCCAATCAGCCTGGCACGGCGCTGATCTTATCTGCTACATTACCCCGGCGGAGCATCTGGCCTTACCGAATGAGGACGATGTCCGGGAAGGAGTTCGGGCGACTCGCCTGGCAGCAAGAATCGGCGATATCGCCAAATATCCAGAGCGTCGGGAGCGGGAAAAGCAGGTCGCCCTCGCCCGGCGCGACAGCGATTTTGCTGAATATTTTCGGCTGTCGATGTTTCCGGAAAAGATGCGCGAAGTGCGAGATAGCAGAAAGCCGGAAAACGAGGCGACCTGCACCATGTGTGGTGATTTCTGCGCCATGGAACGGGGTTTTTCGCTCTTTAAGGATGATATTAGCGGCGATAAGTGCCGCAACAGGCAATAGGGCAGCAGGGACAGTCTAAGAGCTGATGGTTGGCTCGCCTAACGCGGCGGCAAAAAGAGTACGAGTATACTCCTGCACGGGGGAGTTGAAGATCTCCTGTGCAGGTCCGGCCTCAATGATTTTGCCGTGCTGCATGACCGCAACATGGTCGGCCAGGGCTCGGACAACCCGCAGATCATGGGAAATGAACATATAGGTCATCTCGTATTTTCTCTGTAATTCAATCAGCAAAGCGATGATCTGGCCCTGGATGGTTACATCGAGAGCCGAGGTCGGTTCATCCAGGATTAGCAGTTTTGGTCGGAGAACGATAGCTCTGGCGATGGCAATTCTTTGCCGCTGGCCGCCGGAAAATTCGTGGGGATAGCGGAAGGCCATTTCTTCTTCCAAGCCAACCTCTAAAAGAGTGTCGACAACCAACTGGTAGCGTTCCTCTCCGCTGGTGTTGGGGCTGTGGACCAGCAGACCCTCTTCGATGATTTCCTGGACGGTAAAGCGGGGAGAAAGGGAGGAAAAAGGATCCTGGAAGACGATCTGCATATCACTGCGGAGTGGTCGGAGACGGCGATTATTCCATGGTTGAATGTCCTGTCCGTTAAATACTATCTCCCCGGTGCTGTGGACAAGCTTCAATATGGCCATTCCCAGGGTTGTTTTCCCCGAACCGGATTCCCCGACTATGCCCCAAGTGGTTCCCCGATGGAGCGTGAGGCGTACTTCGTCGACGGCCTTGATAACCTTTTTTTGCCTTTTGAAGAAATGGACCCAGCCGCCGTACATCTGGAAATGGCAGGATAACTTATCTGTGGCAAGGAGCAGCGGTCCCAGCGGGGGCGTGACTCTGCGGCTTTCCGGGATAGCCGACATCAGAGACCGGGTATAGGGGTGGGAAGGGGCGGTGAAAATCTGATCCTTGTCACCACATTCAACGATTCTCCCGTGCTGCATGATGGCTATGGATGAAGCATGGCGGCGGACCATTTCCAGGTCATGGGTGATCAGCAGCACGGCCATGTTGTATTCCTCCTGGATATCTTTTATAAGGGCCAGGATTTGCGCCTGAATTGTGACATCAAGGGCGGTAGTCGGTTCATCGGCTATCAGGAGTGAGGGGTGGCAGGCCAGGGCCATGGCGATCATTACCCGTTGCCGCTGACCACCGGAAAGCTGGTGCGGATAGGCATGCATGCGACCGGTCGGGTCATCAATGCCGGTGCGTTGCAGGAGGCGGATGGCTTCGTGTTCGGCCTCTTTTTTGTCCATGCGACGATGAAGGTGGAGGGGTTCCATAAGCTGATTGCCGACTGTATACACTGGATTCAGAGACGTCATCGGCTCTTGAAAAATCATGGCAATTCTGTTGCCGCGAATTTTCCGAATTTCCTCCGGGGAAAGGGCGAGGAGGTTCCGATCCTCGAAACGTATTTCCCCCTTAAGCTGGATGTCGCAGCTGTCTTCCAGGAGGCGAAGGATGGAAAGGGCGGTAATCGACTTTCCCGAGCCGGATTCACCGACCAGGGCTGCCGTCTCACCTTTTTTCAAGGCCAGAGAGACATCAAAGAGCACCTGTTTATGAACAGGCTTGTCATCGTCGAAGCTGTTGAACCAGAGATTCAGGTGGTCTATTTCGAAGAACATTGATGGTTGAGAGGGTGTTGATGAAGGGTGGATGCCTGGAGAATATTCCCGAAGCATGCCGGAGTTTCCCAGGCAGAAAACAGTGGAAAAGGATTACTCCTTAGAAACGTATTTCGAAGGAAGTGAAATGTTCTTCGCCAGCGACTTCACAGATTTGCACCTCGTCCACCTGTGAGCGTGGGGAGCCCTGTTTTAACCATTGGAGCATGTCGTCAATCTTATTGGTTGAGCCGCAGAGCATTGCCTCAACCGAACCGCTCGGCAGATTGCGGACCCAGCCGGTAAGTCCAAGGGTAAAGGCCTGACGGCGTGTATAGTCCCTGAAGCACACGCCCTGCACTAAGCCTTTAACAATAACGTGGGTCGTTCGCATGGTCATCCTCCTCCTGCTGCTGCAAGCAAGACAAGCACTCCAAAAAAACTTATCAGTATTGTCGAACCATTATGTCATGTTTCCCAGGCGAAGAATACCGGCAATTTCGTTATTGGCTATTTTGTCCATTTCTTTGAAGGACGTGGTCATGCCGATATCGTATCTGCCGTCATCGAAGGCCTCAACCCGAACCACCGTGCCGATCAGCATTACCGGGGCACCTTCGCTTACCGGAACTTTTACCTTTATCAGTGCACCAAGAGGGAGGGGAGCATTATTTTCAAAGAGTATCCCGCCAATGCAGATGTCCTTGCTTGTGCCGGTAAAAGCTGCAGAGTTTTTGAAATCGAGTTCTTTTGCCAAAACCGGTTGGTGGATTTTAATTCTGAGATATCTTCGTTTTTCTTCTTTGAAAAGGGAGACGGTGTTTTTCCCTGCACCTTTTGCTAAGTATACGGCGCTGTCTGCCATCTGAAGTAACTGTTTGGGATCTTCGGAGTTAAAAGGAAAGGAGGCAATGCCGCCGCTGACGGTAAGTTTGAAAACTTGGCCGAGGTATGAGATTTGAAGCATCTCAACGCTTTTTCTCAATCGTTCGGCAAAAACAAGGGCACTGACATTGTCGGTATGGGTCATGAGGAGGACGAATTCCTCCCCTCCAAATCGGGCGGCAATGTCGCTGTCACGTTTTTCTTTGAGAATGACTGCGGCTATCTCCTTCAGGGCCGCATCTCCCGCTAGATGGCCATAGGTGTCATTAACTTCTTTGAAATTGTCAATATCGAGAAAAAGTATTGTAAAATCTTCTTTATATCTTTTGGAAAGGGCGGCCTGTTGGTTGAAAGCCTCATCAAAATAAGGGCGATTAAATAGGCCGGTCAATTTATCATTAATTGTTTCGTGGATGACATTTTCATAGTGAGTGGCCTCGATGAGCCGTGGGTGGCTGAGAAAGCGGGTGGTTGATTGCAGGTAATCACAGAGGGCCGTGGTGACGTCGACATTTCTGCCTAGAATTTCACAGAGCTTTTGTCGGTGCATCTGGGCTCTTTCCCAGTGCAAGGCACATTTCTCAGAAGGCATGTCAATTCCGGCAAGGAGTTTGAAAACAATCAACAAGACCTCTTCGCCGGCGGTTGTATAGAGTTTGTTAACCTTTTTGATGAAGGAATCGTCGTTTTTCGATTCCAACATATACCTCATCAGTGTTTTTTGCAGTGTCAGGTCCATGCGTTACTCACCTCAAGCTCAATGAACAGCTCTGCGGGAAAAAAATATATGCAGGTTATTCAACCATTTTTCCTGAAGGACTTGGCATCCTCAGGCTAATATGCAGATTTCGTTTCTCGGAGAATTGTCGATAGTGAAAAGTCACCCGGACAATGTAGCATGTATGTGGAGCGGAATGCAATGCTATTTCTGTCTATTACACTTGGCAACTGCCTGTCCTTACCACGTTTTTCAATGAAGGGATGAGGGGAGATACGAAAAAACTGCACAAGGTTTGCGGAAGAAAGCTTTGCAAACCTTGTGCGGCTGAGCTGGACCAGGGATTGGACTTATCCCCCGCCAATTACCGGAAAAATGGCCAGAATATCGTTTGGAGAAGGTATCACAGTAAATTCGGTGTGGCGCGAGTTCAACATCAACACACCCACCTCCTCTCGGTCAATTCCCAGCTGATCAACAATGTCGCCTACCGTAGTACCTTCGCCTATTTCTTTTTGTTCGACCTTAAATCGATTCTCGCGGAAAAAGGCGAAGAGTTTAACTGTGATTTGCATCGTTAAAAATTCCAGAAGGTATCAATTTCCTTCCCACTAAAATCAAAAGTCAAGTTGTGCGGCGGCAGTGCTTCGGAATAGAAGAATTCCGGCAGTCGGTCGTCGGCTTCGGTGAATCCCGCAGCGGTGTTGAAGGCTTTTTCGGTTTTGAGAATGTATTTGCCGAGATTGACAACATCGTCGCCGGTGAGGGCGAGGTCAAAACGGGCATTAATAAGGTCGATGAGTGCCGGCAAACAAGCCACATTGTCGAGTGCGGCAAAGGCGATGAACAGACACATGCCCGTCGAATCGATGGCCGCCGTGGCAATCTGTAGATTCCGCGACAGTTCCACCTGTCCATCCTTGGTCAGTGGATCGACTTTGCCGCCGACTCCCAGGATATTAGTGGCAATGGTGTAGCCCATGGTGTGATCGGCACCTTGAGTCGAAGTAGCGTAGGTGATGCCCATACCTTTAATGGCTCGTGGATCGTAGGCAGGGATGGCCTGATTTTTAACAACCGGCACCCTGGTGATACCGTAGGCACGGCCGACGGAACCGGCGCCATTGCCGATTATCCTGCCAAGTCCGGTACCTTTGGCAACGTCTTCCTCAAGGATGCGGCAGATTCCAAGACCATCACCGAAGGGCAGAACGCCTGCCTCCATGGCAACACCCATGGCGACGGATGTCTCGATGGTGTCGATACCAATATCGTCCATCAGTTTATCGGCCATGGCGATATGATCGAGGTTGTCGACACAGCAATCGGCACCCATTGCCCAGATTGATTCGTACTCGAAGCCGGAGGTCAGTTTTTGACCCTTGGCGTCGTTGTAAATCTGGGAACACTGAATGACACAACCGGCATGGCAATTATGTTTTGCCTTGCCGCCGCGCTGAGTGATGGTGTCGTACATCGTCTCGCCGGAGATGCTTTCATGTCCTTCAAATTGCCCATTGGTGAAGTTTTTTGTTGGCAGTCCGCCGGATTCGTTGATGATGTTGACAAGCACGTTGGTGCCGTACTGGCCAAGAGCCTGACTTACCGGGTGGTCAACAAGTGCCTTGGCAAAGGTTTTGTTGGCCTCTTTGAATTTTTCCGGATTCGCGATCACCACCTTGCCGTCTTTGGGGTCGACGGTGATGAATTTGATCTTTTTCGAACCCATTACTGCTCCAAGGCCGCCCCGACCACTGGAACGTAGTCCGCCGTCGGGGTCTTTGATGGAGATGTTGGCACTGCTCATGCGCATTTCTCCAGCCTGACCTATGGTGATAACGCCCAATTTGTCGGTAAATCTTTTTGCCAGGGTTTCGAGTACCGCAAAATTACCCTTGCCGATTAGTTCTGTCTCTTCATTAATAGTTATACCCTCCGGGGTGAGCGCCAGGCTGTACCACTTGTCTTCTTTTGGAAGGCCTTCAATAATCAGAGCCTTGCATCCTGCCCGAGCAAGGAGTTGGGCGGCGGTGCCGCCGGAATTAGCCTCCTTGATAGTTCCGGTGAGTGGGCTCTTCGCGCCGATAGAAAGACGACCGGAGTTGGCGGCTACCGTACCGGAAAGCAGACCGGGGGCAATCACCAGCTTATTTTTTGATCCGAGTGGATGACATGTCGGTTCCACCTCAGCGGCAATGATGGTTGAGGTTAGTCCACGACCGCCATGTCCGGCCCAAGCGGCGGGGACGGTCTCTATTGAGGTGGTAAGGTTGGTCATATTTACGCGGAAGATTTTATCTGCCATTGTATGCCTCCATCTTTAAGGTTGTAATGCAAAAGGGGTTGACTCATTATTATGCTTGGCCCCGAAGACCGGGGTGATTTTTTTTAAATACTTTTATATTGGACACTTACTGCTCATACATGACTTTCCCGCAATCGCGCAGGTTGTAGCCGCCAAGGGCAAGGATAGCCGCATGAAAATTCTGGTCGTTGCCGATCAGGTCAAGGATTGCCCCGATCTTGGGGTCTTTTTTGTGGGCTTGCGGCACAATGAGGTCGTAGCGCTCCTCGGCAATCGGTACAAAATCAAGGTCGAGGGCGTTGGCGGCGGCCCGAATCCCCATGCCGGTATCGACGCTGCCGTTGGCCACGGCGGCGGCAACACTCATGTGGGTGTATTCCTCGTGGCTGTAGCCGTATATTTCCGTCTGGTTGATACCTTCGTCTTTCAATATCTTGTCGGTCAGAAGACGAGTGCCGGCACCGTTTTGACGGTTGATAAAGGTGTGTTTGCCCACGGCAATATCTTTAAAAGTCCTGATGCTTTTTGGATTACCTTTGGCAACGATTAAGCCCTGTTCGCGGTAGCAGAGGTTGATGAGTTGCAGAGGCAAACCTGGTAGAAAGCGTTTGATGAAACTGATATTGTATTCGCCGCTCATCTCATCGAGCAGGTGACTACCGGCCATATGGGCTTCGCCGCGGCGGATTGCCATAATGCCGCCCATCGAACCGACATGGGCGGAGGAGATGCGGACAATCGGCCGTCGTTTATGCAGGTGATTGGCCAGCAGATCAAGAATGTTGTCATGGCTGCCGATTATAACGGCGGTTGCATCAACCTCGCTTTGTGACCTGAGAAGCTCTATTTGCACCTTCTCTCCGGCACCGATTCCTTCACTGCCCGCTGGAATGGTGAGGAGACCGTCAGCTCGGACCAGCGACATTACCGCCCCGGCACCTTTGCCGGAGGGAGTGGCCATAACGTTGGCGCCGACTCGGCCAAGGGTAATTCGCACAAACTGATCGACACCCATTGAGGAATGTATTGGCCTTGATAAAGTGGCCTCGATAAAGTGAGATTCCGGTTCCCCCTGGCCAAGAAAAGCGGAAATCATCTCCCGGACAAAGACCCGCATGGTGAGAAGGGCGGATACCGGATAGCCGGGCAGTCCGATGACCGGGGTGTCGCCGATCATCGCCAGGATTACCGGTTTGCCGGGTTTGATGGCAACGCCGTGGACAATTACTTCGCCCACTTCGCTGAGCACCTTGGCGCTGAAATCGTGGGTGCCGGCGGAGGCCCCGGCATTGAGAACTACGATATCGTTGGTTGCAGCCGCTTCAAGTAAGACTTTTTTCAGCTGTTCTGGATCGTCTACTACCGGTAGGCCGCGACTGGCGATGGCTCCCCATTCGTTCAAGTAACCTGCCAGGATGCGCGAATTGAATTCGATGATCTGGCCGGGTCTTGGCTTTTGGTCAGGTTCAATGAGTTCACTGCCGGTCGGAATAACATGGGCCTTCGGCTGACGCTGCACCAGGACCTTGGTCACACCGGTGGCGAGCATGGCACCCAGGTCGATGGCGCGTATCGTATGGCCTTCCGGCAATATGAGTTCGGTTGCCACAATATCCTCGCCAATGGTCCGGACATGCTGCCAGGGGGTGGCGGGGATATGCAATTCAACTTCATCGTCGCTGATAAAATGAACGTCTTCGATCATCACCACTGCATTGCAGCCCTCGGGGATGGCATTGCCGGTATTAACCGGGGTAAATCTGTCATTTTTCAGGCGCAGCGGTCTTGCTTCACTGGCACCGGTGAGATCAAGAAAATGCACGGCAATACCGTCCATGGCGGCGGCGTTGTAGGAAGGAGATGATCGTAATGCAAAGATCGGTTCGGCAGTGATGCGTCCGAGGCTGTCATCGACACGAATCGATTCCTTTGTTTGCCGATTAAAAAACCCATGTCGAGTCAGGGCCCCATGCCAAAGAGTTTTAGCTTCGGTGAGGGGCTTATTGCTGATATAAACGTTTCGCGTCTTCATGTATATAGATATACCTTGATTGCTGTATTTCCCGTTACGCCCTGGCTGTCCTCTTCTATCAAAAAGTAGCCGTCGGCACGGGAAAGTGTCGATATGGAACCTGATTTTCCGAGAATTGGCTCGGCATACCAGATGTCTTTTTCCTGCAGCAGTTTTACCCGGATCACATCGCGTCGGCCTGGGGCTGAGTTGATGTTGCGGGTTAGCGTTACCAGGACCCACGGGGAGGGCAGTCCCGGTTGAGTGATGTGTCCGGCGAGGCTTTCCATCGCCGGTCGGACAAAAAAATCGAAGCAGACCATGGCCGAGACCGGATGGCCGGGCAGACCGAAAATCGGTGTGGAGTTGCTCATGCCGATAAGCACGGGTTTGCCTGGTTTCAATGTGACGCCGTGCACGAGTATACCGGGTGGGCCGAGTGCCTCAATGACCTGTTCACCAAGATCCCGGACCCCGACGGAGCTGCCCCCGGAAAAGAGGACGATGTCATTTTCCTGGGCGGCTTGTTTAACTGCTGGGAGAAAAATCTCAAGCCGGTCGGAAACCACCGGGTAGTCGGTATAGACTCCACCTGCTCGACGAACCAGACCAGCCAGGGCCAGGGAATTGATGTTGCGAATCTGTCCCGGCTCAGGATTTTCGGAATAGGCGATGATTTCATCACCAGTTGCAAGGATGCCCACCCTGACTTTTTTACGCACCGCCACTTTATCGACGCCCATTCCGGCGAGCAATCCAATATCTTGAGGGCGAAGAAGGCGTCCTGCCGGCAGGGCCTCCTCGCCGAAAGAAATGTCTTCACCTGTGGCGATGATATTAACACCTGAGCCGACCCCTCCGACGATCTCGATCATGGTCTCATCGACGGGGACACTGTGCTCAAGCATGACAACGCCATCGGCCCCGCACGGCAGGAGTCCGCCGGTGGGGATTTTGTAGCAGCAGCCTTGTTTTACCTCCCCCTTCGGGGCCTCGCCCATTTTCACTTCGCCGGTAATGTTCAGGTAGCAGGGCATGGATTGGCTGGCACCAAAGGTGTCCACAGCTCGCACAGCAAATCCGTCCATGGTCGACCTGGCTTCGGTCGGCAGGTCGACCGGCGAGACAATGGCGTCGGCCAGTACTCGGTCAAAGGCCTCCGTCAGGGGAATGATTTCCGTGGCGGTCTTACTCGCCTGCAGGTGGGCTAGGAGGATCTCCTGGGCCTGTTGCACAGAAATGAGGCCGCTGCGGCCAAGCATATCCTTGTTTCTGCTGTGTGTCTCAACCATTGGCGATTGTCGTATCATCGAGTATTTTGAGTTCAATAGTGTTTAGCTGGGGCAGTTTCTGCCACAGTGTGGCTAGGTCAATGCTTTTCCCGTCCAGCTGTATCCCTAGTATTGCCTGCATGAGGCCAGGCCTTTTATTTAAAAAGGAGGAGAGCGTTGCAGCCTGCAAACAAACCCCGAGATGAAAGAGTTCTTTTCCACGGTCCAGGGCTATTGTATTAAAGAGTTTCAGCTTTACTATAGTTGTTGTTGCTTTAAGATGGTTGTTCTTGGCGATCTTTATGTCACTGCGCAAGGCGGCATGAAAACTGTTTTTCCGAAAAATAGCTCCTGCCAGGCCCGGCATAGCAGCGGACAACGCCAGCACCGATTTTTCTCCGTTGAACTCGGCAGTGAGATTGTCGATGGCAGTGCCGTTATGGAAAATCGTCTGCACTGTATTAGCCAGATAATCGGCGGTAAAGCCCGGCAATGCATTGAGAAATTGACCAATGCTCGTACCGGCAGGTGTCAATATTTCTATGCCGGACTGCAAAACAGTGGTAAATAAAGGCAGCTTCTCGGGTGTAACTGTCAGCACCAAGTGTGATAAAACTTGTTGATTATCCATGCAGAAGCTTTTACACCGGCATCGTTGAAAAACGAGAATGGAGCTGCTGTTGAGCTATAAAAATTTCATTACATATTGATCGCATTATACCAATATTATTTGCTTTTGAGAAAAGAAAAAGACCCCTCTTAGCTTTATACTTACTTGAAAGGACAAAAGATGACAACGCAACCCTTGGCACCCTTAGCCGGCTATGCACCCTTTACCGGACCTGTGGTCACTATTATAATGGATGGTGTGGGCATTGGAGCGCAGGATGAAAGTGATGGAGTCTACGTCGCTCATACACCTGTTCTTGATGAACTTTTCAAGGAACCGCTGATGGTCCGCCTGAAGGCGCACGGTATGGCGGTGGGTTTGCCCTCCGATGGTGATATGGGCAATTCCGAGGTTGGCCATAACGCTCTTGGGGCCGGAAGGGTTTTTGCACAAGGGGCGCAATTGGTCAATGAGGCTTTGGCGTCAGGGCGCATCTTCACGGGAGAGGCGTGGCAGGAATTGCAAAAATGCAGCCGGAGTGGAGGAACGCTCCACTTTATCGGGCTCCTGTCCGATGGCAATGTCCATAGCCATATCAACCAGCTCAACGGACTTCTTGACCGTTGCGTCCTGGAAGGTTTTCCAAAGGTCAGAGTGCATACCCTTTTAGATGGCCGGGATGTCGACCAGAAAAGTGCGTTGAGTTATCTCGAACCATTGGAGGATAAGCTTGCCGGTTGTTCATCCGAAGGACGGGATTATCGCATAGCTTCCGGTGGCGGGAGAATGGTTACCACCATGGATCGATATAACGCCAATTGGCCGGTTGTCGAAAACGGCTGGAAGGCTCATGTGCTTGGGGAAGGACGATTATTCCCCTCGGCATCTCAGGCAGTCCGGACATATTACGAAGAAGATGCGGGAATGACCGATCAGTACATGGCGGCTTTTGTAGTGGCCGACACGAATGGACCAGTCGGCACAATTGAAGATGGTGATGGGGTTGTATTCTTTAACTTTCGTGGTGATAGGGCGATTGAAATTTCAAAGGCCTTTGAGGAAGCGGATTTTCATGAGTTCGACCGAGTGCGGCTACCAAAGGTGTTCTTCGCCGGAATGATGCAGTACGACGGCGACGCCCTCATTCCAAATAACTATCTGGTTGAACCTCCGGTCATTGACCACACCCTGAGCGAATATCTGTGTGCTGCGCAGGTGACTGCCTATGCCATCTCGGAAACCCAGAAATTTGGCCATGTCACCTATTTCTGGAACGGCAATAGATCAGGATATATTGACCAAAGAATAGAAACATACGAGGAAATACCCTCGGACCGGGTGATGTTTGATCAAAGGCCTTGGATGAAGGCCGGCGAAATTACCGACAAAGTCATCGCCGCGATAGAAAGCGGCCGCCACAAGTTTATCCGTCTCAATTTTCCGAACGGCGATATGGTTGGCCATACCGGGGTAGTCCCGGCGGTCAGGATCGCTGTCGAAAGCGTTGACCTTTGTCTCGGACGGATCCTTCATGCCCTGGAAAAGGCCGGAGGTCTTGCAATAATAACCGCCGATCACGGTAATGCCGATTGCATGTGGACAAAAAAGAACGGCAAGATATCGCCGATGGTCGCCCATACCCTCAACCCGGTTCCGTTTATCATCAAGGATTATAGCGCGGCAAACAATTTCAGGTTGACGGGGGTGGAGAAGCCCGGGCTTGCAAATGTCGCGGCAACTCTTTGCTTGGTTCTCGGTTTCGAACCGCCGAAAGAATATGAAGCACCTCTCGTAGAATTGGTTCGATAAAACCCATAATAGGAAAATATGACAGAATATATCAGCAGGTCTGCACAAAAAAGACGGTTCAAAGATGAAGAAGGTGTGGCGGAAGAACTGAGTCTGCTCACCGACAAAGACCTGAAGCTTCTGCCGGCCAGCCAGCTCGTAAAGGATGAAATCATCCGCTGCCGGAGTGTGAAGGGTGGTGCGAGAAAACGCCAAGTGAAATACCTTGCCAAGGTTATGCGGGAGGATCCTGTCGAGGAAATTCTGTGCTTTCTTGCCGACCGCAAAGGTTCTCAGGTGAAAGTGGCAAAATTGCAGCGAGAAGTGGAAAGACTGCGTGATGTTATCATCAACGAGGCCCTCGAAGTGCAGCAAGACACCATCCATGCCGGATTGCCATGGGAACCGGATTGGCAAGGCCCGGAAATCAATGCGGTCGTTGGTCATTATCCGGTTGACGAGGCCGATCTCCGTAAAACCGTCCATCAATACGCAAAAACCAGAATCCACACCTATTACCGGGAAGTATTCAGGATTCTTAAAGCGGCTGTTGAAAAGGAAGAGGTGTTGCGGAAAAAAGACTCAGATTGATTGGTGTAACGATCGCCCTGGCGGCAAAAAAGATAGCTACCGAAACCAATAATGAGAGAGAGAAGGATTACAGCTACGGTACTATTGCGAATGGTGTGGGAAGTGCTGAAGAGTTCGTCTTTACTTTGGGTGATTCCGACACTCCATCCGGTTGTAGCAATTGGGGCATATCCGGCAATTTGCTAAATTCCATCCAGTTCATAGGAGATAACCCCAGATTTACCTTGCACCATATTCTTGCCAATCTCTTCCAGTCCTTTGGTTTTTGAAAAATCAAGGGAAAGGATGAAATCGTTTTTCGGGTGGGCAATAACAATGGCCACGCTGTTGATCATGAAGGCGAAGCCGGTTTCACCGAATTTTTTCTTAGAGACCAGGTCGGTGAGGGCTGTGGCCTTGATGGGCATTCCGAATATCCCTAGAAATTCGCCGGAATAGTCGAGGATCGGGGCACAGATTACGGAAAACAGCTCTCCTGTTGTTTTTGATTTTACGACATCGCCGATAGCGGCTTTCTTGGTTTTCTTGGCCTCTTGGAAATAGTCACGGCTGGATACGTCAGAGCCTTTGTATTCCTGGCCGCTGGCGAATTCCCCTGTGTAGAGCTTGCCGACACTGTCGGTGACGAAGATGCCCAGATACTGCTCACCGAGATTCTTGTATTTTTTCTTCATATCGTCGCACAATACCTTGATGACATCACTTGCGGCCTCTATGGAACTTTCCTTGACCTTTTTTCCAACCGAGAGCACCAGCGTGTCGGAGGCTAGGGAAAGAACAGTTTTCTTTTCTTCAATCAGGGTGTTTTCGACCAGGGTTGCTATATCCAGGGCACTTGATTGAGCTGTTGTTGTCGCCAGTTCTTCCAGTGCCTTGGACGATTTGCTGATGGAGATGAAGCCGACGATGGAGAGAGGTATGATGACTGCAAGGCAGCCGCCGAAGAGTAGATGAAAACCGATGGATTACTAGCCAGTAAATCTCAGTCTCTCTGGAAAGTTCTATTCGCTTCAATTTGACAGGAGGTACCAATTTGTTATACTCAAAAAATGATTAAAAGGGATGGGTGTTGAGAGACCAGTATGTGGGCAATCGACCAAAAGCAGTTATGAATAACCCTCGGAGATATAATGTCAATAAGAGCACTGGCCCTTGAATTGTATAGGGCGCAAAAGAAGGTGGCCGAGCTGCAAAAAACCATTGAAGCTGCAGGAAACGGAGCGACCGATAAATTTAAACAAGAACTGCGGGAAGCAGAAAAAGAAATGACAATGCTTCGAAAAATGCTCGACGGCGAGAAGGAATCCGGCACTTTTCGCATGCGATTTTCAGGATTTGACGGTTGGAAGGCCTAGATTGCAAGTGTAGGGCGGTGATGGTTCGGTGCTGTGATCAAAAGAAGGGGAAAATGATGGAAACGTACTTTGCTCCCAGTCAAAGGACGGAAGGCGAGAAGCTGAACTGCCAGATAATAATGGTCAGCCAAAGCCCTTTGGTGAACACCTTTCTCACCGTCATGGCTGGAATCCTGGTGATTCTCAATGAAGATAGGCAGATTATCGCTTTGAATGACACTTTTCTCCAATCGTTGGGGATCACCGACCCTGAACAACCATTAGGGCTGCGACTGGGTGAAAGTGTCGGATGTCCGAACGCCAAAATCATGGCAGGCGGTTGTGGAACGAGCAAGCATTGTGCCTCCTGTGGGGCGGTGATTGCCATGATGAGCACCCTCGAAACCAATGAAAGTGCTGAGCGGATCTGCGCCCTTGAGGTGGAAGTCGACGGTATTAAAAAGAGTCTGGCTTTACTGGTCAGAACAAGTCCGCTAGTGCTCATGGACCAGCGCCTCCTGGTAGTTGCCGTAAGAGATATAATTCGGGAGCAGCTTCGCGCCAATCTTGAACGGGTATTTTATCACGATATTAATAATATCCTCACTTCACTGCTGGCTCCTAGTGAAATGTTGCTCAGGGAAATGCCGCACCGTTGGGAAGTTGTGCAGATCAATGAGGCAGCCAGGCGATTACGTCAGGAAGTTGCACTGCAGCGGGAACTCAGTCTTGCCGGGAATGGTGATTACATCCCTGAGAAGAAACAAGTGCCTCTCAGTGAAATCAACAAGGATATAGAGCTTCTCATGCGCGGACACGTTGCCGCCAAGGGCAGGACAATTCAGGTGCAACAGGAATGCGAAGATTTCCTGATCTACACCGACAAGATGCTGGTGAGTCGTGTTCTTGCTAATATGCTGATCAATGCCCTGGAGGCCACCTTGATCGGAGGGGCGGTGAAATTTGTCGCTCGCAGAACGGGAAAGGCGGTTGTCTGGGAAGTCTGGAATTATAGCCATATCGCCGAAGAGATCCAGCCGAGAATTTTTCAACGGCATTTTAGTACCAAGCCTGATGCCGGCAGAGGCCTTGGTACTTTTTCCATGAAATTGTTCGGGGAGACGTATCTGCGGGGGACTATTGGATTTACCTCAACTCGGGAGAGTGGTACACTGTTTAGTTTTACTCTGCCGGTCTAATAATTAAGAAATATTGGGGGATGGGTTTTCTGCCGGAGAGGAGCGGGAAATCATTTATAAAGCTTATAAAGTTAAGGATTGTTCAACATTATGGAAGAGATTATCGCCGAGCGGATGCAGGGCGTACCACGGTCATTTATCAGGGAGATATTGAAAGTTTCACTCGATCCGGCAATAATTTCCTTTGCTGGAGGATTGCCTAACAGTGCTTTTTTCCCGGTCCAGGGAATTCAGGATGCCACCGCAAAGGTTTTTGCCAAGTATGGCGGCACGGTTCTGCAGTACAGCAAAAGCGAAGGGGATGAACAGCTACGTAGCTTGATTGCTGCGAGGTATCTGGAAAAAAAGGGGCTGCATATTTCCCCCGAGGATATCATTATTACCAACGGCTCCCAGCAAGGCATTGATCTCCTGGGGAAAGTTCTCCTTAATAAAAATGATAACATTTTAATCGAGGAGCCTGGATACCTCGGAGCAATCCAGTCTCTCTCGCTCTTTGAGATTAATTTTATTCCGGTGCCGGTGGGTGATGCCGGTCTCGATGTCCATGTGCTTGAACGGGTATGTAGCCAGACACGGGTGAAAATGCTCAACACAGTACCAAATTTCCAGAATCCGTCTGGGATTAGCTATAGCGATGCCAACAAAGAAAAGGTCGCTGCTCTTGCCAGGGAACACCGCTTCGTTGTAGTTGAGGACGACCCTTATAGCGAGCTCCGTTTTGCCGGGACAGCCGGCAAATCTTTTCGCCATTTTTTGCCGGAGCAGACGGTCCTTCTCGGATCTTTTTCAAAGATTGTTTCCCCAGGCTTTCGTCTGGGCTGGATTGCCGCTCCCTCCTGGCTGCACGAGAAACTTCTTATCGCTAAGCAGGCTGCCGATCTGCATACATCAAGCTTTACTCAAAAAATTTTAGCGGAATTTTTAAGCGATAATAACCTTGATGACCACATTGCCAAAATCATCGAGGCTTACGGCAACCAGTGCCGGGCTATGCAGAATGCTCTTGATCGCCATTTTCCAAAGTCCATAGAATTTACCAAACCGGAAGGCGGGATGTTTTTATGGGGGCGGCTGCCGGAGGGTATGGATTCGATGGAGTTGTTTCAGGCAGCGGTGGGAGAAAAGGTTGTCTTTGTTCCCGGCAATCCCTTTTATACCGGCAATGGCCAAACAAATTCCTTCCGTCTCAGTTTTTCCTGTGTCGATCCGGAGACTATCGAGGAGGGTGTGAAGCGGATGGTCAGGGCTTTGGAGCCATTCAAGAAACGTTACGTGATGAGCTGAGAAAGACGAACTGCGTCAGGAAGACAATTCTAGCGCAGTTCATCGCTATCGACATAGGCATAGGCACTATGCTTGTGGATTGACTCGAAGCTTTCCACCCCGGCAGAGAACCAAAGAATATTAGGATCGGCCAGAGCCGAGACCGCTACTTTTCTCACCACATCTTCAACAAACATCGGGTTGTTGAAGGCCTTTTCCGTCACATATTTTTCATCCGGCCGTTTCAGCAGGGCGTAAACCTCACAGGATGCAGATTCTTCGATCATTGCTATCAAATCTTCTACCCAGATAAAATTCTTAAATTTCACATTGAGGGTGACTTCTGCCCGTTGGTTATGGGCGCCTCCGGCACTGATTTCTTTGGAACACGGACAAAGGGTAGTGACCGGAACGCCAACGGTCAGAATGAATCCTTCGTCGGTACCGATGCCGCCGGAAAAGGTGCAGGTGTATTCCATGAGGCTATGGGTGTCGCTGACCGGCGCCTTTTTATCGAGGAAATAGGGAAAGGTCATCTCCAGTCGAACACTTTTCGCCTGTAAACCTTCTCGTAATTTAGTGAGAATGGTTGAAAATGCCGTAACCGAGAGTTCGCCCAGATATTTATTGAGAATGGAAGTAAAGGTTTCGACACAATTATCCCTACTACCGTCTTGAAGACGAGCCTGCATGAAGATAGTGGCAATGGTACTCTGTAGACCGCCGCCTTTTTCCTTGACTCTGATTGGGGTCTTTAGCCCTTTCAGGCCAACTGTCTGGATATGCATAGTTCGGTTAGAAAACCTCCATGCCAAGAATTATGAGAAAGATGGTGTTCTGCTGTAAAGCAAATGCCGTTCTCTATGTTAGATCGAAGCTTATAATGAAGCTGTTGTTTCTTACCCTTTTTGTATCCGTTCGACAATACTCTTGGTTCTCTTTTTTTCCTTAAGAGCGTGGCTTGCTGGGATGCTGTGGTGAATTATAAAAATCCTTAAGGCAAACGAAAAATTGAGACTGTTGCTTCGGAAATCCTACGACAGGAAAAACAGGAAGTGTGACAGGGCTAGCGACTTGTTAACAGATCAAGCGCTGTTTGATGAGATATATTCGCTTGGACAGTGAGAGCAATTGCATTGTTGCTGAAAATAAACTTTGTTGTTTGCTCCAATCGTGCTGCTGCCGATTCTGCAGTCATAATTGAAGTGCCGGATCTCTCCATGTCTTCGGTTGTTGAACCGTCTGGTTTTACGGCAGACTTTGTAGCTGAGTGTGAAAGAGCTAGATTGTCGCTTATTTGGGTTGTTGAACGTCCTTTTTCGTTTGTTTGCAAAGATTCCTTATTTTTATTCTGAGATTCAAATGACCCCAGCAGCGGTTGATTGGCATTGACTGAAATGGGCATGATTTACCTCCGTGAAAAGCTGGATATCCACCTATCGTGTTGCTCTGTAATTTCTACTCATATACACGTATCGTCAAAAATGGAGGAAACTTTAAGATTTTGCAATAATTTCAAAATTACTTTAGTCACTTAAAAAAATATTTGCACCCCTTTTGCGAAGATTTTTAATAAGTAACTCATTTAGTTTTTCGGGGCAGGCATAGGTGAAAACAATGACTTACGATGTGCCTTTTGTCCTTTTTTAAAGTGGGAATAAAAAAAGGCAGTAAGCGATTGATTTCGCTTACTGCCCTGCATTGTCTAATGGTCGGGATGAGAGGATTTGAACCTCCGGCCCCTAGTCCCCCAGACTAGTGCGCTAACCAGACTGCGCTACATCCCGACATGTGCTGCACTTTCTACCATGTGTTCGATTGGCTGTCAACAATCTCGACCGACGAACGTTCATTCTTTTTCACTGGTTAGAAGGCGTTGCAATTTTTGCAACTCTTCCTTTATGATTCGCAGTCTTTGCGCCTGACCATCGGTGTTTGGCTGGTCTTCTTCCAACTGCACTTGCACTTCATCGCCACCGGTTGCCAGGAGTTTTCTCGCCCCGGCGATGGTGTACCCTTGTCCGTGTAGGAGAGCTTTTATCTTAAGAATAAGCTCTACATCGGGGTATCGATACAACCGTTGCTTGGAATTCGCCCTTTTCGGACGTATTCCAGGAAACTCCGATTCCCAATAGCGCAGGACATGGGGCGGAACATCAGCCAATTTTGCTACTTCACCAATCTTAAAATAGAGCTTATCCGGTATTTGGGTTTTCATGCCACTAACCATCCCTCTATAAAAGATGCCAGGAAAAAATCTTAGCTATTGACCTGCTCCCTGAGTTTTTTGCTGGGTCGAAAACTAATGGCCTGGCGTTTTTTTATGGTGATCGTATCTCCGGTCCGTGGATTGCGTCCTCGACGGGGAGATTTGTTGCGCACGGTAAAAGTGCCGAAATGAACGAGTTTTATCGACTGGCCTTCAATCATTGTCTGTTTCATGCTGTCGAGAAAACTGTCAACGATAAGAGAACAGTTGCTTTGGGAAAAGCCAAGTTTATCCGCTAGGGTCTCGGTCAGTTCCTTCCTGGTTAAATTGTTGTTGATGTCATGCATCTCTAAATGTACCCCCAAATTGTTCTGTCAGTAAACGTAATATTTTCTCATGGGATTTTTCTACGTTCTTTTCTGTAAGTGTTTTTGACGCTGATCTGTAAGTAATACTGAGAGCCACGCTCTTATGGCCCTTCTGGATTTTTTCACCCTGGAAGACGTCGAAAAGCTCACAGCTTTCGATAAGTTTGTCTGGGTGGTTGTGCACTGCCGCTAGAAGATCGCCGGCTGAAACGCTGTTGGGAACCACAATGGCGATATCTCTTTTTACCGAAGGGTACACCGGCAGGCTGGCGAACTTTTTGGCAAGAGTCGGTGGTTGGCAGATACCCTGGAAGTCGAGGTCGAAGAAGTAGACATCATGTTTGATGGAAAACCGCCGAAGGACATCAGTCTTAATTTTCCCGAGGCTGCCGAGCTTGTTGGAGCCGTGAAAAACATCAAGGCTAAAACCGGTTTCGCCATAGGGTTCTTCGCTCCCCTCCTGTGGTACGGTTAAACGTATGCCCTCAGGATTGTCAAGGGCACCCAGGCTCATTTCCCTGAGAATGAATTCAACAGTTCCTTTGGCGTCAAAGATGTCAACCCCTTCCTGTTTGAAATAAAGTGGTGAGCTTTCACCGTACCGATTCCCGGAGAGTACACCGGTGAGTCGCATCATTTCAGTGGGTTGAACATTCTCGCCGGCAGGGTTGAATACCTTGCCGATTTCAAACAATTTGATGTCGGTCTTTTGAAAATTGATGTTTCGTTTAACATTCTCAAGTAATCCAGGCAGCAGCATGGTTCGAAGTACCCCTTGCTCTTCACTGATCGGATTGAGGAGTCGGACAACCTGGCAACGCCGGTCATCGCTTGTCAGACCTATCATTTCGGTATACTTTTCCGAGACAAAACTATAATTTATCGCCTCTGTGAAGCCGGCGGCGGTGAGTCGATCGGCAATCTCGAGGCGTCGCTTGCGCTCGGTATCCTGTTCCGGGTAGCTGAGGGCTACTTGCGGTAGGGTGGTGGGAATATTGTTGTAGCCGTAAAGTCGTGCTACTTCCTCGATAAGGTCTGCTTCCCGTTCGATATCTACACGAAATGACGGAGCATTGACCAGGATGGTTTGGTCGTCTTGCAGATGGCAGAGCAACCCGATCGAGGCGAGGTGATCGGCAATTTCGTCGGCAGTGAGGGTGATGCCGAGGAGCGACATAGTCCTGGCAACGCTGAGAGTCAGGGGCTTTGACTCTTTACGCCCGTTGTAACAATCAACGCCATCTACGGGGGCCTGGCCCCCGGCAAGCTCACAGATAAGTTGCACGGCACGGTTGAGGGCGTTGACTACCCCTTCGGGGTCGACACCCCGCTCAAACCGATAGGAGGCCTCCGATGTCAGATTCAATTTCCTTGCGGTTCGACGGATCGAGACCGGATTGAAGCAGGCGCTCTCCAACAGGATATTGGTGGTTGTGTCGCTAATTTCGGAATTTTGTCCACCCATGATACCGGCTACGGCCACAGGTTTCTCGCCGTCGCAGATCATCATCATTTCGCCGTCAAGTTGCCGCACACTGCTGTCCAGTGTGGTAAAAGTCATCTCACTTTCTTTGGGAGCGCGAACAACGATTTTCTTTTTGGCCAGGGTGTCAAAGTCGAAGGCATGCAGTGGCTGGCCATATTCCATCATGACGAAGTTGGTGATGTCGACAATGTTATTGATCGGTCTTTGACCGATACTGAGGAGACGTTTGCGCAACCACCAAGGGGAAGGACCGATGGTGACGTTTTTAATAAGCCGGGCGGCATAGCGTGGGCACAGGTCGCTTGATTCAACCTCGACGGTAAATTCTTTGCTGGTGTACACAATCTTGGCATCACTAACCGGAAGAGTAAGAGGCTTACGCAGGATACCGCCAACCTCTCTGGCAATACCGATGACCGAGGCACAATCGGGACGATTGGGGGTGAGATCAACCTCGATAAAGGTATCTTTTAAGCCGAGGGCATCAATAAAGGACTGGCCGTGCTCGGTGGTATCCGGGAGCTCCATAATTCCGTCATGGGCGGTGCCGAGACCGAGTTCTCTTTCCGAGCAGATCATACCACCGGATTGAACACCACGGATCTTTGATTTACCGATTTTTACATCGCCGGGCAAAAGGGTACCGGGAAGGGCGACGACCACCGCCAGGCCTTTACGGACATTCGGGGCACCGCAGACTATCTGATGAATTTCTTCTCCGATTTTTACCTGGCATACCGTAAGCTTATCGGCATCAGGGTGTTTTTCTGCAGCCACCACAAGGCCGGTGCGCAGAGGAGCGAGCTCTTCATAGAGAGGGCTGACGGCATCGACCTCAAGGCCGAGCATGGTAAGGTGATCGGCAAGTTTTTCCGGAGCAAGACCGTCAAGGTCGACGTAGTTTTGTAACCAGTCAAGAGTAAGCTTCATAGCAGTATTCTGATGTGTAGTGAAACAGACTAGAACTGTGAGAGAAAACGCTGATCGTTTTCATAAAACAGTCGAATGTCGTCAATCCCGTATTTGAGCATGGCAATACGTTCGATGCCCAGACCAAAGGCAAAGCCGCTATAAACCTCCGGATCGTATCCGACCATTTTAAAGACCTCCGGATCAATCATGCCGGACCCTAGTATCTCGAGCCAACCGGTTTTCTTGCAGACCCGACACCCCGCACCGTCACAGATGACGCAGGCGATGTCGACCTCGGCGCTCGGTTCGGTAAATGGAAAAAACGATGGCCGGAAACGCAGGGGCAGATCTTTCTCAAACATTTTCCTGGTGAAGACGGTCAACACACCTTTCAGGTCGGCAAAAGAGATGTTTTTGTCGACGAGAAAACCTTCCACCTGATGAAACATCGGAGTGTGGGTAATATCCGAATCACAGCGGTATACCTTGCCCGGAGCAATGACCCTGAGTGGTGGTTGTTGCGCCTCCATAATTCGGGCTTGCATTGGTGAAGTATGGGTGCGTAGCAGGACCGAGTCGCTGATATAAAAGGTGTCGTGCATGTCCCGGGCCGGGTGATGGGCGGGGATGTTCAGAGCTTCAAAGTTATAGTAATCAAGCTCGACATCCGGACCTTCGGCAACGGAGAAACCGAGATTTTCGAAGATTGCACAGGTTTCCCGCATGACCATAGTAATCGGATGCAGTTTGCCACCGGCGGGGCAGCGTCCCGGAAGTGTGAGGTCGGGGATGGGTTTACCTGAACTTCCTGCAGCTGCGGTGGAGAGGGAGGATTTTTTCACCTCGAACAGTCTTTCGATCTCGGCCTTAATACTGTTTGCCAATTGTCCGACACGAGGCCGTTCTTCAGCGGGAACAGTACCCAGCTTTCGCATAATGGTGCTGAAATCGCCTTTACGACCGAGAAAACGGACCCGGAAATCCTCAAGCTGGCCACTGTCTGCAAGCTGCTCCAGATTCTTTTTGGCCTCAGCTTCTAAGCTTTGTAACTCGTGTTCCATAATCGCTACGAAAAGTAGTTGCAGAAAGAAATAACATGCCGGTTATTGGTTGCTTGAACCAAAACCGGCATACAGAAAAAACGATAAAATGAGACCTGTTATGCGTTGGCTTCTTTAGCGATTTGTACCACTTTGGAAAAAGCACCGGCATCAAGAATTGCCATATTGGCAAGTACTTTACGGTCAAGGTCGATATTGGCTTTTTTCAGACCACCCATCAATTTGCTGTAGCTCATATCGTTCATATTTGCACCAGCATTGATCCTGGCAATCCACAACTTACGAAAATCTCTCTTTTTCGCTCGCCTGTCTCGGTAGGCATAGACCAAGGCGCGATCAACTGCTTCTGTGGCAGTTTTGTAGAGGCGTGACTTGCCTCCCCGGTATCCTTTGGCAAGCTTCAGTACCCTGTTTCTTCTTCTGCGGGCCTTAAAACCCCTTGTTACGCGTGGCATCTTAAACTCCTTTTTATCCTGCCCGTTGGAGAAACCGCTGGGCTTTCTTTAGGCTTTCATTGTCGGCATGATCCTGAGATGGAAAAATGGACAATAGAAGCCGTAGCATTACATGTAGGGTAATATCTTGCGAATTCCCTTGAGGTTAGTAGCATCAACGAGTTCAGCTTGACGCAGACCGCGTTTTCTTTTCGTCGATTTTTTGGTCAGGATGTGGCTTGAAAACGCTTTGGAGCGTTTGATCTTGCCTGTTCCGGTGATTTTGAAGCGCTTGGCAGCACCTCTGTTGGTTTTCATTTTTGGCATGACATAACTCCTTTCACCTCAATATCACAATCATCAAAGATTGTTTTTTATATGAAAAACGAGCTTAACGGGGCTCAAACAATTAAATTATCCTTTCGGTCCGACGAACATAACCAACTGACGGCCTTCCATTTTCGGTTCCTGGAGGATGATGGCATCCTCTCGCAGGGCTTCAGCGATCTTATTCATCGAATCCAAACCGATGGTCTCACAGTAGACTATCTCTCTGCCGCGAAAGCGCATAGTCAGTTTCACCTTGTTTTTTTCGGCAAGAAATTTCTTAATATTTTTAATCTTGAAGTTGAGATCGTGATCATCGGTTTTTGGCCGGAATTTGATCTCCTTGGTTTCAATGACTGTCTGCTTCTTTTTTGCTTCCTGTGACTTCTTTTTCTGCTCGTAGCGGAATTTATCGTAATTCATCACCCGGCAGACAGGTGGATCGGCATTCTCTGAAACAACAACCAGGTCAAGACCTGCCTCAAATGCAATGCTTTTTGCTTGTTCGGTTGAAACAACACCCAACTGATTGCCATCCGCGTCAATAAGTCGAACATTGGGGAAACGGATTGCTTCATTGGTGAGTGATTGTGCCTCACGCTGTACCGGTACACTCCTGCCTTTTCTATTAATAGCTTTACCTCCTCGATTCTACGAGCTTAATATTGCAAATCTTCCCGGCCGAATATGCGATTTACATAGGGGGCCGAGTTTATTTCCTGCCGGAGCAAGCTAGTTACCACGACCTGCCCGGACCTCCAAGGCTATCTTCTCGGCAAATTCCGTGATAGTCATTGGCGGTAGATTTTCCCCGTCACGTTTACGAACGGTTACAGTTCTGTCAGCCTTTTCTTTGTCGCCGACAATAAGCATATACGGTATTTTAGCAACTTGCGCTTCCCTGATTTTATAATTCAACTTTTCATTACGCAAATCTTTTTCGATTCTCACTCCAGCTTTACGGAGTTGCAGGTATATTTCTTCGCAATATTCTGCCTGCTCGTCGGTGATGTTGAGAATACGGGCCTGGACCGGAGAAAACCACAAGGGGAATGCTCCGGCATAATGCTCAATGAGCACGCCGATGAAGCGTTCCAGGGAGCCCATAAGAGCCCGGTGGATCATGATCGGTTGGTGATCGGTATTATCGGCCCCGGTGTATTGCATGTGAAACCGTTCCGGCAGATTAAAGTCTACCTGAATGGTGGAACACTGCCAGGATCTCCCCAGCTGGTCCTTGATTTTAATATCGATCTTCGGTCCGTAAAAAACACCCTCACCTGGGTCGATCATATACTTGAGCCCGATATTTTGCAGGGCAAGTTTCAGTGCTTCAGTGGCTTTCTCCCAATTTTCGTCGCTGCCGACGTATTTATCCGGGCGAGTAGACAAATATATGTCATATTCACTAAAACCAAAAGCTCTAAGAATATGGAGATTGAGATTAAGAATATTAAGAATTTCATCTTCAAGCTGATCCGGCCGGCAGAAGATATGGGCATCATCCTGGGTAAAGCCACGCACTCTGAGAAGGCCGTGAAGAGCTCCGGCCCGTTCGTAGCGATAAACCGTTCCCAGTTCACACCAGCGGATGGGTAAGTCGCGGTAGCTTCGCTTGTCGTTGTTGAATACCCCGATATGGAATGGGCAGTTCATCGGCTTGAGCTGATATTTAACCTCGTCGATATCCATCGAGGAATACATGTTCTCGCTGTAAAAATCGAGGTGACCGGAAGTCTTCCAAAGATCCTGCCGGGCGATATGTGGGGTGTAGAGCAGTTCGTAATCGTGACGGTAATGTTCGTCTTTCCAGAAATCTTCAATCAGCCGACGAAGTTGCGCACCTTTGGGTTGCCAGAGAATGAGGCCCGGCCCGATTTCATCTCGGATGGTGAAGAGCGCAAGCTCTTTGCCCAGCTTGCGATGGTCACGTTTTTTTGCTTCTTCAAGATCGTTTAGATATTTTTTTAAATCTTTCTTGTCAAAGAAGGCGGTACCGTAGATGCGTTGCAAGACATCCCTGGTCTCGTCACCACGCCAATACGCACCGGCTACTCGAAGTAGCTTGAAAGCTTTGATGAAGGAGGTGTTGGGGAGATGTGGGCCGCGGCAAAGATCAGTGAATTCGCCGACATGGTACAGGGAAACACTCTCGATTTTCAGGTCCTCGATGAGTTCGACCTTAAAGTTTTCTTTTTCAGCAGTAAATTTTTTAATGGCCTCGCTGCTCGTCAATTCCGTCCGCTGAAACGGCAGGGCGCGTCGCACGAGTTCTTCCATCTTGGCTTCGATTGCCGCGAAGTCTTCCGGATTGAAAGGCTCGGTGTGCAAGAAGTCATAATAAAACCCGTTGTCAATCGAAGGGCCGATGGCGATCTTAACGTTCTGTCCGTATATCTCACGAACTGCAAGAGCCATAATATGTGCGGTGCTGTGGCGAAGAATATCCAGCGCCTCGGGGGTGTCGATTTGTATAAGCGAAAGTACGGTATCAGCATGGAGAGGGGTGGTGAAATCGACGATGACATCACCTATCCTGGCAGCAACAGTCTGTTTGCGTTGCTTATTGGACAGGAGAGAACTCAAGGCCTCTTGCACGGTGGTCCCTGCAACAACAGTGATCGATTCTCCTTCGGGTAGGGTGATTGCTATATTAGTCATGGGGTATTTTGCATATAAAAATAAAGGCTAAAGAATTAACGCCTTGGTGAAGGAGTTCTTACTTTAGCCTTTTATCTTGGTAGGCGCGGACGGGATTGAACCGACGACATCCACCACGTCAAGGTGGCGCTCTCCCACTGAGCTACGCGCCTGGGCAATTAATTTTCGCCTTGAAACCGTTAAATCAGCTTTAGCAGTCTCCCCAGGCTTGGCAAGAGCCATTTATTAACATGATTGAATTTCCGGCGCAACAATTTTTTGTTTGGGATGAGGGAAAAACTGGTCTAGAACCAACCTTTTATTTTGCCGGGGAGCGGGCAAGAATAGCTCTTGCCAGGGTATACCTGTCGGCATATTTAATATCCATACCCATGGGAATACCGCAAGCCAAGCGGGTCAAGTGGATAGGAGCCTTGGCCAGGATGTCGATAAGATATGATGCGGTCGCTTCACCGGGGACAGTGGAGCTGGTAGCGATGATTACTTCTTTAATTGTACCGTTTTGAATGCGCGCCTGAAGTTCTCTGATTTTTATTTCATCCGGCCCTATACCGTCCATCGGAGAAATGACCCCATGAAGAATGTGATAATGTCCCCTGTAGGAATCGGTTTTCTCAATGGCCAGGAGGTCGCCTGACTGCTCGACCACGCAGAGAGTGTCGGCCTGGCGGCGTGGGTCGGAACAGATGGGGCAGGGATCTTTGTCAGAAAATGAGAAACAGCAGGAACAGAGTTGAATCGAATCGTGCAGGGTACTCAGGGATTCGGCAAGATCTTTGGCCAGCGCCGGTGGTTTACGAAGTATATTGAGGGCAAGTCGTGTCGCCGTCTTTTTCCCTATGCCGGGAAGGCGGGCCAGATTATCAATGAGTTTTTCAAGAGCAGGAGGAATACCTTGCATCGGAAATGTATGGTTACATGAAATTGGAGAGACCGGGCAGATTGAGCCCCCCGGTAAGTTGGGCCAGCTCTTGTTTACTCAGTTCTTTCGCTTTACGTAAAGCGTCGTTCGTCGCTGCGACGATGAGATCTTGGAGCATTTCCGCTTCGTTTGCATCGATAACCGCTTTTTCAATTGCTGCCGAGAGAACATCGCCCTGGCCATTAACGGTCACCAAGACCATGCCGCCTCCGGCACTGCCGGTAATGGTCTTTTTTGCAAGATCCTGTTGAATTTTGGCCATCTTTTCCTGCATGACCTTTGCCTGCTGCATGATATTGTTTAAATCCATAGCTGTAGTCCTTGTGGAGTCATTTCGAAACAAATTTGTAAAAAAATGTTGTGGATACCAGATAAGTGCTATCTGCTTTGCGGGCCGACCCGTATGTCGCCAACCTCGCCGTTGAAGATTTCCGCCGCCATAATTACTAATGGGTCGTTAGCCAGTTGGGCTCTCTTTTGGTTTGGGGATTCTACGCCGTTTGTTTCAGCCGAATCGCTTGCTGCCGGAAGAATGAACCGTATCTTTAACGGTTTTTGGAAAAAATCGACGGCATATTCCGTGAGGATTTGTCGATTCTCCTTTTGCCGCAACAGCGAACAGTTGGCGGCATCGCTATAGGTTAATTGCAGATCACCCAGGGTATCCTGTTTGACACTGTCCGCTCGCTGCAGATCTTGAGACATCCAGACTTTACGTTCTTTGACGTAGTGGATGAATTCGAGCCAGTCTTTCCGTACATCCTTTTCATGGGGGTGTAATTTAACCGGCTTTGCTTCTTGATTGGTATTTTCGGGCTCAGGTGAATCGGACGCGGTTTGGACTGTATTTAATAGTTCGTCCGCCAATACCGCGTCAGTTATTATATTTTCCTTGAGTTCTTCAAGAGTGGGAAGGTTTGTGGCTTGTGGTGCAGCTTGATTGATTACCGGAGATGGCAGTATGGTTGGCTCAACCTTATTTTCCTGGGCGATGGATGCTGCTTTCGGCAGAGCAAGGGAATTCGGGGGGCACTCCGGCAGGGATGCAAGGATTTCATCCAGGTGTCCGAGCAGGGATGAAACCGGGACAACGTTATCGGCTTCGATGATTTTTATAAATGAAGTCTCCAGGGTCAGTCTTGGCTGGGTGGCAAATCGCAATTCTTCAGCCATGGTCATCAGAAGGACCAGCTTCAGGTGCAGGGTCTCCCGGGTGTAGGCTGCGGCCAGGGTTTGAAGTTCGGTCAGCTCCTCGGCCGGGAGATCGAGAAGGCCGGAGCATCCATCGATTTTGCACAGCAGCAGGGCGCGAAAGCAGGCCATGAGATCTTCGACAAATCTCTTGATATCAATGCCAAAATCGAATATTTCCGAGAGCGATACAAGAACCCTCGGCAGTGAACCTTCGAGGAGTCCCGTGCATAACTGCATCAGCACCTCGCGGCTGACTAAACCGAGTACCTCGACGACGTCCTGGCTGGTAATCCTGTTTTCGCCAAAGGAAAACATCTGGTCGAGCAGGCTTAAACCGTCACGAACAGATCCCGCAGCCTCTCGAACGATAAGGGATAGGGCGGCCGGTTCGATTTCAAAACCCTCCATGGCGGCGAGTTTTTGGAAATGGTCATACAGTTCACCGGCGCTGATACGCTTAAGCTCGTATTGCTGGCATCTGGAGAGGATGGTTATGGGAATTTTATGGATTTCGGTGGTGGCGAACATGAAATAGACGTGAGCCGGTGGTTCTTCCAGGGTCTTCAACAGGGCGTTGAAGGCCTCGGTGGTGAGCATATGCACCTCGTCAATAATAATGATGCGAAACTTTGCCGAGGTAGGGAGAAACCTTATTTTTTCTTTGAGTTCTCGGATCTCTTGAATGCCTCTGTTTGAGGCGCCGTCTATCTCAGTGAGGTCGAGTGAGGTTCCCGCGGTAATGTCACGACATGTCGGGCAATGATCGCAGGGGCGATCTTTCGGTTCCGCCTGGCAGTTGATGGCCTTGGCCATGATGCGGGCAATGGTGGTCTTGCCGACGCCCCGGACTCCGGAGAAAAGAATGGCATGGGCCACCCGGTTGCGGATGATGCTGTTTTGCAGGGTTCTGACCACCGGACGTTGCCCTACCACCTGACTGAATGTCTGGGGACGGGACTTTCTGGCAAGAACGAGGTAAGACATGCATCACCGTGGTTATTTGGAAATGATTGGTATGCAGACTGCTGAAAAAATGATAGCCGGGTTACCTGCGGCACACAAAGAGTGTCACTACCGTTGCTTCCTTCCGGACCTGGCGGGGTTCGCGATTCTTTGTTGCGCAGGGCCCGGCTATCAAAGTCGAACTCATATTGTTGGCGGAGAGGGTGAGATTCGAACTCACGGTACTTGCGTACACACGCGTTCCAGGCGTGCACCTTAAGCCACTCGGTCACCTCTCCATTTCGAATGCTCAAAAATGTGTGGTACTATGTATACCTTCATTGGCCATTTGGCAATCAAAAAAGTTATGGGGCTTTTAAAAAGGGAGGGTTTTTCCCCAGACTGCCGCTTCTTCGTTCTCTGAAAAATACCTTCAAGAGCTCTGCGCATTGCTCGGCCAGGACCCCGCCGGTTACGGCAATAGAATGGTTGAGGCGTTGGTCGCTGCCAATGGCATACACCGAAATTGCCGCTCCGGTTTTCGGGTCGGCTGCACCGTAAACCAGACGGTTGATCCGCGCCTGGATCATTGCCCCCATACACATGATACACGGTTCGAGGGTGACATAAAGAGTTGTTTCCGGCAAGCGGTAGTTCTGCAACTGTTGTGCTGCCAGCCTGAGGGCAAGAATTTCAGCATGGGCGGATGGATCGGCAAGACGGATTGGACTATTGCCGGCAGCAGCGAGTAAGCCTTCTCGGTCCACCAGCACCGCCCCCACGGGTACCTCACCCTGACTGCCTGCCGTCTTTGCCTGTTGTAAGGCGAGACGCATCCAGTACTCGTCGGTTGTTGAGTTTTGTGGAAAATCGCCATAAGTCTGTCGAACATCTTGCGGTGACTCCGTCATTCTCCGGATATGGTCAACTTTTTTTTGCATTTTCCGGGAAATTTCCTTATAAGAAAGAATAGGAGTTACGTTTTTGAAATATCATTTACTGTCTTGTAATCATGAGTCATGCATAAAATTCTGATCTATGATGGTCCGGGAGCGACAAGTGGCAGCATTATCTCTGCCCTACGAGATACCTGTGAGTTGACTTGTATAACCACTGAAGATGAATTTCAAGCAGAGATTAAGGCCCGACAGTTTGATCTGATCTTTCTTGATATCGATTCTCTGCAAGATCATGCCATGGTCTTTCTTGAGCAGATCCACAACAAGGATCCCTTCCTCCCGATAATCATGATCAGCAGGGTGGAAAAGGCGGAGGTTATAGTCCAGGCAATGAATGATGGGGCCAGTGACTTTCTTATTCATCCGATTTCCCCGACCCGGATCAACATTGCCGTCGAAAAGGCCATCCAGATACGCGACCAGCGTTTTGAGATAGCGTATTACCGCCGTACACAGGACGTCGTATACGATTTCAAGGACGTTGTCGCCCACAGCGAAGGGATGCAGCTGATTCTTAAAAGTCTGGAACGTTTTGCCATGACCGATTCAACCATCCTCATTACCGGCGATACGGGCACGGGCAAATCATTTTTATCCGGAACGGTGCACTTTAACTCGCCGCGTCGTAAAAAACCCTTTGTTAAGATCAACTGCGCTAATATTCCTGAGGATCTTCTCGAATCGGAGCTGTTCGGCCATGAAAAGGGGGCCTTTACCGGGGCCGACAAACAGCGGATCGGCAGGTTTGAGCAGGCCGGTGGCGGCACGATTTTTCTCGACGAGATCGGTGAAATGAATATGCGCCTGCAAACCAAGTTACTGCGGGTACTAGAGGAAAAATCCTTCGAGCGGGTGGGTGGCAATAAAACCATTTACAGCGATGTGCGGATCATTGCCGCCACCAATAAAGACCTTGTGGTGCAAGTGGAAAAAGATCTCTTTCGCGAGGATCTTTATTACCGTATCAATGTCTTGCCCGTTAGTCTTCCTTCGCTGCGCGACCGAAGGGCCTGCATTTTGCCTTTAGCCGAGCTATTGCTTAAGAAGTGCTGCACATCTATGCACCGTGATATACATGGTTTCACTGAAAGAGCAAGGGAGCTCATTCAGGAGTACTCTTGGCCAGGCAATATCAGGCAGTTGGCCAACACCATTGAACGGGCGGTGATTCTCGAAGATGATCATAAAGTGCACGCCTACAATCTTGCCCTGCCGGAGAAAGTCATGCGAACGCAAAAAGACTCTCTCCCCAACTCACAGGCTGGACAGGATGTTGTGCGCCCTGCCGAGATTCCCGAATCTCTGGCAGAGCAGGAGAAAGAACTCATTTTGCGGGTGCTTGACGAGTGTCTTTGGGTGCAGAAAAGTGCCGCGATAAAGCTTGGTATCAGCCCCAGAGCCCTCAATTATAAAATTAGTAAATTGTCAATCACCCACCCGCATTGGCGACGCAATAAAGCGACCTGATAAGCTGTTGTCACTGCCCAGTTCAACAGGTTTCTCCTGTTGATACTCTTACTCGATCATTGCTATCATCTCTTCGATGACATTTAGGCCGGTGTGCCAGAATTCCGGGCTGTCGAGATCAATTCCAAAGGGTTGCATGAGTTCGTAAGGTGAGCGTGAACCTCCGGCAGCTAAAAGATCAAGATACTTGTCGACGAACACGGGCCCTTCTCGGCGGTATATGCCGTACAGCGCAAGAACCAGCAATTCTCCGAAGGCATAGGAGTAAACATAACCGGGGGTGGACAGGAAGTGGGGGATATAGGACCACCAGAGGCCGTAATTGCTGCTGAGGTGCACCGTATCGCCAAACATCTCACTCTGGGTGCTCAGCCAGTATTCACTGAGCTGCTTGCTGCTCAGTTCTCCGTGCTTTCGTCTACCTTCGTGCATCATATGCTCGAACCGGTTCATTGCCGTTTGTCTGAAGACTGTGGCAAAAATCGATTCCAATTTTTGACAGATACAAGCGCGTCGCTCTTGCTCATTGGCGAGAAAGGTCAGTTGACTGTTGAATATCAGTAACTCGGAGAAGACAGAGGCTGTTTCCGCAAGGGGTAACGGGGTGTCGCTGTTGAAATGGCCTTGGCTTGCAGCCAGGACCTGATGGATACCGTGGCCGAGTTCGTGGGCCACCGTCGAGACGTCCTGCAACTTCCCGGTATAATTGACAAGCACATAGGGATGAACCTCCGGAACACAGGGATGGGCGAAAGCACCGCCGCGTTTACCCTCGCTCAAGGGGGCATGAATCCAGCTGCGGTCAAAGAACATCGTGCCTATCTCAGCCATTCGCGGAGAAAAATCGGCGAACGCTTTCAGGACAATGTCCCGGCATGAATGCCAGTCGATCTCTTTTTCCGGCAGGGAGGGAAGGGGGGCATAGCGGTCGAAATCTTCAAGCTTTTTTAAATTCAGGAGTTTCCCCTTAACCCGGTAATAGCGATGGACCAGGTCATAACGGGAAACCACTGCGTTTACTAAGGTTGCAACGGTGCTGTTCCGCAGTTCATTATGCAGATTCATCGAATCGATCCAGACCGGATGGTTGCGCAGTCGGTCGGTGATCATCTTGTCCGCCGCCAGGGTGTTGAAGATGTGAGTAAGGATATGGTTGTTGTCCTTGAGCCCTTGGGTCATCTCGGCCGCGGCACGTTTTCTGACCTTTCGATCGGCGGCATACAGGTCGGTCAGCACTTCTTCTTCCGTTCGTTTCTTTACCCCAAATTTGTGGTGGCTGAGAACCTTATCAAAGAGTGTCGTCCAGGAATTTCGGCCTACTGCCTCTTTTTCGAGAAGGAGTCTCTCTTCAACCTCGGAAAGCTGATGCGGACGGTACCTGCGGAGCGAGGTCAAGTAGTGGCAATACTGGGTTAGGATCGGGTCTGCGAGAAGATCCTTGGCATGGTCGCTCTCGACTTGGTTCCATTCCAATTCGAAAAATACCGTTTTGGTGCCGCATCTGCTGGCCACCTCGTGGATTTTTTGATCGAGTGCCCCGGCAGCGGCGTCGCCCATCCGGGTAGTAAAATTGAGAAAAGAGAAGGTGGCCAGCTTACTCAGGGCGGAGTCGAGGGTCTCAAGTCTTTTGATAAGTACAAGCAGGGCAGGGGCATCAAGGCTTGCCACCTTGGCATGATAGCGTGTTTTGATGTCTCCGGCCTCGGTTTCGCACCAGGTAATATCGGAATCGAGGTATTTGTCATCGGTCCCGTTGTAAAGATCAGTGAGGTCCCAGAGGACATCGGCAGTGCCGAGGGCCAGATTGAGTTCCGCTGCATTTGCCATGATTACCTGCCTCTCTTTTTAACGTAATCCGGCTATGAAAGACCCAACTGCTTCAGGGCCCTGGGAATCGACCAGGCGGATGGTCTCTGAGCCGATGACCGCCATATCAGCCTTGCCGGTAATGGCCGCAACATCCTGACGGTTGCGGATGCCGAACCCCACCGCCAGGGGCAGGGAGGTTGCAGTTCGGCATCTTGCCAGATAGGTGTTGAAATCATCTCCGAATTCCGACTGTTTGCCGGTCACCCCACGTCTGGCAACGCAGTAGATGAAACCGGCTGCCGATTTATTGAGTTCGGCCATCCGCGCATCGGTTGAGGTCGGGGCGAAAATGAGTACGGGAGCTACCTGATATTCGGTTGCCAATCTAAAGAAAGTTTCCCCCATCTCGGGTGGCAGATCGGGGATGATCAACCCTGTAATACCGGCATTCCGACAGTCTTTAAAAAACTTCTCCTCACCATATTTGAAAATGATGTTGTAGTAGGTCATGAAGAGAAAGGGAATGTCGTATTGGGCAGTCATTTCGGCACCGAAGGCCAGGCAGTCGGCAACCTTTGTCCCGGCGGCAAGGCTCTCCTGGTTGGCTTTCAGGATGACTGGCCCATCGGCCATGGGTTCGGAAAAGGGGATCTGCATCTCGATGCAGTCGACGCCACCGGCAATCATTTGCGCTACGACCCGGCGGTTGATATCCATGGAGGGATAACCGAGAACGATATGCGTCATGAGTAAAATTCTGTTTTTTTCAAGGCGGGTTCGGAGTTTTTTTTCAAGTAACATTTTGATCTCTCGGTTCTTTTTTTAAAAATGAGGGCCGTGTGTTATTTAGTACCTTACAGATTGGTTTCTTGTTTTTTTCGAGAAATCAATCTGTAAGGTACTTATCCCCTCTGCTGTGGGAGGGGATTATAGCCCTTGGATTGCGGGCGTTAGCCCGCTTTAGAGTATTCTTTGGCGCGGGCAATGATGAACTCTTTCCATGAAGGGTCATTAAAGGCGTGCGCTATGGTGAAGATATCCTTGTCGCCCCGGCCTGACTGGTTGATGATTATGGCATCGTCCGGGCTGAGTGTTGGTGCTTCCTTGAAGGCCTGGACAAAGCCGTGGGTTGATTCAAGGGCGGGAATGATGCCTTCCATCCGCATGGTGAGATCGAGGGCGGCCATGACCTCGTCGTCGGTGGCCGATTCGAACCGCACCCGTCCTTTGTCCGCAAGATCCGAGAGGATTGGGCTGACCCCGACATAATCAAGGCCGGCGGCGACGGAATGGGTGTCGAGCATCTGGCCATCGCTATTCTGCAAAAACATGGTCTTGTACCCTTGTGCCACGCCGGGACTGGCATCTTTGCCGCATAGCCTTGAGGCGTGCATACCGGTGTCGAGGCCTTTACCGCCGGCCTCAACACCAATAAGCTCAACTTCATTGTTGTCGAGAAAACCCTGGAAGATGCCCATGGCATTGGAACCGCCGCCGACGCAGGCGTAGATCCGGGCCGGCAACTTGCCGTGGCGGGCAAGAATTTGCTCCCTGGCCTCGGTGCCGATGATAGACTGGAACCATGAAACCATCTCCGGGAAGGGAGCGGGGCCGCAGGCCGTACCAAAGACGTAGTGAGTCGAATCGACGTTGGTTACCCAGTCTCTGAAGGCCTCGTTTATGGCGTCTTTCAGGGTTCTTGAACCGTCTTGTACCGGGACCACAGTGGCACCCATCTTTTCCATCCAGAAAACATTGGGGCGCTGCCTCAGGACATCGACCTCGCCCATATAAATGGTGCATTCGAGTCCGAATTTTGCGGCCATGGTGGCTGTGGCCATGCCGTGCTGACCGGCACCGGTCTCGGCGATCACCCGTTTTTTGCCCATCCTTTTCACCAACAAGCCTTGGCCCATGACGTTGTTCGCCTTATGGGCGCCGGTGTGGTTGAGATCCTCGCGCTTGATATAGATCTTGGCCCCACCAAAATGTCTGGTAAGATTTTCGGCAAAAGTTAACGGTGTCGGTCGACATGAGTAGGTGGACATGAGCTCCAGATACTCACGCCAGAACTGGGGGTCGCCCTGCGCCTGGCGCAGGGCGATGGTCAACTCAGCAAAGGTTTGATGGAGGATTTCCGGGATATATGCACCACCCCACTGACCAAAAAAACCGTCATGTTTCATTGCTTTCTCCGTGCTGTTTCACCTGCAGACTACATACAAATGAGTTTTATTATTCAATTCCGATTAACGGTTTTTTGAACTTGCATTGAGTTAATCGGGTAACTCTTCATTATTCTTTGATTATTGTTCTTGAATGAGCCTCTTGCAAAATGAGCAACAAGCGCCGTCGTCAAGGAATTGCCTGCCACATATATAGCTCATTTATTTAGGCTGCTCTCTTTTTCTAATTATAAATCATGATTTATCCAAATATTCCATGTGATTAAGCATAGTTATCCGACAGTTATCTGAATTCTGTTCTTGGGTAATTTATCCGATCAGACGTAAAAGCTGATCTGCAAACAATGTAATGACGCCAAACATCAGATGCTGAGTGACCTTGCTATGTCCCTTGACCATAACATTATTTGCGCCGAAATCCTCTTTCAACCGACTATTCGCCCGTTCCGCGCCCGACCGTATTTTATAGCGCTCCGCCTCATGAGGCGCCATGGGTGAGACCTCTTTGCCACGACTATTTCTATCCGTGATCGGCACATGCCCAAGTTTCCTACTGGTCTCGTCAATCCGCTTTGCATCGTATGCGGCGTCCATCAGATCGTAGAGGTATGTTACTTTCTCGCTCGTCATCTTGATCAACGGAATCGCGACCTGACTGTCATGCAATGAAGCAGAAGTGACCAAGGCACTGATCGGCAGGCCGGTATCGTTTGTGTCGAGATGCAGCTTATAACCATTCCATGACACCTTGTATCCTTTGGCATTCTTTTTGGTGCCACGATCACACGCTATCGGCAGCTCCATGATGGCCTCCTCCGCGGATTGATTGATTTGACGATCAAGTCGCTTTTCGACCACAGGTTCCCTTTGTTCACCCTTGGCGGGCCGCCCCTTTTTCTTGGGTTTCTTTGTCTCAACAGGCGCTTTCTTCGCCGTTTTTTCTCGTCCGGTAATGGCTGTGGAATCCCTGCTTATATGCCCGACAAGTTCGTCCGCAAGATATTGTTCTACTAAGGCGTCGTGTACCCGGTTGCCAAGCTCGCCTGCGGCGAATTCTCCGAAGGCCCGCGAAAATGTAGACTCCGAGGGAATATCACTGGAAGACACAAATCCGCATATTCGCCTTAAGTTCTCCGCCGAATTCAAAGCACGGATCAGGTCACTAGTCGTCGGATGACGATAAAGAGCCTTGGCCACGAACGCTCGTGCCATAGCCTTGCGGTCAAGAGGATTGCGTCCCGGACAGCGATAATTTGCCACAACCTTCGGAACGTACTTTTCAACCTGGAGGATCTCCAAAATTGACACCAAATGTTCCTCTTGTGCGGTAAGTGGCGTCTTCAGGCATTCGTTGAGATGGGGAAATAAACTTTTTTGGACACGACCCATCAACCATGATATTGTATCTATGAGCTTCATTTCATCCTCCTTGGCTCTGTTTTGCTGGATACAAAACTATACCATAAAATGCAATGAAGCTCAATTATATTAATATGTTAATCGTTTTTTTCTCGCCAATAAAAACTCCGGTCATTTTGCAAGAGGCTCTAGTATTAACTCATTAGCTCTTATACATCCGCTTGATCTCCGAGCTCATGTGTTTTTCGATGACGGCACGCTTGAGCTTGAGGGTCGGGGTGAGCAGACCCTCGTCGACTGTCCAGGGCTGTAGGCTGAGTCCCACATCCTTCACGAAAATAAAACCGGGAAAGTGAATGAGCAACTGTTCCACCCTGTCAAGGATGGCACTCCGCACCTCCGGTAGGCTAAGGGATGCGGCTGCAGGTGGGACGCCGAGCTGTGCTGCCAGTTCCTCCCAAAGCGGCAGATTAAGCACGGCTAGGAGTGTGAGATAGGGCCGTCCCTCGCCGAGGACCAGGGAGTGCTCAAACAGGGGATCCATGCTGA
>JAZDOW010000038.1:0-22202 GCA_043798185.1 Pseudomonadota bacterium | reverse complement strand
GCCCAAGGCGAGAGTCTGCTTGATTTTCATGTCGGCCGACAAGCCGACGGGAACTGCCGAATCCCGGGTTGTAGCCAGAGGATCATCAAACCGCAGACCACAAACGCGGCCAATGGATTGACAGAGACGCACCAGCTCCTGGCGGTCGAGCTGGTCAACTCGGCCGAAGTTGTGGATGATTTTGGCGACGGGTTTGCGGGTGTCGGGATGCCGCTCGTTATGGGCGAGCTGGAAGTATTCGACGACCGAGCCGTCCTTGTTGGTGCGTTTTGTGATTCGTAGATACATGCTTACTGACTTAGCATGTATCTTGCTTATTCACAAGAAATAAATTGCAATGTGTGTGACTACATATTTCTACCAGACCCTAACAATGGCGTCTTGCAATAAGCAGTTTTTGCTGATAATATTTTTGACGCTGCAGCGGAATCGGGCTTTTTTATGCCTACTGGCCGCAAACGCAAGTAATCTCAGCCTCTACGGTCTTTATAAGGCCTCCGATCAACTGCTGAAAAATAAAGCGGCAATTGAAGAGCATTAGTGTGAAAAAGAGCGCAGTCTTTTTGGCTTACCGGAGACTATCACTTTGTACGATCTGACCAATACATATTTTGAGGGTCAGAGCAAGGCCAATGGTTTTGCGGCGAATGGTCATTCCAAGGAGAAAAGATCGGATTGTCCCCTGGTTACCCTGGGTCTGGTGCTCGATTCCAGTGGTTTTCCCAGGCGAAGTCAGGTCTATGAGGGTAATGTGTCTGAACCGAAAACATTGGCGGAAATGCTCCATGATCTTGAAGGATGGAGCACCGCCGCAGGTCTAAAGCCCACTGTGGTCATGGATGCAGGCATTGCCACTGAGGACAATGTCGCCTGACCCTTCTCCCTGTGGTAGGCTCTAATTCTCTATATTCCGTCTTCTTTCACCAAAATACCGTATTTTGTCCCATCACTATCAATTTTTGCTGCGGCAGCTTGAGTTGAGGCCTTTTTCGATTGGACATAGTTCCCGAGTTTTTCCGGAGCAATCGCCTTCGGAGTCAGTCGTGTCAGCAGTTTCTCTATATTTCCAGCATCTTCACTTCCTTTTTTCACCGGGTCAATTGCTACCCGCGAATATAAAACTCCTGGGAACATTTTGCCAAGAATAAAGTATTGCTTACCACCTTCTAGATCGGCCTTCACATACGACCAATTTTCTGCCTCGGCCATAAAAATATCTGATTACGTACGACGCTAAGCCGCTTTTTTTTGAGGGGCTCGCTCTGTGATACCCCTCCTCTGGTAAGCTACCTCTAAGCCTTATCAAGGAGGGGGCTACTATGTGTAAAAACAAAATTCAATTTCAGCCAGGTCTCAGTTTGCAAAGTTTCTTGTCTCAGTTCGGGTCGGAAGATCAATGTCGCAACGCCTTGGTTCATTGGCGGTGGCCGCAGGGCTTTGTTTGCCCTTCATGTGGCCATACAAAGTGTTGCCTGTTGAAAACCAGGGATCTTTTCCAATGCAACAAGTGCCGAGCTCAGATCTCTGTTACAGCAGGAACCATATTTGCTTCCACAAAACTCTCGCTAACCACCTGGTTCCTTGCGATCTATCTGATTACCCAATCAAAGATCAGCGTATCTGCACTGAGCCTCAGGCGAACAATAGGTGTTTCATATAACACAGCTCTGTTGATCAAGCATAAAATACAGCAAGTTATGAAAGAACGCGATGATAGCAAACCCCTCGATGCTCAATATATCCAGGTTGACGACGCCTATTGGGGCGGCAAAAAGCACGACGGCAAGCGAGGAAGAGGAGCTACCGGGAAAATTCCTTTCGTCGCAGCGGTATCCATAGGTGAAAAGGGTCATCCTATCGCCATTCGCTTCAGCCAAGTGAGCGGATTTTCCAAAAATGCAATCAAGGATTGGGCTCAAAAACATCTAGCTCCAAAGAGTAATGTGGTGACCGATGGCCTTGAATGCTTCACTGCTTTTCAAGAGAGCGGCCATGAGCATATTTCCATAATCACCGGTGGCGGTCCAAAAAGTGTTGAAATGATTGAATTCAAATGGGTAAACACGATTATTAGCAATGTAAAAAACTCCTTGCGTGGTACTTTTCATGCGATCAGTAAAAAACATTTCCCCCGCTACCTTGCTGAGTTTTGCTACCGATTCAACCGGCGGTACAACCTGGAGCAGATGGTAGCCCGATTTGGGTACGTCGCGATGAGAACCGCGCCCACTCCCCAGCGCCTGCTGAAGGTGGCTGAGGTTTGTGGGTAATCAGATAAAAATATGTTGCCCGGGTTCAGCAAGGTACTGAACATAGGTTCCAGCCGATAGTGATCCAACGAAGTTATCTTTATCCCATATCTGGATATCCATCCCGTCTGAAAAGAAAATAGCGGGCCTAACGAATGTTACCATTGCTTTTTTGGATTGTGGCTCTAGCGACATCCTCTGGCTGTTTTGCATCTTAGAACCGGCACACCCAGAAAACGTCAATGCAACAAAGAGAACGATCACCAGGTTAATTAATTTCCGCTTTTTATTCATTGTTCCTCCTTGAGTAAGGTAAAGGGTTTTTTCCAGGGTCACATTGTGATAGGATACCCCCTCACAATCCGACAAGCAAACGACATTTTTATGTTATTCACCTGTTGCATGAGTCTAATACAAGACAATATTAAAGTGCAATATATTTGTTCAATGAGCGATCATAGCAATGCATACGCCGGAGGAGTACAATTATCTCTTTTAGGCAACGCCACAGAGATACGGCAATAGTTTTTTCAATTATAGTAATGATTCTCTTTTCCAAGGGAGAATTAATCTTGATTTTCTCTTTGAAAGGCTATAGGATTTTTACTGAAATAATATTTATATCGAGTCAATATCCAGCTTATGCCAGACTCAATAATTACAATTTCACCCTTTAATGAAGGATGACCTTATGGCGCAACTTGTAATTCTCGGCGCTGGCATTTCAGGCCAGACGGCAGCACTTCATGCAAAAAGCAGATTGGGAGACAAGCATGAGGTAGTGGTTGTGACGCCAAACAGCAATTGGAATTGGATACCTTCCAACATCTGGGTTGGAACGGGCTATATGAAACCCGAACAAGTTACCTTTCCTCTCGATCCAGTATACAAAAAGATCGGAATAGTGTTTCACCAGGCAAAAGCACTGAGTATCCATCCTGAAGGGGATGTCGAAACCTCGAATCCTTTTGTGACGATTGAATTCACCTCGCCTGCCAAACGGGGAGTGCAGGAACGTATTCCCTATGATTATTTGATTAATGCCACCGGCCCCAAACTCAATTTCGGGGCAACCAAGGGACTTGGCCCCGGGCTGAACAGTCTTTCGGTCTGTACCGCCGGCCATGCCCAGGAAACCGCAACAGCTCTTTCGGAAGCGATAGAGAGAATGAAACGCGGCGAGAAACAGACCCTTCTTATCGGCACCGGCCATGGAAACTGCACCTGCCAGGGTGCCGCTTTTGAATTTCTCTTGAATGTCGAGTTCGAACTCCGCCGTCAGAAAGTTCGCGATAAAGCCAAAATACAATGGATATCCAATGAATTTGAACTTGGCGACTTCGGCATGGGAGGGATGTTCATTCATCGCGGCGGCTATGTCACCCATTCCCGGACTTTTGTGGAATCTCTATTTACCGAAAGAGGGATTGAGTGGATTACCCGCGCCCATGTCAAGGAGGTCGGGCCGGGGGAAACGGTCTACGAAAACCTGCAGGGTGAAGTGGGATCGGTGACGCATGATTTCGCCATGCTGCTGCCCCCCTTCAGCGGCGTAGGCCTGAAAGGTTACGATAAAAATGGGATTGATATTACAGATAAAATGTTTGCAGCCAATGGCTTTATGCTGGTCGATGGCAATTATAAGAAAAAAACATTTGCCGAATGGGCACCCTCTGATTGGCCGGAGCTGTATCAATCACCGGTCTACGACACACTCTTTGCAGTGGGCATTGCCTTTGCCCCGCCCCATGCCATCTCCAAGCCGATGACCAACCCCAATGGCATCCCGATCTTTCCGACTCCGCCAAGAACCGGGATGCCCTCCGGCGTCATGGCCAGAGAGGTTGCTTTAAACATCGCCGATATGATGGAAGGAAAGGAAAAAAGTCCAAAACGTAAGGCATCGCTCGCCCACATGGGAGCTGCATGTATTGCCTCGGCCGGCGCCGGATTTTTCAATGGGACTGCCGTTTCCATGGTGCTTTATCCAATAATTCCCGACTTTGACCGTTATCCCGACACAGGCCGAGACCTGCGTTATACTTCCGGAGAAATAGGCTTAGCAGGTCACTGGATCAAGCATTTTCTGCACTACGCCTTCATCTATAAGGCGAAAGCAAATCCTTTCTGGCGGATTATCCCGGAATAAATACTGGAGAGCACCGATGTCTATTCGCAAAGCATTTGAACAATCCTATTATCCACCGGTGCCAACCCGGTTCACTCTGTTTTTCAGAACAAATATACTCTATCAGGTTTACAGGTTTTTAATTCTCAATCTGAAAATGCTGCGGATGATCAGAAAGCATTGAAGCGTTTTCTTTGCAGCAGTTTTCGAGACGGTTCTTGCTCAGCATTCGATGTAGCTGATGGCCAGACCGCCCTGTGATGTCTCTTTAAATTTCTCCGACATCTCCAACCCTGTCTGCTTCATGGCAGCTATACATCCGTCCAGCGGCATGAAATGCTCGCCTTCATCCAGCAATGCCAGGCTTGAGGCAGTGAAAGCCTTCACTGCTCCGAAACCATTTCGTTCAATACAGGGCACTTGGACGAGACCGGCAACAGGATCACAGGTCATTCCCAGATGGTGTTCGAGGGCCATCTCGGCGGCGTGCTCCACCTGTCTGGGTGAGCCACCCCGGATGGCGCACAGTCCCGCTGCAGCCATCGCCGACGCCGATCCGACCTCTCCCTGACATCCTACCTCTGCCCCGGAGATGGAACTCCGGTGCTTGATAATTCCGCCTATGGCAGCGGCGGTTAAAAGAAACTCACGAATCTGCGAAACCGTAACGCCAAGATGCTTTACCGCATAGTAGATCACCGAGGGGATGACACCGGCTGCTCCGTTGGTCGGTGCCGTCACGACCATATAACCACTGCCGTTTTCCTCGGAGACAGCGAAGGCATAGGCACATAACCATTCGTTGATATTCTGATGCTTGCCATTCTCCAGGCGGGTCAGCAGTTTTTTTGCTCTTCTTTTCACCCCCAGCCCACCCGCCAGCTCTCCCTCCCCGCGCAACCCCCGCTCCAGACAGGTCTTCATGGCGTGCCACAATGCATCAAGTCTTCTCTCCAGTTCCTTGCCGGAGATATCAATCTCCTCATTTTCCCGCTTCATTCCGGCAATGGACAAGCCGCTTTTTTCCGCCATCTCCAGCATGGTTTTTGCTGAATCAAAGGGAAAGGGATAATGCCTGCTGCCGGTCATCCCCACCGCTGTATTCAAAGGAGAAACATCTTCAGGTATTCTGAGAAACCCACCTCCTATTGAAAAGTAAGTTTTTGATAAAAAGACTTCATCGTCAGCATCAACACACTCAAAAACCATGCCGTTTGGGTGCTCGGGCAGAGCCGGTCCAAGATCAAAAACAATATCGCGATCGGCCGTGAATTGCATTAATTCCCTTTCCGTCAAGGTTGTCATTGGCCTTAATCTACCGACGAGATCAGCGACATCGGCATTGACCAGATCCGCCGGAGAATAGCCATGGAGACCAAGCAGCACGGCCTTATCGGTGGCATGCCCTTTGCCGGTGTAGGCAAGAGACCCCTTCAGAGTACAGCGAATTCGTACCGGAAGCGTCGGAACCCACTTCACCAGCGCGATATCAACAGCTTGACGAAAAGCAATTGCTGCAACCATCGGGCCCATGGTATGTGAACTTGATGGGCCAATACCAATCTTAAAAAGGTCCAATACACTGAGGAACATGTTCTCTCCCCTGACAGCTCTTCGAAAATGCACCATGCTTGATGCTCGAGACCTCAAGTCGCGATTTTATGCGGCTCAGGCAATCGGCAATGGTTACTGAATAATTGTTAACTTTCAATTATATATCTTCGGAGCAATTTGTCGAGTAGCGAAGCAGAGCAGAAGATTGACGACAAAGTGTTTAAAGGGCCTGCAATTTTTCCGTCAACACCGGCAGAAGCTGTTTGAGGTCGGCTACGGCAAAGACGTCGGCCACATCGCCGATGGGCGCATCCTTGTCGGTATTAATCGCCACCACAAACTCGGATTTCTTCATGCCCGCCAGATGCTGGACCGCCCCGGAAATGCCGCAGGCGACGTAAAGTTTCGGGGATACCGAAAGCCCGGTGGTGCCCACCTGGCGATTGTGTTCAACCCACAGGGCGTCGACCACCGGCCGACTGGCACCGTATTCGCCACCGAGGGCCTTGGCAAGCCCGGCCACCATGGCGATATTCTCAGGTTTGCCGACACCGCGCCCGGCGCTGACGATGACCTCGGCACGGGTCAGATCAACCCCGCCATGTTCAGCCGTTTCGTAGTCCAGCAGACGGACTTGCCCCTCACTTTCACCGCTGACCGGTATCACCGCCGGCACACCAACCGCCGGTTGGTCAAGGGAAAAGGCCCCGGCCTGCAGGGTGACAATGGTCATTTTACCTTTGCTTTTCAGGGTTCGGCGCAACTTGCCGTTGCAGATCGGTGCCACCAGTGCCCCATCCTGCACCGCCACCACCTCGGAGATCTGGCCTGCCGCAAGACTTACGGCGAGGCGTGGGGCAAGGTCCCAACCGTAGGAACTGTGGCTGAGGACGATCATTTCCGGCTGTTCTTTGGCCACAACTTCCAGCAGCAACCGTTTATGAACTTCCGGATTGTATTCGCCGTATCTTGTAACCTCGGCGAGATAGAGCGTGCCGGGAAACTTCGGTAAATCCCCTGCACCGTCTGCGACAACGAACATCGCGCTTTCCGCTCCGATAATTTCGGCAAAGGCCAGCAACTCGGTATAGCTGTCCAGCAATTGTCCCTGGCGGTATTCCGCAACCAATAGCATTTTCATAGTATCCTCCTAAGCCAAAACGGCGGTTTTTGCTTTCAATATACCAATCAACCGGTCGGCAATACTCCCCACCTCACCTTCAAGGAACACCCCACCACCCCTTTTTTGCGGAAACTCGATTTTCAGTGTTTCCTGCAAACCTTTCACTTTGTGCAGGTCAGCAGCGGCGATGGTCAGCAGCTCCTTCTTCTTAGCCTTCATAATATTCGGCAGGGTTGGATATCGCGGACTATTAAGGCCCAGCTGACAGGTGACGAGTACCGGCAGGCCGGTCTCAACCCTGGCTTTGACACCGCCCTCAAGTTCCCGTTTGACTGTGACCTTGCCGTCTGCAAAGGTAAAGTCGACCACCGTCGTTACCGCCGGAATGGCCAGCAGTTCGGCGACCATCACTCCGACCTGGGCGCTGCCCCGATCCTGGGACTGCATGCCGGTGAAGATGAGGTCAAAACCCTTATCCCGTACGAATTCGGCGATCATCGAGGCGATCTCGAAGGAGTCTTTTAAGTGACTTGCATCGTCGACAATATGCGCGCCCCGGTCGCAGCCCATGGCCAGGGCCTTTTTCATCATCTCCTTCACCTGCTCGCCACCGATACAGAGGACGGTGAGGTCGGCACCGGTTTGTTCCTTCAGCCGCACCGCCTGCTCAACGCCGTATTCGTCATACTCGTTCATCCGCCAGGCGAGATCGCTGCGGTCGTACCACTGACCGTCGGCCCCGACCTTAAATTTCGCTTCCATGTCCGGAACCTGTTTTATACATACAATAAGTTTCATCTTCCTCCTCCATCGAAAAAGTTGTTATTGCAGGGATAGCCCCCTCTCAGGCCTGCAGCCGCTCCACCAGAAGCTCGGCGATATCCCGAGGCTTCATGCTTTCCTCGATATTTGCGCCCTTGACGCCGTCTTCAAACATGGTCAGGCAGAAGGGGCAGTTGGAAAGCAGCTGACCGGTGTCGGTGGCTGCAGCCATCTCCACCCTTTTTATATTGATCCTCGTGCCGAGTTTTTCTTCGGCAAGAATCCGGCCGCCACCGGCGCTGCAGCAGAAGGCCTGGTCGCGGTTTTTCGCCATCTCGACAATCTTTCCGCCGGCGGCAACGATGAGGCCGCGCGGGGTGTCGTATATGCCGTTATGGCGACCAAGATAGCAGGAATCGTGGTAGGTGCAGGTAAAGAGTTCACCCCCCACGTTCAGCCTGCCCTGGGCAATAAGCCCGGCTAGAAAGTCCGGATGCGACTGGACCTGGCACTCAAAACCGAGATCGCGATAGTCCTTGTTCAGGGTGTTGAAGCAATGCGGACAGGTGGTGACGATCTTTTTAATGCCGTAGCTCTTGAATAATTCAATATTCTCGGCGGCCAGCGTCTGGTACAGATACTCGTTGCCCATTTTCCGCGCCGGTTCGCCGCAGCATTTCTCCTCCTTGCCGAGGATGCCGACCCGGACGCCGGCTGCCCGGCAAAGGGTGAGAAAACTCCTGGCAACGGCAATATTGCGCTTGTCAAAACTGGCATAGCAGCCGACGAAATAGAGAATATCGATACTATCACCATCGGCCGGGCTCCGTATCCCCAGCCCCTCCGCCCAATCGCCCCGGGCTGCGTAGCCCATGCCCAGCGGATTACCGTTGACTTCCAGCTGCTCCATGGCGGTCATTACCTCTTCGCCCGGGAACTCCCCTTCCATGAGGACGAGGTTGCGACGCATCTCGATGATCTTACCGACATGCTCAACACCTGCCGGACAAATATCCTGACAGGCCCGGCAGGTGGTGCAGGACCAGATGGCGTCGCGGCCGACCGCCTCGATGAGATTGGCCTCCGGGCTCCCTTCGGCCAGCTCGCCGATTCGCGAGATGACCTGCATCGGCGACAGCGGTTTATCGGTGGCATAGGCCGGGCAGCGGTCCTGGCAGCGCTTGCAGAGGGTGCAGGCATCGGTATCAAATAGATCCTTCCAGGTCAGATCGGTCACCTTTGCCGCGCCGAAACTCTCGGCCTCCTCGTTTTCCAGATCGAGGGTGACGAGTTTGCCGACCGGTCCCCGGTCGGCAAAAAAGGCTCCGAGGCTTGTGGTCAGGATATGGCGAAATTTGGTGAACGGGATCAAGCCGATAAAGAGCATAGCAAGCAGCAGATGGAACCACCACAACCCCTTGTGCAGTATAAGAAGCAGCGCCGGACTCGTTCCCTTCATGCCGAGGGCGATCACCAGCCCCACCGGCGACCAGGGCGCAAGCGGGGTGCCCAATTCGGTGACTGCCATCCTCGCCCCTTCGATAATAAAACCGGTCAGGAGAATGGCCAGGAGCAGGACGTGCATGACGATATCATCAACCTTGGTTTCAAGGCCTGTTGGCCGTACCACCCAGCGCCGCACAGCAAGACCAAGGAGCATGAGAATGGCAACCAGCCCAGCAAGATCAAGAGCTATGCTGAAAATCTTATAGACCGCCCCCTTCAAAAAGACATAATCAAAAAGGAGAGCAGTGAAATCGGCCTGGACGACGATAAGCCCGGTACCGAGAAACAGGAGGAAAAAACCCCAGAAGAACAAGGCATGGGCAAGACCCGGCCCGGCCACCCGCAACACCTTGGTTTGCAGCAGCATGGTGCGCAGCATTTCACCAAGCCGGGCAAGCGGCTGATCCATCCGCTGCACCGGTCGACCAAGCCGATATATTTTCAGACGGCGGAACACGCCGAAGACCAAAACGCCCAGGCTCAGGGCGGCGAGCAGATACATGGGCACCAGAGTCGCCGGGCCATGGCCGATATTCCAATATATTTCACGGGTAAATTCCATCGCGGTCTCCAGAACCGGTAAAGCTTTATCAAATAACTGTTGAAAAACAGCGAGGGACGGCACCCCAGATACCATCCCCCGCCGAAAAGAGGAGGGAGAATTCCCCTTTTTAGTACCTTACGGGTGCGGACGCTGGGCCGCTTTAACGGGTCAGCGCCGCACCGATGACGATGCGCTGAATTTCGCTGGTGCCTTCATAGATCTCGGTGATCTTGGCGTCGCGCATCATCCTCTCAACAGGGAATTCCCGGGTATAGCCATAACCACCATGCAGCTGAACTGCCTGGGTGGTGACCCGCATCGCCGTCTCGCTGGCAAAGAGTTTGGCCATCGCCGACTCCTGGGAGTAGGAAAGCCCGGCGCTGGCCCTAAAAGCGGCATTATAGACAAGCAACCGGGCCGCTTCGACCTGGGTCGCCATATCGGCCAACTGGAACTGCACGCCCTGGAAGGCGCTCAAGGGTTTATTGAACTGCTGTCGCTCCTTGACATAGGCGGTCGTTGCCTCAAGTGCCCCCTGGGCAATGCCGAGGGCCTGGGAGGCAATGCCGATTCGGCCGCCGTCGAGGGTCTTCATCGCCACCTTGAAGCCCTTGCCTTCCTCGCCGAGCATGTTCTCCTGCGGCAAACGGCAGTTTTCAAAGACCAGTTCCATGGTTGGTGAAGAGCGAATACCCATCTTCCTTTCTTTTTTGCCGAAGGTAAAACCCGGTGTGCCTTTTTCGACGATGAAGGCGCTGATACCGTGATGCTTTTCAGCCGACTTGTCGGTCCTGGCAAAAATCACATATGTCTCCGCCTCTCCGGCATTGGTGATAAAAATCTTGGTGCCGTTGACGATCCAGTCACTGCCATCTTTGACAGCAACCGTCCGGGTTCCCCCGGCATCGGAACCGGCGGAAGGCTCGGTCAAACCGAAGGCGCCCATGGCCTCGCCAGTGGCAAGCGGCGTGAGGAACTGTTTCTTCTGCTGTTCGTTGCCGAAGAGGTAAATCGGGTTGGAACCCAGCGAGAGATGGGCGGAAAGCGTAACGCCCGTCGAGGCGCAGACCCGCGACAACTCCTCAACGGCAATGGAATAACTCAAGTAATCGGCACCGGCCCCACCGTATTCCTCGGGGAAGACGATGCCGGTCAGGCCAAGGTCAGCAAGTCGTGCAAACATCAGGGCACGGTCAAAATGCTCGTCTTCATCACGCTGCGCAGCCGACGGGGCAACCTCGGTCTCGGCAAAGCTGCGGACCATTTCACGAATAAGATTCTGTTCTTCTGTCAATTCAAAGTTCATGGTATTACTCCAGTTATTGTATTTTTATCGAAAAACGAAACTCTCCCGTTGATCCCAAACGGACCACGGTGTCGGCGCTTTTCGGCTAGTATTTCTGCTAAGTAGTGGGCGGCAGCTGGATCATCAAAACCCGGCCGGTGGCGCAGAGGGTCTCCCCCGCAAACAGCTGCAAACTGACAGTGACCTTGCGCCCTTTGATCTCGGCCACCTTACCGCGCACCTCAAGCTCCACACCAAGCGGCGTCGGTTTGAGATAGTCGACGGTCAGGGATGCGGTGACAAACCTGGCTATCGGTTCGCCGCTCTCCCGGGCCTTGGCCGCGGCGGCGGTTGCCGCACCGTGGCAATCGATCAGCGAGGCAGTCATGCCACCATAGAGAAAGCCGGGCACTCCGCCGGTATAGTCGGGCCCCGGCGTATAACGGCAGACGCACTCTTCACCCTGCCAGTAGCTTTTCAGGTGCATGCCACGCGAATTGTTGCGACCGCAGCCATAGCAATGTGCGTATTCTTCCGGATAGAGATCCTGGATGGCAGAATCACTCATTTTTTCCCTCATTCATAGATATTGCCTTTTAACAACCACCGATGCTGTCGACGGTGATGCTCAGTAACTGTAAAAGCCCCGGCCGGTCTTCCGACCCAGCCAGCTTGATTCAACATACTGGCGGAGAAGCGGACAAGGCCGGTATTTCGGATCGCCAAGCCCCTGGTGCAGGGTATTGAGGATCGCAAGACAGGTGTCGAGGCCGATAAGATCGGCGAGTGCCAGCGGCCCCATGGGGTGATTCATACCAAGCTGCATCACCTGGTCGATGGATTCCCGGTCGCCAACGCCCTGATACAGGCAGAAGATCGCCTCGTTGATCATCGGCAGGAGAATCCGATTGGCGATAAAGCCAGGAAAATCACCGGCCGCAGCCGGAGTCTTGCCCATATCTTTGGCAAGCGCCACCGTGGTCTGGTAGGTCTCTTCCGAGGTGGGCAGAGCCCGGATAACCTCGACCAGCTTCATCACCGGCACCGGATTCATGAAATGCATGCCGATCACCTTGTCCGGTCTTTTGGTGCAGGAGGCGATCCGGCCGATGGGAATGGAAGAGGTATTGGAAGAAAGAATGGTGTGGGACGGACAGATCTCATCCAGCTGGGAAAAGATTTTGAATTTTATCTCCTCATTCTCGGAGGCGGCTTCAACGACAAAATCCGCCGAGCGCATATTGACGATCTGGGTGTTGGGGATGATCCGGGCCATGATGACATTTTTCTCATCCGCGGACAGTTTGCCTTTGTCGACACTTCGTCCCAGGTTTTTGGCGATTATTGCCAGACCCCGGTCGACAAAGTCGGACGAGATATCCTGAAGAACGACATTCATCCCGCTTGCTGCCGCCACCTGGGCAATACCCGCCCCCATCTGCCCTGCTCCGATGACGCCGAAGGTTTTTATTTTTTCCTGCATGCTATTCTCCTTAAGCTCTATTTTCAGCCGATAATCCGTCCGGCACCTTTATTTGCTGTTGTTGCTGACCACCATGGCCATGCCCATACCGCCGCCGATGCACATACTGATAAGTCCAGTTGTGCAGCCACTGCGCTGCATCTGGTTTATTGTGGTAACCATCTGCCGCGCCCCGGTACAGCCGACCGGATGTCCCATGGAGATGGCACTGCCCTGCTGATTCGGTTTTTCCACCTCGATTCCCAGTTCCAGCATGCAGCCGATGGCCTGGGAGGCGAAAGCCTCATTCAGCTCAATTAGCTCGATATCGCCGATGTTCATCTTCGCCTGTTGCAAAGCCTTCTTGATCGCCGGTACCGGCCCCAGGCCCATGTACGCCGGGTCGAGTCCGCCTGAGGCAAAGCTCTCGATGGTGAGGAGCGGCTTGAGATCCAGCTGTCTGGCTCTCTCTTCGCTCATCAACAGCACCGCCGCCGCCCCGTCGTTGATGCCCGAGGCATTGCCGGCGGTAACCGTACCGTCTTTGGCAAATACCGGGCGAAGTTTCGCAAGTTTTTCCATGCTGGTGACCATCGGCCGTTCGTCACGATCGATGATGATATCCCCTTTGCGCGAGGCCACCTTCACCGGGACAATCTCCTCGGCAAAATAGCCCTTCTCCATGGCCGCCATGGCCCGGGCATGACTCATACAGGCCAGCCGGTCCTGATCTTCACGGCTGATCTCGTACATTGCTGCAATATTCTCGGCGGTCACCCCCATGTGGTAGCCATAAAATATTTCATAGAGGGCGTCATAAACCATGAGGTCGTGGATCTGGCCGATACCGGTCACTTCCATGCGGTAGCCCCAGCGTCCTTTCATCAGCGCCATGGGTACCTGGCTCATATTCTCCTGGCCACCGGCCATCACCACCTCGGCCTGACCGGTCATGATCGACTGGGCGGCAAGCGCTATCGCCTTAAGACCGGATCCACAGACCTTATTGATGGTATATGCAGGAGTCTCCTTGCAGAGACCGGCGCGAATCATTGCCTGGCGGGCCGGATTCTGGCCCTGACCGGCCTGTAGGACATTGCCCATGATGACCTCGTCAATGGCTATTTCCCGGGCATCAGGTAACCATTGACCATATTTTTTTTCCAATTCAAGTTCCGGTTGCCCGACAAGCTTACCAGGCACCGTCTTCGCGAAATCTGCGCCGCGCCCCGGACGCAAACCGACCTTCTGCAAGGTCTCACGCAGAACCGTCGCCCCCAGATCAACCACCGGAACATCCTTCAGGCTTCCGCCGAAAGCCCCCACCGCCGTCCTGCACCCACTGACTATGACCACTTTATTCATTGTCCAATTCTCCCTGTTTTGCTTGTCGATATTAAAAATTCACGCCCGATCACGCTCTCAGTCCACCTTCAGCGTCAGGCCGAGCCATTCCCGGCTGCGCAGCTTCGACTTGATGGTCTTGCCGGTTGCCGTCTTCGGCAATTGGCCGAACTCCACGGTTTGCGGGGCCTTGAACTGGGCATGATTGCTGCGACAAAATTCGATAATCTCTTCCGCCGTCGGTGTCCGGCCCCGCTTGGCAACGACAAAAGCTTTCGGCACCTCGCCCCAGACCGGGTCCGGCATCGAAACCACCGCCACCTCCAGGACATCCGGATGCTGGGAGATGATATCCTCTATCTCGATTGAAGAAATCATGTCACCACCTCTGACGATAACATCGCTGGCCCGGTCGATTATCTGCAGATAGCCATCAGGATGCACTACCCCCAAATCACCGCTATGAAACCAGCCGCCGCGGAAGGCCAGATCGGTTGCCTCCTGGTCTTTGTAATAGCCGAGCATGACATTATGGCCGCGCATCACCACCTCGCCTATGGTCCGTCCGTCGTGCGGCACCGGCTGCATGGTCTCTTGATCGACAACCTCCATGTGCAGACTGGTGATTGAGGCAACTCCCTGTCGAGCCTTCATTTTGGCGACGTTTGGCGGATCGAGCTCCACCCAGGAAGCCTGCCAGGCACAGACACTGTGCGGCCCATGCAGTTCGGTAAGGCCATAGACATGGATAATATCGGCGCCGATATCCTCCATGCCCTGAATAATCACCGGTGAAGGTGAGGCTCCGGCAGTGAGTACGCGCAGGGGCCGGCGCAGCTTCACTGACGGAGCCTCGGGGAAACAAATCATCATCAGCAGATCATTGGGCGAGGCGCAAAGATGTGAAACGCTCTCTTTTTCGATCAGGTGAAAGATTTCCTGCGGCTGACAGCGCCGCAAACAGACGTGGGTTGCCCCCATTGCAGTCACCGCCCAGGGGAACCCCCAACCATTGCAATGAAACATCGGCAGGGTCCAGAGATAGACGGAATCAGGTAGGAGATTCGATTCAATAATCTCGCCCAGGGTCTGTAAATAGGTGGCCCGATGGCTGTACATCACCCCTTTCGGCTGACCGGTGGTACCCGACGTGTAGTTGATGGCAATGGGACTATTTTCGTCACCGCGCTCTGGTTTTTCAGGCACCGCCATCCCTGCCGTCGCGAGAAACGACTCATACTCCGGCCCTGCCAGAAGCGGTGTACTCGCCAACTCGCAGATATTGACAAAAAGTGAAACCTTCGCCAATTCTCCGGCAATCGGCAGCAGCTGATCTGCAAACTCACTGTCGACAAAGACGGCGATTGCATCGGAATGATTTATAATATAGCGATATTCCTGGCTGGAAAGCTGGCTATTGACACACACCAGAACCGCGCCGATCATCGGGATAGCGAAATGGGCCTCCAGCATGGGGGGCGTGTTGGGGCAGACGAAGACAACCTTGTCACCAAACCCAACTCCCCTGCCCTGCAAAGCGTTTGCTAATTGGTGTACTCTGTTCTGAAACTGTCGATAGGTGAAACGCAGATCATCATAGACCACGGCGATTTTGTCCGGATAAACTTCGGCACTCCTTTTGAGAAAAGAAACCGGACTGAGTATATCGCGGTTGACCTCTGGCCTAAACATCACTATGCTCCCTTGCAATTACGTATATGCAAAAACCATTGGAAGAGCGAAAAGAGTCAAACTCTTCGAGCGGCAAAAATTCTGCCTGGAAGAGTAGTTGATTCCAAAGAGACGAACAATCGGCATAAAGCCTATTTCTTGCTGGAGAAAAAGCTGATCACGCCTAGGCTTAGAACCTAGGGGTCGGAGGAGGAAATAGTATGTGTCAGGATACCGCCTGAACCGACGGCTGTGGAGGAAAGTGTGGTGCCCTCTCCTTGCCAAGCTCAAGGGTGTCATATCGCCCAACGACATATGTGCATAACCATTCAATGATCGGTGTATACACCTTTTCCAAGTAAACAACGGAGAGGGGAATTTCGACAAGGTAGCGCAAGTGTAGTTCTGCAAGGCCACTGTCGATGAGGGCCAGTGCATCCTGAGGTTCGAGAAAGCCGATCCCCAGCCCCTGACCCACCAATTCTTTTTGCGAGGAATCCTTGGCAAGAATCTTGGTTTCAGGTGTAATCCCCTTTTGTTCCCAGAACTCTTCGACCTTTTTTTTAAACGGACAATCCTTCGTTCCAGCTATCCAAGGAATGCGCTGCAGCTCAAGTTTGCTGCCAAAAGAAACCGGAACCATGAGCGGCAAAAACACCTTGCGAACCTCCTGTCTCCTAAAATGGTCCGGAATTGGGCCAAAGGCCAGGCAGAGATCAAGATCCCGATCTTCCAATTGCCGCATAAGGGAACGGGAAGTGCTGTCAGTGAAAAGAATTTTCTTTGCCGGAAACCGTTCTTGAAGAAGTTGTGTCAGTTGGGAGAGTTGCAGGAACTGCGGCGAAATATTTACCCCGATCCGTATTGTTGCAGAAGGTTTGGAAAGCGCTGTAAGGCATTCGATCTTCACAAGAATTTCTTCTGCATGGCGCAGGGCCTCGACGCCTTTTGCCGACAATTCCATCCCCCGTGTCCGACGATGAAAAAGCGCAAACCCGAATTCTTCCTCCAGCAATTTGATATGTCAAGGGCCAAATGTGCACTGTTTCGTCGCGGGTTCCATCTGGTCATCCGGCAAGGACTGCGGAAGCAGCTCGTTTTCATTAAAAGCACGATAACCAGAAAGAGGCAAGAATGAAAGAATTCGATCCCATTGCAGGGGCGAACTGGATAATCTGATAGATACCTGGCAGCCCAAGCTGCAGAGCCTTGAAGTTGCGATCATCGGCAATCGTAGAAACAGACAAAACCGGACAATCAAACAGATTGTCGGTCATATGATCGATTCTGCCAGCAACAATATCCATAGAGTGATTCACCTGCAATATCAACCGTCCCCGCTTGTTTTTCCCGACTATGCCAATCTTGGGGCAAACGATAAATGGATCGCTCTGCAGAATTACCAGGACGAGGAATGGAACCTGCTCGTCGCCCTATGGTTACACCTGAACCACCACTTCATCCATGTTATAAAGAATATCGATCCAACTGCTCTTGAAAATATTTGGATCTCGGCTCTGGGAGAGGAAATCAGTGTACGGGATATGGTTGTCGACTATCCACGTCACTTCAAATTGCACCTCACAGAAATTGAGGCCCTGATAAAGGGGGAATGAAACTGCAGCTGGGTGGGATTTGCGGATATCTCTGCGAATCCCACCGACCACGGTTACCGAGGAGTCGTTCCGTCCAGCCAGCTATGTTATTTTTTCAACAACACCTTAGACCCGATAAACGGAATAAGTCACTCGTCAAAAATTCTTCGCATAAAACATGCAACGTTTTTGTAAGTGACTAATAACGGCTTCGTTCTCTGTCCCGCTTTTCTCTGGTAATGTGCCGATCCATTCTATCGAGGTCACGATTAATCCTCTCCCTTTCCCGCCTATCAAGATGGCCATCACTTCTCATTTGATCCATTTCATGAAGAATTCCGGCCAATTCCCTATTCAACCTCTCTGCCTCACGCTGTGTCAGGGAGCCATGCCTCAGTCCCCGTTCAATCCTTTGCTGATCCTCATGAATCCTCTCCCGTATGCCACCACGCCAATCCCCTCTTTCCGCGTAGCTTGTCGACATTGTCGCAAAAAGCATTACCGCAAACATTACTGCAAAGACCATTTTTTTCATAGGACACCTCCTTGATATTTCTGAAAATTCTCCCCAGGCAAGAGAAGAGATTCCCAACCTCAAATCCGATATCAAACGTATGCGGAATGCGAGATTTTCACTGCATACCGCTCCTGCTACTGGAGCATTAAATTTTGTTCAAGGCAAGAGAGATTTTTCAAAAATCGCTTTTAATAAGTTTGGGATAGCAAAGCGGAAAGTTGCAGAATTTTCTATTACAATTACTTGACCCTGCAGGGTACTATAAGAGTAACAACGGTCTCGCCGGAGTGTAGCTCCGACAGCTAATCCGAGACACCTGGTCACATTGAATAACAATTTTACAGACATCCTCCCGAGTTCATTTGGTGGTTTTCCAAAACACCTACGACTGGGCAACAAAAATATCTATGTAACCCGGAGTAAAAAGTGATAAGCGCCTTCAGCACCACCGAGTGGCTTGGTATCAGTCTTATTATGCTTCCCCTGCCGGCCTCAACAAAACCAAGTTTGCGGCTACTACCGTGTATTTCTTCCTTTTCCTCAATATGATTAAGCTCATTCCTTTCGCACTCTTCGGTCGTTTCCACGTCGACCAACTGCTTGCCGATTTGTGGATGTTGCCGATTATCCCGCTTGGCGTGGTCATCGGCTATGGCATTGTCAAAATCATGCGGGAAAAACATTACACACGGCTGATTTATTTGACGCTGGCAATGACTTCTTCATTGCTTGTTTTTAAAGCACTTACCGGGACCTAGGGAACAACCGAATGCAGGCTTCTTCTTTAAATCTTAATAAAATAAGGCAGCAATATGAGTGCAATACTTGAAAGGACCATGAAATAAATGTTGGAAATTAAATAGGGTAATACCATGAGCCCGATACCACTGATAAGCGGAATCACGGCTTTCTGTTTTTTACCGTAAACAAAATAGCCCAAGCCTATCGCCCCAAAAATCACTCCCCATAGCAAAGCAGATGTATCATCCATAGATAATAACTTCCATTTTCATAGCAATATCCCTCACTGCAGGAACCTGACCGTTTAGTTTTCAAAACTTTTGACAATGATACACTGCTCATGAGTATCAGAGGCGATCCAGTGGGCTTTGCAGCTTCCTGATGTCCCTGCCCATGACATGGGTATAGATCTCACATGATGACGCATCTTTTTGCCGGAGCGCGGGTCAACCGGACGTTCTTTTGCCGGGAACACCCACTGCCAGCCGGTTTCTCTCCCAGCATTTGGATATTTTTCGGTCAAAGCCTCCGGAATATACACCTCTCCATACCCTTCTTCAAAATCCTTCTGGTGAAGAACCTTCACCGCCTGGACCTGTTGTTGCATTTCGTCCTGCAGGTTTTTAGGCATGATGGTAGTTCGGTCCTTACCCCCCTTGCCACCCCGAACAAAGATAAGCCCCTGGGCAAAATCAACATCCTGAACATTCAGGCGGATACACTCCATTAGGCGCAGACTACTGCCATAGAGCAGTTTTGCCATGAGTGCATGTTTACCGGTAATCGCCGCCAGCAAACGCTGAACCTCCGTCTGTGTGAGTACAGTGGGAGGCCTTTGCCTGCATTGGCTGCGGACCGGAGCAATCTCTTCAGCCAAAGGCTTGTCGATCACATCTCTATAGAGAAAAACCAAGGCGTTTAGAGCCTGTCTCTGAGTGGAAGCGGACACCTTGTTTCAGTTGCGAGGTGGGAAAAAAATCGTTCAATATCTTTTGCGCCAAGCAGCTTCGGATGGGTTTTGCCACCAAAATGATGGATGTAGCGGAGTATCCACTGGCAATAGGTCTGCTCGGTGCGATACGCATAGTGATGATAGCGAAAAACCTCCCGCACCTGATCCATGAGCTTCAGGCTGGGATTTGGCCGAAATTTCAGCTTGTTTTTGTTTTGATTTTCAATATCTTCTGCTAGAATATTGCAATATTTGGAAAACTGCCAAGGAGAATTCAATAAGTGAAAATTGTTTTGGCATATTTTCCATCTTTTGTAGTTTAATATAAGAATAAGTAGAAAATCGTTCCATCTATATGAGTTGATATGATGGACAAGATTCCACTTATTGCACTGTTGAGCTACCAATACAGGAGTAATAAAAAATGAAAAACAAATTTATAAACGGCAGTTTAGTTGCCATTATCTTTTTTACTTTTTGGATTAGCGGGTGCGGCGCCACTAGATCTGCTGTTATAAAATCAACAAATATCACTCGTTTTGAGTATGAAGAAAAATCAATGTCAAAAGAAGAGGCAGTTAGAGTTATTAGGGACTTGAAATTAAAGATTTGCAACCGAAAATGGTCTGTCACGCCCGATTCGGTATACGAAACGAATTTTCGCTTTGGTGAAAACGTTGATAAATCGTGGACCGAAGTGATTTCCCGCACAAGAATTAGCCCTTATACTGAACAGGTCAATTATAAGCGCCATTACAATTATGAATGGGAGGACAAAGGGCGCGTAGTCTTTTTAAATGTAAGAAAGATTTCGTTGAAAGAATATGCTGACGGTCAGCGTTGTACACATTTAGAAATGCAGCAAGGTACAGAAAACAATGTTTCTATTGACTCTCATGATCAAAAATTGTTATCAGCACTTCTAGCTCTTTGTCTGAATATTTAGTGTCTGGCAGAAAACCCCATATTTTCAAAAAACTCCTGCCCAGTCAGGCACCTGTAATGTGCATGGTTTTCTCTGCGGCAGCATTTTTTGGAAAAACTGGGAAAAACTTGGACAGCGACCTATTTCCTAAAGAATCAAAAAGAATCGGTCGCTGTCCCCAATTTTCCAATTTTCACCCAATTTTCAAAATTACAGGAGAAATAAATGAGCTATTTATCAGCGGATGATTTCAGGGTTAAAGGTGAAAAAAATATTTTGTACATAACCCTGTCCGTTGTTGGGGTCCTCTTTTTATTCATGCTTGGGGTTAGCCTTGGTTTTATATTGCTTGCAATCATTTTTTCAGCAATCTGGGTCAAAATCCGACAAGGTCAGCTACTTGGAAGATGTATTAAAGTATCAGAAAATCAATTTCCTGAAATATTCAAAACTGCCAAGATGGCAGCAAATCGACTTTGTATGTCCTTGCCTGATATTTTTGTCACTCAAGACCCTGTTATTAATGCTTATGCATTAGGCTTTATGGGGAAGAAAAGTATTGTGTTACACTCAGCGACAGTTGAAGCTATGGATGCACATGAACTTCTTGCGATAATTGGTCACGAATTTACTCACATCAAGGCTGGACACACCAACTGGCTAGTCATCACAAATTCAACCGAAAAAGTCCAAATACCTATTATTTCACAAATCACAGGATTTATATTTTTGTTTTGGTCAAGAAAGGCCGAGTATACCTCAGACCGAGGGGCAGTACTGGCTAATCGAGATCCAAAAGCAACAGTTAATGCCTTGGCTAAATTGGCAGTAGGCAAAGAGCTATTCAAGAATTTGGACATAGATAAATTATTTGATCAAAAAATGAATATTGATGAAGACGAAATTTGTAAATTATCTGAATCCTTATCAACACATCCATATATCATAAATCGCATTCATGAAATCACCAAATTTTACAAATCTCCTGAATATTCAAGGTTATCAGCAATAATCAGCTAACCTCCCAGCTCCACTCGGACCCCGCACAAACAGCGCGGGTCCGGTGAGCCAGCACGTTAGGGTATGATAAAATGACAGAAAAAATACTGGTTGTTGTTCTACCGCTTATATTTCTGGGAACATTTATCACCAGAAACTTGGTTGTAAAATCTCTTACTAAACAACAGATCAAAGCTTCCGATCCGTTGTCAACTGTATCAATAATTGTTAACAGCTTATGCATTATTATAACAATTATTTCCACATATTCAGAACAGTTATACAAACTCATGGGAGCTATATTGTCATTGAGATCTCCTGTAATTTCTTATATTGGTCTATTTCTTTTTGGAACCAGCTCAATTATAGGATGGTTTATTTCGGCACAGCTTAAAGAATCATGGCGTGTTGGTGTACATGAGAATCAAAAAACTGAACTTATCCAGAGTGGTATTTACGCGTACATTCGAAATCCTTATTTTCTTTCATACTATTTTATGTTTTTTAGCCTATTTTTAGTACGTCCGAGCTTGATTATGATACTTTTGGTAATCGCGATCATAGCAATATTTCATACCATGGTCTTAAAAGAAGAAACCTATTTGTTGGCTACTCATGGAAAAGAATATGAGAGATATAAAAATACAACCGGAAGGTACTTGCCGCGTTTTGTGAAATTACTATGATAATTAATAAGTTTAACGTCAACTGATCCCGTTTTGGCAGCTCAGTAGCGTTTTGGAAATAAAAGGAAATATATCTAACCAATAATGACAGTCAATATTCAGCTTTTCCCTTGAGGCCGATTATTCTCAACGTTTTTTCGGCACATCTCCTGATGGAAA
>JAZDOW010000036.1:0-25557 GCA_043798185.1 Pseudomonadota bacterium | reverse complement strand
TTCCTTAAGAAGCCTTTTCATGTTCCGGGCCCACCTGTAATGATTCGAGTCGACAATAAACGTCAACTCCCTTAATAGATGTGAGCCGCACAAGCCATGGCCGCAATGGCTATAGGATAAATATGATGCCCAACAATCATGAATGATCACCCCTCCGTATCGGGGAATGATATCCAAGCCGACAATGGCCTCCTTGCCCCGTTTGCGATGCAGTAATTTCAAGGTCGTCCCACCGGAAGAGTACACATGAATCCAGTGATTCTTCTTTTCAACTCGGCATGATGTCTCGTCTACATGTACCGACGGCGCCTGCAGAATGCGCTCAATCGCACCGGCTTCCCATGCTGCGAGCCCTTGATAAAGCCTCAGGATAAACTTCAGCAGCGTTGCTTCGGAAATGACCATTCTTATCATCGCCGATATCTGCTTCTGGACCCGGTTCAGGGCAACCATCTGACTTATGATCAAATGAATGGCAAATGCTTTGAGCCCGTTGCCATATTGCAGTCGCCCCGGCATATCCTCGGGAAAGCTTCCCTTGACCATGGCTTCACAATTGGGGCACTGCTTGATCTCCGCATCAATATGCTCAACTATCTTCTCAAAAATGATATCGACCTTCGTCCGTCGCTCATACGTGTGACAAGGGACGTTGTCCAACGAAACACCACAGACATCACAGGTCTCAACCCGGGCAACGACAATCGTTTCCTTTATTCGCGTGTTGCTGATCTCGCCGGAAACTTTCCTGCCTTTGCCTTTTTCAATGCCATGTGCCACTGCCGTTTCATCTTTATCCGTTTGCGAAGAAGGCAGACTGGAGTTTCTGTTGTTCTTGCGAGTCGTCTTCTCCAGAAAAATTGCCAGAATCAGATCGACCACGACCAGAAGGCTGCTCATCACAGCCCGTATTTCAGGCGTTACCTTGCCATCTGAACAGAGCTGGTCAAACTCCTTTTTCAGGCGATCAACTTCTTCGCGTACGCTTGTTTTATTTAACGATGCCATGGCGGTACTATACCACGGCTTTTTTTGACCTCCTACAACGCCCAGCATCGAACGAATTCAGTGGTTTCCATTTCAATCGTTGATCCCTGAAACGATCATGGAAATTAACCCGCATTATGTGCTGATACAGGCGATTTCTCGCGGCATTCTGGCTTCTTGGAAAAATTGCTCCGAAAACCTGTCAAGCTTTTTTTTACATAACAAGCACTTTTTTATAGGGTGCGAGCAGTTACGAAAAAGTTTTAATTACGACCTCGTAAACACTAAATGTGAATTTCAAAAATGTAAGACAGATTATCGATGTTAAAGAGCAAATGGCAAACGAGATTAGGCATGGAAAATAAAGCCAGTCAAAGTGGTTTTACCTTGGTGGAGCTGATGATTGTCATCGCTATTCTCGGTATTATCGCCGCTATTGGTTCGACGACATTGCTCGTTCAACTCCCGGCGATGCGCCTGAAGAGTGCGGCAAGAGACATAGCTTCGACCATGATGGAGGCTAAAACAGCGGCGATCCAACGAGGTGTAAATGTCACTGTGTTATTTAACACTCCTGTCAATGGCTACAGCATGTTTCTAGATTCCGGCACTGGCATTGTAGCTAATGACAATAATGAAGTGATTGACCTCCCTGGAGAAACTGTACTTTCTGTTCAGCCGGCATTACCTGTCGGAGTATCCTTTAATGGGGCAACCACTTTTGCCAATAATGCCCTGGTTTTTACGCAACGCGGAATACCAGTCGATGCCGTAACCGGTGGCCTAGGAAATGGCATAGTAAACCTGCGTGTCGTCGATTCTTCCGGCAATACACTGCGTCAACGAACCATTGCGGTTTCAAGTGCCGGCTCTATTAGAATTGATTCAAATTAAAAGAGTGGGGCAAAAATGAATAGAACACGAAAAATAAAAATCATTGCCCCATCTAAGAATCAAACAGGATTTACCCTGGTTGAGTTGATGATAGGTCTGTTCATTTCCAGTCTGGTTATGGCAACTGTCGGCATGCTGTATGTCAATCAATCAAAAATTTACTCCAAACTCGATGACATCGCTGGTATTCAACAGAATTTACGAGGCGTACTGACCATACTGCCCATGGAAATCCGGTTGGCGGGATGTGATCCGACCGAGAGTCATGTTGCGGGGATTCTTGGTGCGACCAGAACTCAACTGCAATTTACCCGAGACATTAGAGGCGGAGTGGCGAACTCGAACATTGCCGATGGTGATGTCACTGATGCCGAGGAGAACATTGCATATACGCTTACGGCACGAGACAACATTACCAATATTGCCGTTGCGGCAGACAACAATGGCGACGGCATTGTGGACAGTGGTGGCGCGAACTGGAACTGGGGCAACACTACGCCCGCATTGGGCAGGCAGACCGGCGGGGCAGGGGGTTTCCAGCCCCTAGCCGACAATATCGAGGCGCTGGAGTTTAACTACATTCTCGACGATGGCACAACCACCCTCACACCACCTGCGCTTAACAAGATACGCTCGGTACAGGTGTCGCTGCTGGCCAGGGCGACAAACCCGGCGGATGATTACCGCCATGCGAATCTCACTTATACTACAGCTTCTGGTGCAGTGTGGAACCCGCCCCAGGATCGTTATCGCCGCAGATTAGTGATAACCACCATTCAATGCCGAAACATGAGGTGATTGCCATGTATGCGTCTGACTGTCTCCATAATCAAAAAGGTTCGACCATTATTGAAGCAATGATCGCCATTTTCATTTTGACTTTCGGCATTCTGACGGTGATGGTCATGCAGCTTAAGGCCATTGAGGGAAGTGCTACAGCAATGAACCGCACCGAAGCCAACAATATCTCCATGGCCATTCTGGAAACCTTAAAAAATCAGGATTTTACTGATGATGACCTGGTGCAAACCACCGCAACCGTCAATGAACTTTTGGTTGTTGCTACTGCTCAACAACTGCAAACATTAATAGATACAGGAAAAGTCAGAACGTTCGTCCCCGCCAATTTGCCGGAGATGCAATCGCTTATACAACTGCAGGCAGGAGCCCCCCTCGGGACCATAGTTGACCGGTCGAGAATCAGCTATCAGCTGGCTTGGGCGGTTGAGGATCAAGTCCTGGCTACAGGAGAGACGCTGGACAAAACCGTCTGGGTATTTATGACCTGGAATTCTCCTATGGGCCGCAACTGGCTGCAAATGACCACCATAAAATATAACAATGTGAGTTTGTAAAGCACTTGCGAGGCTTTCAAGCTAAAGGATGCCACCTATGTTACTTCATTTGCGACGACATGCAATCGGTGATGCAGCGGAATCTGGATTTGTCCTGGTTCTGTCTCTGGTTATTTTATTGATGCTTTCTTTGTTTGGCATATGGGCGCTGCAAACAACCAGATCGGAGCTCAATGTGGCGGGCGGTGGACAACGGATTGAAAAACAGTTCAATATTGCCGAGGGTGCGGCGAATGCTGAAGCAGGCAAGGTAGGTTTCAGCACGAAAGATTTTTATAAGATTACCTTCGACCCCACAACGGTACACAACCAAACTATGATTCCCGCAGCCGGCGATTTTGACCCAGGAGCCGACAAGTCAGCTGCTGTCGGTTCGTTATCACTTGCTGATCCCACTACCTGGCCCTGGGAAAATTTACTCCGGGACTATACCGCAAACACCAATGTATTTGATTACCGGTATCTTGTCACCTATCTCTATTCGGATGTTGCCCCCATGGGATATGATCCCAGTGCATTTTCCGCATATAAATTCCGCATCCAGGGTAATACGGCGCGGACGTCTGCTATCGTTGAAATGGGTGGCAAAAAAGTGGGTGTGAAATCGAGCTTATAAAACGTCATACAAGCAAAGGAGCAACTGCCATGAAAACGGCAAAGAAACACCATATCAGACAGGCGGTTTTTGCGATACTTGCAGCGTTATGCTGGCTTGCATCACCAGTTTTAGCTGCAGATACGGATATTTACACCTCTACCAGCAGCAAGCAGAATTGCGAGATACTCATGGACAACTCCCTCTCCATGACCTTCGGTGTGTACGATAACAACATCGATTACGGGCTCATGTATGACTATCTCTATACGAAAGGATCCTCCCCCTCAGGCGGGACCTATTCCAATGGCACCAACACCTATATTTACGATGACACTACCTATTCTAAAACCAGTACTACGCCAAATCCATTATGGGGACATCATTACGAGCGTTATAAAATTTATCTAATATCTGGGCCAATAGGTTTGGGTTTGGTCACGGTCGATGGCAAAGAGTTGGCCTTTACCGGTGACGCAGGAGACCCTTCCTACAGTTGGAACATTACCCCCTATAATGCGACAACTGCCACAACTGGTCTCATTGATACTCATTCCTTCGTCGACAGTGACGGCAATCTCAGTACCGAGGCCGGATACCGGATCACAATCTCAACTGCAGACGGCAACCCCATCTTGCTGGATACCGATGAATTGAAGCTGGGGCAGAGTGTTCCTCTGCATAAATATCAAACCCTCTATAACAGCAGCATTGTCGACAGTGGCTTTGGTGGCCTCCTAAACGCCCCCGGTTTTTATTTCAGTGGATTTAAAGCCATTGGCACTGGAAGTGACAGTCATACCATTGCCACAGCCAATGCAGGTGCCACCAAGGCAACCCTTTATTATTTTGTCACCGGGAATTGGTTGAATATGCAGGCTGTCTACAATTTGAAGTACAAGAGTAATAACGTGCTGGTCTGGAACACGGAAGCCTTTCCCACCGCCTATCAATCACAATGGCCTGAAACAGGTGTGAGTATTGACTTCCCCCTGGACGCTCCAGCTGGACTTACATCGCTCTACCCGGTGAGCGCAACACAAAGTGTTACCACCAACTCCCCATCGCCTGCTATCAACGTAGACACATCAGCGCTGCAAATATATTTTGGCGGTTTTGATTTAAAATCACCTGACTCTCTCCTCATTAAAAATGCCTCGACCGGCGCAACTCTCGCAACCCTCAATAGCAGTAACTTTTCAGCGGGCAATTGGAGCCCTGTGCTTAACACCGGGAACATAAGTTTTTCCATTGTTGCCGCAAAGAGAAATGGCAGCAATAGCGGCCTTGCAGGCGGACAAGGGATTTATATTACAAAAATAAAATATCTGCACACCGCTGGAGGTCTCGACTATAAAATGCAGAACCGCATGGAAGTCGCCAAAGAGGCCATGCTTTTTGTCGTAAACCTGTTCACACGAAAGATTGACTGGGGCTTAAGTTCGTTCACCAAGAGCGGCAGCACCCATGTCATCCATGGCCTTAATCCCTCTGACCAGGATGGCGGCAACCAGGGTCTCCCCAATGCGATTGACACCTTGACCCCGGCCGAACCCAAGACGCCGCTGATGGAAGCACTGCAATACGTTTGGGTTGAAGAATTTCAAAAGAGTAATCCAGCATTCCAAAGCAAATCAAAATGCAGGAAAAATTACATCCTCACCGTGACTGACGGTTTCCCGCGACTAGACAGCCTCACCAACATAATTCATGCTGCGGTGTCGTCTGCCCCCGACTTCGGCGATGCTGCCGGTCATGACAGCGTAACCTGGCCCCAGGATCCCAGCTTTTACACAACTCCGCTGCCCGTTGATTATTACGATGATGTGGCCGCCTGGATCTACAATCACAGCTGGCGCAGCGAAGATCTAGGCGAGGCTGTAACTTCTCATGCCGAATCAGATGCCAACCTCCGTACCCACAATATCTCCTTTGGTGCGGCGCAACCGATGCTGGAGTATGCGTCAAGCAAGGCTGGAGGCGAGTATATTGTCGCCAACAGCAAGGTACAGCTGCAAGCCGCCTTTTACTCTATGGCCATGATGATGTCCGAGGCCGTTTCGTTCACAGCACCCGTGGTATCGGTGGACGCAGCCAACAAAATACAGAGCGGCGAAGACCTCTATATGGGGCTTTTCCTCCCCATTTCCGACAACTATTGGGCCGGCAATCTGAAAAAATTCAAACTCGGCAACGGGACGACTCGACCCGACCTTTTTATGATCTATGACGCGCGTAATCAACCGGCGCTTGATTCAACCGGGCAATTCAAAGACAATCTCGCTGAATTCTTTGATGACTACAATAGTGTCACAGGAACCGTGACGGCAACGGACGCCAATGACGGTGACAGTAACTTCGACTCAGCCGATATCAAGGAAGATGGTGTCGGCCAGATACTACTGAAGCGTGTGACGAGGTATTTCGACAACCATTCCGACTATTGGAATCGCCCCATCTATACCACAATAGACGGGACGACACTGGTGCCTTTCGATCAATCCTTTCCACCCGAAAATTTAGGCCTGACAGCATCCGACACCGCAACACGCGACAAGCTGGTCAATTTCATGCATGGCTACACCTATGACGCCAATACCGATGGCACTCCAGTGGCGGTGAGACCTTGGATACTCGGTTCCATTATCCATTCCCGACCAGTGGTGGTTGATTATTTTGATACCTCTGTAACGACGCTTCCTTTGAAAAAACGATTTATTGCCGTGGGCAGCAACGATGGTATGCTCCATGTGTTTGCCGACACCATGACTATTGACAGCAATGGCAATGAAATCGGCACGCTGGACAGTGAGGATTCAACTAAAAGCGAAAACGGTAAAGAGATGTTCGCCTTTATCCCTATGGATATCCTTGAGAAAATTAAGACCATGCCGACAATTCTCGGCACAGTGAACGATACGGTTGACGGGCTTATCACCCTGTACAGAGATCAAGACAGCACAAGTCCCACGTACAGAAATCCCAAATCTCTCATCTTCGGCGAAAGACGAGGGGGCGGTTCTTTCTGGAGCCTTGACGTATCCGCTCCCAATTTAAACGCTATCGACCCACAAGACTGGAAAATTAGGTGGCAATATACCCACCCCGAGATCGTCCAATCCTGGTCCGAGGTTAAACAGGCACGGGTCCCTTACATGGTCGACGCTGTAACGGGAGAAAGATCATACAAGGATGTTGCCATATTCACTGGCGGGTATGACCCTAAAGAAGATAACTACCCGGATTCAAGTGGCAACAACCCATCCTCTACTCCGGCGGCTGCCACGGATAAAGGTCGCGGTATCTTTGTGGTTGATATTGATAATCCGTCGACTGTAACGAAGACGCTGGGGGTGCAAATTCTGCCCTTTACCGCAACCTACGGAACAACACTCTCAGTCCCCTCAGGTGGTGCGACCCAAGTGATTCCTGACATGCAATTTTCCTTCCCCGCTACACCCACAGTGGTGACGGCAACAGACCAATATATGGAAAACGGCGCGGTGACCTACAAGGAAAACGTATTGCGATCCCTTTACGCCCTGGATATCTATGCCAACTTGTTCAAGACCGGTTTTTCCTTCAAGGTCGAAAACACCAGCACAACCACAACACCTCATTGGCAAATTCAGAGCGCAGGTTGGGATACTGTGACCAAAATATTCAAGGCTAATCCTGGAAGCACCAGCAGCTATGCAGGGGCAACCGGGACACTGACTACGGATACGGGGAAGAAGACATTTTATCCCCCCAGTGTTTCCTGGGGAGGATCGAAGGGGTATTTCGAAGCGAGTAATTACCAGGCGTCCTCTGCGACATTCGGCAATCTCACCACCATGGCTTCACTGTTCTTTGGCACGGGTGACCGCGAACATCCCCTGAATCCCGCAGCGATCCGCAATCGTTTTTATGCCCTTTATGACGATGCATCGATCACCGCAACTAATACTGCCGGAACAACGCTCAAGGTACCACCCTTGCCCAAAACGGAACTCAACCTCTTGAACCTTACCTGTGATGAGTTGGGACAAAATACCATCATCACTTCCTGCTATCTGGCCGGTGCCAGCTGCAGTGCTGCCTCTGTGTCCGCCGATATGAAAAAATATCTCAAAACCCTTCTCACGGATGATGTTCTATCTGCCACACCGCCACAATTGGAATATCAAGTCGGTATAAATGCAGAGAATGATAAAAAAGGCTGGTATATCGTCCTAGACGATCAGGGTAACGCTGCAAAGTGTCCCTATGTGTCCTATCCCACAACCATTCAGACCTCCTCCAACACCTCCCATGACAACCATGTCAAAGAACAAGTGCTCAGCCCGTCTCTCCTCTATTACGGCATCCTCTATTTTACCACCTACCAACCGGCAGACACCAGTGATCCGTGCAGCCAACAGGGGAATGGTTTTGCCTATGCGCTGGATTATCTCGATGGCAGCGCCGTGTACGATTTGAATTTTCTCTCAACAAGCAACATACAGGATGGCACTGATCGATATAAAAAATTCACCGGGATTTACGGCATTCCATCAGGCTTCACTGTTGTACTTCGTGATGGGCATGCCGCTGCTATGGCAAGCATGGGTGGAGCAATTGTCGGCCCCGGCCCCGACCCACTCAAACCCTTTGAAATCTCCACTCCAGGGCTAGGATTGGAGATATTTTACTGGCGCGACAGTAATAGCTTGCAACCATGAGATATCATTTAGAAATAATACCGTCAATGACGTCACGAAAACGACATGAAGATCGGAAAACAAATAAACATGTTGTTTCGCATTGGCTAATGCCTTCCGTCCATGATGGCAACACCATGGACAGATTTTAAAAGCATCATTAAGAATACAATTACAGGGTGAAACATCATGGGCGATAGAATCAAAAATTCGACTTTGAAGCATCTCCTTTTCTGGGTCTTCCTCTGTTTCATGCCCTCTATGAGTTGGGCCAGCCTTGCAGTCAATACAACGGTTGTCTCAGGAAACATTGTCCAGCACAATGTTGATCATTCCGTCAGACTGGATGACGGGAAGACATACTTTCCTTCCCGGATTGGACTCGTTGTCAATCTTCCTGCCGGAGAAGCTGTTACCCTGAGGTATTTTATTGAAGGAGAGGACAAGAATTTCTTTTTTGAATATGCTCTCGGTCTCAATTCTTTGCAAGAAATCCAGACACCCTCTTCAAAAAATGCCACAAATAAAAAAGAGGCAACCTTTTCGTCGAGAAAATCTTCTTCACTGCAACTTATAAATGGGGTTTGGCAGAACTAGGGACATGAAAAATCAAACATCAGAAAAAAAAGATAAATCTGAATTTGCCAGCTCCCTAAGTCAATGGCCTCTGATGAATATGCGGACCGCAAGGGTCTTCGCTATAGCTACCGCCATCCTTCAGGGCAGAATCGTCGCCTTTGCCAATCTCTGGATGGGAGCGGACAAGCAGGATCTGTCGTTTGATCTCATGCGCTGTGGAACCGAGTCGGCGCTGTCGTCTTTCAGCACGGTGAACATTTTTACAACTTCGAGGGATTGCGTGAATACAAACAGAAATTCAAACCGATATGGAGTCCGCGTTACCTTGCCTGCCCCGGAGGTTTGTTGGCTTTACCACATATCCTGGAAAAAAATATGCGAAAAGGCTAGGGCTAACTTCCTTTGCCTTGCAAAAAATATCTTCATCTTATCGTGGACGAGCAGGTAAAAAGCCCGCACGAATACCGGCTTTTGCATATTTCTCCAAAATCAACCGGGTGAGCTTCGGATAGTCTTTATCAAAATGGTGCCCACCCGGTAATTCCAGCAGCTCGGCTTCAGTATGGGCCATGTCGGTGCATGCCGACTCATCTTTTTCTTTCTCGCCGTAGATACACAGCACCTTGTTTGCCGGCAGCCGAACCAATTCGGGACCCATAGGAATTTCGCCGCTGCTTTGTCCCAACCAGCCTGAAACCTGAATTTCGAAATCAATCTCTCTTGATATCGCCAAAAACACCAACAGACGAACGCTCTCTTTATCTGCTTGCGGCAGGCGATTAAAAATCTGTGGTAAATGAGCCGGATTCCCAAGGCCAGCAGACCCAGCACCACAGACGATATCAAGATATGCTTCCATGTTTTCATAGTGTTGCAAAGCCTTAGAGAAAAACGCCCCGAAAGAGATACAGCGACAAAGATGCTCCCAGACCGGCAACCACAAGACCTATCAAGGAGCCGAAATTAGCGAAATAGTCGGTTGGTATCTCTGTGGGCTGAAGTGTTTTCAGCACTTTCCGGTACTGCAGGACTGCAGCAACAGAAGACAGAACTCCTAACATTATAAAGGAGAATCCGATCCAGAAGGAGAGGCCCCTCTGCACCAACTCACTGTGTTGCGGTATCAGCATGTGAACAAACAAGCCGAATCTCTCAACCACAAAGCCAAAGGCCATTAAGGTGAGAGAGGTCCGCGTCCATGCCAATAATGTTCGCTCTGCTGCAAAAAAAACTCTTGGGTCATTCATGGAAGACATTTTGAGCACTTTATAATTGAATTAAAAAAATGAGGCCTGATGATCTTCAAGATTTTCGATATTTGTCACAAGCACTCTCGGACATCACTCCGACCTCTACTTGGCTGCTTGTTCTGAAGAAACGACCCAAGTTATCGAGTTCATCAGATTTGAAACCAAGAACAGCAATTCTCTTGTTTTCTTGGCTTTGAAAAAAACAGCAATCAATCCCCCTTTATTCCCATCTCATTCTCCTTTGATCTCCGCAAATATTCAGCCAATTTAACATTTATCAGGCAAGATTAAAAAAATACTTTGACAAACATCAACAATTATTATCTAGTTCACAAAGAAAAGCGACCGAGCGCTCAGTTGTATTGTCGGGAGAACAGAAAAGGAGTCCCAGTGCATCCGGGACAATCATTTTCAAATCAAATTGTAAGGAGTCACTGATGGGTATGGAAGATCTGTACAAAGAAGTAATGAACCTTAACATGATGGATGATAATGACCAAAAAAGGGATACAGCCAGGGCCTTTTTCGAAAAACTCAACTTCATGAAGCTCCCGGAATATTTCAACTGGGCATCGGAAATTTTCGAAGGTCTCCATGTTAAGGAGAGAGGCAATAAAAAGGCTTTGGTCTGGTGCGATATCGCAACGGCTGAAAGCAAAACATTCACCTACCAGGAATTTGCTTTCCGCGGCAATCAATGTTTGAATAAGCTGCGCAAGGCAGGTGTAGAGAAAGGCGACAATATGTACCAGATGGTGCCGATTGTCCCGGAAACCTGGTTTGCAAGCTTTGCCTGTGTCAAGGGTGGCCTTGTTGCTGTTCCAACCGCAACAACAATGACCCAGCGCGAACTGGAGTTCAGATTTGAAGCGTATCCACCAAAGGTTATTATTGCCGATGTCATCTATACCGACATAATTGATCTGGCCCTGCAAACGACAAAAATGACACCAAAAATAAAATTGGTGTTAGGAAAGAAAGAAGGCTGGACCAGCTATGATGACCTGGCAAGCGAAGCGGTTGAAGCCGAGGCAGCAAAAACCCGCTCAAACGATCTTCTCTTCTGCTTCTTTACTTCGGGAACCACCGGTTTGCCGAAGCGCGTCGGCCATACCGCCGTTTCCTATCCCCTAGGCCATCTTTCGACATCAGTCATAACCGGGATTCGCACCAGTGATACTCATCACAACCTGAGCGCCCCCGGCTGGGCGAAATGGGCGTGGTCGAGCTTCTTTGGTCCCCTTAACGTCGGTGCCACCGCCTCCGGCTTCAACTTTACCGTCCTTGACGGCCATAAATATCTGACGGCTCTCACTGCCCATAAAATTTCCGTTTTCTGCGCGCCTCCGACTGCTTGGCGTATGTTCATCAATCTTGACACCTCAAAATACGATTTCTCCGCCCTGCGTCAGTCCATCGGTGCCGGCGAACCGCTCAATCCGGAAGTTATCACCAAGTGGAAAAAACTCACCGGAACTGAGATTCGTGACTTCTACGGTCAAACCGAATCAACGGCGATGATCGGCAATCATCCCTGGATGAACGGCAAAATGCGTTCCGGCTCCTTTGGTCAGCCGTCGTTCATGTACGATGTGGCGTTGATGGACGACGATGGCAAGGAAATCACCGTGCCCAATGAACCCGGCCATATAGTTGTCAAGCTCGACAAGTGGCGGGCAATCGGTCTCTTCACCGAATATATCGGCAATCCGGAGAAAATGGCCGGGGTATTCATCAACAATGCCTACTACACCGGCGATCGGGCGACCTTTGACGAAGACGGCTACTGGTGGTTTGTCGGCCGCAGCGACGATGTCATCAAATCCTCCGACTACCGCATTGGACCCTTTGAGGTGGAAAGTGCCCTGATTGAGCATCAGTCTGTCGCCGAATCGGCCATTGTTGGTGTTCCCGATCCAAAACGGCATCAGCTGGTAAAAGCATTCATTATTTTGAAACAGGGTTACCAACCGTCGAGGGAACTGGCACTTGAGCTCTTCCAGCATTCGATCAAGATCCTCGCCAAATTCAAAATTCCCCGCATTATCGAATTTGTGCCGGCGGTACCCAAGACTCTCAGCGGCAAAATCCGCAGGGTTGAGTTGCGTCAACAGGAGACCGATCGTCAGGCCAATAAGACTGCAGGGAGCAAACAAGAGTATTTCTACCAGGATTTCCCCGAGTTGAGTTCAAAAAAAGAATAGTATCCTCCCTCCGGGAAGAGGCCCCTTCTTCCCGGATAATGGTGCAACCGACACAGGATGTCGGTTGCACTATTTACACCACATTTTTTGCAGGAGAGACACCGATGAATTTTGAACTGACAGAAGAACAGAATCTCATCCGCGACATGGTTCGGGAATTCGCCGAAACCGAGGTTGCGCCGACGGCGAGAATCCGCGATGAAGAAGAGCGCTTTGATCGAGCATTGATGTTTGACCGCCTCGGCGAACTGGGCCTCACCGGCATTGTCTTTCCGGAAGAATATGGCGGTGCCGGCGCCGATTACATAAGCTATGCCATAGCCGTTGAAGAACTGTCCCGGGTCTGTGGTTCAACCGGTGTAACCTTGTCGGCGCATCTTTCTCTCTGCGCCAATCCCATCTATCTGTTTGGCAGCGAGGAACAGAAGATGCAATTTTTAGCACCTCTCGCCCGTGGCGAAAAAATGGGCGCCTTCGGCCTCACCGAGCCATCCGCCGGTACCGATGCCGGCGGTACCAGGACCACCGCCGTAAATGACGGCAATGGCTGGCTACTGAACGGCACAAAAATTTTCATTACCAATGCCGGCGAGGCGGAAACCTATGTTGTTTTTGCCAGGACCGACAAACAGGCGCAAAAGCATCATGGCATAAGCGCCTTTATAGTCGAAAAGAATACCCCGGGTTTTACCTTTGGAAAAAAAGAACAAAAAATGGGGATTCGCAGCTCACCGACCATGGAACTGGTTTTCGAAAATTGCCGGATTCCCTCCTCCCAGCTCCTCGGCGAGGAAGGTCAGGGCTTCAAGATCGCCATGAAAACCCTGGACGGCGGCCGGATCGGCATTGCCTCCCAGGCCCTGGGTATAGCGCAGGGGGCACTTGAGGCAGCGGTTAATTATGCCAAGGAACGCAAACAGTTCGATACGCCTATCGCCAAATTTCAGGGCATCCAGTTTCAGTTGGCCGACATGGCCACTCAGATCGAAGCAGCCCGTCTTCTGGTATATAGTGCCGCCTACAAGGCGAGCAACGGCATTTCCTACTCACAGGCCTCGGCTATGGCCAAACTCATGGCCAGTGAAACGGCAATGCGGGTCACAACCCAGGCTGTTCAGGTTCTCGGTGGGTATGGTTACACCCGTGAGTTCCCGGTTGAGCGGATGATGCGCGATGCCAAGATCACTGAGATTTATGAAGGAACGAGCGAGGTCCAGCGATTGGTAATCGGTACGGCCCTGACCAAATAGCAACTGCTGCACGAAGCGATATTTCAACAGGTAAAGAGACATGAAAATTCTTGTATGCATGAAGCAGGTTCCGGATATGGAATCCAAGTTCAAACTCTTGCCCGGCGCTCTCTGGTATGACACCGCCGATCTCGCCTGGCGTATGAACGAATATGATGAATACGCAGTGGAACAGGCTGTGCGTCTTAAAGAACAGGTCGGCAGTGGTGATATCACCGTACTGTCGATCGGTCCCGACCGCATCAAGGAAACCATGAAAAAGGCACTGGCCATGGGCTGCGATCGTGGCGTCCAAGTGGCAGATGATACTGCCTGGGCAAAGGATCCACTGACCATAGCCGGAATTATCGCCGAATATGCCCGAAGCCAAGGATTTTCCTGCATCTTTACCGGCATGCAGTCACAGGATCGCGGCAGTGGCCAGGTTGGTGTGTTGCTCGCGGAAATGCTTGGCCTGCCATGCGTTACGACCATTGTTGATTTCGCTCATGCAAACGGCGAATACCTGGTTAAACGAGAACTTGAAGGCGGTGTGCGGGCAATTGTCAAAGTGAATGGCCCAGCGGTCTTCACCTGCCAACTCGGTCTCAACAGCCCTCGCTATCCGACCCTGCCGAATATCATGAAGGCCAAGAAAAAAGAGCTGCTGACCGTACCCGTCGAGCAATTGCAGAAGACCGCAATCGGGCAGAAAACCACCCGGATTTTCTTCCCGGAGAAGAAAGGCGGCGGACTGATTCTTGAGGGCGATGTTGCAACTCTCGCCGACCAGCTGATCACTATCTTAAAAGAAAAGACAGCCGTTTTGGCATAGAGGAGAATGATATCATGAAGATGCTGCTGGTGGCCGAATACCGCGATGGTAAACTTCTCGGAGGCATCAATGAACTGCTCGGCTTTGCTGTCGGCATGGCGGCCGATGTTGCAGTTTTTCTTGTTGGCAAAGACCCTATTCTGCCAAAATTTCAGGGCCGCTTGTACTTGGCAGCGGTTGAAAAACACCTTGAATACAATCCCGATGGCCATAAAGCCATGCTGCTTCAGGTAGTTGAAAAGGAACAGCCGGATCTCATCGTGTTTTCCCACTCGTCCTATGGCTGGGATCTGGCACCCCGCCTCGCCTACGCCCTTGGTGCTTCGCAGATTTCCGAGGTCGTCGCTGTTGCTGATGAATCTTTTATTGTCCCGGCCTGCAACGCCAAACTCCGTCGCCAGGTGAAAAGTCTGGCGCCAAAAACCGTCCTCACCCTGCAGGTCGGTGCCTTCGCAGCAGTGGACGAGGGTGAAAGTCAGCCAACGGTGCTGCCTATCGACATCGACCAGGCTCCACTTGTACATTTTCAGGGATACGAGGCAGCGGCCCAAGGTGGAGTCGATCTCACTAAGGCTGGAGTCATTGTCAGTGCCGGAAGAGGTATAGGCAAGCCGGAAAATGTTGCAATAATTTCCGCCCTAGCCGCAGCTCTCGGTGGCGAATACGGGGCGAGTCGTCCGGTGGTTGATGCCCAATGGGTGGAGCATAACCGACAGGTCGGCACCACCGGCCAAAGTGTCACCCCCAAACTCTACGTCGCCTGTGGAATTTCCGGAGCCATTCAACACTTGGCAGGAATGAAAAAATCGGAATTTATCGTTGCCGTCAATACCGACAGGGATGCGCCCATTGGTGAAGTTGCCGATGTTTTGGTGGTTGCCGATCTTAAGCAGTTTATCCCGGTACTGACTGAGAAAATACAGGCCCTGTAGGCCTCGCCTGGGTAAGGGTAGTCCGGCTCGTCACAAAATGGAAGGAGCCTTTGAAAGGTTCCTTGAAATTTGTCAACGCCTTGTCTGTAGTAGAGTTTTTTCTTTTGTTCTGTTGTCTTTTTGTATACGTTTTCATTCGGAGTACTGACAGATCTTGAAAAACGAAAAAAACAACCCCAGGGACAAAAAGATGGATACCGACGCTTATGCAGATGAGGTCACTACAAACATTAAGAACCAGGAGTTGGTGAAGGAGCGAAGACGGCAGATCGCCGACGGCGCAGTAAAGCTCTTTATCAAGTACGGTTACCATAAGACAACCACTCGCGCCCTCGCCAAGGAAACCGGACTGTCCATCGGCTCCCTCTATGAATATGTATCAACCAAAGATGATGTCTTGTATCTGGTGTGCATTGCCATCCATGCCGAGGTTGAACAGGGAGTAAAAGATGCATTGGCCCGACCGACCGTCGGCAAGGCAGCTCTAGCTGAGGTTATCCGGGAATATTTTCTCGCCTGCAACCGAATGAGCGACCATGTATTACTCATGTACCAGGTCACCCATTTTCTTCCTCTCAAGTGGCAGGAAAAGGTCTTGGAAGCTGAAATTCGCATTACCAACCTTTTCATCGAAGCTATGCGGGAGTTGCGGGCAATCGGCAAACTGCCGTCGGTCCTGGATGACGACACGATCAACCTTATCGGCCATAACATTTCGGTACTCGGACATACCTGGGCCTATAGGCGCTGGTATTTCGGTAAACATTTCACTATAGAACAGTACATTGAAAAGCAGACGGAATTTATCATGAGTTTTCTTAAAAAAACCAAAAGCGAAGATCACGTTTCACAGCCGGCAGCATCGGCTTGAATCCTCCGCAGCTTCCGTTTGCAAGCTATTAACAACGACCATCTCGTCCCAGTAATTGAGAACGACAGAAGGAGAAACCATGCACGCGGATGTTGCAGTATATCGGCCCAAAAATCTAGTAAGAGTTATTACCGCCACCTCCCTTTTCGACGGTCACGACGCCTCAACCAATATCATGCGGCGAATTATGCAGGATTCCGGTGTCGAGGTTATCCACCTGGCGCATAATCGCTCGGTCCAGGAGCTGGTGGACACGGCCATTGCCGAAGACGCCCAGGGAATTGCCATGTCCAGCTACCAGGGTGGACATATGGAAGCCTTCAAATACATGATCGATCTTCTGAAGGAGAAAAACGCTTCGCATATCAAGGTGTTCGGAGGTGGCGGCGGGGTAATTGTCGCCGACGAGATTAAAGAACTGCAACAGTACGGGGTAGCAAAAATCTATTCCCCCGAAGACGGGGCCTCCATGGGCCTGCAGGGAATGATCAATAATATGGTGGAAATGCTCGACTTCCCCACCCTGCCCTGCCACGATCTTCGCCCCGACCAGCTGGTCTGCACCAATCCGAAAACCATTGCCGGTTTCATTACCGCCGTCCAGCAGGCAAAAGCAGGCAAGAGCGGCAATCTGGTAGAACTGATGTCCATGATCACCCCCCTGGCGGAGAAGAACAACCCGCCGGTCATCGGCATTACCGGTACCGGCGGTGCCGGTAAATCCTCGCTTACCGACGAAATTATTACACGATTTCTCCATGACATAAAAGATATCCGTATCGCCGTTATCTGCTGCGATCCGTCCCGAAAGAAGACCGGCGGCGCCCTGCTCGGCGACCGTATTCGTATGAACTCTCTTGGCCAATCGGAAAACATCTATATGCGCAGTCTGGCCACCCGAGACTCGGCCAGCGAGGTGTCTGAGGCGCTGCCGGAGGCCATCCAGGTAGCCAAGGCGGCAGGCTTTGACCTGATCATCGCCGAGACCGCAGGCATCGGCCAGGGCGATTCGAAAATCACCGAGATCGCCGATATCTCCATCTATGTCATGACCAGCGAGTACGGGGCGCCATCGCAACTGGAAAAAATCGACATGCTCGATTATGCCGATATAATCGTCGTCAATAAATTCGAGAAAAAGGGCAGCGATGATGCCATCCGCGATATTCGTAAGCAGGTCCAGAGAAACCGTAAGCAATGGGATGTAGCCCCCAGCGATTTTCCTGTGTACGGCACCATCGCCTCAAAATTCAACGATGACGGCATCACCGCCCTCTACCATGGCATTATTGAAGAACTGAAAAAAAAGAGTGGCCTGGTTCTCCGTCCCAGCCTGCCCAAACCGGCCGAGAAGATGTCCTCGTCGAAAACCATTGTCATTCCTTCACAACGGATGCGTTATCTCTCGGAAATCGCCGGCACCGTTCGGGAATATCATCACAAAACCAGGCAGCAGGCAAAGGCTGTACGTCGTCACAACCACATCGAACAGACCGTGGAAATATTACAGGCCGACGACAAAGCCGAATATGCTAAGGTTCTCGACCAGTTGAAGGCGAAAGCCACAACCCTTGCCGAGGCAGTTAGCCATGAGACCACAGATCTCCTTCAAGGTTGGAAGAAAACCTGGTCCGACTATTCCGGTGACGAACTGGTGTATACTGTCAGGAATAGGGAGATTTGTGTTCCCCTCTACACCGAATCGTTATCCCATTCAAAAATCCGCAAGGTGGCATTGCCGAAATTCAACGACCCGGCTGATATTTACACCTGGTTACGCAAGGAAAATCTCCCTGGTTATTTCCCCTATACCGGCGGGGTTTTTCCGATGAAACGAACCGGCGAGGATCCAACCCGGATGTTTGCCGGAGAAGGTGGTCCTGCCCAGACCAATAAACGCTTCCGGCTTTTATCGGAAAATTACCCGGCCAAACGGCTGTCGACGGCCTTTGACTCGGTCACCCTTTACGGCTGGGACCCGGCAATTCGCCCGGATATTTACGGAAAGATCGGGACTTCCGGCGTCAGCATCTGCACCTTGGATGACATTAAACTCCTGTACAGCGGCTTTGATCTCTGCTCACCTACCACCTCGGTATCCATGACTATCAATGGTCCGGCACCGATTATCCTGGCGATGTTTATGAACACCGCCATTGACCAGCAGGTCGAGAAATTCGTTGCCGACAATAACCGCGGGCCCGACAACTCCGAGTATGAGGAGATCAAGGCCCTTGTCCTCACCAATGTTAGAGGTACCGTCCAAGCCGATATCCTCAAAGAAGATCAGGGCCAAAATACCTGCATCTTCTCCATAGAATTCGCCTTGAAGATGATGGGGGATATCCAGGAATACTTCATAGCCCAGAAGGTGAAAAACTTCTACTCGGTGTCGGTCTCCGGCTACCATATCGCCGAGGCCGGAGCTAACCCCCTGACCCAGTTGGCACTCACCCTTTCCAACGGCTTCACCTACGTCGAATACTACCTGGCTCGCGGTATGGCCATCGACGAGATTGCACCGAATCTGTCGTTCTTCTTCTCGAACGGCATGGATCCGGAATATACCGTTATCGGTCGGGTTGCCAGACGCATCTGGGCCATCGCCATGCGGGAAAAATACGGCGCATCGACCACTTCCCAGCGACTTAAATATCATATTCAGACCTCCGGCAGATCACTGCACAGCCAGGAGATTCAATTTAATGACACGCGAACCACCCTGCAGGCTCTCTGTGCCATCTATGACAACTGCAACAGCCTGCATACCAACGCCTATGACGAGGCTATTACCACCCCATCCTCGGAATCGGTGCGCCGGGCTCTGGCCATTCAACTGATTATCAACCGGGAATGGGGCCTTGCCAAAAACGAGAACCCGAACCAGGGCAGCTATATCGTTGAAGAACTCACCGACCTGGTCGAGGAGGCGGTACTGGCAGAATTTGACCGAATCACCGAGCGCGGCGGGGTCCTGGGCGCCATGGAAACCGGCTACCAGCGGAGCAAAATTCAAGAAGAGTCGATGTACTACGAGCGACAAAAGCATTCAGGGGAATTGCCGATCATCGGGGTCAACACTTTCCGTAACCCGGATGCCGACTTTGATGCTCTGAACGCCTCTCTGGAATTGGCCCGTTCTACCAATGAGGAAAAAGATGATCAGATCAAGCGACTAGCCACCTTCCATGAACGCCATAAAAATGAGAGCGCAGCTGCCCTGCAAAACTTGCAAGAGGTCGCACTCGCCGGTGGCAATATCTTTGCCGAGTTGCTTGACACGGTGAAATATTGTAGCCTGGGACAAATCTCCAATGCCTTATACGCAGTCGGAGGAAAATATCGGCGTAATATGTAAGCTTTTCACTTGATATACAGCACTTATGGCTGGGGAGTGATAAGCACCCCCAGCCATATCTCCGAACCAGGTTACGGGCCTAAGTAATGCCGTAAAAATTCTGTAGAACTTAAGCAACCTGATGATAAAAGATATTACTGCCAAACTCTATTCCGATATCCCACGGGAACGACTATACCACTACACAAGCTTCACCGGTCTTCTTGGTATCGTCGGCAGCAGAGCACTATGGGCAAGTGATATCAGGTACATGAACGATTCTGCAGAGCTCAGGCATACGGCCGATCTTATCCGCATCGAAATCACCAAACGGATCGATACGGGACACCCAAGGCCCGACCTTCTCAATCAGTTCCTCGACTGGGTTACCCACCGCATCACCAACGGTCATATGCTTTTTGCCGCCTCCTTTCGCTCGAACGGCAATCTTCTCAGTCAGTGGCGAGGCTATAGCAGGCTCGGCAAGGGGGTAAGCCTCGGCTTCAATCCGGACTACATTGTCAGTTGCGCCGGACGGCAGTCCTTTCAGATCGGTAAGTGTATTTATAACTGCGACCACCAGGAAAGACTGATTCGCCGGGTGGTTGATGCAGTTGAGGCCCTAGCCAGGGAAGATGACAGCAAGGCAAGTGAAGAAAAGCCGATGAGAGACAGATCGTACCAAGGGGTTTTTCAACTCATTGAAAGCGACCTGCTGCGCATCGCCGCCATCCTGAAACATCCATCGTTTCGAGAAGAAGAGGAATGGCGGATCATTTCCCCTGTGGTAACCGATTATGTCAAGGCGCAGGTTTTGTTCCGCGAGGGGACCTCAATGCTGGTGCCCTATATCCAATTTGATCTTCTGGCTAAAAACTATTCGTCCATCGAGCTTGAGCATCTGTTTCTCGGCCCCACGCCGAACATCACCATCTCGATGAATTCCCTGGCCATGTTTCTGGCAAAGAGCGGTATTCAGCCAACCAAAGGTATCTCCTACTGCCAGATACCTTTCCGAGCCAAATAATCATTTTCGTCAGACTCGCCAAGAATTATCGCCAGGCAAAGGACGGCTGTTCGTAATGACCGACCCTGACCTCACGACCAAGCAACGCAACTTCGCGGAACTGAAAGAGCATAGCTGCTGTTGGTGCGGCTATCCAGGTGTTGCCGACGGGCATGAAGAGCACGGGCCTATCCCTATTGGCGGATTCGTCCAGCAGCGGTGCGTCGCGACGCAGCAACTCGGCACAAGGAATGCGGTGCAGTGACGATACTTCGTGATCATTTTTCACAAGCGCCACTCCTGTGCCTCCCCAAATAACCACCGGTGCAACAGTAAACTTTGCCATTTCAGATATTTGTGTTAATCTTCTTCGAAAAATAAATGTTCCTTTTACAAGGAGAACTCTATGCAGCAAGAATCATTTTATCTCGTTGAAAAGCGACCACCCCTGGCCTTTGTATTTCTCAATCGCCCGGAGAAGAAAAACGCCATGGGCCCTGCCGCCTGGCTTGAACCCATTGAAATTTTCGCGGCTCTTGACAATGACCCGGAAATCCGGGTCATTGTAATCGCCGGCAAAGGTGATTGTTTCTCGGCTGGTATCGATCTCCAGAGCATGGTACCGCACCTGCCGGAATTGATGGACAAAAATCAGAGCGGTGCTACCAAGTGGCGCTTTTTACCAAAGATCAAACAACTCCAGGACGGTATTTCCGCTATTGAAAAGTGTCGCAAGCCGGTGATCGCAGCCATTCATGGCTATTGTCTGGGGGCAGGTCTTGATATGGCAACCGCCTGTGACATCCGTATCTGCTCGGAAGACGCACTATTCTCCCTGAAAGAGGCTGCGGTTGGTTTTGTCGCCGATGTCGGGGTACTGCAGCGCATCCCCTTGATCGTCGGCCAAGGCAATGCCCGGGAACTAGCCTTTACTGCAAAAACCATTAGCGCAACCAGGGCAAAAGAGATTCTCCTGGTAAACCAAGTGTGCCGGGATTTTCAGGCCCTCATGGTCAGAGCAGAAGAACTGGCAATGGATATTGCCAGCAACTCACCTCTTGCCGTCCAGGCCTCGAAAGACGTACTCAACTACTGTGTCGGTAAATCGATTGACGACGGCTTAAAATATGTGGCCTCCATCAGTGCCAATATCATTCCGTCGCAAGATTTGCTGGAAGCAATCACCGCCTTTGCCGAAAAACGCAGTCCAAAATTTACCGGAAATTGACAACGATGGACACAGATTTCAGCCAATACCTACGCCCCACCTTCTTCCTCGACTTCGACAACAGCGAGGTGGCCACTTTTGCCGAATCCCTTTGCAGCAGTAATATGACTGTGACGGAGAAGGCTATAACCCTTTATTATGCGGTTCGCGACCAAATCAAATACAATCCCTATGACCTACGCTATTCACAAACGGCGATGAAAGCCAGTGACGTACTCAAAAAGCAGTCCGGTTATTGCGTCGCCAAGGCCGTTCTGCTGGCGGCGGTTGGTCGGCAACAAGGAATCCCCTGTCGCCTCGGTTTTGCCGATGTCACGAACCATCTTTCCACCGCCAGATTACGGGATATGATGGGTACCGATCTGTTTGTCTATCACGGCTACACGGAAATGTACCTGAATGACGCATGGGTTAAGGCAACCCCGGCCTTCAATTTATCGCTCTGTTCAAAATTTGGGGTTGTGCCTCTTGAATTCGACGGCATCCAGGACTCGATCTTCCACGCCCACGACGTCCATGGCCACAAACACATGGAATATGTGCGGGACCACGGGCACTTCGCCGACCTGCCTTTTGAACTCATATTCGCCGCCTACGGCAGCGCCTACCCGAGATTTTTTGAACACTACGGCAGCGGACAAACCCACGATTTCGCAACTGAGGCAGAACAGGAAGCTGGAAACAGCTCAGAATAGAACAGGGCGGTGCTGTCATTTCTGGCCCACTTGCGCGGGCCAGACCCTTTTTACACGACTCCAGCATCGATAAAAGCCTCTATCTGATCATTCGAATACCCCGCTTCCACCAGGACATCCCTGGTTCCCCCGCCAAATGGACCGGGCGGTGTTCTGATGCTCCCGGGAGTATGGCTCATTTTTACCGGGATGCCGAAGCCCCGGCGCTCGGCTCCATTCGTATCGGTGTAAGAGTGTACCATCTCTCTTTCCTTGAAAAGCGAATCAGTTAGGACCTCCTCCATCGTTTTCACCGCGCTGCAACAGATGTCCAGATGGGCAAGATCATTTTCCCAGACAGCCAAAGTCCTGGTCAAAAACTGTCGGCGCAAAAAACCGATAATTTCCTCACGCCGCTCCTCATCATACTGCAAAGCAATATATTCAGGATGCTGGAGATGCTCGCAAAGTCCGCGCCAGAAGCGGTTCTCAACCGCGCCGAGGGCTAGATACCGTCCATCGGCGGTCTCATAAGTGTTATAGCAAGCGTATCTATGGGACAAAAGTGTGTCGGCGGTTTTTGGCGGCTGACCATTGCGCATGGCAAAAAAATACGGCAGGGAGAGAAAACCGACCATGCCGTCGGTCATCGAGATATCTATGTGCTGGCCCTGCCCGGATTTTTCTCTGGCATAGAGGGCCAACAGGATTCCAACCGCCGCATTCATGGCGCCACCGGCGATATCGGCAACCTGCACCCCGGGAATGGTTGGGGGACGATCTTTCTCTCCGATCAGACCAAGAACACCGGCCACACTGAGATAGTTCACATCGTGGCCGGCCCGATCCCGCAAGGGCCCGGTCTGGCCATAACCGGTTATCGAGCAATAAATTATTCCGGGATTTATTTTCCGTATTGCCTGGTAATCGACGCCCAGTCGCGCTACAACACCGGGGCGGAAGCCTTCAAGAATTACATCAACCTTTTCAGCCAGACGAAAAAAAATCTCCAAGCCCTGCGAACTTTTCAGATTAAGCGTCATATGACGCTTATTGCGATTCAGATCACTGAAGAACAGGCCGTCAGCCTGGAATTTTTTGTCCTCAATAGCGATGACTTGGGCGCCATGATCGGCAAGAATCATCGAGCAATAGGGCCCAGGGAGCATTCGTGAGAGATCAAGAACCCGTATACCGTTTAATGCACCGTGCTGTTGCATGCTGTCTCCTTCGACCTTTAGGTGTTGAGAGTTTTTATATCACTCAAAACTCAATACCTTTTTGAGCCTTTGTCCCCTGTTCGTAAGCGTGTTTGCTTGATTCTATAACGGAAACGGTATCGGCAAGCTGCATCAGTTGCGGGTCGGCGTTCCGGCCGGTCATAATAACCGACAAACGCTTTGGTTTACGCTGCAGCAACTCGACAATACGCTCCACCTCAAGAAAATCATAGTGTGGCAGGTAGGTGATTTCATCGAGAATAATCAAATCATAGAGATCACTCGCAATTTTTTCCTCAGCTAGAGCAAAACCTTGACGCGCCACCTCCCGGTCTTCATCAATATTTTCCTTACTAAAAACAAAACCCTTGCCACATATGAACCAATGGAGATTCTCCATTTTCTCGGCCATTATCCGTTCCCCATACTTGCCCTGCCCCTTGAGAAATTGAATGACACACACTTTCTGCCCATGACCGAGCGCCCGAAAGGCTGTACCAAGAGCCGCCGTAGTTTTTCCCTTACCATTGCCGGTAATAACAATAATTCGCCCATTATCAGCCATAAAGACTCCTCTCTGTCGTTTCCGTGAAAAACTCATATTTCCTGAAATTTCCTATAGTTTGTCTGAATAAAAAGCTCTGTCACAACAATACCATGGAATACTCCCAAAACAATATAAGACTGAAAGTCGAGAGAAATATTCAGGAAGATTTTGGCCCAGGAAAGCGCTCTATGTAACATAATGGGGATACAACCGAATTTGGAGTGTAATAGACCACCCACCCCGGTTGGTGCAAAGGTTCAATCGACCGTCAATGTTCTACTGCCGACAATCTCTTCCCGTTCGTTGTAAAGCGCCACTGTTGCGGTACCGCCATGGCGAACATATTCTTTTCTATCGATGAGTTCACGCACCAGGGCCTGGTGCACATGGGAAGATGGGATTTCATGAATGGGCACACCCCGAGCGGCGGCCAGCGCTACCTTATACTTCAGACTACGCTCGCCAATATAGCCGGATTTCTTTACTAATCCGTCTAAACATATCATATAGCCGTCGTCGTATTTTTTCTCCAGAATTTGCTGTTGAAGGCTTATCAACCAGGGGATAAGGGCTGTCCGAGCAATCTCCCTCCAAGATGCATCGCGCAACACCTTATAGGGCTGCATTCTTTGGCTCTCCGGTGTAAACTCAAGACTCAATCTCGCCTTAATCTGTCCGTGCTGCAATTCACCAAGAGTACAAGGGATACCGTCATACACCAGGGCTGAATCTTCGTGTAACAAAGGTGCAGCGGTATTTCTCAGTGAATGCGGAGATGCTTCCTCTCCGAGAAAAACGTTGAGATTCTGGCGCACAATGACACCGTGCAGAGTGCAGGGCGTCGATTCGTCTATAACAATATGCGACAAGGGTTGAGCAAAAACGAGGCCCCACTGAACCAGAGCATCGAAGATATTTTTCTGCATATGAAAAAATTCCCCATCCCGACAATCGGGATTATTAATACTATCCCTCGCGGGATAAAGATCTCTCAACTGATCCCGTTTTGGCAGCTCAGTAGCGTTTTGGAAATAAAAGGAAATATATCTAACCAATAATGACAGTCAATATTCAGCTTTTCCCTTGAGGCCGATTATTCTCAACGTTTTTTCGGCACATCTCCTGATGGAAA
>JAZDOW010000307.1:0-2455 GCA_043798185.1 Pseudomonadota bacterium | reverse complement strand
AACCTACGACCAGGAAGTCTACCGCCGGGTCCATCTCGCCGGCCGAAAAACCGATTACCATTATCGCCTCGACGCCCCTGCGCGGGGTGCAGCGGCGGGGTTCCGCCAGGTCAACATCGGTGCGCTGCTTGGGCTTGGTGCGCCGAGTCGGGACATTTTTTTCACCGGGCTGCATGGTCGCTACCTGGAAGACAATTATCTGGATACGGAAATCTCAATCTCCCTGCCGCGCTTCAACGATGCGGAAGGGAGCTTTCGCCCGGATTACTTCGTTGGTGACCGGGCCTTTGTCCAGTTCATGGCCGCTCTGCGTTTTTTTTTGCCACGAGCCGGTATGACCATCTCTACCCGCGAGAACGCTCGTTTTAGGGATCGGCTCCTCTGCCTGGGTGCCACCCGTTACTCAGCAGGCTCCTGTACCGGAGTCGGCGGCTATGTCGAGGGCGAGAATGAAGGCAGCCGTCAGTTTGAGATTACCGACAACCGCAGCGTTGCCGAAGTCGCCTCGGCAATAGTTGCCGGCGGCTACCAGCCGATCTTTAAAGACTGGGACGCAATTGCATGAAGATAGGAATTGCCGGAGCGGGTGGAATCGGCTCAAACGTTGCGCAGAACCTGGTCCGCAGCGGTGTCTCCTCCTTGAAGATCATTGATTTCGACCGGGTGGAGCCCGGTAATCTCAACCGTCAGTTCTATTTTCGCGACCAGGTCGGGCAGTTAAAAGTCGAGATGCTGGCAAAAAATCTGCAGCGTATCCGCGCCGATGTGGAAATCGAAATCGCCGCCGTTCGGCTTGATTCCTTGAATTGTGCAGCCCTCTTCGCCGATTGTCCTGTCGTTGTCGAGGGCCTTGATGGATGTACAGACAAAAAAATGTTGCTCGAAACCCTGGCCGGGGGAGAACAGTTGATTGTTTCAGCCTGCGGAATTGCTGGGCACGATCTGGAGGGCATCCGAATGCAGCGGCTGGGGAACTGTTGCATCGTCGGCGACTTTATCAGCGACTGTGCCCAAGCTCCGCTCTTTGCCCATAAGGTGCTGGCGGTTGCCGCCCATATGACCGATATCATCCTCAGACACGGAGGTTACTATGACTGAGAGACAACCAGCAAAACCGACTCTGCCGCCGGGTATTTATGGGATCACCGCCGAGAAATATTCCCGTGGCCGCAACACGATCGAAGTGGTACGGGCGATGATCGAAGGCGGCATCCGCATCATCCAGTATAGGGAGAAACGCCCGGCGAAAAGTTTTGCCGAAATGCTTGGGGAATGCCGGGAGATCCGTCATCTCACCCGAGAGGCCGGTGTCCTTTTTATTGTCAACGATTATGCCGATATCGCCCGCCTGGTTGATGCCGATGGCGTCCATGTCGGCCAGGACGATCTGCCGGTGGCAGGAGTCCGCGAGCTCATTGGCCCGGACAAAATGATCGGTCTTTCGACCCACAGCCCGGAGCAGGCCGCAGCTGCAGTTCTGGCCGGAGCCGATTATATAGGTGTCGGGCCGATCTTTGCCACCGCGACCAAGGAAGATGTCTGTTTGCCGGTGGGTCTTGCGTATCTCGATCATGTCGTGCGCTCCTCTTGTCCTCTTCCTTTTGTAGCCATCGGCGGCATCAAGGAACACAATCTCGGGCAGATAGTCGAGCACGGTGCCAAGACGGTGTGCCTTGTCACCGAGATTGTCGGGGCGGCGGATATTGTCGCTACGGTGGGTCGGTTGCAGTCCGTTATCCTGCGGGGCTCTCATTGAAGCTTTTCTTAAATCACACGATAAGCGCCATAACGGCAGCAGGATATCTCTCAATCTGAATTCATTTTATACACTTCCCCAGGAGGGCTTTTCCATGACCTTTACTACCCAGATGGCGGCTGCCAGGCAGGGCCGTGTCACCAAACAGATGCTGGAGGTGCTGGCCGCCGAACGTATTCATCAGGACGACTTGCTCAGCAGGGTTGCTGCCGGAAAAATAGCGATTCCCGCCAACCGCAACCATAAAAGCCTTATTTCCAAAGGTGTTGGTGCCGGGCTCAGCACCAAAATAAATGTTAATCTCGGCGTCTCGGAAGACTGTTGCAATGTGGAAGCCGAACTCGATAAGGTCCGTCGTTCGATTGAGCTGAAGGCCGACGCGATCATGGATCTCAGCACCTTTGGCGATACGCGTAAATTTCGGCAGCGGACCGTGGCCATTAGCCCGGTGATGATCGGCACCGTACCAATCTACGATGCAGTGGCCCGGTATGGCAAGGATGTGGCAAAGATCTCGGTGGACGATTTTTTTGATGTGGTGAAAATCCATGCCGAAGATGGCGTCGATTTCATGACTATCCACGCCGGCCTGACCCGAATGGCAATAGACCGGCTCCGCCACAATCCCCGGCTGACCCATGTGGTCAGCCGAGGCGGCTCTCTGCTGGCGTACTGGATGGAGGCCAATGACCAGGAAAA
>JAZDOW010000277.1:0-23594 GCA_043798185.1 Pseudomonadota bacterium | reverse complement strand
GTTTATATAATATATTACGTATGTCGATGTCCAATTTTCTGCTTATATATTGCTGTGGGGCGAATGTCCAGTTATGTGGCGAATCAGCGAAAATGAAGGGCTGCAGGGCTGTCATGTATTCTCGATTTCCGAGGTCTGAATATGAAATTGCATCCCTTCTTCAAGCCGCGCAATCTCAGATATCTGCCTGGTCATCAAGGCCGGATTTATTTTCGTCAGCATCAGGGTCTCGCAAACTTTAATATCGCGGAGCGGATCCTCAAGATAGGGATTGGGCGCATTAGTTTCGGTTACAGGTGCATATACGCCGCCGTGAAGAGCATTCCATCGCCTGGTGATGACTATCTGTTTAAAAACAGATCTTGCCGTCAACAGAGCAATGCGCTGCTGTTCCTTGCGGGCATTGTAGATCATCCAGGTCAGGGATAAAGAGATAATAATGGTCCAGGACACATTAAAGACGATGATATTCCTTCGAATGTTCATTGACTCCTCTCCTCAAAAACGGCTTCGAAAGCGGTCTTGACGGCACACGTGCCCAACCAGTAAAATCTATCTTCTCAGCATACATGAAAAATAAAAAGGGAGCAAATTCATCAAGAATTTGCTCCCCTGGCTGGCAAAACAGAAGTGAAACAGCAAGAAAAACGGCTAGGCGGCGTGCCAACCTTTGGAACGGCTTATCCCGCCATCTTTGCCGATGATAAAGCTTTGGTAATCAGTATGTCTGTTGATAAACTCGGTGCCGGCCGCTGGTTCCAGAACGAAAACAGCGGTAGCAAGAGCGTCGGCATCCATACAGGTCGGCGCCATAATTGTTACACTGGTAGACAGATGCGGAGAATGGCCGGTTCGCCCATCGACAATATGATGAAACATCATTTCTTTATCGTAATAGATTTCATAGCTGCCCGAGGTCGCTATAGCTCCGTCGCGCATGGTAATAACTTCAGGATACTCTTTATGTTTGCCTGGATCCTGTACGGCTACTGTCCAGGCCTTGCCCTGTGCAGCCAATCCGCTGGTACGAATATCGCCACCGGCATTAATAAGATGGTTGGCCACGCCGTTCATCCTCAAAACGGCAGAAGCCTTGTCGACAATATAGCCTTTAGCAATACCGTCAAGGGTGATGGCCATGTCGCTTTTACCAAGAACAAGGCCACCGTTTTGGTAATGGAGGTTTTCGATACCGACATTTTTCAAAGTACGATCAATATCGACTTCAGTTGGCACCAGATTATCGGCAAAGCTGGTTTTATAAAGATCAATGAGCGGTTTGACGGTGATATCAAAGGCGCCGGCGGTTTCCCGATTAAAGTAGAGTGAGCGTGCAACCAATTCCTGCATTTCTTCGGGAATGACCTCAATCTTGCCGGAGGCATTGAAGGCTCCCACCGGAGAATTCTTGTCATAGTGGGTCAGCATGCTGTTGAGACGATCGATCTCCTCAAAGGCCAGACCAATCGCCTGTTCAGCTTCATCTCGTGACGGATGGATAGCAGTTATTGCGACAAAGGTGCCCATCGACAGCTTGGTCTTGGTTACCTTGAATTCTTTATTGCCAAAAAGAAAAGCTTCCGCCTTCTCGACGGGCAGAAGCGCAGAAGATGCGACGCCAAGCCCTAAAAGGCCGGAGAGTTTCAAAAACGATCTTCTTTTCTGATCAAAGGCGGTCTCTGGAGTTTTCATGTCAATTTCCACTATTGAATTATGCCATTCCTGGTAATTTATATTTGAATAACGGGGAGTTTTTTCTCACCCTGCCATTTTCAGACCATCGACACCACTTCGAGTGAGCACCTGTCGCCCCCGATAATGTCTGAATATCTCCCGCGGGCATTTGGTAACGCAGGCGGTTTCACAAGCAGGTCCATAAGCAATACAGGCCTTCTGGTCAATTTTCACGAGATTATTTTCATAGGTGACCGCACCGGCCGGACAAGCCTTGACGCACATCTTACAACCAATACACCCGACCTGACAGACGGACTTGACATTTTTGCCTAGATCCTTTGTCGAACAGGGTACAAAAACCCTCGCCTTGAGGGTCTGAATTTCGATAATGGCCTTGGGGCAAGTTCGAACGCAAACACCACAGCTCACACATTTATCCGGATTGATCACCGGGAAATTCTCAACCATGTCGATGGCATCAAAGGGGCAGGCTTCGGCACATTCACCAAGGCCGATGCAGGCATACTGGCATGACGATGGTCCACCAAAGCTCAGATTGGCAGCAGTGCATGAGGCAAAACCATAATATTCATGTTTATGACTGACACGCCCCTCGACCCTGGAGCAGCGGACGACGGCGATCTGATCCTCAACTACTACCATTTTCTTGCCGGTCAGTTCCGCCACCCGATTGGCCACCTTTTCCTTACCGGGAAAACACAGGTTCGGCGGAACATCGGGATCAGTGACCACGGCAATGGCGTAACCCTCGCAACCAGGAAATCCACAACCACCGCACTGGGCAAGGGGCAGGGACTCAACCACATGCTCGATCAGCGGGTTGACCTCCACTGCAAATTTATGGGCGGCAATTGCAAGACCGATACCAAAAAACAGGCCGATACAGCCGAGGAGTACCAAACCACCTAACGCCAATTTTATTAATTCCGGATCCATATTTTTTTTACTCTCAAACAAAAACTGGTTAAACGAATAGAATGCCAAGCCTTAACCCCGATGAACGGGATAAGTCACTTATCAAAAAATCTGTAGCCCCGAGAATCCTAAAAAAGCCATAGCGAACTGGCCGGCAACTATGAAGGCTATTGGTAAGCCTTTAAAGGTCGGCGGTATCTTTGCCAGCTGCAACCGTTCACTCACCGAACTCATCAGATATAATGCCAATAAAAAGCCACCCCCTGCGCCAAGCGCAAGCATGAAGGTCTCAAAAATATTGTAGTTGTTATTAGCAAGAATCAGAGGGACTGCGATGATTACGCAGTTGGCTATAACAAGAACCAGGTACACCCCGAAAGAATTAAAGAGGATAGGGTTAACCTTTCTGAGGATAGTATCAACCGCCTGAACCGTCAGGGAAACAAGGCCGATAAAAACAACTATCTGGAGAAAGTTAAGATTAAACGGGGTAAGAATGTAATTAAAGAAAAACCAGCTCATCAACGCCGATACCACCATGACGAGAGTAAAAACAACCCCCATCCCCTTGGCGGTACTCTTCTTTTTCGAAGTACCAAAAAATACGCAAAGACCAAGGTATTTGGTGAAAACAAAGTTATTGATGAGAAGCGCGGAAATGAAAATTCCAAAAAGATACCCAAGATACGACTTACTCACCTTGAAGGTTGTCTTTTCAAGCCCGGCCAAACCTTTTGCAGTGACAACATGGGTTTTCACCATATTGAGCGGTGCCTTGAAGACCAATGTGACGCTTTTGCCATCTTTATCAAGTGTGGCTGCATCCAAGGCCAGGATAATATCTGGATCCGCTTCTTCAAAGACAGCGTAGTTGCTGATATTTTCAGCGACATTTTTGTCAACTGCACCTGACAATTTAACAATTATCTCATTTTTTCCGTGAAAGGCTTGTCCGACAATGAGCCCTTCCGCTTGAGCTGCCAGAGGTGCAATGAAGAAAGTCAGGGCGGCTAGAACGATATATTTAATATTTGCCAGCATCATCATTTTAACCCTTTTGAGCGTTTGTAATACACTTCGATCCAATTAAAAAAGGCCATCATCAAGCCGACTACAAAGAAACCAGCACTTGGCAAAATGAAAAAGAGCAAGGGTTTGAAGCCGAGGACATCAATGCCTAAAATTGCGCCCGAGCCAAGCAACTCGCGGACAAAACCGATAGCCATCATGCCGATCATGAAGCCAAGCCCCATACCCAAACCGTCCCAGAAGGAATCCTTAACCGGCTCCTTACAGGCAAACATCTCCAGGCGCATGGTGATAATGGCAAACGCCACAATAAGCTTAACGAAAATGCCCATCTTGGCATATGCTTCCGGCAAATAGGCGGCCAGCACCAGATCGATAACCGTTACCCAAGTGGCGATGGTCAGGGTATAGGTTGGAATCCGGATTCGCGGGTGGATGACATTTTTGAAAGTGGAGATCGTCACACTTGAAAAGACCTGTACGAAGAGCACGGCTATGCCGAGCATAAATCCATTCATGACCGTGGTGGAAATACCGACGGCCGGGCACATGGAAAGAGCCAGCTTAAAGATCGGGTTTTCGCTTAAAATGCCGCGCGATATCAGCTGCATGCTAGATTTGTCATTAGCCACGTCGACTTCCTCTCACAATAATTAAAACGATACAGCAAGCTGCTGTTCTTTCAGAATCTTATCCAACACATTCAGGCGATAGGCAAACTTGGTAACAATACCTTTCACCCCTCCGGCCACCGCTTTACTGGAAATAGTGGCGCCAGTCAGGGCATAGATTGCCTTATCCTTATACTGTTCGCGTAATTTTCGGATATCTTCCTCGCCTACCTTACCATTCAAGGCCTGGAGATAGTCGTTTGGTATCGGTTCTTTAACCACTTCAATCGCCTTAAGAGACTCAAAAGGTTTGCCCTTAAATTGGTTCTTAAAGTAATCCTGGTCTATTTCCGCCCCCAGCCCCGGGTCTTCCTCATGTTCCAGAACGTCTAGTCCAAGGATGGTAAATCCGGGATCAACCGCCAGCATAACCTTGACAAAAGTCTTGAATCCCTGGAATTTTCCGTCAAGAAGATAGGCTATACGTTTGCCCTTATCGGTAACGACGATGGTCTGGTCGGCAAATTTCACGCTGTAACCTGGCCCGGCTGCCTGTTCGATTGCTTTGTCGCGAGTCTTCGCTTCTAAGGCATCGGTCTCACTGAGAGTGACCGGTTTGCTTGCGAGAAAACCACCAGCGAGATCAATATTAACAAAGAGGAAACCTTTCTCTTTGCCATGGCCTTGAGGCACCAGGTAGCCGATGGATTGCTTCTCCCCCCCGGTTATTACATACCGGTAGACCTCATGTAAGGCCATGGATTCGGGAATTTTCGCTCCGCCCTTAAAACCAAGGAGCTCATACATAACCCGCTGCTCTTGCACATGCTCATTATGCTTTTTGGCATTGCTGGTAAAAATGAAGCAGAGGCCCATGACGGTTGCGGCGAGCAGACAGGAAACGGTGAGTCGAACGACGATGGTAATTATATTTTTCATTTTGCACCTCCCATTGGCGGAGCAAAACGTTTGGGCTTAAACAACCCATCGAGAACGGTACTGACGGGATTCATCAACAGGATGGCATAACAAATGCCTTCCGGATATCCTCCCTTCATTCTGATCAGGACGGTCAGCGCACCGATTCCGATACCGAAAACAATTTTTGCTGTCTTGTTGCTCGGACTGGTAACATAATCCGTAGCCATATAGAAGGCTCCGAGGATTGCACCTCCGGAAAGCAGAGCCAGCAAGGGATCTCCGGTCAGGTACCCTTCACCGCCAAAGATCCAAGTGAGTACAGCGATGGTCCCAAGGAGAGAGACCGGGATATGCCAGCTTATATAGCCGCGATAAAGGAGGTACAAGCCGCCGAGCACCAGGAGGAATCCGGAGGTTTCCCCGATACAACCAGGACGCCAGCCGAAGAAGAAACTACTGTAAAGATCAGTGCCGCTACCAAAAGCTTCAGTAAAGGCGACCATTCCCTTTTCTTTCATAACCGCCAGGGGGGTGGCCGTCGAGACAGCATCGATCGAGCCGCCCAGGAAGGAAAAAATTGCCAGATTCTTAAGTGGCGGCAGCCAGGCTGAGGTCATGGCCACCGGAAAGGAAGCCAGGAGAAATGCCCGACCGAGGAGAGCCGGATTAAAGAAGTTATAGCCAATCCCACCAAGAAGATGTTTGCCGATATAGATGGCAAAAACGGCGGCAAGAATCGGCAGGAGTGGTGAAACTCCGGGTGGAATTACAAATGCCAGGAGCATGCCGGTCAGCACGGCACTTCCATCTTTAATGGTTACCGGGCGTCCGAGGGTTTTTTGGCTCAGCCATTCAACAGCCACGCAACTGATGATTGAGACGGCCGTGATCAGAAGGGTTTGTATCCCAAACACGAATACCGACAAAATAAGCGACGGCACCAGGCAGGCTACAACTGTCCACATAATTTTTTCGACCGACTCACTGCTTTTCAAATGCGGCGAAGTGGATACCTTCCACATCCCCGCCGGTGCAGTCGACTGGTCTTCCAACTCTTGCTGTTTGCTCACGACTCTCCTCAAAGCCTCCTCTTTATCATCAATACCCCCGATTCGGGGACACTCACTTACACAACGCTCCTGCGTGCTCCTACCTCTATTGCGGTCGTTTGGCCTTCATCTTTGCCAAACGTACAAACTGCACCAGAGGTCGTTTTGCCGGGCAAACATAGGCGCAGGAACCGCATTCGAAACACTCAAAGACGCCAAACGGCTCTGTTGCCTCAGCCCGATTGGCCTCGACATGGAGAGCTATTTCCTTCGGTTCCAAGCCCATCGGACAGGCATCAAGGCACCATCCACATCGTATGCACTGGGAATGGGGTTTAGTATCGATCTCATCTTTGGTTAAAAACAGCACGGCCGAGGTGGTTTTAGTAACAGGCACCTCAAGACTTGAAACGGCAAAGCCCATCATCGGGCCACCGAGAACGATCTTGGAAAGCCCCGGCTGCAGTCCCCCAAGATATTCAACAATATCCTTCAGTTTAGTGCCGACTTTCACTAAGAGATTGGCAGGCCTGCCGATACCTTTGCCGGCCACGGTAATGACTTTTTCATACAGGGGCTTGCGTAAAACTACGGCATCATAAATAGCCTTGGCGGTGGCAACATTCTGCACCACCACCCCTACCGCCGAAGGCAGGGCCATGGCTGGAACTTTCCGTCCGGTCACTGCCTGAATAAGCTGTTTTTCTGATCCTTGTGGATATTTGACCTGCAAGGTTTGGATTTTGATTGTGCCATCGGGACCGGAGAACTGTTCGGCAACCTTAGTCATTACCTCGATCGCATCGGGCTTATTATTTTCAATGCCGATATGACACTCCTTGATTCCGAGAATCTTCAGGATAATCGTTGCGCCTTCAACAATTTCTGCTGAGTATTCAAGCATTGCCCGGTGATCGGCGGTAATATAGGGCTCACATTCAGCCCCATTGAGTATAAGCGTATCGACCGGCGAGTTAGCCGGTGGTTTCAGCTTTACATGGGTCGGAAAGCCGGCCCCACCGATGCCGATAATTCCGCCGTCGTGCACTCGGGTAAGAAGCTCTGCCGCATCAAGATGTTGCCACGCCTCTTTTTCATAGTGCATCGCCTCGATCTCATGGTTCACCGTCAGAGTGATGGACGGGGCACTCACTCGAATAGGATGTACCGAGGTGCCGATATCCTTGATCTTGCCGGCCATCGGGGCATGCAGCGGCACGCCCAGGCCTTTTTTCACCTCGCCGATTAAGGCGCCTTCTCCGATCTCCTCACGCTTGGCAACCGTTGGTTGGCATGGAGCACCGATATGCTGGCCGAGAATCAGTTCAAGTTCATCGGGGACGGGCATAATTTCAATGCTCAGTCCCTGAGTCTGCGCTTTAAATTCAGGCGGATGAACTCCGCCTTTGGGAAATGTCAGCAACGATTTCATAAATATCCGATGATTTGCAATAAGGGGAGCGGTGGGTATTTTTTTATCTCAATTATGTGGGTATTCGGCCAGGTAAAAAGCTATATTTCCTTGTTCACGACATGCCGCCATAATATTTCATAAACTGCGTACGCTCAAAAACCGCGGCATCAGTTGCCTTCTCATAGCTGAGCTTGCCGCGAAAATCAGCAAGGGCGGTATAAGATTTCCGGGTCATCCACTCATCAAGACCGGCAAGCATGTCAGGAATCCGGCCAACACCATTTTTATAGATGGTCGACACAACCTGTACCGCCGTGGCGCCGGCAAGCAGTTGCTTGATGAGACCTTCACTGTCATGAACTCCGGTTGCAGCAATCAGATCCTTGTCGATTTGTCCGTACATCAGGGCAATCCAGCGCAGGGAGTTACAGGCCTCACCAGGACTGCTGAGCACGTCTGCTGATCTGACAATCATCTTTTCGATGTCGATATCCGGCGTATAATAGCGGTTAAAAAGCACAAAGCCGCCAATCTTCTTGAGCCAGCTCAATTTTTGAATTAGCCCGGCAAGGCCTGCGGAATAATGGCTCATCTTCAAGCTAATGGGAATGGAAACCAAGTCCCCGACGCAGTTGATAATTTCCGCGTACTTCTTTTCGCTATCAGTGCTGGTCAGCTTTGGGTTTGAAGGCAATAAGGAGATGTTCAATTCAATGGCATCGGCGCCTTGCTGCTCAACCGACTTGGCAAAGGAAACCCATTCAGCGGAAGAAATGCAGTTAATACTGGCAATAACTGGAATATCCACGGCCTTTTTGGCCTCAGCAATGAGCTTAAGATAGCTGTCAACTTCATTGCCACGGGAGTACTCGCGGATGTAATCGGTAGCTCCAGGATAGTCGGCATTGTAGCTCTGAAGATTTGCCGAATACTCTGCCTGTATCTGCTCCTCGAAAAGTGATTTTAAAACGATGGCTCCGGCTTGGTTATCAGCCAGTTCTTTTATTTTAGCAACGCTGTTGGTAAAACCACAACTGCCAACAATAATTGGATTTTTCAGTTCAAGTCCAAGATATTTTGTCGAGAGGTCATTCATATCGTTTTGGTGTCTACTCCATGGATAAGGTCTGCCTGACGTCCAGCACTGCCCAATTCATTTGTGCATTTTATGCATCGCATTGCTATGATTTTCTCGGTAGTCGATTCTTTAAAAACCAAAAAATACAATTTTTTCACAGAAAATCAACACTATTTTTCAAACTGCGCCGAAGATTCTGACCTAATTATCTGTTATCAATATTTTTATTTTTTTGCAATATTTTCTCTTCGGTTTGTCTGCATACCATGGACACTCAATGCAGCACCGAGAGCAATGTGCATAATTATTAAATTTTTCGCCCAAGTGTGCACAACGCAAGATCGACAAATTCCAGTTTAATTCATGACCATTTTGCCCTCCAATGGGCTGATGTGCAAGAACGAAGTGATCCTTCCCGCAAAATACCGAGCAGCTTCTCCGATAACGAATGCAACGAGAATGTTAATTAATGCAGGAAAAGACAAAGTCAATTATGGTCTGTCCCATTGAAAAGCTCTTCACTTTTTCTCCTTGACCCCGATAAACGGGACTCTTTTTAGTACCCCATTGAGGGGTGTAAGTCACTAATCAAAAAATCTTCGCAAAAAACGTGCAAATATTTTTTGTGAGTGACTAGACAAAGCACAAAACGCCGACAACCGCAAAACCACCAAGCGATTCTTCTTCCCTCAGATATTATGGGCGACTTCATCCGCCGCTACCAGGCAATTCTACAGATGCTGGCTGGCGCTTTCATGATCAGCTTTTCGGCAATTTTCGTCAGACTGGCCGATGTAGCTCCAACCAGCTCCGGATTTTACAGGGTTTTTTTTGGTTTCTTTTTTCTCTTGGCTATTGCGGTCCTGAAAAAAGACCTTGTCAAGCCACCGCCGGCCCAGCTCTTCCTTATTATCTTCTGTGGCCTGACTTTTGCCCTTGATCTTTTTTTCTGGCATGAAAGCATCATGTACATCGGGCCTGGGCTTGCAACCCTGCTCGGCAATTTTCAGGTCTTCCTCCTGGCTGCTACCGCAATATTCTATTTTGGTGAAAAGGCTCGACCCCGGTTCCTGGCATCCCTGCCCATCGCCATTCTTGGACTCTTTCTGATCGTCGGTCTTGATTGGCATCGATTGAGTGATACCTACAAAACCGGCCTCTACTTTGGCCTGTTGACTGCTATCTGCTATACCGTGTATCTCCTCAGCCTGAAAAAAGTCCAGATTGACGGAAGTCGCTCGCCGGTATTCCCGCTTATGTTGGTTTCTCTCAGTTGCGCGTTCTTTCTTGGATTGAAGATGACCTTTTCTGGTGACTCTTTTGATATCCCCAACCTCAAAAGCCTTCTTGCCCTGATCGGCCTCGGCCTCTTCTGCCAGACCGTCGGTTGGATGCTGATTGCCGGCGCCCTGCCAAGGATTCAAACCTCACGAGCCGGCCTCATACTTCTCCTCCAACCATCACTCTCCTTCATTTGGGATGTTCTTTTCTTCAGCCGCCCCACCTCCTTTCTCAATTGGACAGGAGTGTGCTTTACCCTGGCCGCTATTTATATGGGTCTCACCGGCAAGACACCGTAACGCTCGTCATCATCTTAACCGTTGCATTCTCCATGTCCCGGCTCTATTATATACATTCTGATTGGCTGACAAAAAGCCTCCAAGCTTTATTACCGAACCAAGGAAACTCTATGAAAATCACCAATTACCAAGATTGTCCGGCTCAACAGTTTGAAAACGAGGCAGTGCAAGGCGTTACCGGCAGGGTTGTCATCGGTCAAGCGGATAATGCTGAAAATTTTTGTATGCGGGTCTTCACCGTGACCCCCGGAGGCTTCACCCCGAGACATACCCATGCCTGGGAGCATGAGATTTTTATCCATTCCGGCAAAGGCAAAGTTTATCATAACGGCGAGTGGCGGGAAGTAACCAGCGGCACCGTCCTTTTCATTCCCGCCAACGAGGAACATCAATTCATGAATGGCGGCGGCGAGGATTTTGTCTTTATTTGCCTGATTCCTTCCGGTGTGGCCGAGCTTTAAAACACCCCCGGCCGAGCTACTTGAGCAGCAGCCAAAACAACCCAGCGCCACAGGTGGCAACGCAGATACAAGGGGTAACCAGCCGGCGCCACGTCGCTAAAAGTTCCGTCTCAAAGTAGTTGCACGTAAGGACAAAACAGATATGAATGGGGGAAATCATCACTCCGGTGAAGCCGGAAAATAATCCGAGGATTAAAAACGGAATTGTATTCTGCTCCATGCCAAAGGACTTCAATAATCCAAGCAGTAACGGAAATGTGGCTCCAACGAAGGCGACTGTGACTCCTGACACACCGCCCACCAGGAATGGTAGAAAGACTGCAGCGGCAAAGAGTGCCACCCCCCCGCCGGCACCAGACGCCATGGCAGTGACTATCCCTGCTGCCCCCATGATATCCTTGAATATAAAAATAGCCGCAATCACCATGAGCATTGACCACAGGCTTTTTTTTCGTAAGACATCATAAAGGAACTGCAACCTCAGGTGGTTTTTTATCATATTGCTGAGAATGGCGAGAATGAGGGCAGTAATCACCCCCCATTCAAACGGGATGTGTGGGGCAAATTTTGCAAGAATCGTCTCCAGCCCCACAGCGCCGACAATGGCTATAATGAGAGGCAGCCCCTCCTTGAGAGCCAGCCGGGCATCTCTTGCCCCAACCTGAACAGTGCTCTCGATTCGTGACGTTTTCAAAACTCCGGACCTGAGGAAAAAAAACCAGCCGATAAGGAACATGGCAATAACCCCAGGCCATGACCTGCTGATAAACGCACCGATGGGGATGTCGGCAAGCGCTACAGTCAAAATTATTCCGGGATAGAGTGGCCAGGCCATTTCCCAGACATGGCGGAACCAGTGGTTGATCATGGCTCGCTCTTGGTTGCTCAGCTGCATCTCAGCACTGACCGCCTTGACCATGGGGGCCGAAAAGACTGCCCCGCCCGGCATCGGTAAAAGACCTATCAAAGCGGGGAAAAATACCAGCCGTAGACGAGCCTGCACTAGGTAACCGGACAAAGCTGCCATAAGTCTCGCCGATTGCCCCGACTTCTCCAACCCATCTGACAAAATGAGTATTGCTCCTACTATGGCAACCAGAAGGAGAAATTTTTCCTGAACCAATGCCGTCGTGCCCACTTTCAGGCAGTCGCCAAGGGACAGACCGAATACCAGCCCCATGAATAGCCCGCCCAAGAGAATGGACAAAGAAAGTCCGATCTTACACCTGATACCAAGCAGCATCAGGACAAAAGCACCTATAACTTTGACAAACGGCATTGCAGCTGCGAATGAATCCATAACTTCAGGCGTGTTCCTCGAAATTTTCAAAAAGACTCTTGGTCCTTAAGTCTTTGGTATGTTTTTTGCTTAACAAGCACTATACTTTTTCTATACGACCATTGCACAACGAGCAGAGCACCTCCAACACACGCTCAACACTCCTGAGTGCATGCCGTATCATTTTGCCGGTGCAATTGCTTTTTCATCTGTATCTATTAAATATTACTTATATAAACGTTGTAAACCTGACTCTTTCTTGCGATTTCATGCGAATACAGAATCTAGCTGCACTCCTTATCCTTTTCCTCCTCTTCTCGCCAGCATTTTCCTTTGCCGATCAGAACAAGAAGCATGTGCTCTACCTCAATTCTTACCATAACGGCTACAAATGGTCGGATGGCTTGCTGGAAGGCGTACGGACCGTTTTGAATAAAGGTCGCTTCAATGTCGATCTACAGATTGAGTACATGGATGCAAAAAAATTCAATTACGATGCAATCGCGAAGAACCTCCTTGCCCTGTACAAAGAGAAGTTTAAAGATGATTTCTTCGACGCCATCGTTATCTCCGATAACGACGCCCTGAACTTTATCAACCAATACCGACAGGAACTCTTCCCAGGCGTGCCGGTAGTATTTTGTGGTATTAATGATCTCCGGGAATCCGACATTGCCGCCGGCAACATAACCGGCGTTGTCGAGTCCTTCGATTTTTTGGCAACCCTCGACGTCGCAAAAAAACTTTACCCGCAAAAGGATCATCTGGTCATTCTCATTGATAATTCAACTGCCGGAGTGACCATAACCCGCCAGATAGAAAATATCCTTAAAACCAATCAAACCGGACTTCAGATCGAATTCTGGATTCAACTCAGTCTTGAGGAGGCACAACAACGGGTACAGAATCTCCCCAAGAATACTTTCCTCTTTATCGCCCCCTATTACCAGACAATAAACGGCCTTTTTTTTACCTCGGAGGAGGTGAGTGAGGCTATCTCCAGCCACAGTTCCGTGCCGATCTTCACTTCCTGGGAATTTATGGTGGGTTACGGAGCTGTCGGCGGCAGGGTGTTGTCGGGCGTCGAGCAAGGCAGCACTGCCGGCGAAATGGCCCTTGATATTCTCCAAGGGACAAAGGCCGATACCATCCCCATCATCAGGGAACCAAGCGGTATTTATCTCTTTGACCACAAGGTTATGAAAAAGCTCGGCATCGACCCGAAACTCCTGCCGGAGAACAGCAAGATCATCAACGCCCCGGCGTCCATTTACGCCATCTCAAAAGAGCTTTTCTGGACTATTATGGTCAGTTTTGTTCTCCTTTTCCTCGCCCTTGTGGCGATGCTCGGAGCAATGCTTGAGCGACGCAAGGTTGAACGAAAGATCGTCGACCAACTGGCATTCCAGGAAACATTGATGGACACTATCCCCCAACTGGTTTCGTGGAAGGATCCAGTCGGGAAGTATCTTGGCGCCAACAGGGCCTTTATGGATTTCTTCGGCATCGTCGACACCCAGGCCCTGGAGGGCCAGACGACCTTCCAGATTATCAGCGATCAATCCTATACCGACTGGTCAGTCTCGGCGGACGCAAGTGTTGTCGAAAACAAGAAGGCATTCCGTAAGATCCGCCGCAAAGTAATAGGAGAAAATGGTGCCGAGGCCTGGATAGAGGTAAACAAGGTACCTCTGCTGGGACAGGGCGGCCGTATCGTCGGAGTCCTGTCGACAGCAGAGAACATAACCAAGGAACAGAACCTTGAGAAACAGCTCCTGCAATCACAAAAAATGGAAGCGATCGGCACTCTTGCTGGGGGAATCGCTCATGATTTCAACAATATTCTCACAACTATTATCAATTCGACCGAGCTTGCCATCGGCGACATCGAGCCGGACACCCAAACCGAGGCCGATTTGAACCGGGTCCTCAAGGCGGCCAGACGTGGCGGACGGGTTGTTCAGCAGATCCTCTCCTTCAGCAGACCGTCGCGTGAAGGCTTCCGACCGACCGACCTGAGCGGTATCGTCCAGGAAGTCATCCACCTGATGGAGGCTTCAATGCCCGCCAACATCACCGTTACCAGTAATATTACTGCCGATGGCCATTATTTCGTTCATGCCGATCCAACCCAGATGCACCAGGCCACCCTCAATCTTTGCACCAATGCCTTCCATGCCCTGAGGGCCACCGGCGGCAACATAAACATCGGACTATCACGCCTCAGCCCGGAAGAGGGGAAAACTATTCCTATCTCTTCTCCCACCGGAGCAATCATCAAACTTACCGTCACCGACAATGGCCCAGGCATCAAACCGGAGATTCTTGACAAAATTTTTGATCCATTTTTCTCGACAAAAAGTAAAACCGAAGGCACGGGACTTGGATTGGCTGTTGTTCACGGCATCGTCAAGAGTCACCAGGGCATCATTGGCGTACTGAGCGAAAAGACAGGCGGCAGCACCTTTGAAATCTGTCTGCCGGAAACCAACGCTGGAGAGGATACCGTCGCAAGCACGCAGGCCGCATCTGCTCATAGGGGTGGGCACATCCTGTTCATAGAAGATGATGAAGATCAATTACAATCTACCCCGCGCCTCCTTGAAGAAATGGGTTTTACCGTTACAGCCCTCCGCCAACCCGCCGCCGCCTTGCAACTCGTCTCGTCAGGGACCACAACTTTTGATATACTCATTACCGACTTTGATATGCCGCAGATGAGCGGCACCGAACTGGCAGGTCGGCTCCCTGATCTGGCAGTAATCCTTGTCTCAGGCCGGGAGGATGCCAGGTCAGCCGCCAAGGATTATCCGAACATTCTTAAAGTTGTCATAAAACCCTACGACAAAAACGACCTCATGGAAGCAATCCGTGAGGTGATTCCCAAAGCAGAAAGAATATGACCCGAATATTGATCATCGACGATGACATTGAAGCCTGCGAAACCATGGCCAGCCTAGTCACCAGGCTTTCTTACCATGCCGACAAGGCGCACACCCTGAAAGACGGTCTTAACCTTGCCGAGCGGGGTGGCTATGACGTGGTGTTCCTCGATGTCTATCTTCCCGACGGCAACGGCCTTGACCTTCTTCCGGTGCTGATGGCCATTGGCGATCCTCCCGAGGTCATCATCCTCACCGGCAAAGGCAACCCCGATGGCGCTGAACTGGCGATAAGGGGCGGGGTATGGGACTATCTTCTCAAACCCACCAGCGTCCGCGACATCACCCTTACCCTCAACAGAGCACTTAAATACCGCAGCGAAAAAAAAAGCAGGCGCGCAAAAAACGACCTGATTATTTCCGGTGTCGTCGGCAGCAGTCCGGAGATCAAGGCCTGCATAGCCCTGACCGCAAAAGCCGCCAACTCCGATATCAACGTCCTGATCTCCGGTGAAACAGGGACAGGCAAAGAGCTGTTTGCCACTATTATCCACAAGAACAGCAACCGCTCCGCTGGAAATTTCGTGGTGGTTGACTGTGCTTCCTTAACCGAGTCCCTGGTAGAATCGACCCTTTTCGGTCACCTCAAGGGCTCATTTACCGGGGCCCAGCTTGATCGTCAGGGCTTGATCAAGGTAGCCGACGGTGGCACTCTTTTCCTCGATGAAGTCAGCGAGATGCCCCTGTCCATCCAAAAAGTCTTCCTGCGCGTCCTGCAGGAAAGGCAATTTCGACCGGTTGGAGCCACCAAAGAGCAGACCAGCAATTTTCGCCTCATCGCCGCAACAAACCGCAACATTGACAAGATGGTTGAAGATGGCCAATTCCGCAGTGACCTGCTGTTTCGCATCAAAACAATGCGTATTAATCTCCCTTCTCTTTCGCAACGAATTGGCGATATCCTCGAACTTGCAGAGTTCCGAATTAAACAACTGTGCAAAACATTCGGTTTAGAACCAAAGGAAATCGGTGAAGATTTCTCCAAAACCCTCACTGAATACCAATGGCCGGGGAACGTCCGAGAGCTCTTCAACACCCTTGAGAATGCTATCCTCGACGTCGGCCAGGAAACTACTCTCTGCGCCATGCATCTTCCACGAAGCTTGCGGATTCAGGTGGCCAAAGCGCAGATTCTCAAACTCACCGGGGCAAAGGTCATCGAGGAGGAAGAAAGTACGTCAAACCCCCTTGTCCAGAATTTCGGACAAAAGATCTTCGAAGATATCTTCGACCACCCTTTACCGCCCCTGAAAGAGTTCAAAAACACCGCCGAAAAAACCTATCTCGGGGAACTGATCCGACAGTGCGATGGCAATATTCAAAAGATAATGGATATTTCCGGGTTATCCCGTTCCCATTTTTATTCCTTGCTGAAAAAATACAGCCTGTCTCAATAATCCAAAACTCATTTTCAAATTGCGTTTTCAGGAGACCTTGTCTGTTAAATCGGACAAGATCTCCCGGATTGAGTGGAGAGGGCAAACGCCAATAATCTTTGCTACAGTGGGCTTTGGCAAGAGATTGGAAATTCAATCCTATCATGGCACGTAAGTTGCAAAATTAATTGCTCGACAAACCATCAACAAGTCGTTTTTTTCGACAATCTTCTCAAAAAGGAACCAAGTCATGACTGACAACAGAGTTGATCGTTTTATCGAATCGGCAAAACGTGTCGGGGCGGCTGTGGAAAGTAAAGCCAGCCTTGAAGAAGCCGTGAAATATATTGCCGAAAGGACCCAGGGCACTATCCTGGTTCCAGTGACTCCCCTGGTTATACGGCACGGACTAAAAACGCTCCTGGAAAACGCCGGGGTTGAGGTGCTGAACAAACGGTTCAGGGACAGCGGACAATTCCCCGGGGCCGGTATCACCTTCAGCAATTTCGCCATGGCCGACACCGGAACCGTTGTGCTGGAAAGCACCGATGAAGATATTCGCCTGGCGACTACTCTTCCCGAAAAACATTTTGTCCTCGTCGACCCGACAACAATTCTTGCCGACAATCTGGCCGCCGCTGCCCCCATGGCCGCCTTGCACCAGGGAAACGATCCGAAGTTTATTGCCTACATTACCGGTCCCAGCCGTACTGCCGATATTGAAAGGGTGCTAACCATCGGCTGCCATGGCCCGAGAGAACTCCACATTCTTCTGGTGGAAAACATTTCCAACGATCTACTTGAAAACTGACCGCAGGTAATCGACGAGGTTCCTTTACGAAATTTGTTTTAACAATACGAATTTCTCAGTGACTCAAAGGAGTAAAAACACTATGGCAGCAGAAATGACATATAAAAAGAGTGTTGAGGATGCCATCGGCAATCCTAAACTCAGCAAGGCCCTCCATCTCTTCGGCGACGCCTACCTGATCGCCCGGGAAAACGCTTTCAGGGGTTTGAACTTTGAGTCGATGCGAACCGAACTGGCCGCTATTAAAGATGAGGTCCGAGTCAATCGAAAAGAAATTCTCGCTCAGTTCATTAAAAATGCCGAGGCGGCCGGTTCCAAGGTTTTTCTCGCCAAGGATACCAAAGAGGCAAATGAGTATGTGATCGCACTGGCCAAAGAAAAAGAGGCCACCCTGATCGCCAAGTCGAAATCAATGGTTTCCGAGGAGGCCCATCTCAACAAGGCACTTGAAGCAGCAGGCATCCGCGCCGCGGAAACCGATCTTGGCGAATGGATTGTCCAGCTGGCCGGACAGCGCCCCAGCCACATGGTTATGCCAGCTATCCATATGTTCAAGGAAGAGGTTGCCACCCTGTTCAGTAAGGAAGCCGAAAAGACTCTGGCGCCCGAGATCAAAGCCTTGGTCGATCATGCCCGCGAGCGACTGCGCAAGGAATATTTCAATGCCGACATCGGTCTGACCGGTGCCAATTTCCTCATTGCCGAAACCGGCGGTATTGGTCTGGTTACCAACGAAGGCAATGCCAGGCTCTGCGCCACCCTGCCGAAGGTCCATGTGGTCTTCGCCGGCATTCACAAGCTGGTTCGCTCTATTGAAGACGCCATTAAAATCACCCAACTCCTGCCGCGCAATGCCACCGGTCAGCTACTTACTTCCTACGTCACCTGGATCAGGGGTGGCGTGCCGGTCAATGGTCAGCCCAAGGAACAGCACATCATCCTGATCGACGGCGGCCGTGAGGCCCTGTACGAATCCAAGGCCTGCCAGGACGCCCTGCGCTGCATCCAGTGCGGCGCCTGCGCCAATGTCTGCCCAGTCTATCAGACCGTCGGCGGTCACGTTTTCGGTTCCATTTATATTTCCGCCATCGGTATTATCCTCACCGCTTTCTATGAGGGCCTTGACAAGGCCAAAGAGATCACCCGCGCCTGTATCGGCTGCCGTTCCTGTGTTGCGGTCTGCCCGGCCAAGATCGACTTGGAGGAGATAATCCTCCATCTGCGCAACGAGGTCACCAAGGAATACGGGATGGGGGCCATTAAAAATGTGGCCTTCAAGGCAGTTATGAAGAACCGTTCTCTTTTTCACACCATGGTGCGGGCCGCCTCCAAACTGCAACTGCCGGTCACCGAGAAAAATAGTGATGATCCCGGTCGACGGATCATTCGCCATCTGCCCCTGCACTTCATGTCCCGTGATTACACGGAATGGCGTAATCTGCCGGCCATCGCCGAGAAACCTTTCCGCGATCAATTCGATGGTATTATCCAAAATGTCGGCAAGCCCCTGCACCGAGTCGGCTTCTTCGTCGGTTGCGGCGCCGATTTCGTCTATCCCGAGGTCGGAGTCAGTCTGATCAAGGTGCTCAACTCCTTCAATGTTGAGGTGGTCTTTCCCAAAGCCCAGAATTGCTGCGGCATTCCGGCCCTATACGCGGGTGATACCGAAACCGGGGAATTCCTTGCCAAACAGAGCGTCGAGGCCTTCACCGAGGCACAAGTCGACTATATTCTCTGCATCTGCCCGACCTGCACCATGGCGGTAAAACGTGATTTTGTCGAGCGTCTCGCCGATCAGCCACAATGGTCGGCCAAGGCCATGGCCCTTTCGGCAAAGACCATGGATGCTGCAGCTTTTCTCGAAAATGTGCTCGGGGCCTCTGCCAAGCTCACGGCAACTGGTCCATTAAAAGGCGTCACCTACCACGATTCCTGCCATCTCAAGCGGGGATCAAATGTCTGGAAAGAACCGCGTGCCCTTCTCGGTGCCTCCGGGCATCAGGTGGAGGAGATGAAGAACTCCGATCGATGTTGTGGTTTCGGCGGCACCTACTCCTTTCTCAGCCATCCCCAGATCTCCAAACAGATAACCGGCGATAAGGTAGAGACTATTCAGGCAACCGGGATGAAAACGGTGGCCACCGACTGTCCCGGCTGCATGATCATGCTGAAAGGCGCGGTCGGCAAGGCTGATCCGACCATCCGCTGCGCCCATACCATGGAACTTCTGGCTGAATCCCTTAAGCAGAAAAAGCAGAGCTGATTTTCTAGAATCTTCTCAGGCAATGTTCCCTTGAAGCACCTGGCTTCATAAAATACAGGCAAAAAAACCCGGCAAGCTCCAAAAAGCCTGCCGGGTCAGATTTCTTCGCCTGGCTATTTTCGGCTACTTTTTAAAGCTCAACAATTTTTCCTTCAAACCGGCGTTCACCGGTTTTTCTCCCAACCAGATCTTTAACAGAGCCTCATTGAAATCCGCACCGGCAATTGTCCCCTTCTTTTGCCCTTTGATGGTCACCTCGGTACCGGTCGCCGGTGCATAATCAAGAATAATTACATCACCCTTTTTCACATCGACAAAAAGCTTATTGAACTGCTGTATCCTGTCCTGCAATTTCGCCAAATCACCGGCGCTATTATTTTCTTTAAATCCTTCATTCCAACCATCGACCAGCTTATCTTTCGACACCTCGCTGTATAGAAAATGCATAACAATTCTTTTTTTCCCCTTATCGCCAATTACTGCGGCAGCTTCTGTGGAGGGTTTTTCCATGTAGAGCTCTGCAATATAAATATCCATGAAAAATTTCGATCGCACTCCGGCACCGTTCAACTGGAGAGTCGTGCCATCCTCGGTCTGCAGGGTATCATTTACCATCACCCCGGAGATCTCTGTGGCGTATGACGGCAGGCCAATCAATAACAAAGTGAAGAAAACCAACGTTCGCATAATCTTGCTCCTTAGTCTGATGTTTTTACCCGTCAAGGTGACTCTCGATCGGTCTTCTTAGATGGACCTCTGGGGATGTGAATTGCCAAACCATTCTACCCTTTTGTTACTGACACGTAAACGTAAACTTTGCCGCAGAGATTCGGATTTTACTCCCCCATTTCTGCGGTTATTTGCTTACCCCAGCATACGTGCTATAGTGTCGCCGTGACATTCTACCCCATTTCCAACAATCTTTAGCTTTTTATCACTGACATGGCTGATCTCATAGAAAGAGTTATTTCCGAAGCAGGCAATTTCTTCGGCGTTGCCTGCACCACCACTGCACTCGTTGCCGAGGCCTGCAAAAGACACGACGTCGGACCTACCGCCGCCACCGCCCTCGGTCGGGCGCTGACCGGGGCCGCTCTCCTCGCGGCTATTCTCAAAGACGACCAGAGTATCCTTCTTAAATTCGAGGGTAATGGTCCGCTGCGGAAAATCATTACCGAAGCAGGGTCTGCAGGCTGGGTGCGGGGCTATGTTGCCAACCCGCATGCCGATGTCCCACTTCTCAACGGCCGCATCGACGTCGCTTCCGGCCTCGGTAAAGCCGGGTTTCTCACGGTGACCAAGGATATCGGATGCAACACAAAATATCCCGGAACCATCCAGCTCTATACCAGTGAGATTGGCGAGGATCTCGCCTACTATCTGACCCAGTCCGAGCAAACACCTTCGGCCATTGCTCTTGCCATCCGCCTGAGTAACGACGGGACTATTGCCGCCGCAGGAGGCTTTCTCATCCAGTCACTGCCGCCTGCCGATGAACAGCTCCTCCTGCAAATCGAGCAAAAAATTACCGCTCTCCCTTCTCTCTCCGCCCTGATCCTCGAAGGCAAAAGCCCGGGCGACATACTCTCTCTTCTTTTTCAAGACATCCCGCACCATAAAACCGGCAGCGGCAACCTCCACTATCAATGCAGCTGCAGCCGCACCAAGATGCAAGGCGCCCTCTTTTCCTTAGGACAAAAAGACATCCAGGACCTCATGGAAAAAGAAGAGGGCGTCGAAGTGTGCTGTGAATTCTGCCGACAAAGCTACCTTTTCGATAAGCCGGAACTGGAAAATCTTTTAAAGAAAGTACCGGACAAGCTGCAGTAATTTTTTCTCTATTTTTAAAAAACTCACAAGGGGCTCGCTCTGTGATACCCCACCCCTGTTATCCTCCTTGGTATAACCTTTACAGGAGGATAGAGATGAAAGAAAACATGGAAAGCATCAACCAGATTCTCTTCAGTCAATTTTTCAGCGAGGTAGCCGGACGGATTTTCCAAAGCCAAGGATCACAATTTCGTTTGCTTCTTCAGCGTTTAGCCCGGCAATTTTTCCCTACAGTCTTTGCTTCTTTGATCATTGGCATAATCTTTTTTGTCGGCATCTCCCTTTTTCTCTATCAATTGGCGGAATACGAATGGTGAAGCTCCGGGCTTTCGCCATTCACCGATTTGCCTTGCCGAGCCTCCATTTTTATAATAAATCTACCGTTTCAGACAATGTGCCCAAGACGGTGTCAATAACCGGGCACTACTTCATTTCAAGCAGCAGGAGAACAGGATGAAAGAGTTTCGCGAAAATGCCAGGAAACAGATGGAAAAATTCTGCCGGGTTTGCCCGGTTTGCAATGGTCGGGCCTGTGCCGGAGAGGTTCCCGGCATGGGCGGACTGGGCAGCGGCTCAAGTTTTATCGACAATGTCACGGCGCTGGCCGGCATTAAATTCAATATGCGCCTGATCCACGACGTAACCGAACCGGATACAACGGTGCAGATCCTCGGCAAGACCCTTGCCCTACCGGTCCTTGCCGCCCCCATCGGTGGAGTATCATTTAATATGGGCGGTGGAATCTCAGAAGATACGTATATCAATGCGGTTATCAATGGTTGCAAGGCGCAGTCGATCATCGGCTGCACCGGCGACGGTGTCCCTGAATTTATCCATAAGTCGGGCTTTATCGCCATCCAGGAAGCTGGTGGTCACGGCATCCCCTTCGTTAAACCCTGGGAAGACGACGAACTCTTCAGCAAAATAGCCCTGGCAAAAGCCACCGGTTGCGACACCCTGGGAATGGATATCGATGCCGCAGGTCTTATCACTCTTCGTCGCATGGGACGCCCGGTCTCGCCAAAGCCAATTGAAAAACTCACCGAGATTATTAAAAGTTGCGGCATGAAATTTATCCTCAAAGGTGTAATGACTGCAGATGAGGCCGAACTTGCCCTGTCTGCCGGTGCCGACGCCATAGTCGTCTCGAACCACGGCGGTCGGGTTCTCGACCATGCCCCCGCCACCGCAACCGTGCTTGCAGATATTGCCGATAAAGTGAAAGGCAGGATCACTCTTCTTGTTGACGGCGGCATACGTTCCGGTGGCGATATTCTTAAGATGCTCGCCCTCGGCGCCGATGCAGTAATGATCGGTCGGCCCTTTTCGGTGGCGGCTGTCGGAGGATTGCAGGCCGGTGTCGAAAAATATATCGAAATATTGCAGAGCGAACTCAAGCAAGCCATGGTCTTGACCGGTACCCAATCGGCGGCGAAAGTTGATCGCCGGATACTCTACAGCAGCAAGAGTCGTAACTGATTAACAGAGAAAATAAGTTGGTATAATTAGAGGCTTTTTTGTACTGTCAGGAAATGCTTGTCATAAGATTAGAATTCCTTATTTCGTTGCTAAGTTTTCAAGTCAACTTCTTGTCAGTAGGAAGGTAAAGCTGAGGCACATGCCAATTTTGTTAAGGTTTGGTCTGGCAGCATTAATCTTGTGCCTTAAACCGGAGCCAAGTGTTTTTGGAAGTATCTCGACTTTCAGGGGATGCAATTCCTGCCAGCGCATGGAATCGCGACACTCTTTTTCTATTGAATGGCATTGAATAGTTTTTTGAGATCATTTTTTGATGCCTCGCTTTTAGGAACATCTCCATAGGTGCGGTAATAGACTGTTCTTGTTTCCCCGGAAACAGTATCTAACACGAAAGCCCCCACCGCTCCACTCTTGCTGTCAAATTTTGTAGCCCATGAGGAAATGGCATATCGGCCAAAGTTTAAAGTGGTGTTGCTGTTATTCTGGTAATCAGATACAGCGCCCAGCAAAAAGCTGACAACAACCAGACTTACCATTCCCAAAGTAAAATAGAGAAACCTTTCTCGGAGTGTTTTTTTAGTATTTTCCATAATCATGTCGACAGGCAGAAGAGGCGTCAATAAGCTGGAGGTCAAGATTCCCCAGCTTATCTTGAAGGACGCAGAAAACAATAAGACTACATTTGCTTGTTTGGTGCCGGTGCCGGCTTGCCGTCGGCAGTCGAAACCTGTTTTTGGGCATCGGAAAAATCATCAACGGAGGCCCCATGGCCTTCAACCTCGACGAATTCGCCTGCCCCGGGGATTTTCGCGCCAATCAAATCTTCAATATCCTTGACATTCACTTTAAACTTAACAA
>JAZDOW010000212.1:0-47039 GCA_043798185.1 Pseudomonadota bacterium | reverse complement strand
CAGGGAAGAACCAAGGTTCATTCCTATCCCGATAACGGCAAACCGTTCATCATTTTTCTCGGGCATGGTTGAGGATTCCGTCAATATTCCCCCGCATTTTTTCCCATCGAGGAAGATATCATTGGGCCACTTAAGTTGAGTGAAGCCACTACACAATCGATCTATTGCCTGGGCAACTGCAAGGCCTGCGGCTAAGGTAATTTTGGGGAAATCCTCTACTGCAAGTCTCGGCCTTACAATGATTGAGCAATAAAGGCCTTTTCCAGCGGCTGAAATCCAGCTCTTGCCAAGTCGACCTCGACCTTCTGTCTGATTAGCAGCGATAACGGCAGTGCCGTGAACAGCGCCATTTTCGGCTAGCTTCTTGGCAAGGGTATTTGTGGAGGGAGTGGATTCGAAGAAATAAATTGGATACATGGCAAATAAAAAAAGCATAAAGAATCACTTTCTTTATGCTTTTCAAAAACTGACTAATTACATCTAATCTTCAAATTCCTTCCGTGCCTTCTTCGTTTTTAATACGACTCTTCAGGGCATACATAGTGGTAGAACCGGAAGACCAAAACATCAACCGCCCTTCTTTTACCAGATCATTCGCCACGTTCTTTATTACCCGTGGTTTTGAATCGGGATCACATTCGTATAAATCCTTAATATACAACTGAGGCTTTGGAGATTTTGCTGCTTTCTCCAAAATTGCAAGCTTGAGATCTTCAACGCTTAAGGCCATAACGAATCTCCTTTTTGATTTTTTGAGAAGAAAGCATCAAAGTCCCGGTCGGACCGACGTCCGACCCGGCCGGGAAATATCACTTTAATTACTTAATATGGCTTGTGTACTTGAACTGAGTTGTAGTACGCCAGGTGTCATATGCAAGGCGATAATCGTCGATGCTTTTCTCTGTAAACGGTATATCACATTCCTCGAAGAAACGCTCCCAACCAATCCTCTCAGCCCATTCACCAACACGCTCATACTTCTTGGCGCCTGCAGAATAGGCCACAACGATCTTTTTGATAGCCTCAACAGTCTCAGGCCAACGAGGAGTGGTATTCGGCAAAAATGGAATAACAAGTTTAGAGAATTTCGGAGCACTTATGCGGTTAGAAACCTTTCCACCAACAAGGATGGCGATACCATCACCTTCCGGATCTGCAAGGGGCATGGCAGGACACATGGTATAGCAATTGCCACAGAACATGCATCGATCATTATTAACCTTGACAGTCTTGATCTCTTTGCCATCAACTTCAGTCTTGGCAGGTTTTACAGCACCAAGAGGACAGGAGGCAATTGCCAAGGGCAGCTCGCAGACACCGGTAATACGGCTATGATCGATCATCGGCGGTTTCCGATGAACACCGAGGATGGCGATATCAGATGCATGAACGGCACCGCACATATTCAGACAACAAGCCAGGGCGATACGGCATTGCGCAGGCAGAGTCATAGAAGTGAAGTAGTCAAACAATTCGTCCATAACCGCCTTGACAACACCGGAGGCATCAGTTGCCGGAGTATGACAATGGACCCAACCCTGGGTATGAACGATATTAGTAATACCTGCACCGGTGCCACCAACGGGGAACTTATTACCATGTTTCTTCAGTTCATCTAATAAGGGTTGAAGCTTAGCTTTGGAATCAACCATGAACTCGATATTGTTACGGGTGGTAAACCGCAAGAACCCGTCACAGCATTTATCTGCGATACCACAGATTTCACGGACAAACTCAACCGACATCAAGCGCATACCACCGCAGCGAACGGTATAAACCTCCGCGCCGGTTTCGGATTTATGCATAAGAATGCCAGGCGCAATAATCTCATGCCAGAGCCATTTGCCTTTATTTTCTTTAATTACGGGTGGAAAAAACTGCTCAAAATGGAGAGGGCCAAGATCTGATAGCCTTCCTTCCATCGGTTTTTCTGGATTATAACCCATGATAAAATCTCCTTATATTATCATTCAAAATGGCATGTCAAATACTCACAGCATCAAGCTGCGTGTTTTGCCCGAAATTCCACGACATCACGCTCAAAACCACCGGGAACTTCTTCCTCCTTCCAGAAAACATAAGGATTCGAACGAGGCTCTTTGATATGCTGGGGAAGCGGATCAATACCCATAATACTAAGGAAGTTCGCAAGGCCGACACGCTGCATTGCTTCACCACAGCGCTCACGGTTCTTTCCTACTTCCATCCACCAATCCCAAACTTTTTCGATCAAGTCAACCAGCTCTTCATACTCATTGTCCTTGGAGACCTTCATAAACGGCACAACCAAGGTGGCGAACTGGGCACCATCAAGGATAGGGGCCTTGGCACCGATACAGATGGTGGCACCGGTGTCAACACCGGGACGCAGCGCTCGCGGCATAACATTGATACAATGCATACAGCGGGTACATTCTTTATCGTCAAGCTTCAACTCGCCGCCTTCCATCCACATACACTGGGTCGGACAGAGATCAACAACCTCTTTCTTGATATCAAATTTGCCCCAGTCCCTGCCGCTGTGCGCACCACCATTGGCTGGATAATTTCCAGCGATATATTCCTTAACGGCAGCCTGATCGATACGAATATTATCTCTCCAGGTACCGATAACAGCAATATCGGAACGGGCAATTGCTGCTACACAGTCATTGGCACAACCGGAAAATTTGAATTTGAACTTATAAGGAAAGGCAGGGCGATGAATCTCATCCTGATATTTCTGGGTCAGGTAATAACAGACATCTTCCGTATCATAACAGGACCACTCACAGCGGGACTGACCGATACAGTTGGCCGGGGTACGCAGATTTGAGCCTGAGCCGCCGAGATCCTGTCCCAAGTCATGGGTCATATCCCAGAATAAAGGCTCAAGATTTTCTGTCCGGGTTCCAATCAGGATGATATCACCGGTGGAACCATGAAAGTTGGTCATACCTGACCCATATTTCTCCCAGAGGTTCATCAGATCACGGAGATGTTTGGTGGAGTAATATTTGGAAGAAGGCTGGGCTACACGAACAGTATGAAAATGTTCAACACCTGGGAACATCTTCGGCAAATCCGAATACCGTCCGACAATACCGCCACCGTATCCGAAAACACCGACGATACCACCATGTTTCCAATGAGTAATCCTTTCTTTATAGGACAATTCGAGTTGACCAAGAATGTCCCAACATTCAGGCTTGGTTTCCGCCTGGTGCTTCATGTCGGAAACGAAGCTTGGCCACGGGCCAGTCTCCAATTGATCCAACAAGGGCGTTTCATGCTTTGCCATGATTTCCTCCTTTAAATTACTGTTTATACTGCTACCTTAACCAAACTCTTTACTTAAAACCGGGATTCAGCCTGCGGCTTATCTTTCAATCGTAATCAACACTCCACTCAATTTTCCTGACCAATTTATAATACATTGCCGGAGAGCGAAACAAGATTATGAAACTTCGAATTTGCGTGCCAGAATAGCTGTGCGAGATGGTTTTGTCAACAAAAATCCATAGACATCCAGCCTCTGAATGAACATCGATTCAGTTATATGTGCGCCCAATTAAGATACACCAAGCAACTGATTCAGGAAGGCTTTTTCGAAACTCTCCGAGGCCGATTGTCGATCCATCATTGCACCAAGAAAGCCTTCCGCAAGCACCTTACCCAATTGCACTCCCTCCTGGTCAAACGAGTTTATATTCCATGCAAATCCCTGAAAGGCTATCTTCGCTTCATAAAGCGCCAGGAGCGCCCCCATAACCTCTGGTGTGAGTTTGTCCGCAAAAAGCAGGCACGAGGGTCGATTTCCACCAAATTTTTTATTTGGGTTGTCGGACTGCTGCCCAATTGCCATGGCAACCATCTGGGCAAACAAATTAGCAAGCAGCTTCTGCTGCGAGGTCGAACCATTGACTGCCGCATCAACGCCGTACTGGGAATGGCGAAATCCTATGAATTCCACCGGAACTATTTCCGTTCCCTGATGCAGGAGCTGGTAAAAGGCGTGTTGCCCATTGGTCCCCGGCTCACCCCAGACAATCGGCCCGGTTTTGGTGACCACCGCTGCACCGCTTCGTTCTACGGATTTTCCATTGCTTTCCATATCGCACTGCTGAAGATGTGCGGGAAAGCGATGGAGCCCTTGACTATAAGGCAGAACCGCAAGCGTCGGGTATCCCAAGAAATTATGATTCCATATCCCCAGCAATGCGAGCAGCAGAGGAATATTTTTTTTAACATCCCTTTCTTCTGCTTCACGGTCTACAAGGGCTGCTCCCTGCAGATACTCCATTACTCTGGAAAAGCCCATATAAAAACCAAGCATCACTGCTCCGACCATTGTGGTGGAGCTGTACCTGCCACCAATGTAATCAAACATATAAAAAGAGCGCAGATATCTTCCTTGGTTATCCATCGGGCTTTTTTCACCGGTGACTGCAATGCAATGTTGCGATGGATCAAGTCCGGCCCGTTCAAGAGCCTGGCGCGCATGCTGTTCATTGGTTAGAGTTTCAAGTGTTGAGCCACTTTTTGAGACGATATTTATGAGAGTCGTTTCAAGATTCACCCCGGCCAGGACCTGCGCGGCGTCGTCGGGATCAACATTGGCAATAAAACTAACCTTCCGTCCCGGCAGACCATAGGCCTTGAGAGCCTCAAAAATCGATCGTGGACCAAGATCGGAACCGCCAATTCCGATATGCACCATGGTATCAAAGGGCTGTCCATATTTATTTACCAATTGGCGGGTTTCAAGTTCCTCAAGAAACACCTTCAGCTTTTCGATTTCCCGCCGTGCCGCATTTGTTGCCTTCGGTTCAGCCGGCACTGTCTCGAAGAGGTCCCTGCTGGCGGTATGCAGAACTTGTCGATTTTCTGAGGCAAATCCCTCGATTCGGTTCATCACAGCCCCTCGTCGCATCATCTCAAACTGTTCAACTAAACGGAGTTCATCGGCTAAGCCCTGCAAGCTATTCAATACGGAATCATCTATTCTTTCAGTCCCATAATGAAGAGACCAACGCTTTGAACGACATACATATCGAGATAATCGCTCATCAGCCTGTAAGGCCTGGGGCGTGGTGAGATCATATGGAGCTTGGGCCATTCTGCTCAGTTCCGGAAATACTCTCGCTTCGGCAAGTCCTTTGAATTGATAAGTCATTTTATCCTCTCAATTGTCTATTGACAGCCACGCTGCGAACCGTCTTCCGCCAGACTTCGGAGCGTGGCTATGGTTGCCTGATAATTGTCACTGCCGTACACCGCAGAACCTGCAACAAAGATATTTGCTCCGGCCGCTGCGATACTACCAATGGTTTTGCCACTGACTCCACCATCGACCTCGATATCCACCTGCAGCTTCCTCTCCACTATGCGCTGTCTGAGCTGCTTAATCTTGGTGAGTGTCGAAGGGATAAAGGACTGGCCGCCGAAGCCTGGATTGACTGACATCAGCATTACGAGATCAACCTCCTCGAGGATATAATCAAGAGTCGAGAGCGAAGTAGCAGGATTAAGAACGACTCCAGGTCTCTTACCGAGTTCTCGTATTCTTGCTATCGTACGCTGTAGATGCGTACAAGCTTCAACGTGCACAGTTATCCAATCGGCCCCAGCAGCGGCAAAAGCATCAACATACCGATCCGCATCGGTTATCATCAGATGAACATCGATTACCTTACCGGTGACTCCTCGTGCGGCCTGTACGACAAGAGGACCTATGGTAATGTTCGGCACAAAGTGACCATCCATCACATCGATATGGATAATGTCAGCGCCTGCCTCGTCAACAGCTCGTATTTCCGCACCTAATCTACTAAAATCCGCCGAAAGTATCGACGGAGCCAAATACATTACTTGCTTCATTATTTTCCTCAGTATTTCTATGAGTTCGACGACTATTACCCTGCAAAGAGCTAAGGCATCATGATAGGTGTATGATTTTCCGCACCTTGTCTCCCGGCAACATCTCTATCCACCCATCCAATTCCAGAAAAAGCAGGAGTTCACTTAACCGTGCCGGTGACAGCCCGGTTTTTTCAATAAGTCCCTCGCGCATCTGAGGGTAGGAATCGAGGTTGGCGAGCAAAACTTTCGAATCCGGATCAAGGTCCAAGTGATTTTCTTCAGATATTCCAGTTTGTTCGATCACGCTTGAAAGACCTGTCATATCCAGTTCTTCGACAATATCTTCAGCACTCTGGACTAATTTTGCTCCCTGTTTCAGCAACCAGTGTGTGCCCTCGCTTTTGCACGAATCAATATGGCCGGGTACGGCAAAAACCTCCCTTCCATAGTCGAGGGCAATTTGGGCGGTTATAAGGGAACCGGAACGTTTTGCCGCTTCGACCACCACGACACCTTTGCTCAAGCCGGCAATAATCCGATTGCGGGCCGGGAAGCGGAAACCTTCCGGACGGGTGCCAAGCGGATACTCGGAAACCAAGGTGCCACTTTGGCCGATTTTTCGAAAAAGCTGGAGATTTATCCGGGGATACACAACATCAAGCCCGCAGCCGAGAACGGCGACGGTTCCTCCCTCTCCCCCGAGAGCTCCGGCATGTGATTCGGCATCTATGCCAAGTGCCAGACCGGAGACAACGGTCAACATGGCAGAGGACAGTTTTTTTGCAAGAGAAAAAGCGATCTTTCTCCCATAGCCGGTAGCGGCCCGCGAACCGACAATAGCCACCGCCGGTCTGCACAACAGCTCTTTTCGACCAAGGACATACAACACTGGTGGCGGGTCGGCCAGTTGTCGCAGCAAAGGGGGATAATCGGTATCTTCAAAGGAAAGGGCACACCCACCGGCAGCCGCCAAGCGATCAAGCTCTCGCCGGCTATCACCTGCGGTGTCTGCCTGGGAAAAAAGCCCCGACACCTGTTGCTCGCGAATTCCACTTACCTGAAGAAGGTCCCTTTTTGATGCACAGAGAACTGCGGTGGGGGAATGAAAATGATCAATCAGGCGCCAGTAGCTTGAGATCCCAAGTCCAGGCACCAGGCTGAGCCTTATCCAATCGAGGGTGGCTGCCAATTTCCGTCTACCTATGCATCCGAACCGGCAGCTGAAGAGACAGCTTACGGCTCATTCGAGGGTTGGTGTGATTGCTGACAACTCTTCTTAGGAGAGTGCACAGAGGCAATCGACGTCCCATAGCTCATTTCAATCGGTCATGAACACTTTCAGCTCTTCCACTCGGGAAGGGTGCTTCAGCTTCATTATCGCTTGAGCCTCAATCTGGCGAATACGCTCCCTGGTAACTGCAAAGCACTTACCAACTTCCTCAAGAGTATGATCGCAATCAACATCTATTCCGTAGCGCAACCGCAAGACCTTTGCTTCTCGTGGAGAAAGCGAGGACATAACCTGGCCCAAACATTTCCTGAGGCTTGCAACCATCGACACTTGATCCGGCCCGAGCTTTTCTTTATCTTCTATAAAATCGCCAAGGAATGTTTCACCGTCGTCACCCACGGGGGTGTCGAGTGAAATCGCATCTTTGGCAATTTTCAACGCCGACTTGACCTTGCCGACTTCGGTCCCCAACTGTTTAGCCATCTCTTCGGGCGTCGGCTCCCTATGCTCTTCGAGGAGAAAATCTTTAGATACCCTGAGGAGCCGATTTATCGTCTCGATCATATGCACAGGCAGACGGATCGTCCTTCCCTGATCGGCAATACCGCGGGTAATAGCCTGTCGAATCCACCAAGTAGCATAGGTGCTGAATTTATAGCCTCGGTGATAGTCAAACTTTTCCACCGCTTTCATCAGACCGATATTGCCTTCCTGTATAAGATCTGAGAATTGCAGTCCGCGATTAACAAATTTCTTGGAAACTGAGATAACCAGACGCAGATTCGCCCGCACCAACCCTTCTTTTGCCTGTTTATATTTATCCCAACCGATATCTATTTCCTTCAGAGCCTTTTGCAATTGCAATTGATCGATGCCGGACTCCTCAAGTATCTGCCGATTGACTTGTTTTGCAAGGGCTTCCGGCAAAGCAGCGTTGGCTGCTGAAGGTGCTTGACAGCTATGCTGACGTATTAAATCGACAAGGACTTTTCTATACCGTTTCGACAATTCCTCCAGTCCATCGGCCATAACCTTGATACATTCGACGCAAATATATTTCTCAGCAAACAACCCGGCAATTTCTTCACCTATCTGGAGAATTTCCTGAAAAAGTAGGTCGGCCTCAACTGTGTGCTCGGGTAATTGAAGATACGTCGCCAGCATGCTCTCTCTTTTTTTATTCAAGGAGATCGCCTGTTCAACACGGGTGAGAAAATCGCGACTTTCGCGTTTTACCGTACCAGGTTTATTGTCGAGAATCCCGCCAAGAATTTGGCAGATCCTTTCACTATTGGTGTCTAGGCCGCGGACCACCTCACGTAAGGCAGGGATTGCAAGAGGGGCCATGAGAACAGCGTTTTGTACCCTTTGTTTGCCATCCTCCATCATTTTGGCAAGCTTCAATTCTTCTTCGTGATTGAGCAGGGTAAGCGTCCCCATTTCCCGTAAATAGATATTCATCGGATCAATAGAACCCTTTGCCTTGCTAGCTTTGTCCTGGTCCTCGGAATATCTCGCGGTCCTTCGCCTGTCTTTCATGCGACGGTCACGCAGGGCACTGTTTCGACGATCTTCAGTCTGGTCGATTTTTTTTCCTTGCGATACATGGGGGCGATCAAGGGGAACGATCATTTCGTCAGAATTATCTTCAATAAAATCATCAGTTAAACCATAAGAGGATGAGCTGTCTTCCGAATCGAATTCTTCCATGACCCCATCGGCCTCCCTCAATATTTCGTCTTCATTTCCCACAAACGTCATGCACCTCTCCTTTGGCAAAATCGTGGTAAAAGCAATACATCTATATTTGCAGCAAACTCCGCCTACCTTTCGAACCCTTCAACGAACAGCAATGCCCCTTCCACAATTTGGCAACATCTTTCCAATCAAACGAAACAGGTGGAAATGTCAAGATATTTCCACTCATTTTTAAAAGTAATGAGATTACTTGTATTCTTTTAGTACTGACCATGCAACTTTCTAGTGATTTCCACTTTCTCCACCATAAGCTCCTGCACAAGATTATAATTGCCGGATTTTTCGGCTAACTCAATGCGTTGCTGTATCTCCGCCTCCTGCTTTTTTAATTGATATTTACGCAGATATTCAAGCATATTTGCTATCTCATCGCCGGAGCTGTCTTCGTCTTCTCCTGAGGAATGTGATGAAACATGGAGAAGAAGTTCTGCAACCAGGCTCCGTTCAGCACCTTCCGGCAAGACAGTCAATAATTCTTCCGGTTCCGTCTGGGGATTGGTAGTCAACAGGCTTTCCAGCTCCAGAAAAAGCATTTCTCCAATTCCTCCGGCCAGGCAGTTCCTGAGACCTCCCTCGGCAAGCTGAAAAAAATAACTCGGATGCAGAACCATGAATTCTATGAGCTGGCGCTGGGCCATCGGCAACGGTAACTCTTGCCCAACCTTATTCTTTTTTGCAGGCTGGGAAGCCACTCCGACAATCGGCGTTGCAGCAGGCTCAAGATTGGCATCAAGTTGACCGGCCATAAGCCCAAGTTTCTCTGCAAAATGGGCTATAAAGAGCGAACGCTGCAAAGGAGAAACCGCCGCAGCGACCAAGGGTTTCAGCTCTTCCAGGATCTTGCTCTTACCATCCAGGGTTAAACCGTGCCGCTCTATCATCTGCGCCAGGGTAAATTCAGGCAGGGCCATCGCCTGATCTAAAAGAACGTTCAACTCCACCAGCCCTTTCTCTCTCACAAAGGTGTCCGGATCATGTTCCGCAGGCAGAAAAGCTACTCGACCAGGAAGCTGTTCAGCGAGAAAGAGCGGCACTGCCCGAACAGCCGCTTTTCTGCCCGCAACATCTCCATCGAATAACAGCGTCACCTTTTCGGCAAAACGTTTAAGCAGTCGCAGTTGCTCTCGAGTCAATGCAGTCCCGAGCGGTGCCGCCACATTATTGCAACCATGGGCAACCAAAGCAATGAGATCAAAATTACCCTCAACCAGTACAACATGATTTTGTCGCCTGATGGATTCTTTTTGCTGATACAGACCGAGCAACAATTTGCCCTTGTTGAACACCAGGCTTTCCGGAGAATTGAGATATTTAGGTTTCCCCTCCCCGACAATCCTTCCGCCAAATCCACAAACCCGGCCGCTGATATCGAAAATTGGAAAGAGGATCCGGTCGCGGAAACGATCATAACTACCACCCTGTTCCTTTTCAACCAACAGCCCCACTTCAACAGCTGTTTTCACTTCCTCGGTACCAAGTTGGCTGCCGAGATAATTCCACCCGAATTCCTCGACTGCGGGGGCATAGCCGATTTGAAACCGAGTCCACAACTCAGGACTCACCCCCCGTTTAGTTAAATATTCTCGGGCCACACGAGCCCCCGGCGCATCATGCAAGAAACGATTAAAAATAGTAGCGCACTTCTCATTGACGGCAAAAAGCTGTGCACACTTTTGCGCCCGCAGTTCATCTTCTTTTGACTGACGACGCTCCGGCAATTCAATCTGATATCTTTTGGCCAATTCCTTTAAAGCACCCGGAAAATCAAGATTATGGTATTTCATCATAAAACTGAACACATCACCCGACTCACCGCAACCAAAACAATGGTAAAACTGCTGCCCCGCATGCACTGAAAATGAGGGCGTTTTTTCGCCGTGAAACGGACACCTACCAAGGAAACGTACACCGCTCCGCTTCAGCTCTACACATTCCCCGATAATCTGTACAATATCGGCTCGCTCTTTAATAAGAGCGGTAATTCCATCCCTTGATTCCATAACCGCCATTGTCTCATCCATTAAAAAAAAGTGCAGTGCATCTTCCCAGGATCCATACTATACTCCCCATACAGATGTTATGTCATCGTTTGACTGGCGATTTCCCGCCTCATCCATCCATTATCCCGGTCTTCGACATGGAAGATTTCGCAAAAGCCCTTGCTTATGAAGTAAAACAGGAAATTGCCAACCGCTATTTCGGTTTCCGCACGCGGATTGAAAATCAATCCAAAGAATACCTGGCCAACCTTCTGGATGCCGGCCAGAAATATGCCGCGCCAATTCAACTTGATCTTTGCCGTTTACAATTTCTTTTGGATGACCCCCTCCTTTTTAATTCATTTCTTAACCTGGCACACCTTCCCAGGCATTACGCCCTGTATTTATGCAATCAATCCCTGGACAAGGGGCAGGAACTCTTCTCAGCAGTTCACGGCAAAGGCTTTACTCGCTGGCGAAGATTTCGTAATTTAGCAATATTAATTTACCACTCCTTAGTTGAAAACATTACCGCATACAACAACAGTTACCTCCAACTTCAAGAAGACCATACTGAGATCTGCATGGAGATCGACAAATTCCAGCGCCAGAACGACCTTTCCGATATTCTCAGTTTTCTCCGCAATCTCGACTCGAAAGATTCAGATCGGCTTAATTTTCTCCACTCCAGTACAGTTTTTACGTCCGAAAAAACTCTCAATGAAGCTCTGCAAATCGCTCCTCCTCCCTCCGTTACCGAGATGATGATTATGCTTACTCCCTTGCCACCTCTTGAAGAGATCAAGGGCCAATTCACCGAACTCCTCCAGCAAGCTTTTACCAGGCATGTTTTTTCAAACCCGTCGACTCTTCCTTTCTAAGCAAGAACATCCCCATATCAATACTCTTTCCAAGGAAATGATTAATATCTGTTTTTAACTTTGCTTTTTAGTAATTAAAAAATATATAGTTATATGATGTTCAAACTCTTTTCAAGGTACAACAATGCTCTGTATCACCGCCAGAAACTGACTTAAAAACAATTTGCGCCATGACCGACAAAAGGTATTTAACAGCCTCGGATATCAGCACTGGCCAGCGCCTTAAAGAGCTTGTTTCTCTACACTGTCCATCAGCTCTGTCCATATCCCCAGGCGATAGCCCTTCCACTACCGAACTGCGCAAAGCTACGATAATTCTTCTTACCGATCTCTCCGACGAGATGCGACCGATCCTGGAACATTCTTCCTTGCCGCTATCCACCCCTATTCTTTTTCTTAGCTGCCAAGCCGCTACCCCTCCTCTTTTTCAGTATTATCGTGACAAATTATTACTCGATCTTCTTTTAATTCCTGTGCCCCTTGAAACTTTTCTGCACAAGATTTCTTTTCTTAACCGAGTGCAAAAAATGAGTGTCGAACATCATGCCAACTCCACCACTCTCAGCAGACAACTCGACACCTTTTCGACCCGTGATGGTCTTACAGGTCTTTATAATCGGCGCCATCTAACCTCCAATCTCATGCAGATAATGGAAGATGCTAAAGAAAAGGACGAAGATCTTTCTCTGCTGATCCTTAACATAGATTTTTTCAATGCCGTCAACAAAGCTTCCGGCCTAAGGTACGGCGATTTCATTCTTAACGAAATTGCTGCAAGATTAACGGCTTCATCGCGCAGTCGCGATAGTCGCTATCGCTTCTCCGGTGAAGATTTTGTCGTCCTTATGCCCGGCACGGATCTCGATGAAGCAAAAACAATTGCCGAAAAAATCCGCAAAACCTGCTCTGAAAAACCATTTACTCAAGGCCAAATTAGCCGAAAAATAACGGTTTCGATAGGTCTTGCTTCCTTACAGATTCATAAACCAACAAGCCATGACGCCTTTATCAATATGGCTGAGACTGCCCTCTTTTTGGCAAAAGCCCAAGGACGCAACAGACTGCAGGTATTCACACCACACAGCTGGCCCGGCCAACTCACTCCTAAAAAATCCATGGTGTTTCTTAAAGATTCACTGCAGCGAATCTTGGAAAGGACGAGAAATTCAGCAATAGCCTCCGTTAAACTGCTCGCCAAAAATGTAGCCGGCCCCGAACACCAGATCCATGCAGAGACAGTCACTCACTACATATCTCTTCTCGGCAAACAGCTCGGCTTGTCCAGTCAGCACATTGAAACCTTTCACAACGCGATAACAATCTGCAATAGTTTCCGTTCTCTGCTCCACAATGACCTTATCAGTAAACCCGAGCAATTGTCTTTTAAAGAACGAAAAATCATTGATGATCTGCCATTTAAACTCACTGAACTTACCGATATGTTTGATTATTTTTCCAGCGAGCGTGAGTTACTGTTGTGTCATGGTGAGCGCTATGACGGCACCGGCCATCCCCGCGGTCTGAAAGGCGACGAAATCCCTCTTGGCGCGAGAATGTTCAGCCTCATCGATGCCGTAGCAGCAATGAATTCAGAACGCCCCTACCGTCGAAAACTGACAGCCGAGGAAATTATCAGCGAGCTGCAAAGGGGGGCAGGTAAACAGTTTGACCCCTTTTTGGTGGCTCAGGTTCTCACTGTTATCGAAAACAACCATCTTTTCAACCTGGATTGCAACATCCTTGAACAAGCCCGCCAGGATTTGTTCTATACTTTTCCACACCTCAGCCCATGACCAATACTTATCTTAACTCCATAAATGCCCGGATTGAATCGTTTCCCGCCTTACCGGAAATTGTTACCAAGGTCATTGCCATAACCGCCAATCCTGAGAGCAGCGCCAACAATCTGATGCAGGTCATTCTCCCTGATCAATCCATGTGCGCCACCATCCTGAAAGTGGCTAACTCGGCATTTTTTGGCATCCCCAGGGAGGTTGCCACAATTGAACGAGCAGTTGTTGTCCTTGGATACGAGGAAATTAAAAATATAGTTATTGGTAAGGCAATTTTCTCTTCATTTCCTAAGACGACAAAAGATACCAGATATGCCATCGGCCTTTTCTGGGAACACACCTTCACCTGTGGTCTGGCCGCGAAAATCATCGGCGAGGATCTGCTGCTGTCGCCCAGCGAGCTGTTCATTGCCGGACTCATCCATGACATCGGCAAGCTGGCGATGTTTCTGGCCTTCCCGGAACAATACCCACTGCTGAGGGAACTTGCCAACCATCATTTTATTGATAATATTGCCGAGGAACAGCAATGTTTCACCATGAGTCATGACCAGGTGGGGCTGCAGCTCGCAAAAAAATGGCTGCTCCCGGAACAACTGGTGGCAGCCATTGGCCACCATCATGCGCCCCAGGATGCCGCCGCTTTCCGCCAATATGCCCTCATCGTCCAGGTCGCCGATATTCTTTCTCTCATGTATTGCAGCCCGGAAACTCTCAAGGGCAAAGACGTATCAAAGATATTTGCCGATTTCCTCCCGGAAACCGCCAAGCTCTGGCAGGAAATCGGCCTCAGCTGGAGTGAGAACAATCTTGGTCTCTGGTTTGAAAAGCTCAAGCACAGTCGGGAAACTGATCAGGTCATTCTCAGTATCTTTACCTCCGCATGAAAATTACCTCCATCAAACGGACCATTAGAAATACTCGAAGATTTGCGGAAATAATCAAAGTCCTGACCAAATTCGGGTTTCGCCAACTGGTGCAGGACACCGGTCTATACCGTCTGCTCGGCAGCAAGGAAGAGTTTGAGACCCCTTCCAGAAACGGCAATGACACCCTGCCACGAGCGATTCGCGTCCGTATGGTCTTAGAGGCGCTTGGCCCAACCTTTATCAAATTGGGTCAGATCCTTTCAACTAGGCCGGATCTTATCCCCCCGGAATGGGCTAGTGAGTTCAAAAGACTCCAGGACAATTGTCAGCAAGTTCCTTTTGCCGATATTTTCAATGTCCTCACTCTGGAGTTTCCCGGACGGCTCGACCTGATCTTTTCCTCCATTGACGAAACCCCTCTGGCAGCCGCTTCCATTGCTCAGGTGCACCGGGCGATACTCCAGGACGGTACTTTAGTGGTGATCAAGGTTTTAAGACCCGGCGCAAGAGAACTGATCGAAGAAGACATGGCACTCGTGGAAAGCCTCGCCCAACTCCTTGAACAGTATTTCTCGGATCTTGGCTACAGCCCGACTGCCGTGGCCAAGGAATTTTCCAGGGAACTCCTTAAGGAACTCAACCTCGTTATCGAAGGACAATCCACCGAACGACTACGCCGCTATTTTGAAGGCGATGACAACATCAGCTTTCCCAAGGTCTACTGGACGGCGACCACCAGGAATGTCCTTACCATGCAGGAGATACAGGGCAGACTTCTGTCAACCGTCCTGCCGGAAGATTTGACTCCGGCTGAACGGCGCACCATCGTTGCCAATGGTACCGATGCGGTCTTTAAACAGTGTCTCCGATTTGGCTTCTTTCATGCCGACCCTCACCCGGGCAACATTTTTCTCCTGCCGGGAAACAAGCTCTGTTTTATCGACTGCGGTATGACCGGGCAACTTGACCGGAAAACTACCGAACAACTTATCAATCTCGTTTCCGGAATAGTAAAAGGAGATATTGAGCGATTGTGCCGAGTGGTGATTGAACTCACCGAGGTTGACCCGGCGGTGACCGACAATAGAGATTTCCGTCTTGAACTGCGGCACCTTACTGACCATTTCCGCAACACCGACCTGCAGCATCTCAATATTACCAGCCTGCTCTCCGATTTCTTCGGCATGCTGCAACGCTACCGCATCCAATGCCCCAGCGACCTGATGTTGCTGACCAAAGCCCTGACGACCATCGAAGGCGTGGCCGCCTACTTTGACCCAACCTTTGACGTTCTCTCACATGTCGAACCACAGATCCAGGAAATCGTCGTCAACAGATACAGCGTGGGGGCACTTTGGAACCGTATTTCGAAGATGCTTACCAGCTCTTTTGAGATTCTCGAAGATTTACCGGGCGACTTACAGCGCTTTCTTGACCATGCCCGTCACAGCCGCTTCACCCTCAATCTTGAGCTAAAGAGGATAGAACACGTCTCCGAGCAACTCGATACCTCCAGCCGTCTTATGGGTATTGCCATGATCATCGCCGCACTGATCGTCGGCTCCTCCATCCTCATTCTTGCCGATCGGATGTCCAGGCAACCGGGTTTCATCGGCACCCTCGGCATCCTCGGCCTCATCCTTGCGGGCATCAATACTGCCATCTTCGTTATTTCATTTTTGATGCCTCGAAAACATAAGTAAAAGGGCTGGAAAATTCTCGTGTCCTTCTTTTCACAAGGTTTCGAGGAAAGATGCCAGGTTTGGCCGGGAAATTACGCGCCTCCATTTGACAACAACTTAGCTAAGGGGGAACGCCTGATTGCAGATATCGGCAAAGATGTCAGGGTCGAGGCTGGCTTCCCCGACAAAAACACCTGCTAACTGCGGCAGCTGCAAGTACTTGCCAACATTATTGGAAAGAAGCGCGCCCCCATAAATTATTGGCCATGAACTGAACATCTGCTGAATATGACCCACCGATTCGGCAACCCTGGCCGGTGTTTCAGCAATCTTTGCCGTCATCGCATCAACCGGAGTATAGGCGACAAGAAGCGGTTCGGAAAGGGTGTCGTCAAGTGCCCCCAGTTGAGCAAGGGCATACGAGCTATCAACGCAGACAATGGGGATAAGGCGGGCATCGATCGCCTCAGCAACCTTGTTCGCCACATCCATATGGGTTTCATGAAAGTAGCGACGGCGCTCGCTGTGACCGACAATTGCATATTTGGCAAGACCTGCCACCATGTCCGCAGCTACCGCTCCGGTATACCCGCCCCTTGGAAAAGGAGAGATATCCTGAACAGCTAAGGCGACATTCGCCAAAACCAGATGACGCACATGGGCAGCCAGGCTCTCAAGACTCAGCAAAGAAGGCGCGATGACGATCTGAACTTCGGGGTGAGGCCTATAAAGAGTGGCAAAACGATCAAACCAATGCCGTCCTTCCTCTCCCGTCTTATGACATTTCCAGTTGGCGACAATGTATCTTTTCATTTTCCTCCGTTATCGGCTTCAATCCTTGGGAGTAAGGTTTAACGAAAGCCTGCTGCGCACCTCATCAACGGGCAAGCCCTTGACAAGGATCTGTTTTCTGCGTCCTTGTGTCCCCGATTTCAGCGTAATATCCCGGATCGGTATCGCCAATAGACCTGCGAGGAATTTCACCACCTCTTCATTAGCCTTGCCGTCAACCGGCGGAGCAAGGATGGCAAGTTTCAGGCATCCATCATAAAGTCCGGTTATTCTGGTCTTCGATGCCTTCGGTTGCACATGAAGTCGGATCAAGACGGCTCCATCGGCTAGTTGCGTAAGAAAAGACATCCGCCCTCAGGAAAGATCCATATTGATGTTGGATATGTCGTCTGGGTCGGGATTTTCATCATCCGGCAAAAGAATACTCTCAAAGAGATCGGATAGGTCATCTTCCTTTTCCAGAGACTCCTGATCTGGGAAAATCTCCAAGGATTCGAGATAGGAGCGCAACATTGACCGCAATTCCTCGCGCACTTTAATTCTTTGTTGATGAAGTTTCTCAATCTCCTTCGGTAACCTGGACAGCTCGGCATTGGCTTCGGTCCGAAATTTCTGCACATCAGTACGAGCCTTCTCCATGAGGCGCTGCGCCTCCTCCTCACTGCTCTGTCGCAGGCTGTCGGCAAATTTTTGCGCGGCGAGAATGGTGGTTTTAAAATCGAGTCCCTGCTGCTTCAATTCCCGATTCTGCTCCTCAAGTAACTCGATTCTGCCAAGCAGTTTCTTTATTTCCGCCTGTTCATTGATACTTTCCCCAACACCACCGGCTATTTTTGCTTCCAACTCATTGACTTTACCCTGCAAGGACCGGTTTTCCACCTCAAGAACTTGGACACTTGCCTTCTCTCTTTCGACCTCACCTTTCAATTCTTTTATCTCGTTATCCTTATGCTTATGCGCTTGATCAAATTCAAACTGGACACCTTCGGCACTTTCCTGTCGTAATCGCACCTCAGCCGCCAGATTGTCTTTTTCCTTTTGAAGAAATTCCAAATCGGCTTTCAGCGACTCAATTTCTTCGCCATGGAGACGATTCTGCTCGGTCAATTCATAAAAATCCTCGGCCAACAATTCGAGAAAAGCTTTAACCTCTATCGCGTCATATCCCCTGAATTTAAGCTGAAATTCTTGATCTTTTATCGCCTGTGGTGTTAGCATGACTGACTCCATTTATTATGTTCTATTAATGTCCGTGTCCCTCTTCTTATCGGAGGAAGATTATAGAGAGTCTTTTTTCATCCCATGCGCACAGCTAACTGCCGGAGAGTCTGGACAAGAAAACTCTGTAAAAACATTATCACAAGGATGAGTATCATCGGCGAAAAATCGATACCGCCCATGCTGATCGGCAACCATCGACGGATGCGACTCAAGAGCGGCTCGGTGGCCTCATACAAAAACCGAACAATGGGGTTATAAGGATCGGCACTGACCCAGGAAATCACCGCCCGGCCAATAATGATCCACATATAGGCGGTCAGGAGAAAATCAAGGAGCTGAGCGATTGCCGACATAAAATTATTGACCACGAACATACATTCTCCTTTTCAATCACGCGACCTTGCTGCCGGGCGCAACTTTTTCCCGTGCTCCGGAGAGCACCATTTTTTCCTTACCATCAACCAAGGTTTTTGCGACTAAAATCATGCCGTGTGAACTCACTCCCATGAGTTTTGTCGGCTTGAGATTGGCGACTATTACAACCTGGCTACCGATCAATTCCTCCGGGCAATAATGTTCGGCTATCCCGGCCACTATGGTTCTTTCTTCTGGTGCGAGCACGGTGACCTTCAAGAGCTTTCTCGAATTTTTAATCGGTTCGACGGCTATGATTTCAGCGATTCGCAGATCGAGTTTCTGGAAATACTGGAAATCCACAAGCTCGGTCTCGGGCATTACCTGTGTGTCTTCGTTTTTCGTTTGCGACCGCGATTGATCCTTGTTCTTGCCGTCCGGTTCGATGGGTTTGCCCTCAAGGCGGGGGAAAAGCGAAGTAATGGCAGTCAATACCCCTCCCGGGGCGAGGAGACCCCACTCTCCACCCTTATCGAGGGAGGCCACCAAGGGATCATCTGCGGTCAGCCCCAACCCCGCAGCCATCTTTGCCGCTGCGCCAGGCATCACCGGTTGCAGGGTGAGCGTCAGTAAACGGAGACATTCAAGTAAATTATAGAGGACGGTGTCTAGTCGTGTTGCCTTTGCCGGATCTTTCGCCAAGGCCCACGGCTCATTTCCCACTATGTATTTATTGGCCAAACCTACCAGTTCCCAGATTGCCTGCAGACCGAGATGAAAGCGAAAGTCGGCCATCGTCTTCCGGTAGTCCCGGAGCATTGACCGGGCAGCCTCGTGAAGGGTCAGGTCATCGTCGCCGGGGTCAGCCGGGGCCGGGATTATCCCCTCCCGGTATTTCCATACCATGGTAGTTGTCCGACTGAAAAGATTCCCTAAATCGTTTGCCAAATCGGCATGTTGACGAGCAATAATCGCCGTCGAGCTAAAAGACGAATCCAGGCCGAACGACATCTCCCGGAGGGTAAAATAGCGGATGGTATCAACGCCGTACGCCTCGACTAGGTCTTTCGGCCTCACAACATTACCGATACTCTTGGACATTTTAGTGTCATCAACATTCCAGTAACCGTGCACATGGAGTTTCTTATACAGCGGTACCCCCATGGCCATCAGCATGGTCGGCCAGTAAATGGCGTGGGGTTTGAGGATATCTTTAGCTATCAGGTGTTCGGCTACCGGCCAGAATTCTTGAAAATCCTGACCGTCAGGGTAACCTAATCCGGTGAGATAATTAATGAGGGCGTCAAACCAGACATAGGTGACAAATTTATCGTCGAAGGGCAACTCGATGCCCCAGGTCAGACGGGATTTAGGCCTCGAAATGCACAGATCCGTCAGTGGTTCACTAAGAAAAGCCAATACCTCGTTACGGTACCGTTCCGGTGTTATAAACTCGGGGTTGCTCCGGATATGGTCAATCAGGGGCTGTTGGTAGCGCGACATCCTGAAAAAATAGTTCTGTTCGGCTATTTCCTGGGGCGGGGTCTGATGATCTGGACAATTGCCGTCAACCAGTTCCTTTTCCATCAGATAACGTTCACATCCCCGGCAGTAAAGTCCTGAATATTCATCAAAATAAATATCCCCGTTATCATAGACCTTCTGGAGAATAGCTCTGACCACCGCCACATGCGCTGTATCGGTGGTTCTGATAAAATGATCGGCTTCGATCTCAAGGAGCGGCCAGGTTGCCCGAAACTGAGCGCTGATCCTGTCGACATATTCACGCGGCGGGATGTTTTCGTTTTCCGCTGCTTTAACAATTTTGTCGCCATGCTCATCCGTGCCGGTTTGAAAACGAACCTTCTCACTGCACAGCCGCTTAAACCGGCTGTAGGTATCTGCGACGATGGTCGTATAGGCATGGCCGAGATGCGGCTGAGCATTCACATAATATATTGGAGTGGTGATATAGGTAGTCATAAATCCATCAGTTATTCTTGTGAAACCTGGGGTGGCAGGCCACCTCGGTCCGGTTTAGGCGAAGGTGTTTCATCTGAATCACCACTCCTTCTTTCTTTTTTCTTTTCGACTATCTCTTTTTTGACCTGTTGAAACATTTTCCAATCCCGTTTGGCAAGGACCACTTCCTCACCGGCACTGTTCTCGGCAACAATTGATTCTTGCAAGGGATTTTGACGTTTGACGAGATATTCGTTATCGTCGATTTTTATCCGTTTGCCGGTCTTCGGCATATTCTTTCGCTGTTTCCGGTATGTTTCATATTCGTAGGTAAGGCAGCACAACAGCCTGTTGCAGACCCCGGAAATTTTTGTCGGATTGAGGGGCAGGTCCTGTTCTTTGGCCATCTTGATCGATACCGAATCAAAATTTTGAATAAAGGAGGAACAACAAAGCTCCCGACCGCAGGTACCGATACCGCCGATCATTTTTGTCTCATGCCGCACTCCCACCTGACGCATTTCCACCCTTGTGCGAAATTCCTGCACCAGATCTTTTACCAATCCGCGGAAATCAACCCGGCTGTCGGCAGTAAAATAAAAAATCATTTTGCTGCCGTTGAAAAATCGCTCCACTCTTACCAGGTTCATACTCAATTGGTGGCTGTTGATCAGACCTTTGCAGACCTGAAATGCCCGATCTTCACTTTCCACAAGACCAACATAATTATCTCGCTCGTCGACGTTTGCCGGCCGCTCAATGGAATAGTTTGCCAGCCGATTTTCGCCCCTGCAACCGCACATCGGTGAATACCCGGCAATCACAGCCGGTTCAACGCCATGATCCGTCCGAACCAGTACTACCGTGCCGGTTAAAAATCCCGATACTTCAGCAGAGGCAGTGAACTGCTGTCCGCCTTTCCTAAACTGAATCCGGTAAAAATCGGCATCCTCAGTTGCCGTTTCCGTCTCGGTGTTACTCTCTTCTCTATCATTTACCGTCATGAAGTCTCATCATCTCCCATATTCCGCCAAAAACGGCGTCATTGCAAACCAAATAGCAATACCTCACACACAAGATTTCGGTTGCAATTTCTGGCAAGTTCCCGATCAGCCCTGGAAATTGCCTGCAATTTAGCAAATAGTTGTGTTGAACTCCAGCTTTTCCGTGGTCTAAAATCATCCTTTGCCGCATCTTCTCCGGATGCTGCTGCCAAAAGAAGATCGCGGACCCAAATTTTCAAAAGTCCAAGGAAAGAAGGCAGATCTTCCTTCTGCCCTGCCATTTTTTCAGCCAAGCGCAGCAGCACGCCAACATCGCGATCAGGCAAAACGGCTGGATCCGACAGGACGCTCACCACCTCACGCCATATCCCAATCATATCACTCTTTTGAAAAAGCAGAGCCCTCCCTGGACTCCCTTCGGAGAGTCTTGCAAGGAGAACAGCTGCATCCGACTCTACTCCATGGGCAACAAGAATCGCCGCCGTATCACTAGTGCTAAGCTGCGTGAAGGGCACCACCTGGCATCTTGAGATGAGGGTAGCGAGGATCTCCTGCGACGACTCAGCTGTCAGGATAAGCAGATTATTGGGTGGCGGTTCTTCCAATGTCTTTAAAAGGCTGTTTGCAGCCTCCCGCCTCATAGTGTGCACATCTTCGAGGACGACAATGCGTGTTTCCGATTCGAAGGGCGGATAGCTTAATTCTTTTGTGAGTTGGCGAATCTGTTCAATTTTTATCACCCCCTTCCGGGGGCGGATGACCTGGCAATCCGGGTGATTCTGCGAGCGAAACTTTCGACAGGAAGAGCAATTGCCACATGCTGCCACCCCGGAACGACTGTGACAGTTGATCGCTGCCGCCACTCCCTGGGCAAAGAGCCTTTTACCCACCCCATCCGGCCCCCGGAAAAGATACGCATGCGGGACCCGACCTGCCATAAGGGACCGACTGAACAACCTCTTGGCTTTTTCCTGCCCGAAAAGCTCTGTGAAACGAATCGATGAAAGTTCAGACATCAGTAACTGTACCCGCTAGAAAAGAGACGGCTGCCTGCTGCCCTTTTCGCTGCAGGTCACCTCCGGCTGAACTTCATCTTTAGGCAAGCCCCCAAGGTACAAATACCGTTCCAAAGATCGCTGGTATTCTGTCCAACTCATCTCAGCCCCCTCCATTTTACGGCGGAGCTGCTCGCATATATTCATCTTGGCATCAAGATCGTCAAGAAAGCTCAGGATTAACGCCTCAACCGTCATCGGCACTGTCGGAGACCCGAACTCCTGCCGTCCATGATGGCTGAGAATAAGGTGTTGCAACTGTTCCAAAAGTTCCTCGGGAAAATCACGGATTTTCCCGGCAGCCAGAGCTATCATCTCACTGCCGATTACCAGGTGTCCCTTGAGCCGGCCCCTAACCGTATACTCGACCAGCCCACCCGCCATGGTCAATTCCTCGAGTTTGCCGATATCATGGAGGAGGGCGCCGGCTAACAACAGTGAACGGTCCACACCGGCATAATGACCGGCAAGAAAATGGGCTGTATGGGCAACCGACAGAGAATGCTCAAGCAATCCACCTACATAGGCATGATGAATGCCCTTTGCGGCCGGAGCCTCCTGAAATCGCTCCCACCACTCCTCTTTTTTAAAAAAATAACCGAGGAGCTTTTTAAGAAAAGGGTTTTCAACCTTGTGAATAATACTATGCAACTCATCGGCCATTTCCGCCAGATTTCTCGTCGATGAAGGAAAAAAAAGACTGATATTGATATCTTCCTGCGGTACTTTATGGGCGGCATCGATCTTCAGCTGCGGTTTTTCCCGATAGGATTGCACCATACCGACTAGTCGAATCACTTCGGCCGGAACAAGAATATTCTGCATAGCTTCAACATTATCCCAAACGGGCCCGGAAAGCTCACCGCTTCTGTCCATTACCGTCACCACCAGATACGGTTTGCCCGCCCTGGTTTCTCCGACCTTGGTCGATTTGATCAGGAAGAGATCATCAATCCGTTCACCTTCTTTCAGATCTGCAACAAAAACGTTCTTATTCATTCCCGCATCCAACTGTTCTCTTTTCCTCGGCAATCTCACAGAAGGCCGGAAGGATATATTTTTCTTAAAAAGAAATTATCTGTAAGGTACTAAATTACACAAGGAACCGCTAAAACACACCCATTAATTCATGAAAGACCAGGAAGTGCCTTCACCATGGCAAACTCCTATTTGGCGAAAAAGGAGCTTTTCCTCCTTGATGATTTTCACATTGCGTGGAATAATGGCCGATTGCGCTCACATTAGAGACGAAATAACCGACAATTTCCCTCCGGAATACTTTCAGCCGACCCCAGCAGGAGCCATTATCATGAAAAAACAAATGATCATTTCCGTGATGTCTAAAGACCGACCGGGAATAATTGCCAGCATCACCGGTGCCATCTATCAGCTGGGAGGAGACCTCGCCGATTTGAACCAGACAGTACTCTGCGGCTATCTGACGATGATCCTCAGCGCCTCTTTCGATTCTCAGGTAACCAAAGAAGATCTGGTCGCAGCTATCTCGCATATTAAGACAGATTGCAAATTTGAGGTCTCCATCAAGGAACTATCGGAAGCCGATACCAGCTTTACCGAGACACCACCACCAGAGACCTATATACTCACCGTACAAGGCCCGAACAAAGCAGGCATTGTCCATGGCATAAGCCAATTCTGTTTTGACCATAATATCAACATTCTCGACCTTGCCACGACCTTAAAAAATGACCAATACACCATGGCCCTGCAACTGGATTTGCGGCGATGCAGCCTCGAATTGGAAAAGCTCCAGAAAGCACTCGACGAATACTCAAGACAAAGTGATCTGACAGTCATGATCCAGCACAACGACATTTTTCAGGTGACCCACGAGATTTCCATGCGGTAACAAGTCAACCCTCTTTTTGCTCAGGCACAGTTCAAACAACTCCACCTTCCAACCCATCGAATCAGGAGAAATATCTATCATGTTACGCTCAGACCAGATCCTCGCCACAGTAGAGATGATTCAAAAGGAAAATCTCGATGTCCGGACGGTGACCATGGGCCTCAATCTCCTTGATTGCCGGGGAGGAAATATCACCCAAACCTGCGAAAAGATACGCAATAAAATTGAGAGTTACGCTGGAAATTTTGTCCCCACCTGTGAAGCGATGAGCAGAAAATACGGGATCCCCGTGGTCAACAAACGCATTGCCGTCACCCCCATTGCCTTTGTCGGTTCCGGATTTAATCGGGAGGATTTCGTCAAACTGGCCATAGCCCTGGATGAAGCCGCCACCTCGGTCGGTGTGGATATCCTCGGTGGATTTTCCGCCCAGGTGGAAAAAGGCATGACCGCAACCGACCGGGAGTTTATTGCCTCCATCCCTGCCGCCATAGCGGCAACGTCAAAAGTCTGTGCCTCAATCAACATTGCCACCACCCAGAAAGGCATCAACATGGACGCCTTGGCCATGATGGGAAAAACCATTAAAGATTTGGCGGAAATCACTGCCGACCAGGGTGGTTTCGGTGCCGCCAAATTCGTGGTCTTTTGTAATCAGCCCGGCGACAATCCTTTCATGGCCGGAGCTATTCACGGCCTTGAGGAGGCAGAGGCAGTTCTCAATGTCGGGGTCAGCGGCCCAGGAGTTATCGCCCGGGCTCTGGAAAGACTTATCCATAATCACCCGGCACCGGGTACCCTGCAGCTTGACGAATTGGCAGAAGAGATCAAACAGACCACTTTCAGAGTCACTCGCTGTGGCGAACTCATCGGACGTGCGGTGTCGCTTTCCCTTGGCATCGAATTCGGCGTGGTGGATCTTTCGCTTGCCCCGACTCCTACCGTCGGCGATAGTGTTGGAGAGATATTTAAAATTCTTGGCGTCGATGCCATCGGTGCACCTGGGACTACCGCCATTCTGGCCATGCTCAACGACGCTGTAAAAAAAGGTGGTATCTTCGCCAGTAAAACCGTGGGCGGCCTCAGCGGCGCCTTTATTCCGGTCATGGAGGATGCCATGCTTGCCGAAGCGGTGGGTAACGGCTCACTGTGTCTGGAAAAACTCGAGGCCATGACCTGTGTCTGCTCGGTGGGCCTTGACATGGTGGCTATCCCCGGCTCGGTGGACGCCGATACCATCTCGGCCATCATTGCCGACGAAATGGCTATTGGAGTCATTAACTGCAAAACCACCGCCGCACGACTCATTCCCGTGCCCGGCAAAGAAGTGGGTGATCATGTGAACTTCGGCGGCCTGTTCGGAGCCAGCCCGATCATGCCGATCAGAAATGTCGGGATGTCCAGTCGATTCATCGCCTGGGGCGGCAGAATGCCGGCACCACTGCACAGTTTTAAAAACTGAGCGGCCGGCAAAAAGAGAGGAGTCGAAAGGAATAGCCTGAGGTTGAAGCAGGCTATTCTCAGAAAACCCCTTAAATTACTCTCTCCATCCGCCTCGATTCAATGCCAGGCTGACGCAGCGATTTGCGCCTCATGCAACCTGGCAACAAGATAGTCGGCGAGCTCACTATCGTCGGCATTCACATCGAAGCAGTAGCCATCACTGCCGGAAAGACCGCCCGGGATAGATTCACCACGCTGTTCCGGATCGGTTATCATATCTTGGTAAAAGCAGACCGACAACCACCTGTTTTCCGGCTCATCATCTATGACATCAACTATGGCAAAAAAATCTCGACCAACCATTTTTTCATGACTGGGGCGCATTGAATAACTTACCCCCGGCCTTGCGCTAAAGCTGAGGGTGACGGAAGCCATTGTCGATAGTTCACGGTACAGGCGCCTGAAACAATCGCGCATTGGCTGATGCATTCCCGGCCAATTTTCAATGAATGCCTCTATCTCTCCAATACTCCTTCTATCTTGAGCCATTTTCCCTCCCAAGTCTTTTGTTTGCAGGTGGATATTTGCCAACGCTAGCAAAATAGTATATATTTTAAACACAATAGCCACATTTTCTCCATGTCCAGTGCATTTTCCGGAGATGTTATGCAGATTATCACTTCCCCTTCGAAAACCCAACAATTTAATGGTCGAAAATATTGTGAATACTCTCTGCCACGACTGCAGAAAATGACCAAACCTCTCATCGACTTGCTAAAAATATTGAGTCGTGAAGAACTTTCCAGCCTATTAAAAACCAGTAATAAGCTGACAAGCACGGCACACCGCCGGATCCATGGCTTCACCACCAAGCTGACTCTGCAAAACGCTGCTCAAGCGCTCTTCACCTATCAGGGTGACGCCTATAGCGCCGTCGCTGCCGATCGTTACACCGAAGAGGAACTAAGTTTTGCCCAGAAGCACCTCTTTATTCTTTCCGCCCTGCATGGCATTCTCAGCCCACTCGATCTCATTCAGCCTTACCGCCTTGATATGAACACACCTCTGAATATAGCAGGTGCTGGCAACCTTTATCAATATTGGAGGGGTGCGGTGACCGAGATCATCAACAACAGCCTTCTTGAAATGGCAGATAGAACGCTCATCAACCTTGCTTCGACGGAATATGCCAAGATGGTGAGCAGAAAGGATTTGCAGGGAACGATGGTGACCATTTCTTTCAAACAGAAATTGCTGGGTAAGTATCGTACCATACCGATTCATGCCAAGAAAGCACGCGGTCTCATGGTCCATTTTGCCGTCAGTAACAGGATAAACGAACCCCTGAGATTACGGGAATTTGCCGAGGATGGTTATGTTTTTTCTGCTGCCGAATCTACTGAGAATGACTGGCTTTTTTGCCGGGAAGAATAATCCCGGCTAAGGCAGGCGGTCTTGCATCAGGCCGAGGACAGTGGCTATGGCCTGCGGTATCGCCTGTGCGACCTCGCCCGTCAACCCCACGCCCAGCTGGTTGAAACACTCCCCCTCCACACCGACGAGGAAGATCTCCTTTGGAACCCTTTCCGGATACAATTTCCGCCCAACATTGATCGCCTCGCGAATGCCGATACCATGACCGCTTACCGGTCGCGGCGACGCAGAGGGGAGCTGCTGCCAACCAAGAAGATGGACGGTACCGGGAGGGGCGCCCAGCTGCACCCCGTCAACCACCACCAATAATTCTTCACCTTCAATTTCCTCGAGCAGGTCAATCCCCCCCAGTCCGAGAAATACCAGCCGAACATTCTCCGGCAGACCCCTCTCCCGAAGTTGTTCATAGACTACCCAGCCAACCCCGTCATCGGCCACCAGTTCGTTACCAATGCATACGATCAGGGCTGCCGCACTCATAGCTGCGGGCGGGCTCCACTAAAGGCCAGGCTGAAGGTGCAGTGGTCACCTACGGTTATGGTTTTCGGACGGGCCGGACAACCGGAGAGCTCTGCCACAATCCCGGCAAGATAATAATGGAACATCTGACATATCTGGCTGCCAAGTTCCATCTTGCGATTTCTACAGACACTGCCGATCGGACAATCATGCATCGACAAGATCGCCTCAGAACCCTGAAGCTTGGCACTTATCTCCATCCGTTGAATTTTCAATATCCTGATCAACTCGTTAACGGCCACCGCCGGAGTTCTCTCGGTCATATGCACCGGCATATTAAGGGCCATCTTTCTGCCGGACGCAACCCCGAGAGACGGCGTCGACTTGCCGACAAAGGCCGTAATCGTTTCGACAAGCATATCAAGGAGAAAAGAAACCTCGGTAAAGGCCTTGTCGTAATCCTCGGTGGAAAGTGTCAATTCATTGTTGCCAATCATAGAAATTTCTCCATCCGCCGGCTGAATTCGATATTGCGGTAAAAATTCTTGACCTCATGAACATTCCGGTGACTGATCGCCCCGGACGGACAAATAAAGGCACAACTGAGGCATGCGATGCAGTTTTCAAGAATTGCCACCCCAGCCTTTCCGGTGTTTGCATCAAAGGAGAAACACTCGGTTGGGCATACATCCAGGCACAGCCGACAGCCGCGACAGGCCTTGTCGTTAATTGTCATCTCGAGCATCTCAGTTCCTCCGTATTTCACGAATAATCTGACCCTCACGCCGTACTTCAACCGCCAGTGCCATTTTTCCTATGGCATGGGTCGAGCAGGCCAAACAGGGATCGTAACAGCGTACGACAAATTCGAGGGCATTGAGCATCTTCTCATCCTCCGGCCCCTGCATCAGGGCATTGGCACCTTCTTTCAGGGATTTATTTATAACTGCGGTATTCTGCTGGGTGGCAATGATCATGTTGGCCGCCCGAACAATCCCTTTTTCATCGATCTCATAATCATGGATGAGGGTGCCGCGGGGGGCTTCGATATGGGCAACGCCACGCCCGCCTTTGAACTGCACGGGGACACGGTTTTCACCCCGTAGTGCACTGTTGTTGATCAATTGCTCGGCCCGTTCACAGGCATAGAGAAGTTCGATCAGCTTGGCATACATCTGAATCACTGCATTGTGACAGGGGCGACCGAAATTCGCCCGGAATTTCGTAAATTCCTCCTGGGCCAGAGGGGTGCCTAGGCCATCGATGACATTCAGTCTGGCAAGGGAGCCTACCCTATACATATGTTCACTCCCCTCAAAATCCACGTACACTTCCTTGGCGTAGGAATTGCTGACCGCCCGTTCAGCGAGGAAGCTGATATACTGGTCGGAGGAAAATTCGCTCTTTATGCCTCCAGCCTCATCCATGACCCTGATTCGACCGTCGTAAAGATTCAGCATCCCGTCCGTTGCAACGGTCCCAACATACCAGCTGGGCACATTGAGGTTGGCAAGAAGGCTCGGATTGTCATCAAAGAGACGCTTGAGTAGGGTCTTTAACGGACCAAAAAGCTCTTTCGCCAAGGTTACGGCTTCAGCTGTCAGTTCCCGCAGGCGCAGGAACTGGCCGTCGCTTAAGGAAAACGAGATACCGCCCGCCACCGCGGTTACCGGATGGATTCCCCGACCGCCTATAGTCTCGTTAATTTTCTGCCCAAGGCTTCGAAGGCGCAGCCCTTTTTTAGTCAACTCCGGTTCGGCTTCAACCATACCGACGATATTTTGTTTTGCCGGGTCGCCCCGCAGACCAAAGACCAGGTCAGGTCCGGCCAGGACAAACAGTGATAAAGCATGGGAGTGGATGACATGTCCCATATACATATATTCGCGTAAAAGCACGGCCGCCGGAGGAATCGTCACCCCGGTGGCATTATCGAGGGCCTTGGCCGCCACGAGATGGTGGGCCGTAGGGCAGACGCCGCAGATGCGGGCAGTCACCTGCGGTAGGGTGTGGGCCTGCATGCCAACAAGAATCCGTTCAAAACCGCGCAACTCGTTAACGCAGAAGAAGGCTTCCTCAACCTTGCCGTTCTCATCACAATCGAGAAGAATGCGGGCATGGCCCTCAATTCTCGTAACCGGATCTATTTTTATGGTCTGTGACATTATCGTGCCTCCCCTTCCGCTATCCATTTGCGGATGAGAAATGTGGGTTTGTTGCCGATCATCTTGGTGGCCATGGCGTAGGCATATTGGGTCTTCGCCGATCTCTCCAGATGTTCCTTGACGCTATCATAGGGAATCTTGGTGAGTCTTGCCATTCGATCACTGATCTCGGTCCGGATATCCCTCGTCGGTTCGCTGAGGATCTGCATCGTCGGACCGGCGCAGCCACTGCACGGCATACCGTGGTTGGGACAGGGGGTAAGGCAGCGATCAAGGGTGACCGAGCCCTGGCAGATATATCCCTGGCTTAAAAAGCAGGTGGCATTATCCGCCACTCCTTCAGTGATCTCTTTAATGGTTGCTGTCTCGGTTTTTACCATCGTCCGCTTGCAACCGGCACAGACACTTTCCTGACCCGCTCTGGGACTTCGGTTTTCAATGAGAGCACTGAGTCCCTCAAAAATAAAATGGGGGTGGGGCGGACAACCCGGCAGATACAGATCAACATCGATTACTTCATCGATGGGCGTGACCATTTTTTCAAGGCTGCTGATGGAGTTGCCTGGGACAAAATCGGTCCGGGTGGACGGACTGTGCCGATAAACGTGGTCCATTATTTCTTCACGGGTGTGGGCAAGACCGGCCCCATGCAAGCCGCCATACACAGCGCAGGTGCCAAACGCTATGATAGTGCGGCATTTTTTCCGCATCTCGACGGCAGCATGTCGATCATGCTCGGTTCGTATCGAGCCGGTGAGGATTCCGATATCCGCCTCCGGATACCCTTTTTCGTCGGTAAGCACAGGACACTTCAGAATCTGTACCGCTTCCAGCACATTTAAAATTTTCTCATGGAGATCGACCAAGGCCACATGACAACCACCACAATCGCACAACCACTCGGTATTCAGGCGAATTTTTTCTCCGCTCATTGTTTCCCTCTTTCTTTTGGCCCTATTTTTTCCATTGCTGGTCGCATATCAGTTACAGGATAAATCTACCATGAAAACGTATATTTATATGATCAGGCTTCCACTGTCAGCATCTTTAAACACGCATTTTCCCCGGCATGGCGAATTTCCAACGTGGCCTTTTTGCCCATAATCGTCTCAAGCGCACCGGCAAAAAAACCATACATCATATTACAGAGAGATCCCTGCTGGGGATGTCCGAAACGTAAAAGTGACTGACGAATCATACAATCCCGGAAGACCAGCAACATTTGCCTCTCACCTTTTTCGTTTTTGGTGATGAGTCCTTCCTGATCCTTTGGCTTAAATGGTTCAAAACCCCACAGACAGCTATTGGATGCAAGAATGTGGCGAACCTCTTCGACAGCCTCAAGGAGATCATCGGTTCGCCGAGCCGATTCCGAAAATTTACGTCCGAGATTGCGACCCGCCGACATGGTCATACTGTTGGCACCCCTTCCGAGGATTGGTTCAATTCCAGCCGAAAGTGCCGCCATGAAATTCATGGTTTCCTGGAGCGTTCGTCGTTTTTTTAAAATTTCTTCCACCTCAGATCTCCCCTTCGCAATATTTCCTAGTGACAAAAAACTATTACCTGCCTCCCGGCTCCAAACCCAGCACAATCAGCAGGGTGCATAAAATGATTAGGGAAATGTTGGATTACTGCGACACTCGGCCCTAATGCTATATCTTAGAGATAATACATCCGAAACTCAAGCAAAAGCTTGTAAAAATTATTCTCATCCAAGAATTTTTCTCAGTTTTCAGTAATCTATGGACTAAGGGACGAAGACAGTGGACAGAAGCAGAAATATCGATTGTTTTTCTTTCGAATCAGCTTATCGATTTACCGGCTGCTTGAAAATAATATCTTTCAAAGAGCCTCAGACAATCGGGGTGAAAAACAGCAAATTCTTCATAAGGTCAGCCACAGAGCGGCCACAGGCAGATTATCAATCCACTCCGACAGTGAGTGTTCTCAGGCCCGCATCACTTATTCCAGCCATATTCCCCAACCAAATCCACAAATCGAACACCGGCCAGAAGGCTAATCTCAACCCGGCCCTCTTTTTTCTCAAGAAGCTGCAGAACCTGTTCGTGCTGGTCACCAACAGGGATAATTAAACGGCCCGGATCGGCCAGTTGGTCGATCAAAGGTTCGGGAATCTCTGGGCCACCGGCAGTAACAATAATCGCATCATAGGGCCCGAACTCCGACCAGCCCAACGTACCATCGTCGAGTTTTGATCTGATATTGAAATACCGCAAGCGATCAAAAATTTTCCTTGCGCCGGCAAGCAACGAATTGATACGTTCAACTGTGAAAACCTGGCTACATAACCTGGACAAGATAGCTGCTTGGTAACCAGAACCCGTTCCGATTTCAAGTACTTTTTCAAGACCCTTCAAACCAAGGGCCTGGGTCATGTAAGCAACGATATACGGTTGCGAGATAGTCTGTCCTCCGCCTATCGGCAGGGGATGATCACCATAGGCCCGCCCCTGCATAGCATCGTCGACAAACCAGTGCCGAGGCACCTCGGTCATGGCGGCAAGTGTGCGCGAATCATGAATATCTCTACTCAGAAGCTGGTCTTGCACCATGCGAATCCGCGCAGTTTCATACGCATCGATCACTTATTTTTCTCTTGCCAGGAAAAGTCTTTAGTCCACCCCATGTCGTCTTGGTCGGAATAGGAGTAATCACAGGCAGAAACGACACCGTTTTTGAGAGTTACCACAGCCTGCCTGACTTCCGGCGAACCTAATTTGCTTCCAATCAACGGCGTTCTTTGGAGAAAACCGACGCTTTTATCTCTATACAGCCATTTCTGCACACCATCACCAAGATCATGTTGTTCATCGGGATCGCCAAGAAAAACAACAACATCCTCGCTGGTTGTCTTACCGACCTGTAAAAGTGCAACATCCGACGCAAGATGCCGAACAGGCGTCATATAGCAACCACTCAGGGTACAGAAAGCTAAAAAGAGCAGAAGAAACGAGTGTATTCTAGAAGCCATGCACATCTCCAATGGACGGACTGACGTTAGTGCCTTATAGATTATTTTCGTTCATAAACAAGAAGGAACTAATCTGAAAAAGGTACCTTCCCCCTTCAGGGGTGTTAGTAAGATTATCAACTCTATAGCCTGTGGGTCTCAATTTTTCAATGATTAACTCCGGAACCGATACAAGGATATAAATAAAAGCGGCATGCCGGTGAACTGACATGCCGCTTAATGTCCGAGACTTCTCAGCCTTCGACAACACGGCTGAGTATGCGATAGTTCCTCTCCACCATTGCCAGTGGATCAACAACGAGCCCAGCCTGGATCATGGCATTGTCGTGGATCTGCCTGGCTACCTCGGTGGCAAAGGCTTCATCCCTGTCATGGAGGGAGGCGAGCTTTTTAATCAGGGGATTGCCGGGATTGATTTCCATTTTTTTCTTCGAGGTCCCCATCCCGGCAATACCGTGTTCTTTTCTGCTGGCGGCAAGTATCCGTTCCATCGAGGAGGTCATATAGCCGTCCGGATTGACGATCATCGCCGGAGCGTCGACCAGCCGTTTGGAGACCACTACGTCGGAGACGCTCGTTTCAAGGACCTTTTTCATCCATTCGGTCAATTTACTGAGGGCCTCTTTATCCAGTTTCTCATTTTCCCCCATCTGCCCCTCGGTTTTAGTCTCTTCCTCATCTTTGCTGCCAAGGGAAAGATCGGCCCGGTCAGCTGAAACCAATTTCTTACCGTCAAACTCGCCGAGATGGCTGAGAACGAAATCGTCGATGGGTTCCATGGTGTAGATGATCTCTATATCTTTCTTCCGGAACATCTCAACATACGGCCCAGCCTCAATGGCCGCTCGCGAGGGGCCGTTTATATAGTAAATCTCCTTTTGCTCCGGATCCATACGCAGGACGTAATCAGCCAGTGCCACAGGTTTTCCGGATTCGGACTTTGATGATTCAAAGCGCAGCATCTTGCCGAGTTCCTTCTGGAATTCATAGTCAGAGGTCACCCCTTCCTTAAGATATATGCCGAAGGTGTTCCAGAATTTGAGGTATTTTTCGGCGTCGTTTTTTGCTTCTTCTTCGAGATGCTTGAGAAACCTTTTGGTAATAACTTTACGCAGTTTGCTTACCAGGGCATTATCCTGAAGGGCCTGCCGGGAAATATTCAAAGGCAGGTCTTCGCTGTCGACCACCCCTTTGAGAAAACGCAACCATTCAGGCAGAATGTTTTTTGAATGCTGATCAATGAGAATCCGCTGACAATAAAGGTTAACGCCCGGCTCAACCTTGCCAAAGCCGAAGACCTCAAAATTTTCGGTCGGGACAAAGAGCAGGGCATTAATGGCTAGCGGTGCATCGGCCGAGAAATGCAACCGGTACATCGGCTCGGAGACTGCAGCACCAACGAATTTATAAAATTCAGTGTATTCTTCTTCTTTTATCTCGCTTTTATTTCTTGTCCACAGCGCCTGAACGGTATTGACTACCTCGCCTTCCAGTTTAATGGGAAAAGATACAAAGGAAGAATATTGCTTAATGATCGACTCGATCTTCCACTTCTGCACGTAGTCCTTGGCATCATCTTTGAGTTCGATAATGATCTTGGTTCCCCGACGCAACCCTGGTATTTCCGAAATGGTGAAGGAGCCGGTGCCGTCGGACAGCCATTCATGTCCTTCACTCTTGTCCCAAGACCTGCTTTGCACCCTGACCTTATTCCCTGCCATAAAGGCGGAATAAAATCCCACGCCAAACTGACCAATAAGGCTGACATCTTTTTTTGCCGCCTCGGCCAGCTGCGAAAGAAAGGTGTTGGATCCGGAATGGGCTATGGTGCCGAGATTGTGTTCCAATTCGGCGCCTGTCATACCAATTCCGGTATCGGTAATCGTCAGGGTGTTGTTCTTGTCATCGAGTTCGATGGCGATCTCAAGCGGTAGATGGCCGTCAAAAATGTCAGTTCGTGTCAAACTCTCATGACGAAATTTTTCCAGGGCATCAGCCGCATTGGATATCAATTCGCGAACGAAGACATCTCGCTCGGTATAGAGAGAATTGATCACAATATCGAGGAGTTTTTTGGTTTCTGCCTTGAATTCATAGGTCTCTGTCTTGCCAGTCATGGTTCACCTCTTGCAATGTACGTATGGGAGAAAGAGGGTTGAATACCCCTTTCCATTGATTTATTCCAGAAAGTCGGCGAAAATGTTAAGCATCGATGGTTGACTGTCAAGAGTTTCACATCCAGTGGGTGTACTGCCGCAAGTGAGAAGAGAACCATGGAAATTATAGCTTTTGGTGAAATCCACCAAGACAAAGGATGGGATCACATCCAGAGCACCCCAATATACAATCCCGACTCGCTGCGGCGCGGCGGCCGGCTCACTATTCATGTCAACAACTCTCAACTGGAAGTACATTTACAATGAACGAATCCTACCAGACTCTTATTATCGGAGGCGGTATTTCCGGCCTCGTCATAGCGCATAAACTCCGGCTGCACCATCCCGGCCATCGTTTCGCCATACTCGAGAAGACTGAGAGGACCGGCGGTGTCATATCCACCAATATTGACCAGGGGTTTATAAGCGAACGAGGGCCGCACGGTTTTCTCGACAATTGTGAAGAAAGCCGGCAGATTCTCGCCGAGACCGGACTCGACCAGGAAGCAATCAAAGCGCCTCTCATCGATTTTGTCCGCTATGTCAGACTGGGCGGCAAACTCAACCTTATCCCCCAAACGCCAAGGAATATCCTCATGGCGCCTCTCATTCCCTGGCATGCAAAGCTCCGTGTTTTGGCCGAGCTGTGGCAACCGGTTGTCGAAGGGGAACCTACGGTTGCCAAGTGGGCGAGCCGTCGCTTCGGACCGGCTCTGCTGCCATATCTTGATGCCGTCTATACCGGCACCTATGCCGGGGACTTCGACAAACTGACCGTCGACAGTGTCATGCCGGGAGTACGAGCCCTCGAGAAAAAATATGGCTCGGTGCTGCGTGGTTTATTGGCATCAATGTTGACCAGGAGGAGAAGAGGCGTCCAGAAAACACCTTTCAGGATGCCGGCAATGACCAGTTTCCCCACCGGCATGCAACGTCTTCCGGAAAAGCTGGCCGAACCGCTTGTTCCTCTGCGCCAGCTTTTTCTGAACACCACGGTCACCGGGGTCAGACCGGCACAGAATGGCTGGCAAATTGAATCCTCCTCCGGACACTACCATGCCAAAAACGTGGTTTTTGCTGTACCGGTCAATGCGGCCTTGTCTCTCCTTGCGCATCTTGCCCCGGATATCCCGGAGAAATCGATCCCCTCGACCTGGCTGGCAACTGTTGTCTTCGGTTTTCAAGACAACGTTAACCTCCCGCCAGGCTTTGGTTTTCTTACCCCGGAAATTGAGCAACGATTCACCCTCGGGGCGCTCTTCACTTCAAACATGTTTCCCGGTCGCGCCCCGGCAGGACATATGGTTTTTGAGACCCTTATCGGCGGCAGGCGGCACCCCGAACGACTGGAACTCGATGACGCAACTCTTACCACCGAGGCCCTGGACGATGTCAGGGAGATCCTCGACCTGCCTCGACACCCGGTCTACAGTACGGTATTTCGTTCCAACGGCGGTATTCCACAATTGGAACGGAACTACCCTCGCCTTCTCGCCTGGCGGGAAAAATTTCTCGCCGATCAACACGGCCTGCACATTTGCGGTTTTGGCTGGGACGGAATAGGACTGAATGACATGATGAAGCACGCGACCCGCGTATACGAAGCTCTTTTACAGAACACCGGAACGTCACGTGCAGGAACGGAAGTCAAAGGAATTTATTTTTAAGAATTACCCAGAACATTTTGTGAAAAACACTGAAATATTAAAGCATACCACTGATGACAGTCAGGCACACACACTTTGCCTTACCGTCATCAGTCTCCAGAAACACATCTTCGCATTCAGAGTTGTTTCACTTTATTGTCGAGAATTTCGAGCTGAGCGCCAACCGAGTTATTCCTAACCATCTGCGTCGTTACAGCTTTGATTGAATGCAAAACAGTGGAATGGTCACGGTTAAATGCCTTGCCGATATCCGCAAGCGATTCTTCAGTATATTTCCTCGCCAGATACATGGCAACCTGACGTGGAAAGGTAATGGATCGCTTGCGCGAGCGGGACCGCAGGTCCTCAACACTCACCTTAAACTGGCCACTCACCAGCTCGGCAATGGTTGCAGCAGTTAGGATTTGATTTACCCCGACAATAGACGCAACCACTTCACGAACCAAATCCATATCCACATGACCGCCGAGGATACATGCCTTAGCTCTGACGGCAATCAGTGCTGATTCGATTTTGCGAATATCACCACGAACATTGTTGGCCAAATAGCCAATGAGTTCTTCGTCGAGAATGAGCTGCTGCGACAGTGCTTTCTTCTCGACAATACGATACCGGGTGTTTATATCCGGAGCCTTGATGGCGGTCACCAGACCGGAGGTCATCCGCGACTGGAATTCGCTGTCTATTCCGATCAAATCGCGCGGTGCACGGTTTGAGGTGAGAATAACACGTTTGCCTGATTTTATCAGAGTGTCAAGGATATCGTTGAGTTCTTCCTGGGTCTTCTTCTTGCCGGTCAGCGAATGAACATCTTCAACAAGGAGAATATCACAATTTTCCTGGTACTTCCTTTTGAATTCATCCATCGAGTTATGCTGAATCCCTCGAACCATTTCGGCTGAAAACTGCTTGGCCGTCAGATAATGCAGCCTGGTCATTGGCGATTCGGCAAAGATCTGATGGGCAACGGCATGGGTCAAATGACTTTTCCCCAAGCCGGTATCACTATTAATATAGAGGCAGGGTCCAACCATCCCATCTTTATTGACCATCGACCGGCAAGCCGATTCGGCAAGGATGTTGCTCTCACCAACCATGAATTCGTCGAAGGTGTATTTAGGGTGAAGCGATTTTATTTTCGAATTGTTTTCAGGCAGATAAGGCAGTCGCATAGGGGTACCGACCAGTCTTTTCGTTGACCTGATTTTTTCCCTCGAGTTTGTATCCTCACTGAGGACCACCTTTATTGCCGGTAAACCATTTTCTAGAAGTATGTTGGTTATTTCGGCCAGAAAATTTTGTTTTATATAAGCGCTAAAATATCTATCCGGGCTTCTGAGATAGAGACAATCATCCTTTAACTGCATAAATTCTATCGGCTCTATCCACAGCGAAAAAATATTTTCCGCCAACGACTCTTTCAGACTCCCCTTTACTCTCTCCCAGATCATACGAACCCCTTCCCCCGTGATACTGCAAAAAATCAATAATCAACCAAATAAGACTATTCAGACAATCAAAAAAAGAATGCCAGTCCCTAATATTTGTATGTAAATGACTGCAATGACTATTTAGCAGCCTGGTACTCTAAGTCGTTCAGAAGTGTCGAGTAGAACCACCCGACAGGTAATTTGTATGGCCGCAATAAACTCCAATTGTTTTCTCCAGTCAAAGGCGGTTACGAGATATTTTCTTTTGAAGGCGGTCGGTTATGCACCATCCCCTGCACCCCCTGAATTCACTGAAGTCGCACCGAAGCAACCCATGTAGACCTTGTTTCCTAAGGATTTCCTGGCAATCGTCGTTTCCCCCGACAAATAGCACCCTTACACTCCTATCAACAAAGTTATCAACAATTTCAGGAAATAATATATCTCTAAATATATCATATTTACTGTATATTTCTCATTATTACTCAATATTTCAATATCAGCTGAAGCGTATTCTCGTTATTCCGCGGTCTTCGGAGAACAAGGAAAAGAATCTCCTTTTTTTATTCCTCATCTAATTTTCCCACGTTGTGGCACAGCAGCTCTCGCCAGAGTAAGGACCTTAACCTTCATCGCGCCATGGCGTATTAGTGTATCAGAACACACCTCAGCCGTCGTGCCGGTGGTATAGACGTCGTCGACCAAACAGACTACCGTCCTGTCCAACAGATTTCCTGGGCAAACCTCAAAGGCTTTCGTCAAATTTTTCCGGCGGGCCGGGCCACTGAGTTTCGTTTGCGCCGTCGTGTTTCGCGTTCTAACCAGCCAGTCACTACGTATCAATCGTATCTTGCCGGGAAAAAATAAACCTGCAAGGATTGTCGCCTGATTGAGTCCTCGATTGCGGTGTCGCTCCACGTAGAGCGGAACCGGGATAATCCAGTCACAATCGGAAAATTCCGTCAGCAGTGCACCGTTAATAATTTCTGATATTCCATGGGTTACGGAGGTATCACCGGCATATTTCAATTTTTGTATCAATTGCTTAACGGGAGGCTCATAGCGCACGAGAGAACGGGCAAGGGAAAAGGCAGGCGGGGTACGCAAACATTCACCACAAATGCAGTCCCGGTCCTTTTCACCCGCCAGCTCCATACCACAAATATTACAGAGCGGTTGCAAAAGATAGTTGATATTGCGAGAACATCGAGGGCAGAGACTTCGATGTTTGAGAACATCGAGTCTTTTCCGGCATACGGCACAAATCGGTGGAAAAACAAGATTCATGAGGTCCCTTACCAGCTGTATTGCCAATTTCATCGCCTATTCTTCCGTCTTCTTGTAACTTTTTCCTTCGCAATGGCCACCAGCCCACGGCCCGTCACCTCTTTCACATGCAATTTGCAAAGACTGATGAAATACACGATACCCTTCATTTCCCACATTTTTCCTTCATATCCACAAGCATCCTTTGCAATTGCAAAGAAACATGGCATAATATGAAAGTTTTTATAAGCAATATCGGTTAAAAGATTATCTGACTAATTATTTTTCAACCCTTAAGCACTATTAGCTAACCTAATCACCCGGTTTACACAGAATATTCCTCTATGCTGGCTGTGTGATCATTTACAGGAAGGTACTCCATGACTGTATCTCTAAAGATAGTCCGTAACGCTCCGGCAAGGCTTTCATTTACTCATCGCCTCACCTTGGTTTTATTGCTCGTGCTTTTCAATATTCTGCCGGCGTGGTCTGCCAGTCAGAAGACCAGCTTTCTGCCGTTAAATATTCATAGCCCCAATGATCACAAAATTCTTCAGGTGAATGCCGACAATGAACTCCAGGAAGCCCTTGCCTCAACGGACATTATTCTCATTCCCAGGAAAGATGCGGAAAAACTTGTTAGCTATGAAGGTCCTTGGCCACCTCCGTCCAAAACCCTGAAAGAACTTGCCGAGAAGACAGGATCGGAAAATATAGTGGCCGGTGATCTGACCGTTATCGGCAATAAGTTAAGTATAGATCTCAAATTTTTTGACCTCCTCTCGCCCAGCAATCCGACTTATTTTTTTCAAACCGCCGAATCACTCGACGGCTTGAAAGTTGCCCTAGGCAAAATTGCATCCGACATAAGAAATCACCTTCTTCGTGAGTTTCGTATCGCTTCCATCGCCCCGGAAGGCAACAAACGCATTGATTCCGGAGCTATCCTGAGTAAAATCCTAACTAAGGTTGGCGACCCCTACAGCCAAACCGGCCTACGCAATGATCTGAAGGAAATTTTCAAAATGGGCTTCTTCAATGATGTCCAGATCGACATCAAGGATACTCCACAGGGGAAAAATGTAATATTTCGCGTTATCGAAAAGCCGGTCATCAACTCTATTGTTTATGAAGGCCTAGATGAACTGAAGGAAGAGGATGTCAAGGCTGCCGCCAATATCAAGGAACACTTCATTCTCAACCCTACGAAAATCAGTGCGGCTGAGGAAGCAATAAAAACTCTCTATAAAACAAAAGGTTTTTACAACAGTAAGGTGACCTCTACAATCACCTATCCCGATGATAAAGGCGCCAACATCCGCTTTTCCATAAATGAAGGAAAGAAGATATTTATCAAGGAAATCAGCGTTGAAGGTAATGTGACCTTTACCAGCAAAGAATTACTTGGTGAAATTGAGACAGGTGAGAAATGGTTCATGTCCTGGCTCACCGACGGTGGTCTCCTCGACATGAACAAAATCCAACAGGACGCCCAGAAAATTGTTACCTATTACAACAACAATGGATTCCTTGAAGCAAAAGTCGGGGAACCGCAGATAAGCCAAAAAGAAGAATGGCTTTTTGTCAAATTCATAATTGAAGAAGGTCCGCGTTTTCGCGTCGGAACCGTTGATGTCACCGGCGATTTGATTGGCGACAAGGAGAAAATGCTCGCTCTTCTCTCCATTCGCGAGCAAAAGTACGTCAGTCGCCAGATAATCAGGGAAAATATTCTTGCCCTCACCGACTATTATGCTGAATCAGGCTATGCCTTTGCCAGCATTAGACCGATAACGGCCAAATCCCCTTCCAGTGATCGCATGGATGTTACCTTGAAAGTAACCAAGGGCAACCTAGTTTACATCGACAGGATTTCCATCAAAGGTAATACTCGTACCCGTGATAACGTCATTCGCCGAGAATTGCGTATCGCTGAGGGGGGAGTGTTCGACTCGAAAGCAATACGCCAGAGCACCCAGTCCCTTCAGCGACTGATGTATTTTGAGGAGGTTACTATTACCCCCGAACCATCACTTGATCCCAATCGCATGAACGTCATCGTTCAGGTCAAGGAAAAGAGTACCGGCACCTTCAGTATCGGTGCCGGCTATAGTTCGGCAGACAACCTCATCCTCATGGGTCAGATCGCTGAAAACAACTTCCTCGGCAGGGGTGACACCCTCTCATTGAGTGGCAATGTCAGCAGCAAAAGTTCCAGATACAGTCTTTCATATACCGACCCCCACCTCAACGATTCCCCTCTTTCCTGGGGCGCTGATCTATTCAGCACCAATCGTGAGTATGACGATTACACCAAGGATTCAAAGGGAGGAGGACTCCGCCTCGGTTATCCGATTTTCGAAAAATGGCAGATTTACGGCAATTACACCTACACCGATACTGATCTCACCGATGTTTCGGACACGGCCTCATATATTATACGCAATTCCGTCGACCTCCATGTTACCAGCGCCGTCAAGCTTTCTCTGGTGCGCGACACTCGCAATAAACGGTGGGGAGCTTCAGAAGGTTCACGGAATGTTGTCAGTGTCAAATATGGCGGCGGACCATTTGGTGGAGATGCTGAGTTTACCAAATTTGAAGGCTCATCCGGCTGGTACTTCCCCCTACCGCTCCGGACAGTTTTCCATGCCAATTTGTCAGCCGGTCAGGTATTTGAAAATAAGACCGACAAGCTACCGGTCTACGAACGTTTTTACCTGGGTGGCCTGAACTCGGTGCGTGGTTTCAAATACGCTAAGATCAGTCCCCTCGATACGACTACCGGCGAGCGTATCGGCGGTGATAAGATGTGGTACACCAATAGCGAAATTGTTTTTCCTCTGCTGGAAACTCAAGGACTTATGGGTGTTCTCTTTTTCGATGCCGGACAGGTCCTCAATGATGACGAGACCTTGGGGGATAACAATGACGCCATCAAAAAAGGTTCCGGTATAGAAGTGCGATGGCTTTCCCCCATGGGACCACTTCGCCTTGTTTGGGGCTACAACCTTGATCCCGTCAAGGGCGAAGATGACTCCGTTTGGGACTTCAGCGTCGGCGGCACCTTCTAATTGCGTGCCTTATAGATTATTTTCTTGATTTTCATAAGAAAGCAATCTTCTAAGGTAACTTTCCCCGGCTTTCGTCCCGTCTTGCCGGGGAAAGATTTTTTCAATATTCTCTCTGCTGCCGGTTCTGCGTGAGCATAACCGGCACTTTTTTTATGATTCTTAAAAATCTCTTTAATCAGTTCGCCGAGACTCGCCACCTGTATGTTTCAGGACTCCGCGGGGCAAGTCCGGCATGGCTTGCTACTCGACTGGCTGAGCAACAGCCGTGCTGCATCATCGTCCCCGACGAAAACCTCATCTCCATTTTTGAACAGGACCTGAGCCTCTTCTCCGATGAGCCGATACTTACATACCCCGGGCATGAAATCCCCCCTTACACCCCTTTGTCGCCAGACCAGCGAATAGCCGCTAACCGTCTTTCAACACTCTACCGACTTAAAACCTGCGCCGGCCGTATCATGGTGACCTCCATCGAGGCCCTGCTCCGCCGGATCATGCCGGCGACAGTACTTACCAGAGTTGCCGAATACCTTATGGCCGGAGAAGATTGCGATCAAGACGATCTTCTGGCAAAACTTCTGTACCTTGGCTACGAAAAAGTAGCCCTGGCACAGTCTGTCGGTGACTTTTCCGTGCGCGGTGGAATAATCGATATTTTTCCACCACCCTTTGCCCTGGAAACCGGCAAAATCCATGACGGTCCCGTCCGTCTCGATTTTTTCGGCGATACCATCGAGTCTCTCCGCTCATTCGATCCTTTTACCCAGCGTTCAACCGGATCACTCGCTGAGGTTACTCTTCTCCCAGTAACGGACATCCTTCTCGACAGAAACACGCCGGAGATTTCTAAAAAAGCAGCCGCACTTTTCCATGATTATGCGGTCAAATTTGGGTGGGATAGTGACGAGACCGGTCGAATTGCAGAACAGATTGCCACCGGCCAAAGATTTGCCGGAATGGAATTTTTCCTTCCCCTGTTTTACCATGGCGAGGGTCGTCCCAGTTCAGCTGTGTTGGATTATTTTCCTAAGAGTGGTTTTCTTCTGTTGATTGACCCGGAAGGGATTCGCCAGAGTATGAACCTCACCCTTGAGCGAATCTACCAAAACTACCAAACTGCCCAGGAGAAATTCAGCCCCGCTCTTCCGCCCGGCGAACTCTTTGTTGAAAAGGAACAATTAGAGAAACAACTGGCTGAGTTTCGTCAACTTCATGTCACTGATTTTACCCGCCCGGAAGACCGCATTGTCACTGTAAGCAGCCGCAACCATCAACTCCTGCGACAGGAAGTTTCCCTAAAACGGGCTAAACTCGGCATTCTTGCCCCTCTTTCCGAGCAGATCTTCCAGTGGCAAAAAGATGGCGACCGGGTAGTAATCTGCTGCCGCTCCGCAAGGCATACCAAAAATCTTGCCGAACTCCTCAGTAAACATCAACACCAGGTGGAAATACTCTTTCCGCCACTTGACCTTGAAAAAATTCGTAACGATAGCAGTGAACAGCACCTGTATCTGACCGACCACCCATTGTCGGAAGGTTTCTCTCTGCCCGACTGGCGAATTCACATCCTCTCTGAGAGTGAATTATTCGGCGAAATGCGTCTGGGTGGTAAAAAGAAACAGAAACCCAAAGAGGATCCGCTCCTTTTTACCGAGCTGAATTCCGGTGACATTGTTGTTCATCGAGACCACGGTCTTGGCATCTACCGTGGTCTCGAAACAGTCACCTTCCAATCGATTATTAACGATTTCATTTGCATAGAGTACCGCGATGGCGACAAACTGTTTTTACCCGTCGATCGACTGAACCTCCTCACCAGGTACCAGGGAGTTTCCGAGCGGGAACCGAAAATCGACAAGCTTGGTTCCCAACATTGGAAAACCACCAAGACAAAAGTCAAAGAGGAAGTGTGGAAAGTGGCCCAGGAACTGCTTGATATTTATGCCAAGCGCGAACTGCGTGAGGGTCGGCAATTTTCCCCGGCGGGCCGTCTTTTTAACGAGCTTGAGGAGTCTTTTCCCTTTGACGAGACCCCCGGCCAATCCCAGTCGATAAGCGATGTGATAAGTGATCTCACCAGTGATAGGCCCATGGACCGTCTGGTCTGCGGCGATGTCGGCTACGGGAAAACCGAAGTGGCCGTCCGAGCCGCATTCAAGGTCGTCGAGGATGGGTATCAGGTGGCTATTTTGGTTCCAACCACCGTTCTTGCCGAACAGCATGCCAAGACCTTTGCCGAAAGGTTGCAAGGGTTTCCAGTCAATATCGCCTGCCTTAACCGTTTCCGCAGTCCATCGGAACAGCGAAAAATTCTGAAAGATCTCACCCGTGGCAGCGTTGACATCGTCATCGGCACCCATCGGTTGCTGTCCAAGGACGTTGTATTTAAAAATATCGGTTTGGTGGTTATCGATGAAGAACATCGATTCGGCGTAGCCCACAAGGAAAGACTGAAAAAAATGCGGGCGGAAGTGGATATTCTCACCCTCACCGCCACTCCTATTCCGCGAACCTTACAGATGTCACTTCTTTCCATTCGCGACCTCTCGGTAATATCCACCCCTCCGGTGCACCGCCAACCGGTCAAAACCTTTGTCGCCCACTACGATGAACTGGTCATCAAGGAAGCGGTCAGCAAAGAACTTCGACGAGGTGGACAGGTATTTTTCGTTCATAACCGGGTGCGATCGATTCATCAGATGGCCACTCTTATTCACAAGCTGGTACCTGAAGCGTCCATCGCCGTGGCACATGGCCAGATGGCCGGTAAAGAACTAGAGGAAATCATGGTTTCCTTCGTCACCAAGAAGATCAATGTTCTGGTCAGTACGACGATTATCGAGTCGGGCCTCGACATTCCCTCCGCCAACACCATTATCATTAACCGCGCCGACATGCTCGGTCTGGCCGAGATCTATCAACTGCGAGGCCGGGTCGGCCGGTCGAGTACGCAGAGTTACGCCTATCTCCTCGTCCCTTCTCTGGATGGCCTGAGTAAAGATTCCAAGGAACGACTCCGGGCTCTTATGGACTGCAACGATCTGGGCGGTGGTTTTAAACTGGCTATGAATGATCTGCAGATACGCGGGGGTGGCAACCTCCTGGGAGTTTCCCAGAGCGGCAATATCGCCGCCATAGGCTATGACCTCTACCTTGATCTCCTGCAAAAAACGGTTGCCGACCTCAAAGCCCAGGCGAATCTTACCGATCGGCCGCAACTCGAGGATCTTGACCCGGAAGTCAATCTTCAGCTGTCCGCTTATATCCCTGAAAGCTATATTCCCGATATAAGCCAGCGCTACATCACCTACAGACGAATGGCGGCCTTGACCAACTCACTCCCGCAAAGCCAGGATGACCTTCGTGAAGAACTCGTTGATCGTTATGGTGTCCTGCCTGTTGAAACCCTTACCCTGTTTCGCATTATCGCCATAAAAAAAGAATTAGCAGTCCTGCGCATTGTCAAACTCGAGCAAGGTCGGGAGAGTCTGGTCTTCACCTTTCAAAACGACACTCCCCTCTCTCCCGAACGAATCATGGATTTTCTTGAGCACGGTGCCAGACGAAAAAACCGAATCCCTCCGAAACTCGCACCGGACGGACGATTGATTATCAGCGACAAATTGACCTCCACCGAACATGTTTTCGACACCATTGCAACCACCCTCCATGAACTTAACAAACTCATCCCAGCCACGGCCTGAAACAGCGGAAGGTTTTAGTCCAGAATTTATCTGGTCTGACATTGATACGGTCTTCCTCGATATGGATGGTACCCTTCTTGATAAATACTATGATGACTACTTCTGGGAGCATTACGTTCCGGAAATGTTTGCCAAGGAGAACAATCTTGACATCCTTATGGCTAGGCAACACCTTCTAAGCACATATAAAAGCGTCGAAAACACCCTGCAATGGACCGATCTCGATTTCTGGTCGGATCGTCTAGGCCTCGACATTGCAAAACTGAAGGAGGAAGTCAGCCATCTGGTGAACATCCATCCCCACGTCATTGATTTTCTCGCTTACATGGAAGAGCTTGGGAAAAAGGTATACTTGATTACCAATGCCCATCCCAAGGCGCTGCAGGTCAAGATGAACAAAGCTAGATTAGATACTTGGTTTCAGCGCCTGATCTGCTCACAGGAGGTTGGTGCCGCCAAAGAGCAGTCGCAGTTTTGGTGTAAACTCCAGGACATTCTGCCATATGACAAAGATACGACCCTCTTTGCCGATGATACCGAAAATGTACTGCATTCCGCCGCGAGTTACGGGATACGACACCTCATTCATATCGCCAAACCCAGTTCCCGACTGGACCCGCAGCATTCTCTCCACTATCCATCAATTATCTCTTTTAGGGAATTGATGTTTTAGCCTAACCATAAGAATTGACGAAATCATGTCCCTGACCCGTCTTGGCTGCTTTATTGTTTTCCTCATCGCTTTCACCTACCAGGTGGTGCAAGCTTCACCCAGAATGGTTATTGCTAATAATGGTGCAGGCAAAGGCCTCATTGAAAACAGCCTGCCGGCGGCCACCTTTGCTGTTGCCCTGGGAGTCGAATACCTTGAACTGCATGTGGTTATGACCGCCGACGACCAACTTTTAGCTTTTCATGATCTGACCCTCGATCGCTTAACCGATGTGGCCGAAG
>JAZDOW010000229.1:0-67543 GCA_043798185.1 Pseudomonadota bacterium | reverse complement strand
CCTCCTTTTCCGTGACTTTGATCGGTTCACGGTCTCGGAGGCTTCATTATTTTGCTGGAACCGTCAAACTTCTATTGTCCCCCGGCAAAGCCGGGGGTTTACCTAAAGGAAATTACCTGGCAAATTGTTTGCAATAAGCAGTAGTCAGTGTAATAATTCAACTCACTGTAATCACGCGCTGACGAACCACCATCTCGTGACAACCGCCCTGCAGGTGTGATGGGGCGGTAATCTATTTGTGATGCAGATGTGTTGGAAAGATCTCGACCATAGAATGACCTTAGGCCAAGGCCTTTAGGATGATCCTGGCCGGGCCTTTTTTTGAGCAGGTTGGATATAGTATTTTTTGACATCAAAAAAGGGTCTACGATATGACTCGTAAACCCTTGATTTTGTTACTTGGTGACCCCAAGGGGACTCGAACCCCTGTTGCCGGCGTGAGAGGCCAGTGTCCTAGGCCACTAGACGATGGGGCCAAATGGTGGCACTTTATACCTGACCTTAGATTCGTTGTCAACTATTTGTTGCCGCCGACGCGATTATTTCGTTGACATCTTTCCTGTTGTTGGTCGATTTATTCATGAATTTCTTCCACGACCAAACAGGCTGGTGGAGGTTCTCATTTGTTCTGCAACCCCTGGATTGAGGAATTCGCCGGCGCAACGCCAGGTCCAGTTGCCTTTTGGGATTCCAGGGCTATTCATCTTGCAATCGTTGCCGAATCCAAGGACATCTTGCAGGGGAAAAATGCAGAGTATGGCAATGGAGGATTGGGCGAGATACATGAGGTCTTTATTGATGCCGTTCTGGTCGTGAAGAGATCTGTTTGCCAATTTTTTTATCGTTGCTCGGCACTCGTCGTCAATTTTATCGCTCAAATACCAGCCGACAGTCGTGTCATTGTCATGCGTGCCGGTATAGACAATACAATGAGACGACCGGTAGTTGTAAGGTAGAAAGTTGTTGTCTTTGTTGCCGTCAAAGGCGAATTGCAGAACTTTCATGCCTGGAAAGCCGAGTTCATCACGTAATAATTCAACTTCAGGGGTGATAATACCAAGATCTTCGGCAACAATATTCAGTATTCCCAGCTTTTCAGTAAGTTTTGTAAAAAAACCTGCACCCGGTCCTTTTAACCATTCCCCTTCGATTGCTGTCTCATTTTCGTCGGGTATTGCCCAGAAGGATTCGAAGCCACGGAAATGGTCAATACGGGTAATATCGACGAGATCAAAAAGATGTGCAAGACGAGCGGACCACCAGTCGAAAAGGTCGTTTCGTATATTTTTGTCGCAGTTATGCCAGTCGTAGAGCGGATTACCCCATCGCTGACCGGTTTCGCTGAAATAATCTGGAGGGACACCTGATACCTTCGTCGGTTTCAGGGTGTTACGATCAAGAGAGAATATCGACTGGTTCGCCCAGACATCGACACTATCATAACTGACATAAATAGGAAGGTCACCAATCAGGGAGATGTTCCGCTTGGCGGCATATTGGCGCAGAAGATGCCATTGCCGAAAAAATTCAAACTGCTCGAATCGGAAATAATTCACCTTTTCAATATTATCTTCAAGAAAAGCTTGAAGGAACGGTTGGTTGTGTGTTGCAAATTCTTTTGGCCAGTCAAACCATCCGGCGTTGTGGTAACGTTCTTTGAGAGTCATGAAAACGGCATAGTCATCAAGCCACGTGTTGGTATCAAGAAAAGAGACGTACCCGGGACTAGTATTGGAGTGAAATTGTTGGTATGCCTTGTACAGAAGTGTGTCTTTATACCGATGCACATTGTCGAATTCTGTGAAATACGGAGAAAAAGGAGGTCTAGTATCAAGATCTGATTGAGAAAGAAGTCCTTCTTGAAAAAGCAACTCCGGGGAAATAAGCAAAGGGGAACCGGCAAATGCCGATGTGCTCATATAGGGCGAATTGTCAAACAGTCCGTTGGTTGGTCCAGTGGGCAGAAACTGCCAGTAACTCTGATCGCAATCAACAAGAAAATCAATAAAGGCATAGCTTGACAAGCCGATATCGCCAATTCCATAGGGCGAGGGGAGGGAGGTTATGTGGGCGAGAATACCGCTCGAACGTTTTTTTATCATAGCAATGAGGAGCACCTTTCTCGGTGTGATTCGAAAATTTCACCGGCAGTAAAGAAATGAAGAGGAAAGAAAAGCTTCATCGTACCTTGAATATCGTTTTATTGATGCTATAATATAAATTTAAAAATGTGAAGAGCAGAGGAAAACCGATGTTGTCATGTTTTATTTTATAAATTGCTATTTACTGACAAATACTGTACTTATATGCGCTTCTCAGCATTACTATACGCTTACGAGGTCCTTCTCGTCGGCTTTTTTTTTGCCAAAAGATCTTTAAAATCATCTGTTTGGTTCTCTTGAGACTATTGAAAATGCCATTTTGCAACGGCTCAATAGACTGTTCTTTAAATTCAAGACATGGAGTGGTCACTGGTGCTGCCTGAACTAAAAGAAAACCTTCTCAAAGCTGGAAAGGAAGAAGGCTGTATTAGCTTTGATGATTTAAATGAGTTATTACCAGATGACATCAAAGACCCTAACGATATAGAGTCGATTTTTAATTTTCTTGGAGCTCATTCGATCGAAATAGTGACGGTTGAAAAGGGTGGCGAGAAACGGACATTGTCCGGTGAAGTCTGGGAAAAAACTGATGAAGGCTCTCCTGATGGCGTTCAGGAGGAAGACATCATTCTGGCTGATGATGATAGCCATGAGGCGGAAGAAACAACCACTACCTACCTGAGGGAAATGGGGCGGTTCGATCTTTTGACCCCGGAAGAAGAAGCAAAATACAGCAAAACCATTCGCCAGGGATTTGAATCGATAATAAGCGCAATTCGTGAGGACAACTCCGGGGTCAAGGAGGTCCAAATATTACGGGAGCGCATTGACCTTTGGGAAAAGCGCGATCCCACGCTCAAACCAAAAAAGCAACAGCTCAATTTTATGCGCTATACGGTTTTGAGCGCAGCCAAAAAATATACGGAAATTCGAGAGCTTTTTGAACTGCAGGCAAAAATGGAGGCCTACAGCCGTTCCATTGAGGTAGCCAAGGATACTATGATCCGGGCAAACCTCAGGCTTGTGGTGTCCATTGCCAAACGCTATATGCATCAGGGCTTGACTTTGGCCGACCTGATCCAGGAAGGGAACCTCGGGTTGATGCGGGCGGTTTTTCGCTTTGACTACACCAAAGGCAATAAATTTTCCACCTATGCCAGTTGGTGGATTCGCCAGGCTATTACCCGGGCGATTCTGGATAAAACCAGAACCATTCGTTTGCCGGTGCATTTTCTTGAACTCAGAAGTCAGTTTTTCAAAGCATTTTATGCTCTTTTTAAAGAGCTAGGAAGAGAACCTACCCCTCTGGAAATTTCCAAGGCGACCAATTTGCCTATGGATAAGATCCTCTCAATTCTCGAAGCATCGCGGGAGCCGATTTCTCTTGAAACACCGGTGGGCGATGATGATTCCACCCTTGGCGATTTCCTCGAAAATCAGGAGTCCCAGTCTCCCTACGATGCAGTGCAGACCAGAGAGCTATCCGGCAGGGTCAACGATATTCTTGAAACCCTGAGTGAAAGAGAAGAGAAAATCATTCGTTTGCGTTTTGGCATTGGTGAGAAAGCGGAATACACACTCGAAGAAATTGGTAAGCTCTTCAACGTCTCTCGGGAACGCATCCGGCAGATTGAAAAAAAGGCGCTGAATAGATTACGCCATTCAAGTCGTCGTGATAAATTGAAGTTTTTTATCGATTAGTTACAATCCTTCATTTTTTGCCGGAGTCATCGTCCGGTTATTTATTTTGCTGTGAAAAATTATATATATAACGCAGGACTTGGTAGTATTCTGGAAAAAGTTATCAGCAAGGAACGATTGAACTCTGCCGACGGCTTTCAATTGTATAAAAGCCATGATATCCTGGCGTTAGGATACATCGCCAATCTGGTCAAGAACAGATTGAACGGCGATAAGGCCTATTTTATTTATAACCAGCACATCAACTACTCGAATATCTGCAGTAATCTTTGTAAATTTTGCGCCTTTGGTCGGGACAAGAATTCTGCCTTGGCTTTCGAGATGAGTGTTGAAGAGGTGAAGCAAAAAGTCAGAGACCGTCTCTCAGAACCGATCTCCGAAATACATATGGTGGGCGGTATCCATCCTGATTTGCCTTTTGAATATTATATCCAACTGTTGCATGGGATAAAAGAGGTCCGTCCGGAGGTGCATATTCAGGCCTTTACTTGTGTGGAAATTGCCCACCTCGCAGAACTTTCAGGCAATTCAGTGAGTGATACCCTCGGGCTCTTAAAGGCAGCCGGATTGGGTTCGTTGCCGGGAGGTGGAGCAGAGGTCTTCAGCCCGAGAATCAGGCAACTGACCTGCGAGAGAAAGCTCCCTGGTCAGCAATGGCTTGAGATCGCAAAAACAGCGCACAGGATAGGCCTTAACACCAACGCCACCATGCTCTATGGGCATATTGAAACCCTGGAGGAACGGCTTGAACATCTGACGGCGTTGCGGGATGCCCAAGATGAGACACAAGGTTTTCTCGCATTTATTCCTCTTGCTTTCCACCCAAAGAATACCGCCATGTCTGAACTTCCCAGGACCAGCGGACTTGACGATCTGAAGAATATTGCCGTCGCCCGACTCTTTCTCGATAATTTCCCACATATCAAGGCATATTGGGTGATGATTGGCCCGCAAATGGCCCAGATAGCCCTCTCTTTTGGGGCGGATGATATGGACGGAACAGTCAAAGAAGAAGTTATCACCCATATGGCCGGTGCTGAAACGGCTCAAGCCATAGGCAGTCGCACTCTCATCCGTCTCATCAAAGAGGCCGGCCGAATTCCGGTACAGAGAGATACCTTGTACAATGTCATTGAAGTCCATGCCTAAGGTAAAGGAACAAAAGGACCTCATGCAGTTTGATGATATTTACGATAAGATCATTGCCGGCCAAAGAATAACTGATCAAGACTACCTGGCCCTCGATCAGACCGGAGATTTGTTTCAGCTCGGTTTCCTTGCCGACATCATCCGCCACCGGAAACATCCCGAAAAGATTGTAACCTACGTTATCGATCGGAATATCAATTATACAGACATATGTATTTCTGCCTGTAAATTCTGTGCTTTTTTCAAAGCACCTGAAGAAAAGGGCGGGTACCTTCTAAGCTTTGCCGAACTTGCAGAAAAAATACGAGAAACTCAGGCCCTTGGTGGCACGCAGATACTCTTACAAGGTGGTCTTCATCCAGGGCAACCTCTTGAGTATTATGAGGAAATGGTCCGGTACATGAAAAGCACCGGCATTCACGTCCATGGATTCTCTCCGCCGGAGATTTGTCATTTTGCCGGTCTCTCAGGCAAACCTGTGAAGGAAGTTCTCCGTCGGCTTATTGCGGCAGGTCTTGATTCTATTCCGGGTGGGGGTGCTGAAATTCTCAGTGATCACGTGCGAAAGGTGATAGCGCCCAGGAAATGCACAGCTGATGAGTGGATTGGGGTTATGGAAGAGGCGCATCATCAAGGACTTCGAACCTCCGCTACAATGATGTTCGGGCATGTGGAAACACGGGAAGAACGGCTTGAACATCTCCGACGACTGCGACAACTGCAAGATCGAACTGGAGGCTTTACCGCCTTTATCCCTTGGCCGTTCCAGCCGGGTAATTCGGCATTACCTGATATACAAAAGACAACCGCATTTGGATATCTTCGGACTTTGGCCCTATCAAGAATATATCTCGATAATTTTGATAATATTCAAGCATCTTGGGTAACTCAGGGCCCAAAAGTCGCGCAACTCTCTCTTTCGTTTGGTGCAAATGATTTCGGTAGTACGATGATAGAAGAAAATGTTGTTGCAGCGGCCGGTGTCAGTTTTCGACTGTCAGAGCAGGATATTCGAAAACTTGTAATCGATGCCGGATTTCAACCGGCCCAACGATTAATGGACTACACCCTCGTCAAATAAACAACTTCCGACTCTTTTTGCCAGAGTTGGAATAAAGCGTTGCCACATCTTGCCAAGGGGTTTTTGAAAAAGAAAGCATGGAAATTCTTTCTGCCGAATGGGTCGTTCCTGTGACGACACCGGTCATAAGTGACGGGAGCATAGTTATTGAGAACGGCAGAATAATTGAGATCGGCAAACGACCTGATATTCTTCTGAAATTTCATGGTACCGAAGAGTCCAAGTATAATTCGGTACTGATGCCTGGGCTGGTTAACGGTCATATGCATCTGGAACTGTCCCATATTTGTGATATTGCCCCGATGTCGCCAGAGAGTACCTTTACCGATTGGATATCCGAACTTTTAACGAGACGACAGAATGAAACGCCGGATCGTTCGCATGTGATTGACGCTTTCAGTGCTGCACTCCGTGATCAATTTGTCTCCGGCGTGGCTCTTGTAGCTGATATCGGAAACACAGTTTTTCCCGAATTATACGAGCAGAAAGGGGAAGGTTGGCCTGAGGTTATTCGTATGGTTGAATGCCTTGCTCCAAATCGTCAGGCGTTACAGGTCGCAAAGAAAAATATTGCAGGGATGCCCGACCGTTATCCGGTCTGTGTTCATGCTGCCTATTCAACCAGTCCTGATTTATTTGTCTCTGCCAAACAGAGATGCAGGCAGCTCGACCATATCTTTTCGGTTCATACCGCTGAGAGTGCGGCTGAATTGGAATTTCTGCGCTTTGGTACTGGTTGTTTTCGCGATTTTCTCGAATCCAGAAAGAGTTGGGATGGTACATTTGCCTTTGCCGAGCAGGGCTATGTCGGGACCATATTCTATTTTGACCATCTAGGCATTCTTGATAAAAACACCCTGTTGGTCCATGCCGTGCATGTCTCGGAAAGGGAATTAGCTCTGGTAGCCGAGAGGGGGGCATATATCTGTCTCTGTCCAGGCAGCAATCGGTTTTTGCATGTTGGCAGAGCTCCTGTTGAACAGATGCTTGCGGCGGGGATCTTACCGTCTCTTGGTACCGATTCTCTCGCTTCGAATGAAAGTATCAATCTATGGCGCGAAATGCAATTGTTGGCTGAAGATCATCCGCAAGTGACATACGAGTTGATCTTGGCCATGGCAACGCTGGGTGGAGCGCAAGCCCTCCACCGGGACGAAGACTTTGGTAGCCTAGTGCCTGGTAAAAGGTCGCAAATATTGCATGTATCATCACCTGCTCTCTCGTGCTGCAGAGATAAGAGCCGGGTAATCCAGGAACTGGTAACTGGCGGACAACCTTCTGAGATTGCCTGGGCTTCCACACATTAATAACGCTTGGAAAAGGTAACGAAAAGGTTTTTATGAGAAAATCCAATGAGACAATTGCCAGAATAGGCATGGTCAAATACCTTAATACTGCGCCTATACACGAAAAATGGAAAAGCAGCGTTCATCATGAAAATTGGCAGATGATAGAAGCTGCGCCGGCCGTTTTGAACCGGCAATTGGCTGAAGGTCAAATCGATCTTGGTTTTGTGTCAAGCTATGAATATGCTGCCCATGCGGAAAAATATAAGATTCTTTCAGGACTTTCTATAAGTGCCAATGGGCCTGTTGGCTCGGTATTTCTCTTTTCCCACGTCCCCATGGAACACCTTGACGGCATGCCGGTGCTCCTCAGTTCTCAATCGGAAACTTCAGTCAGTCTGGTGAAAATTATATTGGAGGACTTCCAACATGTGCAACCGGAATATGCGACCGGCGATATTCTGGCTGCTGAGGGAAAAGAATATAAGGCCATACTGGCCATAGGCGATGATGCTCTCCGTTTGGTAGATAAATCCACGTATCTTTATCAATTCGATCTAGGAGATATTTGGAAACGGGAAACCGGATTACCTTTTGTTTTCTCCGTTTGTGCCGTGCGTGAGGAATTTTGCGAATTGCACCCTGAGATACTGGTTGATATTCACCGGGAGTTACTCAGGTGTCGTGATGAAGGCAAAAATGATCTCAAGTCGATATGCCAAATATCGGCACAACGTATTCCCATGTCGGAAAAAAGATGCTACGAGTATTTAGTGGCGATTGAACACGACTTAAGTGCACAAAAACGCAAAGCGCTTGAAGCTTTTTTTAGTTTTCTCATTAAAAGGAGAGAGGTAGGTGCAAATGCCTTGCCGCTAAAAATATTTTCGAGCCTTTTCACTTCGGGTTGATGATAGATTTCCTTGCAAATGTTATCTTAGGGATAATCTCCATTGGAGGATGGTTTTTTCAATATCCTCTCCTTCCCCTCAGAGAGAGGAAAAAATGTCTCGTTTATCGGCAATGAGCCTAGGATGAAAAGAAATGAATACGAGGCATGAAAAGAAAAAAATATTGCTCGGGATAACCGGAGCCAGCGGGATGCTTTTTGTTACATCCTTTCTTAACGCTCTTTCCGGTCTTGATATACTCGTGCATGGCGTATGTTCGGTATCTGGCCGAAATGTTCTGAAAATGGAACAGGGGTTCAGCCCAGAAGAACTGCCAGGTGTCTCATGCTGGTTTGCCCCTGAGGATCTCTCCGCACCGCCCGCTTCAGGATCAAGTGATTATGTCTCAATGGTGATTCTGCCATGTACCATGGGGTCCCTTGCAGCTATTGCCGGCGGGCTTTCACTGAATCTCATTCACCGGGCAGCAGATGTAATGCTTAAAGAAGGGCGGAAAGTGGTGCTTGCTGTTCGAGAAACGCCACTCAACAGAACTCACCTGAAAAACATGCTGGCTGCTCATGATGCGGGCGCAGTTATTTGTCCTACAATGCCAAGCTATTATCTACGCCCAGAAACGCTTGCCGAGGCGGCGGAGACATACTCCTGGCGTTTGGCAGATCAGCTGGGACTGGCTATTCCCGAGAGAAGAAGATGGAGCGATCCAAAACAATTATAAGTAAAATAGCTGTCTTGCTGGAGATGATCCAGTTCAAGCTGACGATTTTTGCCCTGCCATTTGCCTTCACCGGAGCATTTCTTGCCGGACGAGGTATGCCGAAGTGGTCGGTAATACTGTGGGTCGTCCTCGCTATGGTTGGTGCAAGAACTTGCGCCATGGGTTTTAACAGGATTGTAGATCGCAAGTTTGATAAAAACAATCCGCGAACTGCAGCCAGAGCGATACCCGCAGGAGCTGTGAAACTCTGTGAGGCCTGGGGGATGGTTGTATTGGCCGGATTGCTTTTCTTCTTTGCCTGCCTGCAACTGAATACCCTGACCTTGCAGTTGGCACCTTTTGCTCTCAGCTTGACCCTGTTTTATTCGCTTACCAAGAGGTTTACTTTCCTTTGTCATCTGTTTCTTGGTCTTGCCTTGGCTTTTTCACCCCTCGGTGGCTGGGTGGCCGTAGCAGGAACCTTGAATGACTATCCATATATGCTTTCGCTTGGCGTACTTTTTTGGGTAGCAGGTTTTGATACAATTTATGCCTGCCTGGATGCTGATTTCGACAAAAATACCGGGTTATATTCGCTGCCTTCGCGGATGGGGAAGCGGAATGCCTTTCGATTGGCCGGTTGCTTTCATGCCCTGGCTTTTATCTTTTTCCTTCTCACCGGATGGCAATCACATTTGAATGGATTCTATTACGGCGGGGTTGTTGTCGCAGCAGGAGCACTTTTATATCAGCATCTGCTTGTGAAACCTGAAGATTTGTCACGCATTCATGCTTCTTTTTTCTCGATGAACGGTTTTATCAGTGTTACTCTTTTTACTGCAACCTGGCTCTCGCTCATGACATCAGTGACGTGACTCCATGATCATCCTACGGACGCTAGTGTTTGTGGTAATTGTCGGCTTGATGAGGGCAACTTTTGCATTTTCCGGCGATGCGAGTGCAGCTGTCAATCATTCAATCCCGCCCTATGGCGTGATCGACCCCGCTTTACTGGCTACAGGCTATTCAGGAAAAGAAAATCTCGTTTATGATGTCTCCTGGACAGGTGGGATAAAAATAGGCGAATTACAGCTCCAGATACTTTCTCTGCCAGGCGAAGGCGACGAATACGAAATACGGGCAACGGTAACAACCAAAAACGCTGCTATTGACCTTATTTATCCAATCAAAGACCTGCATGTTACCCGGGTCAGGGGGCCTAAACGGTTGCCTTATCACTATGAAATCTGGCAAAAAGAGGGCTATAAATACCGAGCCCACAGGGTGATTGAGTTCAATCAGGAAACCGGTGAAATCAAGTATATGAAAAATAATAAACTTGAAGGCTTGTTCAAGGTTGATGGAGAAACTAATAATGAATTTTCCTCTTTTTTTAACAGCAGGCTAATGGATTTCCCCCTGGGGGGAGGATTTATTGTACCGACTTTCGCCGACAAGAAAAGGGTGGAAGTTGTAGTAAATGCAATTGCAACAAAGCACTTTGATGAAACCCTCATCGGCCCGGTAAACACCGTGGAAATCATGCCGGTAATGACTTTTAAAGGTTTATATGACAAGAAAGGCGATACTGTAATCTGGTATACTAATGATGAATGCAGGGTTCCGATAAAAATAAATTCCAAAATTCTTATAGGTTCTCTCACCGCGGAACTGACTACATTTGATAACCCCGCTTGCACCCGGTATCCGGCTGCGACAGTGAAAAAATCAACCAAATAAAATCTATTATCCATTTTCCAAGGAGTAGGACACCATGACTAAACCGGTATTATTGACAAAATTTCCCAATCTCATTCTCAAACATCGGGGAAAAGTTCGGGATATGTACGCGATCCCCGGACATGCCGATAAATTGCTCATGGTTGCCACCGACAGAATATCAGCCTATGACGTAGTCATGAACGAGGCTATACCGGGCAAGGGTGCGGTGCTCACTCAGCTTTCCCTGTTTTGGTTTAACCTGTTGGGCGATATAGTCGAAAACCATCTCATTTCTTCTGCTGTCGAGGAGTATCCGGAAATCTGTCGACCTTATGCTGAACAGTTGTCGGGAAGATCGATGTTGGTTAAAAAAACTCAGCCGCTTCCAATCGAATGTATTGTTCGTGGGTATCTTTCCGGATCGTTCTGGAGCGCCTATAAAAAGGATCCGGTTGTTTGTGGCTTTCATTTGCCGGAAGGAATGAAGGAATCAGATAAATTTCCTCAATCGCTTTTCACTCCTTCCACAAAAGCGGCTCTGGGAAATCACGATGAAAACATCTCTTTGGCCCAAACCGAAGACATGCTTGGAACAGACAAAGCGCATAAAATAAAGGAGATATGTATTGCTCTCTATGAAAAAGCAGCAGATTTTGCTTTGTCAAAAGGTATAATAATTGCCGACACCAAGTTTGAACTTGGTGAGTTAGAGGGCAGGCTTATCCTGATAGACGAGGTGTTGACACCTGATTCTTCGCGCTTTTGGCCGGTCGATAAATATAAACCGGGAAAATCGCAGCCAAGTTTTGATAAACAGTATCTTCGGGACTATTTATCGACTCTGGACTGGGATAAAAACCCTCCCCCGCCGGTTCTGCCCGAGGATATTGTCAATAAAACCAGGCTAAGATATGAAGAGGCGGTGGCGAGGATAACCGGCGTTTAAAAATTTGCTTTTTTCGGTGGAGAATTCTTCGTTAAAGACTCATTCCACTGGTCGGGGTGAGTCATTGGTTTCAAGGCAATACCGAAGAACCGCTTCCAGGGATTGATCCTGAAAATTGTAATCGGTCTCGAGAAGTACCTTCGGCGTGACTCTGGTACTGCAAAGCAGCATCTCCTCTGCCATCTGGCCAAACAGCAGTTTTACTAGAAAAGCTGGAATTCTTAATAATGCCGGGCGATTGAGTACGCGGCCAAGGGTTTCAGTGAGAATCTTGTTATTGGTAGGAATAGGGCTGACAATATTTACCGGCCCTTGAATATACGGTTGATTGATAATAAAATCAATTATTGCCACCAAATCTCTAATACTTATCCAGCTGATAAATTGTTGTCCATTGCCAAGCATTCCTCCAAGCCGTGCTTTGAAGGGTGGAATCATTTTATGCAAAGCCCCACCTTTTGGACTGAGAACCATGCCAAAACGAAGATTCACCGTTCGAACGCCCATCGCCGCCAGCCGATCGGTCTGTCTTTCCCAATGATGACAGACATCGGCCAAGAAACCGTGGCCTAATCGACTGTCTTCATTGAATATTTCGTCCATACTGTGGCCATAGTAGCCAATCGCAGAAGCGCATAAAAAGACCTTTGGCTTTATTGCCAACATGGATATGTAATCAATAAGTTGTCTTGTGCCTTCAACCCGGCTTTTGAGAATTCGTTCCTTACGAGCTACTGTCCACCTTCCCTCCGCTACATTTTCTCCTGCCAGGTGTATGACAGTGTCAAACACATTTTCCGTATTCGTAGGCAGAAGTTGGGTTGCCCAGAAATGGTTCTGTTCAGAGCCCTTGTTACGCTTCAGACACTGAATGGAATGTCCTCTCTGAAAGAGATATTCAATCAATGCATTGCCAATCAAGCCGGAACAACCGGTTACCAACGTTTTCATTTTTCTGTATCCCGTTATTATTCTGTTGGTTTACATGCTGCTAATGATGACCAATCCTAATTGTTGGTGTCCTGTTGGTGGAGTCTCTCGATAATCGTCTCACAGACCTGCTCCTGAGTAAGGTTCGAACTCTCAATAGCAATGTCAGCGTATTTTTCATAGAGTGCCAGACGTTCATTGAACAGATCCTGGAAACTCTGCTCCGGTCGTTTTGCCAAACCGCGGGTTTCATAATTTCGTACTCTTGTCTGCAATGCCTGAAGGTCGGCATGGAGATAGATTATAATTCCGTGTTGCTGCAGATGGTTCATCGCCGTCTCGCTATAAGCAGCACTGCCACCGGTTGCAATAACGTAATCAGTGCAGGAGATACTGAGCAACACTCGTTCTTCAACTTCTCGCAACACCATGTGTCCTGCACGGTCGATTATATCCTGTAAGGTTTTGTTCTCCAGATTCTGGATGAGAATATCCGTATCAAGAAAAGATTTGGCAAGCATTTTCGCCAAAATTACCCCTACGGTGCTCTTACCGGACCCCGGCATACCGATGAGAATGATGTTGGTTTTAATTTGTTGCATCGTCACCAGATAAGGTGCTTTTTTAAATTTGTGTGTGCAAAATGTTCGATTGATGATGACTTGAAACTTTACATCTATTATTTATTTAAAGCCAGATCTGAACGCTTATTGAAGGATTTAAGACGAAAGATCACCATTCTTTTTTTTGGCTAGTGGGGCTCGATCAGAGAAATGGTTGGAAAAATAATGTCACCGTAATTAAAATTGAGTAAAGTATCAAAATTGTATAACCATAAAATGTTTTGGTTTTTAACTAATGGTTTTTAATAAGGAAAATGGTATGGAAATCTTGGGAAAACTGAGTACATGGTTTGCTTCAACGCATCTGCAGGAACAAATCAGAGATGTTGATTATAACGGATTATTTGCCAACCCATGGTTTATTGTCCCTTTCGCCGTAATGTTTGGGTATATGATCTACAAACAGAAATGGAAAGATTTAGTTATCCTTTCAATTTTTCTTGGCGCATGGTGGGTATCTGGAACCCCTTATATGAACTCCCTTTTTGTCGGCAATGAGTTACAGGTTGGGAAAATCCTGCCGGTTGTCTTTGGCGGGGCGGCAGCGCTTGGGGTGGTGATTTACCTTCTCTTTAGTAAATCGGATTGAGCGGGGAGCGGCATGCTGTTTCGCAATGGAATATTCATTATTACTGAAGAAGATCACTGCCCGCTCTACAATGTCAGGGAGGAACTGAGGGTCAGTGAGGGAATTCTCACTCTTCCCGTCGGTAAGCCGACTTGCCTTGTACTCGCCCGAGAACTCATTGACTTGACCTCTGCAGACAACAGTTACGAAAGTTATTCCCAGGGGAGTGACACAAAAGCAAAATTTGAGTGTGGTGGCTGCGTCGGAGTGATTCGCTTTGAATATAAAAAAGAGAAAGAGTTCGCCACTCTTCAGATGAAACTGCTGGCAGCCGCCGAACGACGGGAAAAAATACTGACAACCGCCGGCTTTGCAGGACTGCTACGAGCAATAGATATTTTTGCACCCTTGTCCAATGACGACTTGCTCGATCTCTCTACTCTTCTTGAACTTGTTGAGTATCCTTGGCAGTTTCCGATAACCCAGAAAGGTGACCCTGGCAATCGACTCTACATCCTGGTCTCCGGGAAAGCTGAAGTCATTGATGACCACGGGGTGACCCTGGTTGAACTTGGTTGTGGGGAAGTCTTTGGCGAAATGAGCTTGCTCTCGGGAGAAAGGGTTACGACCACCATTATGGCTGCAGAGGCGTGCAAGGTTGCAGTGATGAACCATAAAAATTTTCGCCATATCCTCAATCGATTCCCAGCGCTTCAGGTCTTTTTCTACAAGCTGGTGGTCAGCAGAATTACCAGAATGAATATGCAGCGGGCGGAGGAATTGGCGTCAGGCATGGTTGGTCAATTGTCGGATATTTCGCTGGTCGAATTATGTCAGATGATTAATGTCAATCAAAAGACGGGCAGACTCAACATCGAGTATGAAGAAAATAGGGCAGTGATCATGTTCAATGAAGGGGAATTGGTTCACGCTGAATTTAAAGGACTGGTTGGTAAAGAGGCTTTTTATCATATCCTGACCTTTAATGACGGTCGTTTTAAATTCACCCAGGGATTGACGGCTGCAGAGAAACAACGCGATGTTGTTGGCGGTTTCATGGGCATGCTTATGGAAGGGATGAAACGTCTTGATGACAAAAGCCAATGATACTGTTGGCAATAGATTGCTTGGATAAAAATGCAAGCTGTGGTAGTTGAGCGAACCGGTATGAGCAGAAGGTTGATTAAAAATGAGCTTTTGGCAGCTTTGGAAAAACCTGATCTCAAAGGAGTTTTCCGTTTGCTGGATAGTCATCCACCGCATCAGCTCATCAATATTCTTTTTACAGCTCTTTGTAACACACAGGAACTGGTGCGATGGCACGCGATTTGTGGATTTGGCTGGATAATTCCGGCCATGGCCGACAAGGACCCGGAGTCGGCAAGAGATGTCATGCGTCGTTTTCTCTGGTCCTTAAATGACGAGTCAGGGGGGATAGGGTGGGGTGCTCCGGAAGCCATGGCAGAGATTATGTTTCATTGCACCCTCCTGCGGCATGAATACTTGCATATGCTCGTTTCCTATCTCCGTGAAGATGGGGATGAGATTTTTCAGGATGGTAATTATCTGGAACTCCCTTTCCTGCAGCGGGGATTGCTTTGGGGGATAGGCCGATTGTGTCAAGGGCATAGAACGGAGATGGTCGCGAAAGAACTCCTTGCCGATATTGCCGCATACCTGCCTTCACCAGATATCCAGGTGATGGGCCTGGCTATCTGGTGTTTGGGAATGTTGGGCGGGAGTTTCGCGGCAGCAAAAATCTCTGATTTTCTCGGACATCCCGGTGAAGTTCGCTTGTTTGTCGATAACACCTTGGCAACAGTAACTGTTGGAAAAATTGCTGAGGATGGCCTGAAACAGATCAGGGGCGCTGGACAGGAGGGAGGAGATGGTAACAAGTCAAACAGATTCGAGGATAAAGGCTAAAAGATTGCTGGAATTCTTCTAAAAGAACAATCAAACCCTTATACCTGTGCCAGCTTTTTTTCCAGATTTTAGGTCAAAATACCAGGAGGGATGGGTGGCACCTTGTTGCCGCCATGGGGAAAACCGCCATCCATCCGCAGGACAGTGCTGGTGATATAGCTGGCCTCCACCGCCAAAAAATATACTGCTGCAGCTACTTCGTCTGGAAATCCAGTGCGTTGCAAGAGAATTGTCATGTGTAGATCTTTTTTCTCCTGATCCGTCAAGGTCTCCCAGCCTCGGGTACCCTCGCCATGTCTGTATTGGATAAAGCCAAGCATCAATTCATTGACCCGCAGAGTAGGTGCAGCTTCTTTGGCCCATGTTTCGGTGAAAGACTGGATCGCTCGGTTAGCTGCGCTATAGCCGTCACTGAAAAAAGGAGCTGCTGGACCGCTGCGACCTGTTATTGCGGCAATTGATGAGATATTCACGATCGCGCCCCCGACACGGTCTTGCATTATTGGGTAAAAATAATGATGAAGTAACCATTTGGCTTTGATTGTTGTTTCTAATTCAATATCCCATTGGGCTTTATTGTGGAGTTGGTCATAGCTGCCATGCACTGCAGGCATACCTCCTCGTTCAATATTGTTGATAAGAAAGTCCAAAGCACCAAAGCGAGCTCTGACGTTTTCCGCAAGCGTTAACACCTCGTTTTCTTGTCGTAGATCAACTGCACTGGAAAAGTAATCAAATTTTGCGGTTTGAAACTCGTCCTCCATTTCGGTGATTGATTCAGGCCAATCGTGAACCGGTAGCACCAGGGTGGCGCCTAACTTTCCGAATTTGCGGGCAATTGCTCTCCCTATAGGGCGTGAAGCACCGGGGATGAGGACAATCTTTCCTTGAAGTGACATGAGGTTACCAAAGAAATGAAAGGATGGACATGCGAGCCGGCGGTTGCTTTGGTTCTGATATCGGATTGTCAATTTCGTCTTGGTGGCGTAATCCAAACAAAGCCAGCAAATTGTCGTCCATGGATAATTGAAAATCATACGTGGCGATGATATTGCCATTCTCAGGAGTAACTAGCCTCGCTGAAATGTACAGCAATCTGTCGGAACGGGAAAGGGTTCCGACGAGAATAGCCTGGGCCTGGAGCTCACCGCTGATTTTCGTAAGATCCCTTGAGAGTACTGTTTCTCCGGATTTCGGTTCTATATTAATTGTTCGGGCCAGTTTTATCTCGCGGACATTATAGCCGAGTTGCACAATCCTGGAAGCGATGTGCTCCTGCAGCAATCTTCCGAAGCGCGAGGTTCTTGTGAGGTCATTGTTATTGACAAAAGTGGTAACCAAAATCGGCATATCTGAATTACCTGGGATAAGTGGCGGCATCGAACGGTCGACCAGATTCTCGGCGATTTCATAAGAAAGACTGATTAAATCAGTGTCTTTACCTAGATATTTCTCGAACCGTGTGCCATTGAAGTCTGAGCATCCCGTTGCAAGCAGCATGAACATACCCATAAGAAAGCATGATGCAGTCTGGTGTAGGGAGGGCGACCGCCGATTAATATGGTGGTATTTCATGATTCACTTTACCTCTAGATATCTTTTTTATCTGCCGACGCGGGCTGATTCTCGTTTGCAGGAGCAGGCTTGTTATCTGCCGGTGCAGGTGGATTCACGTTTGCGGGAGCCAATTTGAACGTTTCCGGTAAGGGTTTCTTCTGATCCTGAATTTTATAATTTTCCTGGCTGGTAAGCTTCATGGTTTTCGCCTGTGGCATACGGTCTTGATAATGCCAGAAATCTTTATCATTGATATAATAAATATCCGAGGCTCTGAAGAGATATTTTTCGCCTGAGAGCATCGAGGTGGTAATAATTATTTCGTAATTGCCATTGATCGTCATATTCGAATTGGCTACATCGAGTGCAGTTCCTAAAGCGAGGGTGACAACATTGGAGGGAGCATTGCGAAGAACCACGATCGCGGCAGAAAGACCGGTCAGCAAACCTGGTTGAATGGTACGTAGACGTTCTCCCCTATGGCGGACGACCTGCACTTTGTAAAGAATTTCCAGTGTTTCGTCGTCTTTCTGTTGTGTTGTTGGAATACCGAAGCCAACAAGATTGGTGATCAGTAAATCCCGAAATGCTTCGTTAAAAGTGCTTGTTTCTGTGGGGCTGCAGGGTAATCCCTCGTTGCCGCAGGTTTCCTTGACAAAAACGTTTTTTGCTATGTTGTCGGTAATAATGAGTTCATTATTGATGCGATTAGCAAGATCTTCTGCCAAAACCTGCCAATGATGGGACGCCTCCATTTTCTGCTGCTGGGAGTAGGGATATGCAATGGGTTCTGGGATTCTGCCGGAACAACCGCCTACAAGGAGGAGGATTGACAGGCCATAAAACAGATATGAAGACATAATTTTCTCCGCATGAGGTGAAGTGCTTCTTATTAAAGCTTTATCGGACAGCGTTGGGAAAAGTAAAGGAAATATATGATAAAGCCTAGCTGTATTGTTATTGCAGAATGAATGTTGTTATACTGTAGGGAGCAAGAGGCTAGGGTGATAGAGATTTCTCGACCAAAGTTGTGTCCGGTCGGATTGTTGTTTTTTAAGGGTAAGTTCTGGGTAATGAAAATCGATCTGCACGTTCACTCAACATTTTCAGACGGCAGCATGAGTCCGACCGAGCTGGTGCAATATGCTCACAGGATTGGACTTTCGGCCATAGCTATTACCGACCATGATACAATTGACGGTACCGAAGAGGCAAGGTGTGTTGGTAATCAACTGGCTGTTGAAGTTGTTCCAGGTCTTGAACTCAGCATAAAACACGGAGACTGTGCTGTACATTTGTTGGGATATTTGTTCCAGCCCTCGGATAAGGCAATGACTCTGGCCTTGAAACGCCTTCAAGGGGGACGCTTGGAGAGAAACAAAATCATTCTTGAGAATCTCAATCGGTTCGGCGTGAATATTCACTTACATGAACTGGAAAAAATATCCGGCCATGGACAAAGTGGCAGACCACATATTGCCCAGATTCTCATGAAGAAAGGCCTGGTGAAGAACATGGATGAAGCCTTTGAAAAATATCTTGCGAGAGGGGGCTTGGCCTATGCTCCCCGCTATGTATTGCGAGCTGATGAGGCCATTACCATGATAAAGAATGCCGGAGGTCTTGCGGTACTGGCCCATCCACAGCAAATAGAGAAGTCAGGACAAGACGCTACTGCCGTCATTAGTGAGCTGCGGGCAGCAGGTCTTGACGGTATTGAGGTATATTATCCGACGCACTCGCGCCAATTCAAAAAAAAGCTTTTGGCCATGGCCAAAAAGCTAGATCTTCTCATAACTGGAGGAAGTGATTATCATGGCTCCATTCGACCAGGCACGACTCTTGCCGGTGGAAAAAACTGTTCGGTACCCTTGGAACTGTTGGAAGAAATGAAGAAACGTCAGGGGAGTAATTGTTAGAAATTACGCACAGAGCCACTTGATTGAAGGGAAAAAACAATGACTATGTATTCGATTCTTGTTGTAGATGACGAACCCAATTATCTCGTTGTCCTGTCGGAACTTTTGAAAGATGAGGGCTTCGAGGTTTTTACCGCTGCAGATGGTCCGGCAGGGTTGAAGGTTGTTGAGGCGGTTGATCTTGATATAGTGATAACCGATATGCAGATGCCTGGAATGAACGGTTTGCAATTACTCGACAAAATCAAAGAAATGAATCAGGACCTTCCTGTGGTCGTCATCACTGCTTTTGCAGAAGTTGATAAGGCAGTGCAGGCGATGCAAGCTGGTGCATTCAACTATCTCGCCAAGCCTTTTTCTAATGATGAGTTAATCATCACCTTGAAAAAAGCTGCTCAGCATTACTCTCTCGTTCGTGAAAACAGCCGACTACGTGACGAAATCAAAGGCAAGAGAGGTTTTGGCGGGATGGTTGGAAAAAACCCGAAAATGATTCAAGTGTATCAACTCATCGAAAAGGTTGCCCCAACCCATGCGTCGGTTTTGATCACCGGCGAAAGTGGTACCGGCAAAGAGCTGGTGGCCAAGGCAATTCACGTAAACAGCCCACGTGAGTCGAGGCCGTTTATTGCCGTCAATTGTGCGGCTCTTTCGGAAAACCTTCTGGAGAGCGAACTATTCGGCCATGAAAAAGGAGCATTTACCGGGGCGGTAGCCATGCGTAAAGGGAGGTTTGAACTGGCTGATACCGGAACGATATTTTTGGATGAGGTCGGCGAGATTCCGCTGGCCTTGCAGTCGAAGCTGCTCCGTATTCTCCAGGAAAAAACCTTTGAACGTGTAGGTGGAGGGAAAACCATTGAGATCGATGTACGCATAATCAGTGCCACAAACAAGGATCTTCGCGAAGAAGTATCGGTCGGGAGGTTCAGAGAAGATTTATTTTATCGGTTGAATGTGATTCCCATCACTTTGCCGGCGCTCAGGGATAGAATGGACGACATGCAGTTGTTGGCGGAATATTTTGTCGAAAAATACCGTAAGGAGTTGGCGAAACCGAAACTGCAGATATCAGCCGATGCGCTCAAACTGCTGATGCGACTTCCCTGGGAAGGAAATATTAGAGAGCTCGAAAACACTATTGAACGGGCGGCCATCCTTTGCAGCAATGACGCGATTGAGGCGGATGATGTGCAGCCGGACATTCTGTATGCTGAAGAAACCAGTAATCTGGGGCAGGAGATCGACCTCCGATTGATGTTCCCAGAGGATACCGGTTTGAACGACGTGCTCCACGTAATCGAGAAAAAAATGCTTGTGCAGGCCCTTGTTGATACCGATTATGTGCAAGCCAGAGCGGCAGAAAAGCTTGGTATCACCAAGAGCCTGTTGCAATATAAAATGAAGAAATACCGAATAAAAAAAAGAAGATGAAGCTTATGTCTCCCTACTGTATCAGCTGACTTCCCCTCCCTCCTTCTCTTGGTATCCCCAGTGCAGTTTGTTGCGAAGAATTGTGAAATAATCCCGGGTGGAGGAGACCACGAGTTGGAGAAAATGCTTGGCGGTCTGTATTTCCAATTCGTCACCATTTTTCATTTCCCAGAAGGGTTGGCCATCGATGATCACCTGCGCCCGTTCGCTTTTATTGCCGGTTTCATATCGGGTTTTTATCCGCTTGTCGGCAGGAAGAATTATTGGTCGGCTGCTCAGCATAAAGGGACATATGGGCGTGACGGTTATTGTTGCCAGACCGGGGTAGACCAGAGGGCCTCCCGCTGATAGGTTGTAGGCCGTCGAGCCTGTCGGTGATGAAAAGATGAGGCCGTCGGCCCTGTAGGTCGTAATGTATTGTCCATTGGCGACCGTTCGGAGGTTGAGCAAGCGGTCAAGGACGTTTTTTGTAATGACGACGTCGTTGAGGGCGTACCTGTAAGCTGTTTGCTTGTCCTCGGAAAGAATTCGGGTTCGGAGCATCAAGCGGTTTTCAATTGTAACCTCACTTTCGAGAATTTTTTCCAGGGCAAGGAACGTCTCGCTTTCGGTGAGTTCCGTGAGAAATCCGAGATTACCCATATTTATGCCGAGGACAGGAATGGAGTAACGGGCGGCGGTTTCGGCGATGTGCAGAAGAGTGCCGTCTCCACCAAGGACGATGATTATATCGAGATCGGCAGTGATGTCATTGTGGGTAACGCTGATGCCTTTCTCTTGCAACCAATGGGCCAGCATCACGGCATATTTGTCAGGCCGGTCGTCATCTTTCTTAGTGATCAGGCCGGTTCTGCGGATGGCGAGTCTTCTTGTGGTTCTGAAGGGTGTCGAATTGTAGGTCATTCAAGTTTGCCGAGTTCTTTGGAGCGATTGACGGCGGCTTCAACGATATCCATGATGATGCCGTGAAAACCAACCTTTTCCAGGACATGCAGGGCAGTTATGGCAGTGCCGCCAGGTGATGTCACTTTTCCTCTCAAGGCAGCGGGATGCTCACCGCTTTCTCTGAGGAGTTTTACCGATCCGGCAATGGTTTGGAGTGCCAACTTTTCGGAGACCACCCGGGTGAGTCCCGATTTAACACCGGCGTCGATCAGTGCTTCAACGAAGGAAAACACATATGCCGGACCGGAACCGCTCAGACCGGTAACTGCATCGAGATGGACTTCGTCGAGAATGACAACTTCTCCGACGGCAAGAAATATTTCTTCGGCAACACGCAATTCCTTATCGCTGACATTTTCATTTTTACTGAGAGCGGAGGCTCCTTCCAGCACTAACGCCGGGGTGTTGGGCATGACACGGACTATTTTTGTTTCTTTCTTGCCGATTGTCTTGATATAAAAAGAGATCGGTAGGCCGGCAGCGATGCTGATGAGGATATGATGCGACTGGATGCATTCCCGACAATTTTCCAGAACTGCTTTCATAGTCTGGGGTTTGACCGCCAAAATAATCACCTTGCTTTTCTCAAAGATGGCATGATTGTTCTGGAACGTCTTGATATTGTAGGTATCTTCCAGATGTTCTCGCCTGAAATCATTTGGCTCTGAAACGAGAATATTGCCTTTGTGATACAGGCCTGATGCGATTATTCCTCTGATGAGAGCTTCTGCCATCTGACCGCCGCCGATAAAACCAATTTGTTGTTTCATTCTGTACCTGAAGCCTGAAGTAATTGGAAAGGTTCTAAGTGGAATTTATCCATGCAATCATAATCGGTTTCAGGTAAATATCAATTTCGATTGTTGCGCATGGCAATATTAACACCACTGGGTAATCAACAAATATCCTTTAAAAAACAAGGTCGAAAACGATGATCAGCAAAGATTTACTGGAAATTCTAGCTTGTCCCCAATGCAAAGGAGCCTTACAACTGCAAGATGAAAAAGAGCTGCTTTGCGAAAAATGTTTACTCCTGTACGAGATCCGTGATGACATTCCGATCATGCTCATCGATCAAGCAAAAAAGGTGGAAAAATCTACTTGATGAGCTTTTCCTGACTGTCCGACCACACTCCCAACCGCCTGTTGATGCTCAATGGAGGTGAAATGTATGACCAATTCCGCAAATTCTGACACGTTGTTCGATCGGTTTGTTGTTCCTGGCGACCATGTCCGTAGCGACTATATAGGATTGATTAAAGAGATTGTTGCCCGGAAACGAAATGAAGGAGAGGCCTGGAATAAACCTCTGGCGGCGGCATATCAGCTTCTTTTTGAGGAACTACGAGATAATCGCGGGGTACCGGTCGAGGCTATCTCGTTTGGCACCTCAGGGTGGCGCGGCAAACTCGGCAAAGACATTTTTGTCTCTTCAGCGGCTTTGGTGACCACGGCGATTGTGCAGATATATGAAAATCTGGCGACTGAATCTGAATTACGAGGTTCATTGGGAGTTGAGAGCTTGACCGAGGCCCAGGAAAGGGGATGTGTCCTTGGCTTTGACAACAGGTTTGGCGGGCCCCTGCTTGCTGCAAGTGTTGCCTATATTCTGGCGGATAAGGGCTTTCACGTTCACTATGCCGGCGAGTCGACCACCGGAGTGCTTTCTGCTGCGGTTCTCAAACTCCATGCGGCATTCTCAATAAACCTTACCCCCTCTCACAATCCTCTTGAGTACGGCGGGTACAAATTCAATGCCGCAGATGCGGGCCCGGCTGCTTCTCAGGTAACCGAGAGAATAACTGCCAATGCCCGTAAACTCGTGGAGCAGGCCTACATTCCAGGTGAGGTGCCGACAACACTTGAAGAAGTGATGAAATTGTTCCCTCACGTTCACCCCTTTAATTCGCTGGCCACATGGAAAAAGCTGGTGAGGGAGAATCAACCGGTACATGGGCTGGATCTTGATAAGTCGATTGCAATTTTTTTGAATCGTGACGATATAGTTGTGGCCGTTGACTGTGTCCACGGAGCGAGTCGTTTGCATGTGCGTGAGTTGTTTGGCAGCACCATGAAACCTTCATTCATTGTGCTGCGTGATACTGCCGATGTGACCTTCGGTGGTGTTTCCCCTGAGCCATCAACTGCCAATATGCGGAGCGTAGTGGCCACTCTTCAGAAAAACACAGCCCCTCTGAAACTTGGAGCAATCATTGATCCCGACGGAGACAGGATCCGTTTTACCGACGGAACGACCGAAATAACCATGAACCAGTTCGGTGCCATGGCCTATCATTTTCTCCATGAGTATAAAGGAAAATCAGGACTGGTAGCGAAAACCGTTGCCACCTCCAATCTTGCCAACTCCATTGCCGCAGCCTTTGGCGAAGAGCTGTATGAGCCCAGCGTAGGGTTCAAAAACTTCAAGCCGGTAATTGGTAAAGCTCTTGTTTATTTTGAAGAATCGGATGGAATATCCATTATCGGCCATACCCCGGAAAAAGATGCATATATCGGTTTGTTGCTGGCCCTTGAGATGATGCTGGCAACCAATATGAACCTTGGCGATTACTTGAAAACCATCGAAAAGAAATATGGCGCTTTTTATCCGGAGCGGGATGGGGTGGTGGTAAGCATCAAGGGAGAGGAATTACTCCGTCTTTTGGCAGGGTTGGCGAAGTACCATCAAGGGAGTACTGTAAAAGTCGGTGATGCTGTTCTGAAAATTACCGAAATCATCACCATAGACGGAATGAAGATACTTTTCGAGGATGGTTCCTGGCTGATGATTCGTCCCTCAGGAACTGAACCCAAGGTCAGATTTTATGTTGAATCGAGAAATCCATCCGGGACGAGTGACCTCGTGGCGACGGCGAAAAAGATGCTGATCGAGATAGGTGTTTTGCAAGACTCGTCTTGTCCGTAAAATCCCTTTGAAAATGGAGCAAAGTAACCGTCTTACAGCTGTTGGCAGTTGCAATTTGACATTCCGGCATTATTGTCAGCATGTAACAAAATCACAATTATAATCATTCATTTTCAGGAGTGCACCATGTGGGAATATACTGACAAGGTTCAACAGCATTTTTTGACCCCTCAGAATGTAGGGGAAATTGACAAGCCGAGCGGGACAGGGGATGTGGGTTCGCTTGCCTGCGGTGATGCTTTGAAATTGACTCTCAAGATAGATGAAAACGATATTATAACCGATGCAAAATTCAAGACCTTCGGGTGTGCCAGTGCCATAGCCTCCTCGTCTGTTCTGACTGAGATGATCAAGGGCATGCCGGTTGCTGAAGCAGCCAAGATCACCAATGAAGATATTGCCCAGGCTCTTGGTGGGTTGCCGAAGGAGAAAATGCACTGCTCGGTTATGGGACGGGAGGCTTTGGAAGCCGCTATAGCTGATTATCGTGGGCTAAAATTACCGATGGCTGAAGGAGAGGTTATCTGTGAATGTTTTGGCGTAACCGATCTGGAAATTATCAGAGCAATCAAGGAGTCCAGCCTCAGATCGGTTGAGGAGATCACTAATTTTACCAAGGCCGGCGGTGGTTGTGGCAAATGTGAAGATAAACTTCGGAAACTTCTTCAAGATACGGTGAGTGGTAAATCCGAGATATTCATTCCGCAAGTTCTTTCCAAGAAGATGACATCCTTACAGAAGATAAAGAAGATAGAGGAGGTTCTTGAGCGAGAGATCAGACCCGGTTTGAAAAAAGATGGCGGGGACATCGAACTCATTGATGTCGATGGTGACTTTGTCATCGTCGCACTGCGGGGCGCCTGCAAGAGCTGTAATAAATCGCAGACCACTATCAAAGAATATGTTGAGAAAAAACTGCGGGAACTGGTTTTAGCCAGTTTGATCGTGGAGGAGAATAATTAATGGCTGCGACAAACCCTGATGTCATTTATATGGATAATAATGCCACGACCCAGGTAGCCCCTGAGGTGGTTGAGGCAATGATGCCATTTCTTACAGAACTCTACGGTAACCCGTCGAGCATGCACACTTTTGGCGGCAATGTCGGGCAGGCCATTAAAGAGGCAAGAAACAAAGTTGCAGCTCTTCTTGGTGCGGATTCTGGGGAAATCACTTTTACCAGTTGTGGGACGGAGAGTGATTCCACTGCCATTCTTTCAGCTCTCAGGACCTACCCGGAAAAAAGGCACATTGTTACCACGAGGGTCGAGCATCCGGCGGTAAAAAATCTCTGTGAAAATCTTGAAACGGTTACCGGCCATAAATATCGGGTTACCCGTTTAAAGGTCGATGCTGACGGCATGCTGGATATGGCGGAGTATGCGGCAGCCCTTACCGACGATACCGCTATCGTAAGCATAATGTGGGCCAATAACGAAACTGGGGTTGTTTTTCCCGTTGTTGAAATGGCCAAACTTGCCAAGCAGCGAGGGATACTATTTCATACCGACGCGGTGCAAGCCGTCGGAAAAATTGCCATCGATTTGAAAAATACGGATATTGATTTCCTTTCTTTGTCTGGACACAAACTCCATGCACCAAAGGGAGTGGGGGTTCTTTACATCAAAAGAGGCACCCTCTTCGTGCCTTTTATGGCTGGTGGCCACCAGGAGCATGGGCGTCGCGGAGGTACTGAAAATGTTGCTTCAATTGTTGGCCTTGGTCGTGCATGCGAGTTGGCAATGGAAAAGATGGTTGAGGAAAACAGCCGCGTAAAACAGCTTCGTGATAGATTGGAAAATCAATTGCTGGCAATTATCCCAAAATCGATGCTCAATGGCCATAAGACCGAACGTTTGCCAAACACTGCGAATATAAGTTTCGAGTATGTTGAGGGTGAGGCTATTTTGCTGCACATGAATCAGCATGGAATTTGCGCATCTTCCGGTTCAGCCTGTACCTCTGGTTCTCTTGAACCATCCCACGTGCTCAGGGCAATGGGAGTGCCATTTACCGCAGCCCATGGCTCAATTCGTTTCTCGTTGAGTGTTTATAATACGATTAAAGAGATCGATGTGGTGATCGCCAAAATGCCCTCTATTATCGAATCATTACGTCAATTATCACCATTCTGGAAAGGATAGCCGTATGAAAATAATCGAGCCCTTCTTTCAAATTCAAGATGAATTGGACAACTCCTCTGTAGCTGTTCGCCTTGAGGCCTGTGGTCGGGTGTGCTACAAAAGTGAAGACAAAATCACCGATGATTCAGCAATCCCTTTCGTTACAAAAATAGCTACACATGGCCATAATTCCGTTTTGGAGATGGCGGTGTTATCATTTCGTGTGTTATGTTCTCCACACCAGGTTCAGGAGTTGCTCAACCATCAGCCGAAATTTTTTATTATCGACAGAATACCGGATGGGTTATTGATCACCGCATCGATCCGTTCCTTGCGAGAATTCGCTCATCTGTATCCGGAGAATCAACTTTTAAATGATGTGATACTTGAGCTTATTGAGAGTAATACGCAATTTTTCGGAAAAATATTTGATTCACGCAAGAGTTTGGCAAGAGATACTAACATCAGCATAACCAAGATGAGCCTTTCCAAGATTGACGAACTTCCTGCAGAACTCCGTTTACGTCACCGTTTTGTCAGCGTCAGGTTTATTGTTAACCGTGCCGTCACCCATGAATTAGTAAGACATCGCCTCTGTTCTTTTCTTCAGGAAAGTCAGCGGTATTGCCGTTACAGTGAAGACAAGTTTGATAATCAAGTCACTTTTATCAAGCCGATGTTTTTTAAAGAGGAAAGTAAAGAGTATCAACTCTGGAAAGAGGCTATGCAACAGACTGAAGCTACCTATTTTAAGCTTCTGGAAACCGCCAGCCCTCAGGCAGCCAGAACGGTATTGCCTAATTCCTGTAAAACCGAGATTATTGTTTTTTGTAACCTCATTGAGTGGCGGCATATTTTCACCTTAAGGACCTCACCTGCTGCAGAACCGTCGATGCTTGAAATTATGATCCCTCTGCAAAAAGAGATGCAGGAGCGGTATACGATAGGTTAGCTTTTTTTGTCAGAAGGAAAAATACTCGAAATTGATAAATTGTATGGTTTGTTTTATCAAAGAAGAGTAAGGCATTTTTGATGGACAAATCCTTGTGATAGGCATCTTCTCTTTTTTTTAAAAAGTAACCCTTTAAATGGTTAACAGTTATGGCTTTAAGAAGTGACGATTCGCAGCGCAAATCTTCGATGAAGAAGACCGTCAAAGATCAATCCGGCGCCGGAAAAGTCAAAATCGGCGAATTGCTGAGCAAGGCCGGATATATAACACCTAGTCAACTAGAAACCGCAAAAAAAATTCTGCAAAAAAATGGTGGCCGTTTAAGTGCAATTTTACAGCGACTTGAATACATTGATGAAAATACTGTCATTAATTTTCTTAGTCGGCAGTACAATTACCCGGCAGTAGTAATTAAAAATGAACCACCCTCAAAAGAGGTTCTTAAACTTCTCCCCTACAGTGAAGCAAAAAAATATTTAGCCTTTCCTCTGCGAATGGCCGGTAACACACTGCAGATCACCATGTCCGAGCCCACCAACTCGTCGGCGGTTGAAGAACTGCAGAATCTGGTGAATAAGGAACTGTCCGTCTGTGTCTCAACCGAGGCTGATATTGTAGAGGCCTATCAGAAGTATTACGGCATTGATGCAGAAGAGGTGAAATCCTTTCTTGGGGTGGTTGAAGAAGCTTCCGAGGAAATGGATGTCACCCAGGTTGATGATTTTGGGTCGATAGTGGCCGAGGCTGCAGATGATTTTGAAATTGAAGGAGATTCCCAGGATGACATCGGTGATCAATTTAATGCTTCCGACGCTCCGATTATCAAACTAGTGAATGGCATTCTCATAAAAGCTGTTCAGGATGGCGCTTCCGATATCCATGTCGAGCCCTATGAAAAAACCATGCAGGTCAGATATCGTAAGGACGGTTCGCTGTTTAAAACGATGAACCTTCCCTTGACCATCAAGAATGCCTTGGTTGCCAGACTGAAAATTCTTTCGGGATTGGATATTACCGAACGTCGAGTACCTCAAGATGGGCGCATCAAGATGCGCATGGGTAAAAATCGCTCCGTCGACTTTCGTGTTTCATCGCTTCCGACCCTGTTTGGCGAATCGGTGGTCCTGCGTATTCTTGATAAATCATCACTGAACGTCGATCTGACCAAACTAGGTTTTGAAGTTGAGACCTTCGAGATGCTGAAAAGATGCCTTAGTCGACCGCAAGGGTTGTTGCTTGTCACCGGTCCGACAGGATCGGGGAAAACCGTTACCCTCTATTCCGCTTTGAACTCAATGAACAGTGAGGATATTAAAATTCTCACGGCCGAAGATCCTGTCGAATTCAACTTCAAGGGAATTAATCAGGTCAATGTCCATAAAGAAATCGGCATGACTTTCGCCGCCGCGCTCAAGGCTTTTCTCCGCCAAGATCCCGATATTATCATGGTCGGTGAGATTCGTGATATTGATACAGCTGAAATTGCCATCAAGGCTGCCATGACCGGCCATCTTGTTTTTTCAACACTGCATACCAACGACAGTGCTGCAACTATTGGTCGTCTTGTCGATATCGGTATTCCACCCTATATGCTTGCTTCTGCGGTCACCATGGTCCTTTCCCAGCGGCTGGGGCGAAAACTTTGCGGCAACTGCAAAAAAATTGTTGAATATAAACCGGAAGAACTTCTCAAGATTGGTTTTCGTGAAGATGAAGTCAAGGATCTGACTCTCTATGGGCCAAACGGATGCCCGGAATGCAACGGCCTTGGCTATAAAGGACGTGTGGGATTCTTCGAATTGATGGAAGTAACCGATGAGGTCGCTAAAGCCATAAGTGCAGAAGTGCCAGAGGACCAGTTGCGTAAGATCGCCGTTCAGGAGGGTATGACGCCCCTGCGGGATGCTGCTCTTCAGAAGGTCCGAACAGGGGTAACCAGTATTGAAGAGGCCCTGCGTCGAACAGTGGCTCACAAAGAAAGTCTGCCGGCCTATCTGGTGAATCCTGATCAGGAGAACTATGATGATGGCGATGTCATCATCAGAGAAGGGAATAAGGATATTGATTTTTTCAAACTCATACGTGGTGCTCTCACAGTTGTCAAAGGTGGCAAAAAAATTGCCGAACTTACTGAACCCGGTGAATATTTCGGGGAGATGGCGTCTATAACCGGAGAACATCGCACAGCCTCAATCATTTCCCAGGGAAGATCAACCGTCAAGCGTTTTCCTGGGGATAAATTGACAGAGATCATTGAAAAATACCCCGATGTCTCTATCCATCTTTTCCAGACCATGACGAAACGATTACAGAAATCGAATCAGATCATTGTAAAATTGGCCGGTGGAGGTGTCCGCCGGCCACCTCCACCGGGTGTTCATCCCTCTGGACCTCCTGCATCGGAACGTCTGGAGCGTGCCTAAGAGAAAGATAGCTTTCTCTTCGATACTTATACCCTTATGACTACTGCCAATAAGAATGGGCTTCGTATTGTTGCTCTTTTAGACGGAAGACCGGGACACGAAAAGCAAACCAAGGGTATAATCCGGGCCTTGCAGGTCGAAATCGAGATCGAAACTAAAGAAATTATTATTGAGCCGGTCTCGCTGCTTTCCTTGCTTCGACAACTAATACTTCTTTTCCTACCGGGAAAAGGGTGGTCTCACCCTCAAATTGAGGACGCCGATTTTCTGCTGGGAACGGGTAGCCGTACCCATCTTCCTTTGCTGCTTTTCAAGAAAAAGTACTCCATTCCTGCTGTTATTTGTATGTCGCCGTCATTTTTTATCCGGGGGCGCTTTGATCTTTGTTTTATTCCAGAGCATGATGGGGTGGAGGAACGGCATAATATCATGCATACTGTCGGTGCGCCGAACTGTTCAAGCAATAAAAATCGACATCAGAAAGAGAGCGGTCTGATCCTGCTTGGCGGCGTAGATTTAAAAAGCCACCATTGGGAATCGAGGAAAATCGCCAAAATGGTGCGAATGATTGTTCAGAAAGAAACCAGCCAATATTGGACAATTTCCTCTTCTCCACGTACTCCACAGGACACCGTGGTATTGATGCGGGAACTCGCAGCCGATTTCACCAATGTTACATTTTTTGACTATAAAGAAACACAACCAGGATGGATTGAAACGCAATACGATAAAAGCCGTGTGGTGTGGGTGACCTCAGATTCAATTTCGATGATCTATGAAGCGCTGACCGCCGGTTGTAAAGTCGGTATATTCCCTATGCAATGGAGAAGAAAAGACAGCAAATTTAAAAAAAACGAGGATCTTTTATTGAAGAAAGGGCTCGTCATCTCTTTTTCTTCCTGGGAGCAGGGCAACGGGATCTGGCGTGAGAACATTGAACTTAATGAAGCGCATCGTTGCGCTGAACGGATTTTGGAAATATGTCAGCCGAAAAATTGACTGTAGTTCAGGTACTCCCTGAACTTGATGAGGGCGGCGTTGAAGGGGAAACACTCGATATTGCGATATATCTGGCGAGAAATGGATATCGGTCAGTGGTTATCTCCGGAGGTGGGCGCCTGGTGCCGCAACTGGAAAAAAACGGTTGCATTCATGTGCTCTGGCCGCATATCGGCGAAAAGAGCCTGCGATGTCTGCAATATGTCTCTAAGTTACGAAAATATCTACAAGACGAGAGTGTGGATATTCTTCACCTACGTTCGCGATTACCCGCCTGGATCGGGTACCTGGCCTGGAAGCTTTTACCTGAAGATAAGAAGCCGTCCCTTATTACTACATTTCATGGGTTTTATTCGGTCAATTCATATTCGCGTATAATGACCAAGGGTGAAAGAGTTGCCGCAGTTTCCGAGACTATAAGACGACATATCATTGATAATTACAAGATTGATGAGAAGCGGATCAGCCTGATTCATGGCGGTTTTGATGTCCGGGATTTTTCACCTGAAGTTGTATCACCCGAGCGCATTCGTGCCCTGCGTGAAAAGTGGATACCTCAGCATGACGAAATGCCGATCATTGTTCTTCCCGGACGGCTTACCCAATGGAAAGGACAAGATTTACTCATAGACAGCCTTGCTCGTATAAAACACCAACAATTCGTTGGATTATTGATAGGCGATATTGATGAAAATCCCTCTTTTACCCGAAAACTGGAGGAACAAATTAAATGCCATGAGCTGCAAAATAAAATCTTCCTTGTCGGACATTGCAGTGATATGCCGGCAGCGCTCATGCTTGCCGATGTGGTTGTCTCAGCATCTTCCACCCAACCCGAGGCCTTCGGAAAGATTGCCATTGAGGCAATGGCAATGGGCAAGCCGGTCATTGCAACAGCACATGGCGGTAGCCTTGAAACCGTCCTGCCCGGCATAACAGGTTGGCTGGTGCCACCACTTGACCCGGTAGCAATGGCAGAGGCCATTACGAATGCTCTTGGTGATCTTGGACACGCTAAGGATCTTGGCGCACAGGGACGGAGATGGGTGAATGAACGTTTTACAGCGAAAGCCATGTGTGAAAAGACATTGGCTCTCTATCATGAGGCACACAGCGCGCGACAGAAGGAGCGGCGGCTTGAAACCCTGACGGTTATGCAGCTGCTACCCGAATTGAACAGTGGCGGGGTCGAGCGGGGGACAGTCGAAATGGGCCGTTATCTCGTAAGGAACGGCCACAAATCTATTGTCACGTCTGGCGGAGGGAGACTGGTCGACCAACTAGAGGAGGAAGGCAGTTTTCATTTTAAAAAAAATTTAGGATCTAAAAGCCCTGCGGCCCTCTTGCATATCTGGCCTTTGCGCCGGTTAATAAAAAAAAATCGGGTCAATGTCCTTCATCTTCGTTCAAGAATGCCGGCTTGGATAGGTTATGTGGCCTGGTTAACCTTGCCAAAAAACGTGAGACCAATACTGGTGACGACATTTCATGGATTTTACTCGGTTAATGCCTACAGTGCGATTATGACCAAAGGCGATGGGGTTATTGCTGTTTCAGAAAGCATTAAAAACCATATTCTCGACAAATATAGGCGTAAGGACAATGTTCGTCTGATTTTCCGAGGTGTTGATGCAGAATCGTTTGATCCGGCATTGGTAGCCAAAGAGCGGGTTGAAGCATTAAGAGATGCTTGGCGGATAGTCGGGAACAAGCCGGTACTTATGCTGCCCGGGCGGATGACCCGGCTGAAAGGGCAGAGATTTTTTCTGGAAAGTTTGCTTCAGGTCAAAAACACCAACTATCAGGCAGTACTGGTAGGCGACACCAAAGATAACCCTGGATACACTGCTGAACTCAACGAATTCATAGAGAGAAACAATCTTGTTGGAAAAGTGCAACTGGTAGGCCACTGTTACGATATGCCTGCGGCATTTATCTTGGCCGACATAGTGTTGTCAACGTCTTCACTTGAACCTGAAGCCTTTGGTCGGACAACGGTAGAAGCTATGGCCATGGGAAAACCGGTCATTGCCACGGCACATGGTGGAAGTCTCGAGACCGTAGTGCCGGGACAAAACGGCTGGCTGGTACAACCATCCGACCCCATGGCATTGGCTGCGGCAATCGATGAGGCCTTGGTTATGGATAAAGAGCAACTGCTGAATTTCGGTGCAAAAGGCAAGCAGCGAGTTTTGGAAAAATTCACCGCATTAGCCATGTGTGAACAGACCTTGGCCTTTTATTATCAACTCATTGGCGAGAGAAGTTCACTGTCTGCGGGAAACTGATCAGTTGATCAAGAGAAAACAGATGCGGGTTGTGGCGATACACCTCATTTTTCGCTGAAGTGACGTTCCATGAAAGCGCATTCCATGGGGGAGAGATCGAATTTTATAGCCACTTGTTGGAGCAGCTGCCGACGGTTTTTTTCAGGTTTGCTAACCAGCAGCTCCGACAATTCCTGGAGAGCCTTTTTTATTTTATCCCCCGGTGGGTGAATTGTGCTCTTTGGCATGGCAGACTCCTTGTTTTTTTCTGCTTCATTAACGGACTGGTGCTAAAACAACGCCCGCCAGAGGCGGTATGGTTATTTTTGTATGATATGCTGCTTGGGCATAGGGCTCGGCAATCGGCTGATAGATCCTTTTGTCACTGCCTTCCGAACCACCGTAAATAGTATAATCTGAACAGAAAATCTCCTGATATCTGCAGGCATCCGGCAAACCGATCTTATAATCGGAAAACACCTGCGGGGTGTAGTTGAAAACTCCCACCAGTTGATCCCCGCGATTTTTTCCGAATCTGACAAAGGAGATTATGGAGTTGTTTCTGTCTTCCAGGTCCAGCCAGGAAAAACCTGCATCGCTGAAATCCTGTTCCCACAGTGCTCGGTGAGATGTGTACAATCTGTTCAGGTCACCGACAAATGTTTGCAGTTTGCCGTGATATTCACTCTCTTCCAGCAGGTGCCAGTCTAGACTCCGCTTGCAATACCACTCCGACCATTGACCGAATTCCATACCCATAAACAAAAGTTTTTTGCCGGGGTGCATCCACATGGTCAACAGAAGTAAGCGGAGATTGGCAAATTTCTGCCAGAGATCCCCGGGCATCTTATCGATCAAAGCTTTCTTACCGTGTACTACCTCATCATGGGAAAGAGGGAGAATAAAGTTTTCCGAAAAGGCGTACATGATTGAGAACGTCAGGCTATTGTGGTGAAATTTGCGGTACAATGGATCTTTTGAAAAATAATTCAGGATATCGTTCATCCATCCCATATTCCATTTAAATCCGAAACCAAGACCGCCATGATTGGTTGGTTTGGAGACACCATAAAAGCTCGTTGATTCTTCAGCGATTAACAGGGTGTTGGGAAATAACTCATAGACGATGGCGTTGAGGTGGCGGAGGAATTCTATGGCCTCAAGGTTTTCCCTGCCGCCGAAGCAATTGGGCAACCATTCCCCATCTTTTCTTGAATAATCAAGATAGATCATCGATGCCACTGCATCGACCCGAAGTCCGTCGATGTGGTATTTGTCGAGCCAAAACAAGGCATTGGCGATGAGATAATTGCTTACCTCATTGCGACCGTAGTTGTAGATATATGTTCCCCATTCAGGATGCGAGCCGCGGCGGTAATCTTCGTGTTCATAGAGAGCTGATCCATCGAATTTGCCTAGGCTGTGAGCATCTTTAGGGAAATGGGCCGGCACCCAATCAAGAATGACGCCCAATTCATACTTGTGACAGGTGTCAACGAAGAACATAAAATCTTCAGGCGTACCATATCTGCTGGTAATCGAGTAGGGTGCAGTAACTTGGTATCCCCAAGATTCATCCAAAGGATGTTCCATTACCGGCAGCAGTTCGATGTGGGTGAAGCCTAAATTTTTGACATAGGGGATAAGGGAATCGGCAAGCTCCCTGAATGTCAAAAATCTCTCTGGATTGCTGGGATCCCTCCGCCAGGAGCCTGGGTGGACTTCGTAGATTGACATCGGCTGGTCATAGGGAGCAATCGTCTTTCTTGATTCTTGCCAGTGTTTGTCATCCCAAGTATAGGCGTTGATTGCCCTGACCACTGACCCAGATTTAGGTCGCAGTTCACCATAGAACTGAAAGGGATCTGATTTTTCCAGAATGTCACCGCTTTGGGTTTTTATATGGAACTTATAAATTTCCTCCTGTTGCAAATGGGGCAGGAAAAGTTCCCATATTCCGGATGCCCCGAGAGAACGCATCGGATGAACCCGGCCGTCCCAGCCGTTGAAATTACCAATAACTGAAACTGCCCGGGCATTGGGTGCCCAGGTTCGAAAAACAATTCCGGCAATATTATGGCAGATTGTCGGGTGGGCCCCCAGATGGTCATACAACTTATAATTTCTTCCGGCATTAAATAGAAAACGATCCTGCTCACCAAGGAGTACCGGAAAGCGATAGGGGTCATTGGTGACTATCACCACACCGCTGTGAAAATGAATTTCATAACGATAGGTGTAGGGGTCGAGGAGAGGGTCGGAAAGTTCTTTGCTGGCGAGAACCGTTTCGAACAGCCCTTCTTTGGAGCTCTTGGTCATAACGATGGATTCACCGTGGAGCAACAGTCTAACCTCCCTGGCGTGCGGTTGAAATGTCCGGAGCGTCACCATACCGACCTCCGGCACCTCGAAATGGCCACCGAGATATTGGAAGGGATCGTGATGATCACAGGTGAGTATTTTTTCTAAGTCGCTCTTCATTGCACAGTCCTCAAGGATATATAACCACAGAAATTAAAGTACATGATTCTTCACAATTCTAACTCATAGTATGACATACGGATAGATTTGTCATGACCAATTTCTTTTCTCTATTTCGTATTAACGCCTTATTGGTCTGCAAAGATCGAGGCGAACACCTTGACGGAGCGAACAACAGTCTGCTAGAATTGCATATAAGAGAGCATTACTGGATTAGAGGTCGAGAACAAGATACAGTGTCCCTCTTTATGCGCTTTTAAACAGATAATTTTTAGAAGAAGGACGGGCTATGAAAGAACATTCACATTCCGGAGCTAACTCCCTGACCGGCACATTTTTGGTATCGACCCCACAGATGCCCGACCCACGGTTTGAGGAACATGTGATCTATATTTGTGCCCATAACGATGAAGGAGCTATGGGCGTTGCCATTAATCAACCCAATAGAGCTCTTTCTCTAGCTGAAATTCTTCGTGGTGCCAATCTGCCAATTCCACAAGGCGAATTGCCCCCTGTGTACATCGGTGGGCCGGTTGAGTTGGAATCAGCCTTCATTCTCTATCTTTCTGACTATATCGCTGAACATAGACTGGATATCAGCGACACAGTGTCCCTGACACGGGAAACCAAAGTTCTTGAGGATATAGCCTTTGAGCGCGGACCAAAGAGTTATCTGTTCATTCTTGGCTATACCGGTTGGGGTCCTGGCCAGCTGGAGCATGAGTTGATGGAGAATGGGTGGTTGAGTGTTCCTGCCAATGATGAAATCATCTTTAACAGTCCCGATGAATTTAAGTGGAAAGCGGCAGCAATGCATTATGGAATAGATATTGTCACCTATGAAGATGTCATAGGAAACGCCTGAGAGTCCTTCCCATCTCATTGCCTCTGGCCTTGCCCGCCGGTTGGTCGCTTTTTAATGAAAATCATCCATGAGCGGTGTATGTTTCTCGCTCTCGATAATTACATGCCTGGGGCAACGTCCTTCGCGTATCTTTTTTGTTCCGAGGATTTACAATGTCTTCTGTCAGCCAGATTTTTTCTTGCCAGCGCTGCGGTGCCTGTTGCCATGGCCATACAACCGTATCTTTAAACAAAGATGACCAACAACGCATGGCGATCGTCCTGAAAATGCCGGAAGAAAACATTTGTGAAAAGTTCTGGCGAATCACTGGCACTACGGTGCAAATGCAGACAGTGGACGGCCATTGTATTTTTTATAACCAAGGTTGTAAGGTTCATGAGGGCAGACCCTGGCGATGTGCCCAATGGCCACTGCATCCCTCCATTCTCATGGATGAAAATAATTTTTTAACCATTGCCGATTCCTGCCCCGGCATCAACAAAAACATTTCCTACCGACAGTTCTGTGAAATTTTAAAGGAAATACTAGAAGATGCTGATTTTTCCCGCTGAATCACCCACTACAGTCAACCATGAAACATGAGCTGCTGTTTTTAGGAAAAATAAAAGACAAATTCCTCGCCGAAGGTGTTGAAGAATATGCATCCCGGTTGCGTCATTACACATCTTTTTCCATAACTCTGCTGAAAGAAAAGGGGCGGGGACGGGGACAATCATCGGCAGTTGATTCAGAGGGAATACAGTTGTTGCAGGCTGTTCCTCCTGGTTCACTCATTGTTGCTCTCGACCCATGTGGAAAGCAATTTACCTCCGAGGATTTTTCTCGACAGATTGACGAATGGGAAATGCAGGGGGTTAAACAGGTGTGCTATCTTATCGGCGGTCCTGAGGGTCACTCTCCTGGTGCTTTACAAGCTGCCGATCTTCTCCTCTCCCTTTCTCAGATGACCTTCACCCATGACATGAGCCGGATGCTCTTGGTCGAGCAGCTTTATCGTGCTTACACCATCAAAGCCGGAGAAAGATATCACAAGTAAATCTATGGTTGTTGTTTGTTGAAAGTCAGATAAATATCGAACCGGCTGTTTTTCATGGTAATAGTATGTGAAGGGATCTGTTCGGTGAGTGATGATGCCTGGCGTGGCCGTTTTACAACAACCCGATTTTCAGCTCGTTTTATGGCATCAGCCAGCAATACCCCACTGTCCTGATCGTTACCAACGAGGGTTCTGAGTGTTCGCATTGATTGGCGGTTGAGTGCAGAATCATGACGATGCGGGTACATCGGATCGAGATAAACGGTGGCGTAAGCTTCTGGGCACTTTTGCAGATAGGTTTGAGCGTCGGTGACTACCAAGTGTAATCTTTGTTCAATGATATCTGCCGATTTTTCCTCTTGGGCCGCTCGTTGCAGGCCATCGTCGAGGAGAGCTGCGATGATCGGCGATCGTTCGCACATTGTCACCTGACAACCAAGACTTGCCAGAACAAAGGCATCGCCGCCAAGTCCCCCGGTGCAATCGAGAATATTTGGCCGAAGCCCGGATTTAATTCCGGCTGCCCGAGCGAGAGGCTGTTTGATCGTACAATCTTTTGCCAATCTGTAACCATTTTTGCCATACACAAAATCGACAAACAGCAGGCAATGCGGTCGCTTTGCACCAGCTAATGACTGCAGAAGCTTCAAGCCTTCCGGTGTATAAGCAAGAATCAAATCAGATACACATAACGACACCTGATCAACGAAGGGAAGTTCGAGATTCTTCGCCAGGTCAACTGCTTTTTGTAGAAATATCGTTGAATTTATTGTAGATGAAACGGATATTGATAGGGGGGGATTCATTGCCATTCCTGCCGTCATATTGAATATTTATAACCCGAGTAGAGTAAAGCACACTACCCGACTCACCCTGAAATAACCAGAACCTTAACTATGCCAATACAACAACCTGAAGTTATTGCTATTATTCCTGCACGTTACGAATCCAACCGGTTTCGTGGCAAACCTTTGGCGCTGATTGCCGGTAAACCGATGATTCAACATGTGGTAGAAAGAGCCCGGGCAGTGGAAATGCTTTCCCGGGTTGTAGTCGCCACCGATGATGAACGTATTGCCCGCTGTGTTGAGGGTTTTGGCGGGGAATATGTCATGACCCGCAAAAATCACGTCTCCGGTTCCGATCGCCTCGCCGAGGCTGCAGAAATTCTCAAAATTTCCGAACATGATGTGGTAGTCAATATCCAGGGCGATCAACCGCTTTTCCCTGCTGAAGTAGTGCAGCAAGTTGCTCAACCCCTTCTCGATGATCCGGCTCTGCCAATGTCTACACTGATTTACAAAATAATCCGTCCTGAAGAGATAAACGACCCCAATCATGTGAAGACGGTGTTTGACCGTGATTTTTATGCACTTTATTTTTCCCGGTCACCCATTCCATTTCAACGTAATCCGGACGACAAGATCAAACCGACGTACTATAAACATCTTGGATTTTATGCCTATCGCAAAGGGTTCCTTCTGTCTTTTGTTGCGTTGCCTGAAGGTGAGTGGGAGCGATTCGAGAAACTTGAACAACTGCGTGCCTTGGAATACGGCTACAAAATTAAGCTGGTTATAACTCAGCACGATTCCATTGAAGTCGACACTCCAGAGGAACTTCTGCGGGTCGAGCAGCAATATCTGCTAGGGGTTTGATAAGCCATTGTTACAAAATAACATAATCAGGTTATCTTGTAACGACACCTCGTCATTTGACCTTTGATTCAAGATTTGAGACAATAGGTGGAGTACATGCAGACTCCAACCTTGTGAGGCTAGGTTTGATACTAGAGAAATTGAGGGAGATCCAGCAGGTTCAGCTTTCACCGCTGGATCTTTTGCCCCAGCTTGATTTACGCGAAAAAATCATTGATCTTGTTCTTCGCGGAGTTCCCGATCATGTCCATGCTACCGCCAAAACACATCTTCTTGCTTTGCGCAAGGAATTGCTGGAAACAAGTGTCGAAGACGTCAAAGTCGTGGTCTTTGGCGGAGGCACAGGATTGTCGAATATTGTCGGCGGAGATTCACGAACGGAGAATTGGACAAAGAATCCCTTTGTTGGCTTGAAGGAAATTTTTCCACAGACACGATCGATTGTCTGTGTCACTGATAACGGTGGTTCAACTGGAGAATTGCTGAAAGATCTGCCTCTTGTTGCTGTTGGTGACATGCGGCATGTGTTGCTGTCGTCGATAGAAAACAGTAATCTCCAGAAAAGATACAATATTGATAGCTTCGAAGCCGGGAGTGTCGCCACGATCCTTGCCGGAATATTCAACCTACGCTTTACCCAACCATTTTCCAAGGCAACTCCACAGTTTCGGGATATTGCCAACCGAATGGATGCACTACCTCGAGCCCTTGGACAGTATTTAAAATATCTGTTGGATTATCTTTTTTCAGATCAGCGCTTGGGGGGGACACTGAATCGTCCGCACTGTCTTGGCAATCTTTTGCTTGCAGCCGCTGTTTACCGCGAGATTGAACCGGGAATATCAAACGATCAACTTGCTCATGAGCAAGAGTTGCTGCATAAACCGATTTTTAAAGGCATAAATGCTCTGGCAAAGGTGATCGGTGCCTGTGATCGTGCGGTTCTTCCCTGTACTTCTACGCCAGCTCAACTCCGGGTGCTCTATACTAATGGTGTGGAGATAATTGGCGAACATAAGTTGAGCGAGTCACGAAGGGGATTTCCCGTAGACAGTGTTCAGGTCGATTATTGCGATACGATTAGAATATATGACGAGGTTTTTGCGGATATCGAAAATGCCGATATTTTGATTTTGGCACCCGGCAGTTTATATTCGTCTATCATTCCGGTGTTTAAAGTTCCAGGTCTTGCCGATGCTGTTCGAAATAATCATAAGGCCTTGAAAGTGCTGGTTTCAAATCTCTGGGTGCAGGCTGGAGAAACCGACTTGAGTATTGCCGATCCAGAGAGAAAATTCCATGTATCGGACATGATTCGAGCCTATGAGAAGAATATACCGGGAGGAACCAGAGGGCTCTTTAATGAGGTGCTCTGCATTTCCTTAAATGACATTCCTGCCTCGGTTCTGCAAAGTTATGCGGTTGAAGGGAAGATCCCCATTTTTGTTGATCGGGGTGAGCTGTTTCGTGAACAGTATATTCCCATTGAATGCGGGGTGTATTCACGTGAAGCCCTGGTAGAAAGGGGAGTCATTCAGCACGATCCGGACATTTTAGCCCTGGCGATAAAAGGGCTTTATAATGGTCGCAGCTGTTTTCTTTCTTGCCCCGAGCCTAACATTGGAACAAATATTAGTTTATCACGCCGGTACGACCCTTTGGGTGGAGCTTGTATCTTGCCATGCCAAAAGTTCTTCGGAATTAAAGAAAAATTGAAAAAAGTGCAAGTTCATTGTGTCGGAGATGTTTATGGGGGGGATATTGAGGTATTAAGATCTGAGATTTGTGAAATCCTTTGGAGTCATCCGATAATCCCCCTTCATCATCTCAACTATTTCGATTCGATCTATTGCATTGACCGAAAGTACTGGAACAGGGACCAACAATGGGACAATGTTTTTTCTTTCTTCGATCCAGAAGATAGGTCCATTAAAATAAGAGGAGATCAAATCGAAATCCGGCAACGGCTCGAGATTGCACTGATGATCGCTTTGGGGGAATCGCTCCTTGGCGATTACGCTACGAAAAAGGTCATGAACGATGTGAATTTCGATCAATTACTTCTCGGCCGGGTGTATCATCTTTATCTTAAAGACAAAAATATACGGAGATGCTTTTTAACCCATGAACAACTCAGATCATTCCTGAGTCTTGCCCGCATGTGCAGCACGGACGATGAAAACCACTACACCCGCCTGGTTAACAAAGAAGAGGGTTTTACTCCGCCTGGTTTGTTGATGGGACTTATGTATGCGTGGTATATCGATAACCGTTTGGCGAGTCATATTGAGTACAAAATGTCGGTAATGAAGATTAACCAGACCGACCTTATTCCGGAACAGTTGAAAATGGCCGATAGAAGGCGAAAACTGGTTGGTTTTTTTAAAGATGTGGTTTTTAGACAGCAAACATAGGCGGAAGCTTCTGCCTGAGAGACTGGAAGGAAGAGGAGATGAAAGTTCTTATAATTGATGATGATGTCCGAATCCGCGATCTCATCCGTATGTGGCTGGAAAGGGATGGATTTGAAATTTTTGAAGCTGAAAATGGCAAGAAAGGTGTCGAAGCACAACTCGCCTGTGCTGTTGACTTGGTGATCTGTGATCTCCTCATGCCGGTGCAAGAGGGCATTGAGACGATCACTAAATTCAGAGAAGAATTTCCGGAAGTTGGCCTGATAGCCATTTCCGGCGGTGGCAAGATTGGTTCGGACTCCTATTTGGCGATGGCTGAACAACTCGGCGCCTGGAAGGTGTTCACCAAGCCACTTGATATGCCTTCCCTGGTAAAAGCAACTAAGGAGTGGCAATTATCGGATCATTCCGCTTGATTACCAGTCCATTTCTGAGAATCCGCAAATGGCTGTAAAAACTCTTGTAGTTGATAATAATCCCGTCCTCCTCAAAGCAGTTTCCACCATACTCACCCAGGAAGGGTGTTTGGTAAAGACTGCTGGAACGGGTCTTGAAGCACTGGAAATACTTCAGGAATATGAGCCGGAAATTGTTTTTACCGATTTGATCATGCCACTTGTCAGCGGCGAACAGCTTTGTCGGATTCTCCGACACACGCCAAAACATCAAGATGTCTTTATAGTCGTTCTCTCGGCAATTATTCTCGAAGACAAGGAAAGAATAATCGAGGAGATTAATTGTGATCTCTGTATCGCCAAGGGTAATATAAAGGAGATTCGGCAACATGTCGGTGAGGCGTTGCACGCCTTTGATAAAAGAAAGAAAACATCACTTCTCCGGCAAGCAAGAAAGGATGCTCGAATTCCCCACGGTCTCAAGTCGATGGAAGTTACCAGTGAGCTTCTCTCGGAGAAGCGGCATTTGGCCATGACCCTCGCCAATCTTGATGAAGGCATCCTCGAACTCAGCAATCATGGGAAAATTGTCAATGTCAACAATGCAGCCCTCGATATGCTCTCCAGTCGTGAAGAACTCCTTGTCGGATTTGGCATTGCCGAGGCAATAGATTGGGGACAATTAATTGAATCTGTCAGGCAATGGAATGAAGAACAATTGATCTCCCGAGGAATGGGCAGATATGAGATTTTTGAAGAATCACCCCTACGGCTTGAGGGTCGGATTATTATTGGTTCACTCTTGCCCGTGGCCGAGGCCGATGATGTTTTCGCTATCTGCATTCTCCACGATATTACTCGCCAATTTCAGGCAGAGCAGCATAACAAGGAACTTGACAATGCCTTTAAACTGGCAAAAAAAATGGATGCTCTCAGCTGTATGGCAGGAGGTGTAGCCCACGACTTTAATAACCTGTTGACGGTGATATGCGGAAACCTCGATATTCTCATGTATTACTGGACAAAGCAGAGCAACACGGAGCGTGTCAAGCTTATCGAACAGGCGAGAAAGGCGGCACTTGTTGCTGTTGATCTCACCAGGCAGATTTCCTGCTTTTCAAATTTCGGAATTGTCAGTCGTGCAAGAGTAGGTTTCAGTCAACTCGTTCGAAATGCGGTAGAAAGCTTCTTTGAAGATCTGCCAGGTCACTACAGTATGTCTGGAGATTGCTCTGATTGTCAGGTATATGTTGATCCTGAAGAGATCAGCCAGGCAATTGCTAATGTTCTGCAAAATGGTGTCGAGGCAGCAGGCGGAGGCAGAATTGCGATAAAGCTTGGTAAGAGTGTCTTTGATACTGCACAGTTGATGTCTGGACAATATATTTCGGCAGGAACTTACGCCAGAGTTGAACTCCGTGATTTCGGGAAGGGTATAGCACGTGAGCTACTTCCACGAATTTTTGATCCTTATTACTCAACCAAGGAGAGGGGTGCCCTCAAGGGCATGGGACTTGGCCTGACGGTGGTGTATGCGACGCTCCGCAACCATGGCGGACATGTCATTGTCAAGTCTGACCCAGGAGAGGGGACCACCGTTTCGTTATTTCTGCCGATCACTCAAGACAATGAACAGCAGGGAATCTCACAGAAAACGACTAAAGTTACTTACCGACATGTGCTTTTGATTGAACCGGATGATCAAATGCGGGAGATAGGTAGAATCATGTTGGAGCATTTGGGGTATTCGGTCGCTAAGGCCTCTAACCGCGCAGAAGCTCTTATGGAGATGCAGCGATTCGTTGATGAGCCTCTTCTTCCCCGGCCGCTTATCATCCTCGACTTGTCTGATACCAATGGGGAATCTGCAGTTGAGACTTGTCGATTACTTCTTGATGTTGATAGTGAATTGCAGATTATTGCCATGAGTGGCACAATCCTTGATCCGGTTATGGATGATTGCCGGAAATATGGCTTTGTTACTACTCTGCCCAAACCCTATTCAATGGACAGTTTGAAACATATTGTCGGTATGGTTATAAATATCTGACCGCAATCAATTGAACTTTTCTGTTCGATTCGACAAAACCACGAGAACGGATTCTTGGTTGCGGCAGACGGAACGATCTGACAAACATGACAAAACGAACAATAAAAAGGCCGCTTTCCTCTGCGAGAAAGCGGCCTTTTTTAAGTCAATTAAACTCTTTCAGAAAAAAAATGTGGGGTGAGCGATGGGACTTGAACCCACGGCCTCCTGGGCCACAACCAGGTGCTCTAACCAATTGAGCTACGCCCACCACATTTATTGAATGTTGTGCTGAAAAGACTGTCTTATATACTCGTTTGAGAAACGTTTTGCAAGCGCAAAATAATCACAGGTTTTCTTTGCAGAACATGCATTTATTAGCCTGTGCCTTGATAATTTCCTTACAATGCGGGCATTCTTTTTTGAAATTGGCCTTCAAAAGGTTTTCAAGCACCTGTTTAACGGCGAATTCCAATGCCGGATCTCGGAATTTATGATTTCTGAGTGGATCGATGCATTGCAGATCGTTGAGCTTCTGGAGATATTCCAGAGCGAGTACCCGGTCGCTTTTTGTTGCGGCCTCATCAAGCAAAAGAGTCATAACGGGTTGTATATCGTTTTTCTCCACGCAGGTTTTTAAACCCTCAAGAGCCTCTTTTTCCTTTTGATAACGTTCGTTTTGTGCAAAAAGGACATCTTTATTAATAACACAGGCCTTGAACGCATCGGCATTGCCGACCATCATAATATTTCCAGCCGGGCTTCCTGGTAATTCCATGTACCGATAGGACGCATGATGTCCGTATTTGGATTCGATCTGGTCCCAGCCTTTTAAAAATAATGAACACAGGTCATTTAAACAAATAAACATAACCTCCGATCCCCAACCTAAACCATCACCCACATGAATTGGCGGCGCTTCACAGCAGGACAATTCAGTCTTGCAGTGGGGGCAAATCTTTTCCTCATCAAGAAAACTTAAATCACGTAACATTCAGCGACTCCTTGGAAAAATTAAAACCGTCCGGCAAATAAATTACCCCCAGGCACGCTGTGCTGACGGTATTGATAACCAGTAGAAATGCGATCTTAGTAACCCAACTATAATTGTGACGGATGAAATTACAACCGTTATCTCAGGCCTTCATGCTGGGGTTGCTCATCACTTCATCGACGGCCTTCGCCTGTTTCATGCGAGACTGGAGAAAGGCGGGGGGCATATATTTCTTATTTTCATCCATTATATCGGTGAGTTTTGTTATATCACCATGTTCCGCGAGGTCGATAAGGTGCAGGATATTGGTTACAAAGGCTTGGACGATTTTTCGACCTTCCCCGGTTGTTGCCATTATTTCCGCATAGGTTCGAGGGTTTTGGTTGTGAATCCGGGCCATTGCTAAGATTCCGTAGAAAGATGTGAGGGTCGAATGGCTACCTATGTCTTCACAGTCAATGTTAAACTCCCGTAAGGTTTTCGCTAAGGCCACGGAGATGGTGGTGGGAAGCTTTTGCCCGATACCCATGAGTAAGTCATGTTTTGTGGCACTGTCGTGATAGATATCGGCACCGTGCTTATAGAGAAAGGCCTCGAATTCACTGCATAAAGAGCCACTCCGATGGGTTCTGACAATTGCCGCATTTTTGTCTTTCATGGTAAGGGCCTGGGGTCCCCAGAGATTATGGACAAACATAACCTCGACACCCTGAGTGGTTGTCTCAAGCGATGCCTTAAGGGTGTTTTCAGATTCACCGGCGAGAATAATCAATGCCTGACCATCTTGAAGCAGCGGAGCGTATTTTCTGATGGTTTGGGAAGTTGCCGAGATCGGTACACAAATGAGAACGACATCGACTTTGTTTATCATTTCTTCCGGAGTTAACACCGTGGAACGCCCACTTATAAAAGTTTTATAACCTTCATTCTTCAGGCGTTCTGCAAACCACTTGCTCATATCGCCACTACCAATGAAGCCGAACGCCTTGATTTTTTTAACCCTCATTTCCACACGGGGAAAAGAGCCGAGAATTTTAAGCGAGTCTTCTTCTTGGATAACTACCGATTCAATGGTCTTTAGAGCACTTTTTAAAAGGGGATCGTTGAGGTGACCTTCCACCTCAACATATATTTGAAGTTTTTGGGTTTTTATGTCATTTTCCGACTGCAGATCAAGAATATTGATGCCCCGTCTGGTAAATTCTCCCAGGATATCAGCAAGCATTCCCACGCGGTCCCGAAGTGGGCGAGTAATTACAGCAGTTGCATCATAGCCGCTGACAGGAGCAAGCTTTCGGCCAACGACGGCAAACCTCGTTCGATTATGTGACACTACTTCTCTGGCGACAAGGACTAAGCCATGTTTCAGAATGATCTCCTCTGATTCAATGACGGCGTAATCTTCTTTTTTTTCCGCTCGAATCGCAGCCATCGCTGCTTCAATATCATGAACGGCCATAAGAGTGGCGTCGGGATAGTGTTCAGTAATATATTCATCGCATTGCCGAAACACCGAGCTTCTTCCGATGATAGTGGTGATTGGCGCAGATGGCCGAGCAAGAGCTCCCAACGAAAGATGGATGGGCAGGACTATATTATCAATCCAAAAGCCGTACTCCATTTTGGCAACCAGCCTGAAATAGTCCTTTACCTCTCCCTCACGCGTGTTATACACAGGTATAATTGCATATTTGGCCTTGCCTTCAATAAAGGCAGTGAGCACCTCGGAGATGCGATTATAGAGTGAAAGCTCAGCACCCGGTGAGTAGAGATTTGCTGCCTGGTGGCTGTCTGAACCAATAGGGCCCATGGTGGCAATGGACATCATAGCTGCTTAGAAACAATCAAAGGTTTGACGATTGGCGGGTTCCCTCTTGAGCACCAATTTATCTCTGGGGACTACAACTGGGAACCGCAGGGAATACGAATAACCAGCGCAAAATATACGTTCTCCACTCTTTAAGCAACATTTTATAACAGCCCGTCAAGGGGTGTATTTACCAACTTGCAATCATGATTCCCGATGTAACCGAATATGTAACCTCTTTGAAGAATTCTCCAAAATTCGGCCCTCAAATTGTCTGTCATAAATCCTATATCAAAAAAGAGGCTGAATATATCCAGGACTTTCCATCTCTGGCCCCCTCCCTTAAAAAATGTCTCGCCGGTCTGGGGATAGAGCGGCTCTATACCCACCAATACCAGGCCATTCAAAGCATTTTGCTTGGTCGGGATGTGGTTGTAGCAACCCCGACAGCCTCCGGCAAGAGTATTATTTACAACCTTCCCGTTCTCAATGATCTCTTTAGTTATAGCCCCGGCCACTCCCTTTATCTTTTCCCCCTCAAGGCGCTAGCCCATGATCAATACAATGTTCTGATGAAATTGTATTCCCAACTTCCTGCGGAAATACAAAAACAGCATAAAAATTTTGCCGTCCTTTTTGACGGAGACACCTCGAGCTACGCTCGAAGAAAGATCCGCGATCACCATCCTCGGGTGCTTCTCACCAATCCCGAGATGCTTCACCTGTCAATGCTGCCATATCACCAGAACTGGCGATCATTTTTTAATAACCTGCGCTATATCGTGATCGATGAAGTCCATAGCTATCGTGGTGTTCTGGGAAGTCATATGGCCTGGGTGATTCGCAGATTGTTGCGTCTTGCCGCCCATTATGGAGGGAATCCGACCTTTATTCTTCTTTCTGCAACCATCGGGAATCCTGGAGAATTAGGCGCTCAACTCCTTGACAAGCCAGTTGAAGTCATTTCCCAATCAGGAGCACCGAGGGCTGAAAGGAACATGATCTTTCTTAATCCCTGGGACAGCGCTGCCTATACTGCAAGTCAATTGCTGGAGGCGGCGGTCAAGCGAGGATTGCGAACCATTGTTTATACTCAATCGCGAAAAATGACCGAACTTATCAACCTGTGGACGGCACCGCGACTGGGTGAACTCGCAGAGAAACTCAGCGCCTATCGAGCCGGTTTTTTACCTGAAGAACGTCGCGAGATTGAGCACATGCTCTTTTCCGGTCAGTTGCTTGGAGTAATTTCGACTTCCGCTCTGGAGTTGGGCATTGATATCGGCGATCTCGATCTTTGCATCCTGGTAGGTTATCCCGGCTCCATCATGGCAACCTGGCAAAGAGGTGGGCGGGTGGGAAGAGGTACGAGAAATTCAGCAACCATTCTTGTAGGACAAGAAGATGCCTTGGATCAGCACTTTATGAGAAAACCAGAGGATTTTTTTGCCAGATCCCCTGAGTTTGCGGTATTGAATCCGACAAATGTTTCTATTATGGAGCAGCATCTTCATTGTTGTGCCGCTGAATTACCACTGTCGGTTTCCGAAAATCTCCTGCAAAACTATGCTGTCATGGAAAGTGTTGCCGCTCTTTCTCGGTCGGGGGCACTCCTTCAGACCGCAGCCGGAGACCAGTGGATTTCTTCTCGTAAATATCCGCACCGTCATGTCAGCTTACGTGGGGGTGGAACACAGATGGCAATAATTGATAGTGATAACGGTGAAATTATAGGAGAAATTGATATCAGCCGAGGATTGAAGGAATGTCATCCTGGGGCAATATATTTGCACCGGTCAACGACCTGGGTTATTGAAAAATTAGATCTTCAGGGCCATGAAGTCCTGGCGCGTCGCGAAACACCCAGGTATTTTACTCGGCCGATGACCGAAAAACGTACTGAGATCCTTGAGGTGGTTGAGACAAAGAGCTGTTTTGCTGTTCAGGTCTCCTTCGGCAGGGTAAGAGTCACCGAAAAGGTGACCGGATATCAGAAACGCAACAACCACACCCAGAAACTCATCGCAACAACAGTCCTTGACCTGCCGGAGCAAATCATCGAAACCGAAGGTCTATGGATTGATATTCCCAAACATGTGGTCGATAAGCTGGAACAGGAAAAATACCATTTTATGGGGGCTATTCACGCCATGGAGCATGCGATGATAGCCCTTTTCCCTTTACTGGTTCTCTGTGACAGAAATGATATCGGCGGTATTTCTTGTCCCTTCCATGAGCAGACAGAGAAAGCAACAATCTTTGTTTATGACGGCTACGCCGGTGGAGTCGGACTGACGAAGGAGGCGTATCAGAAAATCGACGATCTTCTCCTTCAATCCCGGCAGACCATCATGTCCTGTGGCTGTGATACGGGTTGTCCTTCCTGTGTCCATTCGCCGAAATGTGGCTCCGGCAACAGGCCCATCGACAAGCGTGCCTGTCTTTTTCTTTTAGAGGCACTTTTAAAGAAGACCGAAGGAGACGTAGTTACAATTACGGAACCACAGGCCAAGACGAACAACACAAAGCAAGTAAATAAGGCATCGGGAGCTGTTTATTTGCTTGAATCGCAAGGTCTTGATGTTCTACCTGACAAATTCGGGGTATTTGACCTTGAAACAATCCGTTCGGCAGAGGAGGTTGGTGGGTGGCATCAAGCCCAGAGGATGGGGGTTTCCGTTGCTGTGGTATATGATTCGGAAATCAATGATTGCGTTACCTATCTTGAGCATGAGATGGATAATCTTGTCAAACACCTCCAATCTTTCGAACTGGTTGTAGGGTTCAACAATAAACGGTTTGATAATGTCGTGCTATCGTCATATACACCTGTCGACCTTAATAGCCTTCCAGCCCTTGATCTATTGGAGGAGACTCATGATTATTTGGGGTATCGATTGAGCCTCAACAGTCTTGCCGAACATACTCTTGGCAAGACAAAGACCTCCGATGGGCTGCAGGCACTCAAATGGTATAAAGAGGGGAGGATTGACCTTATACGGCATTATTGTCGGAGGGATGTCGAGATCACCAGGGATTTGCTTTTTCATGCCCTCGAACATGGGTTTTTGCTTTTTACCAACAAGGCTAAACAGAAAGTACGACTTCCTCTGGCTTTGGAATCAACAATTATGAAAATCCTGCATCAAGGCCAGAGAAGAGCACTGAAAATCCAGCCTGTGGTACCGCTGCTGTGACGTACCTGAGTCCATTTATCCTTGGTAGTCAGTTTCACCATGACAACACCCCGTTCAACATCGGCAACAACGGCACCGTTGGTTGAGGGTTCAGAACGCATGTTGATACTCTTGTCGGCTGCTACGATGACCGTGTCGCATTTTTTCACACTTCCCTTGTGCACAAAGCCGGTATCTCCCTCGAAATCAGTCACTTGATACCAGTCGCCGTCCTTTTTGATGACCTTGAGCGGATATCCCTGAAAAAGTTCCATGGAGGTAGGATGGTTTTTCCCCGGGCCGGTTTTGATGCTGGCATTGTCAGTTGTGACCGTTAAGTAGTCTGCTGCAAAAACCGAAGAAAAAAAGAAGGTGAGGAAAAACCCCAAAACTATAGACTTTATAAATTGTTTTTTCATGTTCTCTTGGGACATTGTTGGTATTTTTATTGTGATTAATGAACATGTTACGAATGGCAATCAACAATCTTGTCCTTTCTATAGCATGTATCCGTTCTCAAGTCAAACATCATATCATATATCGGGTGCGGTTGGTTGGGAAGATGAGCCGGGATTTACCGCTCTGCATCTCTGCATAAGCGCCTATAGGTAAAGTTAGGTTGTGTTGACAGTGACCAGTGGGAAAATTGCCCCAAATCGAAAAATCACTTCCGCCGCACAGCTCGAAAACCCTGCTCCAAATAATCTCCAGATAACTGATTTGCTGAGTGCTATTAGAAGGGTGAATGCCTGAAAAATCACCCAGAATAAGACCTGCAAGTTTGTCAAATTTGCCTGCCAGGGAGAGTTGCGTCAGCATTCGATCAACCCGATACGCTGGTTCGTTTATATCCTCAAGAAAGATAATTTTATCGTCCCAGGAAAAGTCATAGGGTGTTCCGAGAAGACTAACAAGGCTTGCCAGGTTGCCTCCCACTAAGGGTGCAGTCAAGATCGGTCCGTCCCGGAGAACTTCGATTTTTTTTACCGTAATAGGCTCATCCCACTTCCCGGCAAGGCAGAGAAATAGACGTTCGCGCGCAGACAAAGTGGCATCCACAAGCGAAGTCACAACCGGCCCATGTAGAGAGATCAGTCCAGACTTTTGATAGAGATAATTCTGCAGTACGGTTATATCAGAAAAACCGATGATCATTTTAGGTTGGGTGGCAACTATGGTAAGGTCGATTTTATCGAGTATTCGCAAACACCCGAAGCCACCCCTTAAGGCAATAAGAGCCTTGACCTCAGAAGCGCCAAACAAACGGTTGAATTCTGAGCCGCGATTTTGATCAGTATCAGAAAGATATTCTATGCCGGGCCAGAGATCCCTGGGAAACGTGATGTTAAAGCCCATTTCCCGGAGGACTTTAACACCGCTGGAAAAACGATTCTCATCCAACAATCGACCGGCCGGGGCTATAATGCCTATAGTATCACCTTTTTTCAGCGGCAAGGGTGAACTTTGCATTCTCATTTGCGAACTATTTTCCGGTAAATGATTGCCAGGCCCATGAGGGTCAGCATGGGATCAATCAGGTCAATTGTGCTGGCAAATGGAGAGATCAATGCTGCCATGCCGCCGGTAGCCACAACCCGAAAGTCTTCCTCTGAGGAGTGAACCATTTCCCTTTTAATACCTTTTACCAAACCGTCGATCATCGCTCCGTAGCCGAAAAGGATGCCGCTTTTCATCGCCTGTACCGTAGATTTCCCAATGATTTTGGCGGGAGCAGCAGAGACATCTATATGAGGGAGCTTGGCAGTTTTATTGGATAAGGCCTCAAGAGAAATAGCAATTCCCGGTAGAATGACACCGCCGAGATACTCGCACTTCTCGGTAATGCAGTCAAAAGTGATTGCTGTTCCAAAATCAATGACAATTTGTTTACAGGGTTTGAGATTCCAGGCAGCAATGGCATTAACCAGTCGATCAGCGCCAACCTCTTGCGGATTATCGAGCTTTACGGCAATAAGATTTTTTAACCGTTCGACAGCAATGACAATGATATCATGTTCAAGTTGAGTGGAAAAATGTTTTCTGCAGCATGCAACCCATGCTGTTTCCAAGGTTGGAACAACGCTTGCGATAATGATTCCGCGAATCTTATCTTTGTCTATGCCGACCATTCCAAATAATGTGTGATAACGGATTGCCAGTTCATCGGCGGTACTTTTAGCATCCGACTTTAAGCGCCATTGTCCGATAAGTTTATCGTTTTCATACATGCCAGTTACTGTATGTGAATTGCCAATATCGACGACTAGAAACATAGTGCACCCAGTGAAATTTTTATACGTTCAGCTCTCTTGCGTTGGTATTATCCGACGATTCATTATAATAGATGGCTTAAGAAAAGCATCCAAAACAAACCTTTTCAAGGATAAGACCCCATGAAAAATCTCCTTCTTGTCACCACTACCTTAGAACATAAAGAAGATGCAGAACGTATCGCCGCCTTGCTGCTGGAGCGAAGGCTGATTGCTTGTGCGCAGATCTCGGCCCCTATCACGAGTATCTATAGATGGAGAGGCTCGGTTAACAAAGCAACCGAATGGATTCTCACCCTGAAAACATTACCGGAGCACTATGCCTTGTTGGAAGAGGTGCTACTCCGGGAACATCCTTACGAAATCCCTGAAATAATAGCGCAGGATATCCCCTATGTGAGTATTCAATATCGCGAATGGGTAAAGCAGGAAGTGTCATGAACAACCAGGAAAACCACCCCAAAGGATATAGAAGAAGAAAACTCGGCGAATATGTTTGCCAGTGCTGCAAACAAAAACAAGAATTTTGCTGGAGTTGTCCATGTGGATTTATGATCTGTAAAGAGTGTTTTGAAGAAAACAAATGGGGAATCAGCAACGGCCCCACCTGGATCTGCCCCGATTGTGAACGTATCAGAATGATGTGATGGTGGAATTATCCAACAGGGTTGCGTCTTCCCCTGAAATACAATAAGATGCCGCGTTATCAATTACTCTTTCTCCTCTGTGGGCTATCATAATATGAATGTATCTTCAGCTAATTACGATGAAAGTAAGATAAAAACTCTGAGCTCCCTAGACCATATCCGCAAGCGACCGGGAATGTATATCGGCCGACTCGGAGATGGTTCTCATCATGATGATGGCATCTATATTCTCCTTAAAGAGGTCGTGGATAATGCTATCGATGAATTTATTATGGGGGCAGGGAAGCGGGTTAACATTGCCATCAGTCCCACTGGTTATGTAACAGTAAGGGATTTTGGCAGAGGTATACCTCTCGGCAAACTTGTAGATTGTGTATCGACAATTAATACCGGAGCAAAATACAATACTGATGTCTTTCAGTTTTCAGTAGGACTTAATGGCGTTGGCACAAAGGCGGTTAATGCACTTTCTGAGATATTTGTCGTAACATCATATCGCGAGGGTAAATTTGCCTCAGCGAAATTTACCGATGGCAAACTGATTGACAAAACGGATGGAGATACCGAAGAAAAAAACGGCACATTTATTGAATTTATGCCTTCGCCTAAAATGTTTCCCGAGTTTACTTTTGATCCATCCTTCGTTGAAAAACGATTGTGGAGATATGCGTACCTCAATGCCGGCCTGAAAATCTATTTTGATAAAAAGGTCTTTTATTCAGCTAACGGTTTACTTGACCTCCTCGATAAAGAACTTGACGGAGCACAACTCTATAAACCCATATACTATCGCGACGCTACCTTGGAGTTTGCTTTTTCTCATACCGACACCTTCAGTGACTGCTACTTTACCTTTGTGAACGGTACCTACACCAGCGAAGGAGGTACGCATCTTTCGGCGTTCAGAGAAGGTATTCTTAAGGGAATAAACGAATTTTCCGGAAAAAAATTTATCAATACCGATGTCCGGGATGGCATCGTCGGAACTTTGGCGATCAAAATCAAGGATCCGGTCTTTGAATCACAGACCAAAAACAAACTCGGCAATACCGAGATACGGTCGTGGATAGCCGGCATGGTAAGGGATGCCGTCTCCAGCGCCCTCTACAAGGACACCGAATCCGCACAAATACTCATTGACAAAATACACCGTAACGAAGATGTGCGAAAAGAGCTGCAAAGCGTTCGCTCGGAAGCACGTGCCAATGCCAAAAAAGTCGCACTGAAAATTGACCAATTAAAAGATTGCAAATACCATCCCTCGAAGGATAAACCTTCACAAGACGGCAGAGAAAGCATGGTTTTTATTACCGAAGGGCAATCGGCGGCTGGTTCCATTGTTTCATCGAGAGACCCCATGACCCAGGCGGTGTTTTCACTAAAAGGAAAACCACTCAACGTCTATGGCCAAAAGATGGCAGTTCTTTACAAAAATGAAGAGATGTATGCCTTGATGAGAGCCCTCAATATTGAGGATTCGATTTCTGATGTGAGGTATGACAAGGTGATATTGGCAACAGATGCTGATGTTGACGGTCTTCATATAAGAAATTTGCTTCTCACGTTTTTTCTTCATTATTTCGAGCCATTGGTTAAGCTTGGCTATGTCTACATATTAGAAACACCGATTTTTCGCGTTCGCAACAAACAAGAAACTATCTACTGCTATTCTGAACAGGAAAAACAGATCGCAACCCGGAAATTACAAGGAAAGGGCAGCAAGGAAATAGCGGTTGAAACTACGCGATTCAAGGGGCTTGGGGAGATTTCCCCGAAAGAATTTAAGCAATTTATTGGGCCGGACATACGCCTTAAAAGTGTGACACTGGACTCTCTCAGTGAGGTGACAAAGGTCCTTACTTTTTATATGGGAAAAAACACCCCTGTGAGGAAAAAATACATTATGGACCACCTGATTCTCACCAATTAATCCAGTAATTAACACCTCGCCACTAGCGCGCAAGGTGAAATTGGACTTTTAATCGCTTAGAAAATATAATGGAATCACATCCCGGCAAACTGCACCAGTTGTTTGACAAGAATTTCTTAGAGTACACCTCTTATGTTATCCGTGAACGAGCAATTCCATCCGTTGAAGATGGATTGAAACCGGTGCAGCGCCGGCTTTTACAGACTCTTCACAACATGGAAGACGGTCGTTTTCACAAGGTTGCCAATGTTGTCGGAGAAACCATGAAGCTTCATCCCCATGGGGATCAATCGATTTTTGCAGCACTCGTTAACCTTTCCAATAAAGGATTTCTGATCGATCAACAGGGGAATTTCGGTAATATCTACACCGGAGATCGGGCCTCGGCCGCGAGATACATAGAGTGCCGATTGTCTCCTCTTGGCAAGGAAATCCTCTTCAATAAAGATCTCACAACATTCAACGAATCATATGATGGCCGGATGATGGAACCGGTGACGCTTCCGGCCAAAATACCACTACTTTTGCTTATGGGGGCAGAAGGCATTGCAGTAGGGATGGCAACAAAGATTTTGCCCCATAATTTTCGTGAACTCCTTCAAGCGCAAAAGAACATTTTGCGAGGGGAGGAATTCACGCTCTATCCGGATTTTCCCCAGGGAGCCTTAATTGACGTCAGCAACTACGAGGATGGAAACGGGAAAGTCAGGTGCCGGGCAAGAATAGAAGAACTAAATGAAAAAACTATAATTATCAAAGAAATTCCTTATTCAACTACGACGCAATCCTTAACCGATTCCATCGAGAAAGCCGCCAAAGCCGGGAAAATTAAGATTGTTTCAATCAACGACTATACCGCGGAAAATGTTGAAATTGAGATCAAATTGGCAAGAGGAATATACGCAAAAGATACAATAGCCGCGCTCTATGCCTTTACAGATTGTGAAGTCTCAATCGTTCCAAACCTCACGCTGATCAACGGAATGACCCCAGAAACTTCGACGGCAAGCGATGTATTACGTCTTAATACCGCCAGGTTAAAGGATGATCTTCAGAAAGAACTTGAGATAGAGCAAGGACGACTAGAAGAAAAATTGCACGCAAAAATCCTCGAACAAATTTTTATTGAAGAGCGACTCTATAAGAATATCGAAGAGGAAACGAGTTACTCGTCCGTTGTAACGACAGTGCTGAAGTCATTTTCACCATACAAAGAACAGCTTCTTCGACCGGTGACCAAAGATGATGTCGAACGACTTCTGGAAATCAGGATTAAACGTATTTCCCGCTACGATATCAACAAGCAGCTGAAAGAAATTAAGGATATCAAAAAGAGAATTAAAGAAATCGTCAAGTCTTTAAAGGATATGACCGACTTTACCATTTCTTTTATCGACCAGTTGCTGGATAAATATGGCCATCTCTATCCTCGAAAAACAGAAATTACAAGTTTCTCAGAGGTGAGCATTAGAACAGTGGCTATCTCCAACCTGGTTGCAGTTTATAACCGAAAAACCGGTTTTCTGGGGCATCAGATCAAAGAAGAGGACTCTGTGGAGGATATCTCTGTTATCTGCTCTGAATATGATAAGCTATTTCTTCTCTTTACTGACGGAATCTATAAAGTCATTCCGGTAGTTGAAAAGCTTTATGTCGGCGAAGAATTGGCATGGTTCGGTGTCGTAGAGAAGGATATAATATTTAACATTATCTATCGTGACGGAGTCGAAAATCTTGCCTATGTTAAACGATTTACAACCCCAAGCTTTATTCTCGAAAAAGAGTATCGATTGTTTCGAGAGCACAAACGGTCGAGGATTCTCCACCTGGATTTTGGTGAAAATAAGTTTGTGAAGATCTACCTGGTGCCTTCATCCAGGGCAAAATCAAACAGCATGGAGATAGCTCTGAGCGACTTTTTATTGAAAAATGTAGCTGCAAAAGGCAAACGGTTGTCAAGTCGAACTGTCAGGAAAATAATACCTTCGACAGGCAATGGTATCCTGCCTGTAAAACAAAACTTACCACTACCTGGTCTTGAAGTGCCACAAAAGGGAGAGAGCGCGGAAGGTGATATCCAAGAACCGGAAGAAAACGAAGAATAGCATGTAATTGGTACGTATTGTTAAATAGATACAAGCAATAGCTAACTTAAAGTATGGGTTGCCCCTGCAAAGAATGTTGGCCGGCGCGAAGGATTTTAACCGCAACGATATTGCCCGGCATATAACCCACAGGGTAGTCGTTCAAGTGGACAATGTGGTTCGTACCGGTTCGTCCCCTTGACCCATCCTCACTGCATTCCTCAATCATCACATCCTTGATTAACCCCAGGTATTCCCGATTTCTCTCAAGACTGATATCGTCCTGCCTTTGCTGATAACGACTAAGTCTGGCTACCTTTACTGCTTCGTCGACCTTATCAATAAAAGCACTTGCTCTTGTGCCGGTTCTGTCGGAGTACTTGAAAGAGAAGGATCCATGAAAACGAACTTTCTCAAGAAGCATCATGGTTTCCTCAAAATCCTCTTCTTTTTCACCTGGGAAACCGACGATAACATCGGTTGTTAAAGCAATTTCTGGACAATATTCACGCAATTTTTCGACCTTTTCCAGGTACTCATTTACCGTGTATTTTCGGTTCATCCTTTTCAGTATTCGATCCGATCCGGCCTGTACGGGAAGATGAAACTGCGGACAAAGATTTTTAATATCTCGAAAACTTCGCATGAGTTCATCGGTAAGATCCTTCGGATTGGAGGTAGTAAATCGCAAGCGAACCACTCCCTCGATTTGTGATACTTCCTTAAGCAAATCTGTGAAAGCGTAAGGTCTTGCAGCTACTGCATTGGTTTTTCCATATGAGTTAACATTTTGACCAAGAAGTGTGATCTCCCTGACTCCTTCTTCAACTAATGCTTTAACTTCATCGAGTATTTCGCTGATATTACGAGATACCTCCCTGCCTCTTGTGTAGGGAACAACACAGTAAGTGCAATAGTTATTACAGCCCTGCATTATCGTTACAAATCTCCTGAATGGCCGCAGGGAAGGGGAGGGAGCTATCTCACTTTTTGAAATACTTCCAAGTTGTGATAATTCTGGGAGAAATTGCGGAATTTCATAATTCACTCGGAGGTCAGTAATAACTATGCTGCCCTCAAGAGCCACTCGCTGGAGATGTTGCTCAAGATAATATATTTGTTGTGTGCCGATAACCAAGTCAACATGGGGCATCCTTTCGATAAGCCGCGATCCTTCTTGCTGTGCAACACAACCGGCGACACAAATTTTCATTGACGGCTTCTTGATTTTTGCCTTTCTCAAATATCCCAACAAGCTCAACACTTTTTGTTCAGCTTTTGCGCGAATCGAGCATGTGTTAAGGATAACCAGATCAGCATCTTGGTAACTCATACTCTCAATGTAGCCATGACCTGTTAAAGTCTGGGCCATAATCTCCGAGTCTCTTTCATTCATTTGACAACCGAACGTCTTTATATAAAAATATTTTTGCTCCATAGTGGATGTATCTTCCAGTTACTTTTGGGTATTGATTGAATTTATGATTGCAGCAATAGCACCCAACAGACCAAAAAGTTCGAGGGCCATTTCCTGTGGATACCTGATCACGACAACACCTGCAGAACAGTCATAGGCAGAAAGGATTGCGAGGTTATCATAACCTTCAAGTATGAACTTTAAGTAGTGGAACTTCCCAGGCAATATTCGCAAGTAAACTTCAGCTAACCGCTCCAAAGCTATTACCTAAACCGAAAGGGTGGAGTCGATGTCTTGCATCTCATTGCAATTTGTTGCAAGAAGAGGATAAACCACCTCTGTCAAATATTCTTCTGTTTGCTCTTCGGCCCTGCCAGTGAATAGTGAATAATCACTAATCATTGCCGCAAGTTCTTCGAAAGAGAAGGGGATATGCTCATCGGCAGCGAGCCGAGAAAGCAAGTCATTTTCTTTTCCTTCTTCCTTCACCACAATTCCTGCGGCAAGTGAGTGGTTTTTTATGATCTCGTGCATCTCTTGACGACTTTTACCTTTTTCCACAGCTCCCATAAGAATCTTTTCCGTAGCCATAAAGGGGAGTTCAGAGACAAGGTGCTTTTTTATTTGTTCTGGAAATACAACCATATTTGATGTAATGTTGATAAATAACTTTAGTATCGCATCGGTCAAAAGAAAGCATTGAGGGATATCCATTCTTCTAATTGCTGAATCGTCCAAGGTTCTCTCAAACCATTGATTACTGTAGGTGGATGCAAAATTCTGCGGCAAATTCATAAGCTTTCGAGCTAATCCAGTTAATCTTTCGGAACGCATCGGATTTCTTTTATAGGCCATAGCAGAGGAGCCGGTCTGATTTTTTTCAAAAGGCTCTTCCTGAACTTTGAGATTTGAGAGCAAACGAAGATCAACGGCAAACTTATGGGAGGTGGCACCAATACCTGCAAGGGTTTCAGCGAGTTTCATATCGAGTTTTCGCGTATAAGTCTGCCCGGTAACGTTAAATGTTGATGTAAATCCGAGCTTTTCGGCAACTCTCTGGTCCAGTAGCCGCACCTTTTGATGATCCCCTTTAAAAAGCTCCAAAAATGTCGCCTGAGTGCCTACTGTTCCCTTTGCCCCTCGAGCTTTAATCTGCTGTAAATAGTTGTCAATATATTCTAGATCAATGATAAGATCCTGGATATAAAGAGTATTCCTCTTGCCAACCGTGGTTGGTTGGGCGGGCTGATAATGAGTAAATCCAAGCGTTGCCAGTCCTTTAAATTTTTTGCAAAATAACGAGAGATTTTTAATAACCTGGAGAACGGAAGCACGGATTTGCTTCATAGCCAGTTTATGTAGAATGAGATCGGTGTTGCAAACTACAAATTGTGAAGTAGCACCAAGATGAATTATTCCAGCAGCCTTTGGACATTTTAATCCGAACTCGAAAACATGAGCCATAACATCGTGGCGGATTTCTTTTTCTTTTTTTGCGGCAATTTCGTAATCAATGTTCTCGACATTTGCTCGCATCTCACACAGCATTTCCTCAGTAACTAGATCTGTCAATCCAAGTTCATGTTGTGCCTCAGCCAAAGCAAGCCAACATTTTCGCCATGTTGTAAAGCGAGTTTTTTCAGAAAAAAGCCGTTGCATCGAGAGACTGGTATAGCGACTAACAAGTGGCTCTTGATAAATATCTCGTGACATTGAACACTCCAATAGTCCTTGAATTATTGTAAATAGCGTATTGTGTTTACGTTATTATTTATTATTTTTGATAGCCAACCATTAATAGAAAACAGGAAGATTGTATTTATAGCATTATTATCTCGAGAAATAAACCGAGATGATTCCCTGTATTCCTTCCATGGTGTGCCAAATCACTATGTTTTCTCAATGTCGCATAATGTATATTATGTATATATAATTATATTGCCGTAAAATCAAAGTGTTGATCTATGATTGCTTTCGCCCACCCAACCTTTAAATAAACGAATGTCTTATTTCATAAGACTTTTGGAGAATCAGGGGCACGATCATTCATACATCAATCACCCTCACTTGCCAACTGACATTGCCGCGATAACGATTTATGGTCGGGGCAAAGATCAAAGTCCTTTCGGGTTGCTTTTGCACTTCTTGAATTTTGTTGCCCAACCCAAAGCCTATGCCTTTCAGGTTTGCAAATTTTCCACGGATTGTAAGATGGAGATGTTCAGAGGTTCTACCGATCGTTCTTGAGTCGACTATTTTAGCCCGGCTATCTTGAAATATTGGTTGTATATTGCCAGGACCAAAAGGCTCCATAAGTTTCAAGAAGTCTAAATATTCATCGGACATGAGATTCTCTACTGAGCATTCAATATCATAGGATTTTTTTTTCTGAATTCGACGACTTTGCCAATTGTCTTTTGCTATAGCTGAAAATTTTGCTGAAAAAGAATCAAATTTTCCGGCGCTTACGGTCAGCCCTGCGGCCATTTCATGTCCACCAAAATGTTCAATGAAATTTGCACAGACCTTGAGCATTTCTATTAGATTTATTCCTTCAATTGACCTTGCCGATCCTACGTAAACAATTGATTTATCGTCCAATATTTTTTCAGCGAACACAAGAGCGGGAAAACCGAAAACCTCTACCAGTTTCGAGGCTATTATGCCTGCAACCCCTTGATGGAGAAATCCCTTTGCAATAACACATTTATCTTGATCGGCGCGTGTCGCAGAAATTGTTGTTAATGTTGTTTCGAGATTGTCGGCACTTATTTTTTTCCTGTCCTCGTTTAATGTTGTTAGTCGAGTTGCCAACCTCTTTGCTTTAGCCGTATCTTGTTCGGTTAGAAGAGTTACTACAAGGTCGTTTTCTCCTAATCTTCCCGCCGCATTTATCTTCGGACCAATGGAATAGCTTATATCCTCGGAAACTACCATTCCTCCACTACCAATATCGCATGTTGCAAGAAGCTCTTGCAGTCCAGGAAATTTTGTGCAACTAAGCGCCTCAAGCCCTGCACGTACGAGAATGCGATTAGTATTTGTCAAATCCACCACATCAGCAATGGTTCCCAGCGCTACAAAGGCCAGATATTGCTTGAGATTTATCCTTCTTGCAACGTCAGTAAAACATTGGCTTGTCACAAGTTCGGCCCTTATTCCGACCGCCAGATAAAATGCCATTCCAACGCCTGCTAATTGTTCTCCATGAAACCCGCATGTTGTCATGGAATGATTTAGAATCAAACATTCAGGAAGCCCATGTTCCGGAAGAGTGTGGTGATCAGTAACAATAACTTGCCCACCCATTTTTTTGATGCAGGCAATCTCCGGTCCATTGGCAATCCCGCAATCAACAGTAATTAAAAGAAAATCGTTATTCAACGACGATCCTCTATGTTGTTGGAACCATTCAATGTTAAGACCATAACCTTCAGTAAGTCTGTTGGGAATATGCCACGATACTTCAATATTGTACTCCCGAAAAAAATTGACCAAAAGTGCCGTTCCTGTTGTACCATCCACATCGTAATCGCCCCAGATTACAATCTGCTTTTCGGCAGTCATATACTCGACAACAAGATGAGCCGCCTTCGCCAAGTTTTGCATTTTTTCAGGTTTCGGCAAATCGGCAAGACGCGGAAACAGAAATCGTCCAAGAGCTTCATCCCCTTCAACTCCACGTTTGCTCAGGAAATATCTAAATATTGTCGGTATTTGTAGTCTGTTTTCCGTAATGGATCTTGGTGATTTGCAGGTCATTGAATTGTTCATTGCTTATTTATTAGCCACTTATCGACACATTGAATAATGTTTACACGTTCATTTACCTGAAACCATTGTAAATTAATCATTTTCGAAAACCATGTGTATTGTCTTTTAGCATATCTCCTGGTATCTCTTGCCAGGATGCGGGTCATCTCCTCTAAAGACAACTCTCCTTCTAAGTAGCCGATCATATGTCTATATCCTATTGAGCCTAAGGATTTCAAAGTTCTCTTGTATCCCATCGTTAAGAGTTTTCGAACTTCGAGCTCAAGGCCTGAGTCAACCATATTTTGGCAACGCCGGTTGATTCTATTATAGAGTTTTTCTCGCTCGCATGTCAGACCTATCTGTAAGAAATTATTGAAAACAATTGGAGCAGGTTGATCATGTTGATCTTTTATGAGTTCCGACCAGGGTTTACCTGAAACATAAAATATCTCTAAAGCGCGCAACAATCTATGGGTGTCATTCATGTGGATTTTTTCGCCGGAAATACGGTCTATTAACAGCAATTCATCGTGAAGTTTCGAACAACCTTCGGCTGCCAAGCGATGCTGCAGTGAAAGTCTTACTTCTTCGTCAGCATGTGTACCGGAAAATATTCCCTGCAAAAGAGCACGTAAATAGAGCCCTGTCCCACCTGTCAATAGAGGCAGCTTCCCCCGACTGTGAATATCTCGAATCGACTTTAATGCATCCTCGGAAAACCTTGCTGCGTCATAATTTTCATCTGGATAGACGATATCAATCAGGTGGTGAGGGATCCCTCCCCTCTCCTCTAGGGTTGCTTTTGCTGTACCAATGTCCATATATCGATACACTTGTACAGAATCGACACTGACAATTTCGCAATCGTAACGATCAGCAATCTCCAGCGAAAGGGCTGTTTTCCCCACCGCTGTTGGCCCAACAAGAATAAGTACAGGTTGGCTAATAATTTCGTTTTTCACTCTGCTATGTCAAAAGTAAGTTCGTTTGCTAGTGCAACAGCACGTTTCCCGCCAATCCCAGGGATTTTCTGCAGATCATCAATATTTGCTATTACATGAGCTTTTTGTCGGTATTGGATAATGCTTTCAGCCAGGGTAGGTCCAACACCTTTCATGGTCATAAGTAGTGCCTTGTCAGCACTATTGATCGGTGGAGGAAGAAAGAAAAACGGATAATAACAGAATGGCAGAAGCTCCGGAAGAAAGGCGGCTTTCTCTTCATCTCTGAGGTAAAACAGTTTCTCAGGGGTATAATTTAAATACTTGATGTTAAGGTTTAAGGTATTTTTTCTGGTAAGCAGTTGATGACTGAGAAAAACAAACAGCAAGAGAAGAATAATGGTCAGTCGTCCATCCCTTTGTTGTTCTTTTGGTTTTAGATAATCACAACGCATGACTTCATTTCTATTGAAAAATAATTTCAGCCTGAAAAACAGTATTAATTTTCTGGTTAAAATATCCGGTACCAGCAAAAATGCAATGTTTTTGGCGGCGACATCGAGACTGAGTTTATTTTCGTTGTTTCGCTACCTTTTAGGAGGTATATACCTTTCTTCTAATTTCCTTTCACTTTTGCAGCAAGAAATGGCATGAATACTTCCCAATCATTTAATATTGTCCTTGTCGAACCGGAAATTCCTCCTAACACCGGATCCATAGCCAGGTTGTGCGGCGCAACTGACACCGTTCTTCATTTGGTTCATCCTTTAGGATTTTCAACTGACGACAAGCATCTTAAAAGAGCGGGCCTAGATTATTGGCAACATATAGACATTTGTAATTGGCCTAACTTTGATGCGTTTCTTGCAGCGCAGGATGAACTGCAGCTCTTTTTCTTCACTACAAAAGTTTCGAGAAGTTATACTGCAGCCCGGTTCAAACCCGGATGTTTCTTGATTTTTGGAAAAGAAACTAAAGGATTGCCCAAAGATATTCTTCAATTATACCATGACAGGTGTTACACTTTGCCTATGCAAAATCCTCATATTCGAAGTTTGAACCTTGCCATGACTGCCGGCATAGTCTTATATGAAGCTTTGCGCCAATGCGTACCAGAGATTTTTACTCAAGATAATCCTGAGGCATAATTTCTGAAAATTCCACTCGTCTATCGTTAACACTTATTACAGGAGAATCATTCAATGGCTGATCGAGTATTCAACTTCAGTCCCGGACCTGCAACTCTTCCCTATGAAGTATTGCAGAAAGCAGGGCAGGATATTGTCAATTTTAAGCAAACTGGAATCGGACTTATTGAAATCAGTCATCGATCCAAGGAGTTTATCGCCGTTGCCGACGAAACCGAAGCCAACTTCCGGGAACTCATGGGAATCCCTGACAATTACAAGGTTTTATTTTTACAGGGTGGAGCTTCAAGTCAATTCTTCATGGTCCCAATGAATCTTTTGGGGCCGGGGAAAAAAGGGACGTATCTGAACACCGGAGCTTGGTCAAAAAAGGCCATCAAAGAAGCCAAATTATTTGGCATGGTGGATGTCCCCTTTTCCAGTGAAGAAATCGGTTTTAAACGGGTACCAAAAGCTGGAGAATACACTGTTGCCGATGACTCTGAATATCTCTACTATGTATCCAACAATACCATCTACGGAACACAGTTTCCTGATCTACCGGTGTCTGACAAGATGTTGATCAGCGATATGAGTTCGGATATACTTTCCCGTCCCGTCGACGTTTCTAAGTTTGGCCTCATTTTTGCGGGTGCACAAAAGAATCTCGGGCCGGCTGGAGTTACCGTCGTTATTATTAGAGAGGATCTGTTAACGCGAACCCCGGAGAACACTCCTACAATGTTGGCGTATAAAACCCATGCCGACAAAGGTTCAATGTTCAACACTCCTCCCTGCTTCTCTATATATGTAATGGGGGAAGTACTGAAATGGCTCAAAAAGATCGGAGGAATCGCCGCCATTGAAAAAATAAACAAAGAAAAAGCTCAGATGCTCTATTCAGCTATTGATCGGACCGATTATTACCGCGGTCATGCCGAGATAGCGTCACGTTCCCTCATGAACGTCCCTTTCAATCTTCCGACCAAAGAACTCGAGGCAAAATTCATTACCGAGGCAACGGCAATCGGCTTAACCGGCCTCAAGGGACATCGTTCTATTGGCGGATGCCGAGCATCAATTTACAATGCATTCCCCTTGGAAGGTGTCGTTAAATTAGTCGAATTCATGCAGGAATTTGAAGCAAAGAATCCAGCCGCCTAATGGAGTATGTAGGAAATGTCATCCGACCGCCCAGTGAGGCTGATTCTATCATCCTCCAAGTCACGGTCGGATGTTCATATAATAAGTGTACCTTCTGTGGTGCCTACAAAGATATTGCCTTTTCTATCAAGAACGAGGCTACAATAATACGGGACCTTCAGTTTGCCCGAATGCATTGTCGTAATTTCAAAAGGGTGTTTCTTGCCGACGGGGATGTGCTTATCCTTTCTCAAAGAAGATTGGTTCGTCTTTTTTACCTCATTCACGAATATCTTCCCTGGGTTTCGAGAATTTCTCTTTATGGCAACGCAAAAGCTATCAGAAGCAAGACTCAGAATAATTTACAGGAGTTGAAGACGCTTGGGCTCGACCGGGTGTACATGGGGCTTGAAAGTGGCTGTGATGAAGTATTACAACTCATTAAAAAAGGCGAAACTGCCGAGACAATGATTTCTGCCGCAAAAAAAATGAATTGCTCGGGAATATTTCTTTCAGTTACCGCCCTCCTTGGTCTAGGCGGTGTTTCATTGACAGAGCGCCATTCGGACGAAACCGCAAGAGTTTTAACAGCCATGTCCCCCCGTCAAGTCGCTATCCTGACCTTAATCCCCCTGGCAAACACTGAACTCGGACAAGCAGTTTTGGCTGGAAAATTTGTCCTGCCGAATCCTCAAGAAATACTTACTGAGCTCTCGTGGTTAATTCGCCATCTGGGAGATATCCGCTGTCAATTTCACGCTAATCACGCCTCGAGCTATTTACCCATCTCCGGAAGATTTCCGAAAGACCGGGAGGATCTTCTTGCATCAATTGAGAAGGCAAAGAATGGAACAGTTTCTCTTGTTCCGGAGCATCGGAGAGCTTTATGACCATCTCAATGAAAACTGATGTAAAAAATCTTACTCAAGAGCAGTTGATTGTTTTTGTTCTCAGTCTCGGTCAGCCGTCTTTTCGGGCAAAGCAGATCATGGGCTGGCTCTATAGCCCAGGGATAACCGAGTTTTCCCAGATGACTGATCTGGCGAAGGTTTTCAGGTGCATTCTCGAAGAAAATGCTTCTATCTCCCACTTCACAAATCCGATCATTGAAAGAGCCACCGATGGTTGCGTCAAGTTCGGCTTTCGACTTCATGATGAAAATATCATTGAAGCTGTCCTAATCCCTGAACCGGACCGCAATACACTGTGCATCTCATCGCAGGTCGGTTGTGCCATGGGGTGCTCTTTTTGTCTTACCGGGACGATGGGGTTTAAGAGAAATCTTACTCCGGCAGAGATAGTCAATCAGATATGTGCAGCGCGGGATTTCCTGCTCGCAGAACCGAAAGAACAGCTTGTCGGCCCAGACAGAGTCACCAACGTCGTGTATATGGGGATGGGAGAACCGCTTAATAATCTCGACAACGTTCTCGCCTCTTTGTCAATCATTACTGAACAAAAAGGTCTTGATTTAACCTCCAGGAGAATCACTGTCTCAACCTGCGGGATAGTGCCGAAGCTCAGGGAACTAGGCGAAAAATCGCCAGTGAATCTTGCGATTTCCCTGCATGCTGTCGATGATGCAACTCGTCGTCACCTGATGCCGATAAACGATCTCTATTCGATTGATGATTTATTAGATGCCTGCCGTGATTTTCCCATGCCGAAAAGAAAAAGAATCATGTTTGAGTATATCCTGCTGAAAGGTATTAATGACAGCAATCATGATGCTCGAGAATTGGCTCGTAAACTCAATGGCATTCCATGTAAAATCAATCTTCTTCCTTACAATGAATCACCGACATTGCCTTATAAAAGCTCTGGCATAGAAAGGCTCCTGGCTTTCCAAAAGATCTTGCTCGATGCCCACTTCACTGTTTTTATCAGAAACAGCCGAGGCTCTGATATCTCTGCCGCCTGCGGGCAACTTGCTACTAACAACCCACGGTGAATTTATGCTAACCCTCAACCCACTTGAGAACGATGAGTGTTTGCAGATATTTTCAGATAATCGAAAACCATGCGTGGAGAAAAACTGAGCTGCTGCATTTTTTGGGCTACACTCCGCACACCCTTGCTTTTGAGGATACCGATGGCGAATCGCCTCAGGCGTGTCATGTTTTCCGGGCCGTAACCTTTTGAAATTCTACTGCGATCCTCATCAAAGGTCCAGTCCAGGATGTAGT
>JAZDOW010000216.1:0-18460 GCA_043798185.1 Pseudomonadota bacterium | reverse complement strand
TATTGTCTTTATCGATGATCGTAATATTCCATTCGTTACGATCAAGATGTTTTCTCATTTTATTGGCCATCATCGTGCCACCACATCCGGCACCGAGGATGACAAGCTTTTTCATGGCGTATTCTCCCTCCTGTCAATTAGGTTCTTGCAGCGTTGTACTGAGAGGTTATATTATTATGGTAATAACCTCTTGAATAGACGAATAAATTATTGGTGTTCCCTGTGGGCCTGCACCATGGCGCCGACTCCTTCCAGCATCATGAATACAACACCCAAAGTCTCCTGGACCTTCGGGTCATAGAGTTTTTTGAGGACTCCGACCGGACCGATTCTGTTTGGGGTATTCAGGTTAATGGAGCGAATAACATTGCTCATTGCTTCAGCCTGTTCCGGAGAGAACTTGAAACCCTTAAGCGCTTCCGAAATTGCACCGGCAACAGTTAGCATTCCGCTTATTTCAGACATGAATTCAATAATTTTCGGCAGTGTCAGTTTTGCCATGGGTTCAATCTCGTTCTTCAACTCCATGCCTGACTTAAGCAGAGTAATAGCGGTATTAAAATGGTGGACATTGCTTAAGGTATTTCGCAGAAGCGCGGCAATTTCGTCGAGGTCATATTGGCCGTCAAGATCGGCGAGAAGATTGGTAATCCTCGGCAGGATTTGTTTGGCGATAGGTTCCATTTCATTCTTGAGCTCCATGGCACCCTTGACCGTGCTGAGGAGTGAATTCAAAGTCTCAACGTTGACTACCATATTCCTCATGAAATGGACGAGGTCTTCCCGCCTATGTTCCTGATCAAGATCAGAAAGACAATCTGAGACGAGTGGGCCTGTTTGCCGGGATCTCGGCAACATGTCTTTCCTCAGTTCGGCGACAACTCCGGTCTTCAATGATTGAATCTCATTGGAAAGGGTATCAAGTTTTTGTAATATCAGGGCTTCATCCATTGCTTTAGTTCTCTTTTTTATTACATTGCCGTCGCAATTTCGTTTTAATGAAAAACTACTTCTGCCATTATCGAAAAACTCCTCAACTGCTCTCGCAGTGTGGTTAGGATGGTGTTTTAAACCTATTGTTTGCGGAAACGATCCGCGTTATGCTACTTTGCAGTAGAAAATATTTTCAATTATATACTACTATGTAACAGTAGTGTCCAGCTGAAAATTTACAATAGTTGTTGGGGAATTTCGTGAGCTGCATCGAAGAAAATAAACATCTTGACGCACACGCTAAGGCACAATACGCATATAGACTTCTTGGAGATTGGAACGAAGTTGTGGGACGAAATTTCTGAAAAGTGAGAAACTTATTGGTATAAAAGAAAAAATGTTCGAGTTGCCAAGGATAATGGAATTGCTTTGACGAGGTGCTTTCGAAATATCTTCGAAAGATATGTGCGAATTGTCTGTGAAAATATATTCCAGAAAAGTCGGTCGAAAAAAAAGATCCAGTTATACTAACCCCGATAAGAGGAACTCTTTTCAGTCCCCTTTGAGGGTGGTGTAAGTACCTTAGAAATTCATTCTATATAAACAAGAAATGAATTTCTAAAGTACTCAGGGTATTGGTAGGCTCTTCAGGTGAAGTATTTTTGTTGAAACCAAAAGAAGCGATCATTAAGGATGGGAAAGATAACGTTGCGCGAAGGTTTGGAAAAAATAACAAAGGGAGGAGGGTAAAGGGCGGAGGAAGAAATCAGGGTCTGCGCCGCCCTATGTAATAAGCTAATTCCCTTGACCGGCAAGGTCGTCATCGTACATCTTTTCAAAGATGAGCTTATGTTTGGATTCTTCCTGGGCCAAAAGTTTGAAGAGTTTGGTGGACTCTTCGTCTGCCGAGCCCATGGCGAGCTGAGCATAGAGGTTGACAGCCATCTCTTCACGTTTCATGGCGAGTATAAGAATGTCCTGCATGACCATACCTTCTGAATATTCCATTTCCACCAAGTAGTCGCTGATTTTTAAATTCGGTATTTTTTTCAGCTCATAGGATTTAATAACACTGGTATTTTTAGAAATATTCGTCAGCAGTTTGACATGTTTTGCCTCCTCCTGTGCCAGTTCACGAAAGGTCAAGGTCAAGGCGTCGGTTGTCTGTTTTTTGCTGAGATCGGTGTAAAACGCTACTGCCTCTTTTTCTTTATCTATTGCAAAAACGAGTATTTCGTCGATCGATTTAAAATTCATAGTACGTACCTCCAAAGGTGAGGGCTATAAGAACAATCAGGCAATACGACTGAGCACGGAATCTCTCGAAACGTTGGTTATGGATGCAACCTGTTTTGCATCGAAACCGAGACAAAGAGCGAGTAGCTGATTGTAATCGAAGACCGGTATTTTGTAGCGTTCTTCACCAACCCGTTTATTCAGGGTGTTCTGGACATTCTCCATATGCATCAGACAGGTGATGCAGGAAACAGCGATGAAGTCAGTCTGCGTTTCGGCAAGAATGGCGTCGAATTTTGATTGGGCAAATTCGATGGCCTGTTCCGGCGTGCTTTTCATAAAACCACCGGCACCGCCGCAGCACTGCAACTCACGGCTGTAGCTGTTGACATTTGCGCCCAGTGCCTCGACCAGTTCTCGCATACCCTTTGGCGCTCTGACCGAGTCTTCAAAGCCTACAACTTCACTCGGGTACAAAGTATGACAAGGGTATTGCACCACGCCATTGAGACCTTTAAGGCTTTTTTTCAGCTGACCGGCAATGGTTTCCGGACCAATCTCTTTATACAGCACCTCCGAGATATGCCGAACTTTCGAGGTGCCATCGACTCTTCGGCCAGTCGGTTCGAGCAGCTCGTTGACCCGGTCCTTTTTATCGGAGTGATGCATGATATGCTCGCGACCCATACGCAGGGAGCTGTAGCAGGAACCGCATTGCACCAACATATCGCAGCCTTTAGCCTCGGCGATGGACAAATTCCAGCCGCTTGTCGCCAGCCAGGAATCAACGTCGGTTGAGGGAAATGAACCGAACGCCGGACAACAAACATAATTGTCGGCATCAACCAGGTCAACACCCAGAACAGGCATTGACGCCCGGATCGCCCGCTCTACATCCGGCCGGATGGCGGGGGTGTTACAACCAAGAAAAAGACAAAATTCCATTTCTTAATCCTCTGTAATATGGAAAGTACCGAGTGAAAAAGAAACCCTTCGATTCATTCCATAGTTTGTATATGATAAGGACTTCAAGCTGCCCGCCCATGACTGGTTAGTCATTCTATCGTTTTCCATCAGCCGCCGAACATATAATCGTTGGCGCTGACCACCGGTGTTTTCATAAGCATCTCGCGAAAAAATTGGAGTTGCTCAGGATTGTTGGTAATTGTCTTCAACTCCGGTAAGCCGAGTTGATCCCGGAGTTCTGTGTTGATACCGACTGCTTGGGTATATCCTCTCTTATAAATCTCAACAATCGACGGTGGAACCCGTGTTTCATCGTTGGCGCTCTGCCATTGCCGAATTGCCAAGATCATCTCAAAGGGCTTGACATCCATGGGACACATCTCTTCGCATTTCGAGCAGGAGACGCAGGACCATGGTGTGTCCTCATCAAGGAGAGCTTCTTCGAGACCAAGAATTACCATTCTGGCCAGGTTCCTGACCAGCAGAGGCGGATCCCCGTGACTCGCAGGGCAACCGGCAAGACACGTACTGCAGTTGAAACAGTGATGGAGATCCTCAGTATTGTATATGTCCTTCCATAAATCCTGTATCGATCCTTTTAAATCCATAATTGCACCTCTTAATCTACAGGAGACAGGAGTAGATCATCCATGAGTTTGGCGTCAATGACCGACATGAGTTGTTTATCGGTCCAGCCGGTAACCTCTGCCGCATTATTCTGACATTCAACGGCACACGCGCCACATGCCTGGCAGGCTGCGGCATCGATCCTGATGCATTTTTCCATCTCATCATAGGATCTCGCCCCGTACGGACAGATCGTAACACAACGTTGACATCGTATGCACAGGGCGTCTTTAACGGTAGAAATAATGCTGGCTGTATGCACCTCGCGTCCGGAGAGATAGACAAAGGCCTTTTGCGCTGCCGCCTCAGCTTGCATAATAACGCTTTTTAAAGGCATTGGGGAATGGGCCGTGCCGGCCAGGTACAGTCCGACCTGCGGGAGTTCGATCGGCCGCCACTTGGAATCAGCCTCGGCAAAGAAACCATCGTCGTCTACTGAAACCTTAAAAGCGCCAGCCAGTTTGCTATTGGATTCCTCCGGATCGATACCGGTGGAAAGCACAAGCAGATCAGCAGTCAGCTCGATTTCATCATTGAGGACATTGTCCATGAATTTAACGACAGGTTTGCCGTCCGCTATCTCAACCTGGGGTTTATTTTCCAGACTGTAATTCATGAATATTACTCCTGCGGTGCGAGCCTTGGTGTAATATTGCTCGTAAAACCCGTAGGTCATGACATCGCGGTAAAGAATGAAAACCCGGGCGGAAGGATTCATTTCCTTGATCTTCAAGGCATTGGCTATCGCCCACATACAGCAAATGCGGCTGCAATAATGACGGCCATCTTTTTGGCGGGATCCGACGCATTGGATCATAACGATGTTCTCTGCGCCGCTCACATCAACATCGCCATTCGCCAGACCTTTTTTCAACTGTGCCTGGGTCATAACCGCATCGGAGGTACCATAGCCATATTCGCTGGTAGCGCCTTCATGTCCACCGGTGGCAAGAATGGCGGCACCATGATGCAGGTAGGTCTTGTCCTCGCTGTTGCTATAAACCAGCTTTGACTCAAAGGAACCGACGGTACCAACCGAATTGGCAACTTCACAGTTGAGGTGGACGGTAACGTTTTTATTTTGGTACAGTTTCAGCTGCATGTCCTTGGCCATGGCAATAGGCGCCAGACCGTCGACCGTTGCCGCTACCTGATTTCCAAGATAGCCGCCGAGCTGGGCATCCTTTTCCACAAGATGAACCGGAACGCCACGACCGGCGAGTGACAGTGCCGCCTGCATACCGGCAAAACCGCCGCCGACGACGAGCGCGGTTTGGTTGATCGGCAGTGTTCCGACATGGAGAACCGGCTTCAGTTTCAGTCTATCGATATCACCTTTAATTTCCGCTGCTGCTCTCTTGGTCCAAGCCGGTGGTGAAGCTGCGACCATACCTTTACGGGCGATGCCGAAAAGGTCGAAAATTTCGACTAAAGAAGAATTGAAACCGGCCTTGCGAGCGACATTCTTGAGATTCTGGCGATACATGAATGGCTGGCATGCACCGATGACTAAGCGGTTGCACTTGGTTTTGGCAAAGATCTCCAGAGTTGCGGCTTCACCCGCTTCTTTGCAGAGGGAATCGACGATATGCACTTCGCCGACACCGCGATGCCGCTGCAGTTCCTTGCTGAGAAGCTCGTAGTCTAGGCCTTCTCCACCGACCTTCTCGCCGCATTTACAAAGAGCGACAGCCACCAGAGGAAATTCCCGCTCGTGTGCATCGGGCTCGGCTATTTCTTCTTCTTTTTCCGTATCGACGGCAATACCGGTAAGGAACTTTGTAGCCTCCCCGGCGGCGGCGGTACCGCTGGACATCGACTCACTGACATCGGTTAACCCCATGAGGGAACCGCAGATAAAGAGACCGGGTTTGCCGGCAAGTTTAATCTTGCTATATTCTTCAGTTGCCAAAAGTCCACGGGAATCTAACTCTACATTCAACAGATCTGCCCATTTCTTATGAGTCTCAAATGGAATCTGACCGGTGGACAAGACCACGAGGTCATAATCTTTGAGAACAAAGTCGTTGGTCTCAGGATCAAAATAACGGATCTGCAGGGTACCGTCAACATTCTGCATGACCCCCTGGACCCGGCTGCGGATCAGCTGAATATCATGTTCCTCAACCGCTTTATCCCGGTATTGCTGAAACCCTTTGCCGAAGGTGCGCATATCCATATAAAAGATGGTCGATTCAACACCGGGACCGCCTCTTTCCTTGGCAAGCACTGCCTCTTTCAGGGCGAACATACAGCAAATCGAGGAGCAATAATCTCTTTTCTGCCGGCGGTTGCGCGAACCCATACATTGGATCCAGGCGATGTTTTTCGCCGGTTTTCCATCGGAAGGACGCTTGATGACCCCGTCCCTATAGGAGCCGGAACCACTGACCATCCGTTCAAAAGCAAGCGAGGAAACGACATCCGGAGACACCACATAGGACTTGGCGTCCTCAAATTCGTGGGTATTGTAAAGCTTAACACCTGAGGCCAGAATTATAGAATGCACCTCGCGGGTTTCCACCTCGTCCTGGGCCTCAAGATTAATGGCACCAGTCGCACAAACCTTGACACACTCCCCACAGCTGGTACATGCCTGTTTGTCGATCAGGAGCAGTTTCGGGGTGTTATGGGGGATCGCCTGATAGATGGCCTTACGCTTGGTTAGCCCGTGGTTGAACTCATCGGCAACCTCAACAGGACAAACGGCAATACACTCCTCCATCTCATTGCACAGTGCCGGGTCAACGTATCTGGCCCTTTTCAGCAGATCGACCTTGTAGTTACCGGCATCGCCATGCACCGCCTGAATCTCGGTGAAGGGTAGAATTTCAATATTCTTATGAAACAACCCCTTACGCATACAATACTGTGAGGCGTATTCACGGCCAATCATCGGCAGCATTCTGCACATGCCGCAATGATCTGTCGGAAACTGGTAATCAAGTTTGGCCAAAATACCGCCGATCTGGGTAGAAGCATCGGTCAGCAGAACCTTATACCCCACTTCAGCTAACTCTATGGCCGCCTTAATTCCAGAGATACCGGCACCAGCCACGAGGACTGTGCCAGTCGGCTTCTTTTCTGCCATAATATCGCTCCTATTTAGCTTGACCAGTCACTTCAAACAATTCATCGGATTGAAAGCCAGCCATTGGCTGCTGCTCTTCGACCGAACGACCTGCTTGATAATTGAACCGGGCCTGAGATTTATCAGCGGATGTCCTGAACAGCGGCATCAAATCAATATCATTGGGACAGGCACTGGTGCATTGCCCGCAACCAACGCAGAAAAGGCTGATATGGGTAATTCGAGTAAGATGGAAAAAGAGGGTATCGTTCGGCATCTTCAGCTTCCCGCCCATATCCGCCCACATCATAAACTGCTCACCAGTGTGACGGAAGGTGTCGGTGACAAAAACACATTCCTTACAATAGCAGACAGGACAGGCCACCCGGCAATTATAGCAGTTGACGCAGGCTGCCAACTTGTCGCCCAACGCCTCGAAGGTGTTGGTTTCCGCCCGAAATTCGGTGAATTTCTTATCCCGTGCCTCGGTACGCGTGGCAATAAGCTTTTTCACCGCCTCATCGCGGCCAGCCGGGGCTTCGCCGATTTTAATGCCGGCTTTTTCCAGAGCGGCTTCACCTTTTGCGCTTACCGCTTCAATATATACATTGCCGCCTCCGGAACCAATGGTGCACAATCGAAGATCGACGTTATCGGCAACCGGAAACTCACATATTCTGCAAGCACCCGCCACATCGAAACCAGACGTTTCAGTTTTGCCGGTTAAAGCATTTTCAAGAAACGATTCGGAGTTGCCATTTTGTCCCTGAAAGGTGAGAAAATCGTTGTTCTCATAACGACCAAGACAATCCATGCCGATCATCAGGACATCGTCGAGGTTTGCTTGTTTCAGTTTGACAAGTTCAACCACCGCACGGATCTCACAGGGCCGGAGAACCATGGCGATCTTCCTGCCGGAAGGCCGGGCTGTTAGTGAAGAGGCGATTTTTGCCCCGCTTACGTTGGCAACCGGGGCAAAAACATCCACCTGCTCGGTATTGGCAGCAGAGGTGACAAGTGTCAACCGCACTCCCTTTTTGGCCTGGGTCATGGGGGCAAGGACAGCATCGACCGCACCATTTTCAAGCATGCCTTTGAAAAATCCCGCCAGTTCTTTATTCAGTTCATCTTTTTTAAAAGACAATTTTGCGAATTTAGTCATTTTCAGTCGTCTCCGTGTCTTCAACCTACCATTTGGCCCTTAAGCTGCAAGGGGCTCGGCCCGAGTTGTTTGAGTTTTTCGGTCATTTCCTCTGCAACTTCCTTCAGCATAATTCCGTCACTGGCGGCTATCCATCTGAGCCAGAAGCGTTCTTCGCCTATTCCATACTGTTTCAGCAACTCAGTGACGAGTGCCACACGGCGCCGCGCCTTGAGATTGCCATTGATGTAATGACAGTCACCGGGCCAGCAGCCGCCGATCAATACACCGTCAGCTCCATTGAGAAAGGCCTTGAGGACAAATTTTGGATCGACCATGCCACTGCACATAACCCGGATGATCTTGGTATTCGGCGGGTACGACAGACGCGATGTGCCGGCAAGATCAGCTGCGGTAAATGTGCACCAATTACAAAAGAAAGCCACTATTCTGGGTTCAAACTCGCTCATCACATCACTCCTTAATTAAGTAAAAGCCCGTCTATTTCCGCAAAGATCTGTTTATCGGTAAAGTGCTTCACTTTGGCCGCACCACTTGGACAGCCACCGGCACAACTTCCACACCCTTTACATATAGCACTATTTACCTCACTGATACCGGCATAGGAATTAAATTCGATTGCCGAATATGGACATAGGCCAATACACAACTGGCAGCCGATACAAATTTCCGGATCAATTTGGGAAATCATCGGTGGTACTTCAACCTCCCCGGCGGAGCTGAGAGCAAGACATTCGGCCGCCGCTCCTTTTGCCTGGGCGACTGTGTCAGGGATATCCTTCGGTCCCTGACAGGCGCCGGCGAGGAATATACCGCTGGTCGGAGTTGATACCGGTGCCAGTTTCGGATGTTCTTCCTGGAAGAAACCGTCGGCACCGATACCGATACCGAATTTCCGCATGACGTCGCTGGCGTCCGGTTTCGGTTCCATGGCGGTACAGAGGATAACCATATCAACTTTGATCTCAACGATCCTATTGGCCAAGGTATCTTCGCCCCGTACCGTCAAAAGGCCATCGGCATCCTCGGTGATGGAACTTGCCTTGCCGCGGATCATTTTTACACCTTCGGCCTGAACTCTCTTGTAGAACTCTTCATAACCCTTGCCGAAGCAGCGCATATCGATATAGAAATTATATATTTCGGTATCATGGCCGCACTTATCTTTGAGAAGATGGGCGTATTTCAGGGCATACATGCAGCAGGTCCGGGAACAATATTCGTGATGGTTTTTGTCACGGCTACCGATGCAGTGAAGAATCGCCACGCTTTTAGGCGGGGTTGTAAATTTCAACGGATCCGTCATGTCACGCTTTTTGAGCTTTCCGGATGTCGGGCCGGTGGCATTAGAAAGTCTCTCGAATTCGAGATTAGTTAAGACATTCCGATATTTGCCGTAGCCGTATTGAGCCATTTTCGAAGGATCCATCACATCAAAGCCGGTGGCAATAATAATCGTTCCGACGTCTATGGTCTCGCGCTTATCGGTCATTTCATGATCGATGGCAACTGCCTTGCATTGACTGACACAGAGCTTGCACTCGCAACAGCCACCGCAATCGACACAGCGGGCAGCCTCTCGCATGGCCTGTTCTTCGGTGAAACCGAGATCGATCTCTTTGTAATTGCTGACACGTTCGGAAACTGACAGGACCGGCATTTTGGCACGGGGAACACGTTCAGTCTTTCCTGGGATTTTTTGCCAATCTTTGCCCGTAGGTTTTACCGGACGGTTTTCCTGTAGATCCTCGCCAAGGAGATATTTTTCTATGGAAATTGCCGCCTGCTGTCCTGCCGCAACCGCCTCTACCGCAATGGAAGGACCGGTATACATATCGCCGCCGGCAAAGATTCCAGGGTGGCTGGTTTGATAGGTGAGAGCATTGGCGGCAACCGTGCCCCAGCGGGTCATCTCGACACCTGTTGTGCCATCCAGGAAACCGCTGTTGACCTGTTGACCGATTGCCGGGATCATCATATCACATTCGAGATCAAACTCTGAGCCTTCAACCGGAACCGGTCGTCTTCTCCCGGATTCATCCGGTTCGCCGAGGGCCATTCTGATACAGCGGAGGCCGGTCAGCTTGCCTCCTTCAGTGAGAACCTTAATGGGATTAACCAGGAGGTCAATCTTGATGCCTTCCTCTTCGGCGGCTTGGATTTCATGTTTTACGGCAGGCATCTCGTCTCGACTGCGGCGATAAACCATTTTCACCTCGGAGGCCCCCTGGCGCAGGGCTTCACGGGCAGCATCAATGGCCACGTCACCACCACCGACAACAACCACCTTTTTGCCGGTTTTCACTGGTTTCTTCAGGTTGAGGAAATTGAGATAGTCAATGCCGTGCATGACACCATCGGCATCTTCTCCCGGAATATTCATCTTGCGGCTCTTCCAGGCGCCTGCTGCCAGATATACGGCCTTAAAACCTTCATTGAAAAGGTTGCCAACAGGACGATCTTTGCCGATATTTGCGTTCAGTTCGATATCGACGCCGAGACGTTTGATATAGTTAATTTCTTGTTCGAGTATTGCGGGCGGCAGCCGATAATCAGGGATACCGAAGCGTAGCATCCCGCCGGCATAGGGCGCTTTTTCAAAAATAGTCGGGTGATATCCCTTCAGGGCCAGGAAGTAGGCGGCCGATAGACCGGCCGGACCGGCACCGATGATGGCTATTTTTTCACTCTCGGGTTTCACTTCTATTGTTGGCAGCGAGAGTGTCGCCCAGTCAACAGAGTCGGCAGCAAAACGCTTCAATTGACAGATGGCCAAGGGGGCGTCGACCTCCTTACGCCGGCATTCGGTCTCGCAGGGGGCAGGGCAGATGCGCCCGAGGCTGCCGGGAAGAGGCATCTTTTCCATGATCAACTTGAGGGCTTCGGCCGGTTTCCCAACCTTGATCAGAGCGACAAATCCTTGAATATTGATGCCTGCCGGACAGGTTTGGACGCAGGGGCCACGGTCCTTTTTATCAATAACGTAACGGACTGGAACCGCCTGGGGGAAAGCAATATAGATAGCCTTGCGCATCTTAATACCGACATCCCATTCATTGGGCGTTTCAACCGGGCATACCTTGGCGCAATCGCCGCAACCGGTGCAGTTGGTCTTCACATAACGAGAGCGCTGATTGACATTGACGTTGAAGTTGCCGATAAAGCCGTTGACACTTTCAACCTCGGTATTGGTCATCAAGGTGACGTTTTTATCCTGGCCGACGGCAACCATTTTCGGTGTACCGATACAGGCGGCACAATCGAGCGTCGGGAAAGTCTTGTCGTATTGGAGCATATGACCGCCGATAGTCGGCAACCTTTCAACCAGATAGGCCCGGTTCCCGGAGCTGGCGATGTCGAGAGCGGCCTGCATGCCGGCGATACCACCGCCAACCACCAGGGTGCTGGGGTTGACCGAGAAGCGGCTCGGAGTCAGAGCACTTTGATTGGTCACCCGCATCAGACCTGCCCGAACCAGGACGATGGACTTGGCGGTGGCTTCATCTTCATTTTCCGTTACCCAAGAACCCTGCTCCCGGACGCTGACCATATGAAAGGCGCGATAGGGGTTTAAACCGGCCCTTTGGCAAGCGGAGCGGAAGGTTTTTTCATGCATGCGAGGAGAGCAAGAAGCCACGACGACACGTGTTAAGTCATGGGCTTTGATGTCTTTTTCGATAAGATCCTGACCGGGGTCGGAACACATGAATAAATAATCTCTTGAAACCGCTACACCTGGGAAGGTCGCCGCATACTCCGCCACCTCCTTAACTCTTACCCGATTGGCGATGTTGATTCCGCAGTGGCAGATGAAAAACCCGATTCGCTCAGACATGACTGTCCTCCTGAGAAATGCTTCTATTGTTGATTCCAGGCTTGCCCGATGTATCCGACAAATCGACCGACTGCAGTAGCAGTTCCGTTATATCCTGGACTTTTATTTTGCTGCCGACACCAAGCTTGATTATTGCGTCATTCAGCATACGGATGCAATAGGGGCAGGCTGTGGCGATAATTGCGGCGCCGGTCCCGAGCGCTTCTTTAACCCGTATCTCGCTAAGGCTGTCTTTTGCCGGGTCATTCCACTGCCCCCCGCCGCCACCGCCGCAACAGAAACTCCTCTCTCTGCTGTTCTGCATCTCGAAAAGCTGTAAGCCCGGAATGGAACCAAGAATCCGACGTGGTGCATCATAGATGCCGTTATGCCTTCCGAGGTAACAGGGATCATGATAGGTGACTTTTGCATCGATTCTGGTAACGGGTTTGATGCCACCTTCCTTTACCAACCTGTCAAGAAGCATTGTGTAGTGCTCATTTGCGACATTTTTCAGACCTTCATAGTCCTTCTTGAAAGAATTCATACAATGGGGTGAAAGAGTAAGTATCTTTGTAACCCCGGCGCCCAGAAACATCTCGGTATTTTTTTGTTTCAGATCGGCGACAACATCAGCAGCACCGATCTTGTCCACCATATCGCCGCAACAGCTTTCCTTTATTCCCAGTGAGCCGTATGAAACGCCGCTGTGGTTCAAGAGTTTTAGAAGAGCAATTCCTCCCTTTTGTGCCCCCATGGTGGGAGTCGTGTCATAGGCTGTTGTACAGCATGAAAACAGACAATATTCATGTTCTCTGGAATACTGCGGCAGGTTTTCACCCTTTGCCCAATCAAGACGGTTCACTCTTTTTCCCTGCCAGGGATTTCCTTCTTTCTTTAAGCTGTTAATAGGACTTATAAAAATGCCGGGCATGCCTCCCGCATCGGCAACCCTTCGACGAATTGATTTGATCATCTCGACGATGCCGATACTCCGCGGGCAATGTTCAACGCAATTATTGCAGGTTACACATGACCAGGCGGCCTCATCGACACCAACGGTCGTCGCCCTGTCCAAGGCAATACTGCGGAGGATCATGCGCGGGCTGTAATCCAACAGATATCCTTCAGGACAAATGCTTGTGCAGGTGCCGCACTGCATACAGGTCATAAAGGCGTCGCCGACCTCACTTTTTATCTCATGGAAATCGATGATCGAAGGTTGCAGGGCCTTTTCCTTGACGCTGGCCAGAAAAATGGCAAAAGGCCGGTAAAAAAGATGCGACCATTTGCCGAAAGGAACCTCGATAACAAGCATTGGCACAGCAATGGCAAGATGGATAACATAGATGACATACGTCCCCATCGGCCAATTGGCAAGGCGGAAAAGATGCATCATGATGCCGGTCAAGGTGGTGAAAAAGAGAAGAACCAGAAAAAGCCAGTCGGACATATGTGAAAAGCGGTGAATTGTCTCCTGTTTTTTTAGACGACTGCGGAACATTTCCACGGTCATGTAGAGAAGAACTCCGGTAGCATAATAACCGAAGAGACTTGTGAAATGCCAACTGCTGTCATCGACCTGAAACCAATGGAGGAAGACGATGATCAAGGTCAACATAGTCAAGTAACCGCTGACCAGGAGAAAGTGCTTGAACCATCGGCTCCGGTCGTTGCCACATTCCCGCCATCTTTTTTGGGTCATGAAATGGAGAAGAAAGGATTTGGCTTCGCTGAGATACAGACTTAAAGGCGCCTTCGTTCCGTCCATAACATAGCGGTACATTCTAAAGGCATTGGACATTAAAAAGGCGGAAAGAATGACCGCCATGGTCAGATCACCGACTTCCACCCAAAAAACAGGAGCAAAAGAGCCGACTGAAACACGGTCGGTAATGATAGGCCCATGGAAAAAGACAAAAAGACAAGTAACGAAAAGAGCAACGACACCCAAGGCGCCGAATTCCCACTTCTCGGAAAGATAAAAACGTTTGGCAAGCCCGGTCCAATCATACTGGGTGGTGAGCCAGCGTCGAACGGCCATCATTGTCTCGGCTGGTTCCGCCCCCCGCGGACAGTCTGTATTACATTCTCCACAGTAGTAACACAACCAGGGTTCAGTGGATGCCAGGAGTCTATCTTTCAAACCAAGCTGAAGATACCTATATATCTTCCTCGGAAACGGATTATTGCCCCTGGATAGAGGACAAGCTGCGCTGCAATTGCCGCATTGCATACATGCTTCCATGTCCTTAGCCCCAAGCCTCTTTACCTCGTCGTACAAATTTGGGTTGATACTGTTTTTCTTCACATCTTTCCCCTTGAAAGACCACCAGTAGCGTGGGCGGAAGGAAATCGCTTTTCAGACTGTCCGAAAAGCTTCTTGTCAATACTCAAAATACCTCAAAACCATGACGAAAGTACAAGTACAAAATCCCGCGACAACGTGGTATTTCGCCTTGTGTGTCTAACTTTAGCGAGCCGCATAATTTTTATTCCTACGACATCGTAAGACTCACCTCGGACAAAATTACCACAACGCAGTATTTGTTGCTTATGCACACGATAACGCCACGCCACGGTTCAGGGAAGTTAATTATCACAATGTACCACCAAGGCCTTATTAAGCTACCGCAATGTAGTATTTATGGTTTATACACATAAATAAGTTGGGTCGATATTGGTAAACCATTGCACCACATAGTATTACTACGCTCAGTGCAAATTACGACATTGTAGTATTTTTGTCTTATACACATAATGTCAACAAAAAAAATTTGACCAGAGAACGTACTACAACGCAGGTATTCGAGCGCAAGTCATTGCCACAAAGTAGTATTTCTAACGTATGCACATTACTACTATTTAAAACAAGTTGCGGAAAATAGCAAGGGTAAATGAGAAATTATTGAAAAAATGAACTGGACAGTTGTAGCATCAAGATCCATGCTTGGACAAACAACGTTTAAATTAGTCGAGGTAGTCATTTCTTGCCATTGAAACAATATGTGATGAAAAAATACTGTAACGGATATTTTGCTATAACTGTTTGAATTGTTTGATAATGAATATAGGATCATCTTGGGTTGATTTAGGTTGTTTGGGCTACCTTAAGTTTTTTCAATGCAATTTTTTCTTCGAGAAAAGTTCGACCCAGAGGCTTGGTCGGTATTACGGGCGACTTCTGATGTGGAGTGTGAGGAAAGTTTTTTTGGAGTAGGGTGAAAGGTGGTGCTACTTTGCATTACTTGGGGCCGAATGCTTCGTGTTTGCATGTCATTTATTGGTGTCGAATGTCCGACATCTGTAACGTTTCGATCGGAAAAATTTCGTTGTTGATGACAATAAATAAAGAGGACTAATTTAAGCTGATGTCTTCTACCCATAGAAGATCATCTTATGTATAAAATCAACATATTAATGGATTGGTGAGCGCAGGTGAATCCTCGTTTTCGGAGAGATTTAGGGCAGAGGAGGGCTTTCTTTGGATAATTGTCCTTGCTTTTTTTTAAATCATGCTATACGTATGTAGTATAGTGTTATGTACATATGCCTGAAATACGACTATGTGGTATGTTGACATATTTTACAATCCTGCGGAGTCCCAGTAGTAGCAAAAATCTGGCTAAGCAAATAGTTAATAGGGGTAAATGGATTACATACTACTCTGTGGGAAGTTAGTTGTGGTTTTTGCTGCGCCAATGTAATGTGCATATGCCTGTAATACTACTTTGTCGCATAAGCTGAATAAGGGGTATGGCAATCTCGGTAGCAATTATAAAATGTTCGATGTGCGAATTGACAGAACAGTTTGGCTATTTGCAAAAGGAAAAATATTTAATTGTAAATTTCATCTAGTCTAAGTTCGAGGCAGGCAAATGATGTTATTGATTTTTCACAAGGTTAGAAAGGATGGACGAAAACAGAAACTCAAGCGTTGGAGGTAGAAAAATGAAGAAAAATGAAGCATTAAACGAAATGATGAAAATGTGGACTTGGCTTTATAAACATCCGGCACACGACAAAAAATACTACGTTTCTTATGTCGCCAAGCTCAGCAAACCGTGGAAGAACAATTGTCCGGCATGTGAGCTTGCTGGTGATAACTGTGGTAATTGCCTGATGAATTTTGAGGGTAAACAAGGCTCTTTCTGTGCTGATCCGGAATCGCCATTTCGAAAATGGCAAGACACCACTTTAGACAACCCTGACTATCGAACCTTGTATGCCGGTGAAATCATCGCTATGGCTAAGCGAATAAGTGCCGCCGCTTAATATTTATTCCGACGACCATTTATATAATGCTTGTGAGGTTGAGGCAACTTCACAAGAGGGGAGAGTGAGATGAAGATTCGTGAAATGGCAAAAGAAATGGTGGCAATGTGGACCTGGCTTTACAAACATCCAGCTCATGATCGAGAGTACTATGTGACCCATGTGGCAAAAATGACCGACCCGTGGAAGAATCTCTGCCCTCTCTGCGATCTGGAATCGTCAGGGAACAAGTGCACCAATTGCTTAATGATCGATGAAGATCAGAAGAGCACTTTTTGTGATGATCTTGAATCACCGTTAAGGAAGTGGAATGCGACTTCTTTCAACAACCCCGACAACCGAACTTATTATGCAGGTGAAGTAATAGCAATTGCTGGGAAATTGGTGAAAAGGGCACATGCTTCTGTTTAAATTTTCAAAATGAATTTATTCTTTGGTCTTTTGCCGAGGACGATATCTTTGAAGTTTTGTGCCCAGTTGATTAGGGGTACGGTAGTACCGTGCTGATTATCTTCTTGGGTTTTGAAAGAAAGTAATCTGTCTAACCCCGATAAACGGGATAAATGTCTTGACGAAAGTCATCACCGAAAAACAGGAATTGAAAGTCTTGGCTTGGTGATGATTAGATCTTCTGGACGTGGCCATGTTGATGATGTTTTACGGCATTTCTGGTTTGTGCGTATTGTGCCTATGTGTTATGGGTGTGCGTTAATTGTAGGATGGGATTGGATGGAGTAACGGTACTCCATTGTAATACAATATATGTAGTTGAAGTGCTCTAATGTAGGAGTGTTTGCTAAGAGAGCAGCGAAGTGCCACGGTCGCAATATTACAATGTGTTTTTGCAGGGTGGGTGTTCTTTGATCGCTCTTCAGGTTGATAGAGGGAGGAGGATTTCAGGGATTATAGCAGCCAAACGGATCCCTGATGAAATTATATGCCAGGTAACTGGTTTTTGCTTCGGGGACCTTGTTGGTTCTTAAGAGACATTCTGTATGTCAGTGATTTCCATAACGTACTGTGATAAGAGGGATTAATATGAACAAAGATGAATTTATTCCGGCAAGGAAAAAACTCAAGAAGACTCAGCAGCAGCTAGCTGATCTTTTAGGAGTGTCGGTTAAAACAATACACAGTTACGAGCAAGGACGCAGGGGTATTCCTTCTCATATTGAGAGACAAATTTTCTTTCTTCTTAGTAATCAACGAAGCAGAAAACAGAATCTGATCCCTTGTTGGGAGAAAAAACAATGTGTGGATAAGGAAAAATGTCCAGCCTGGGAATTTCAGAGTGGTCATCTGTGCTGGTTTCTTTGTGGAACGAAATGCGATTGTACGGCCGATGCATCACGCCAGGATAAATTGCAGAATTGCCGAAGCTGCAGAATATTTACTTCTTTGCTTGAATAGCGGGAGAAGACGAGGCGTTAGTGTCAAGATGCTCTGTTTGTTGTTAAAAAAATTGTTGGTGGATTGCTTTGTACCCGTAAGTTTTGATGTAATTACTTAGAAAAATTATCTGCAAAGTTGGAGTTGGTCGAAGAAGGAGTAAAACCGTTGGGGAGCCCTACATGTGCTCTCTTTTTTTGTGTATTGAATTTGATCTCCACACACTATGATTTGCGCATTGACAGGAAGTCGGTGACTGCCTTTCGGATGGGTGGTTATTGCCGGTTTTGCAAATGTTCTAACGCTTGAAAAATAACGCAACTTGAAGCAGGTTAGGTACGTTCGTCGGGTTCGGCAACCGTATTTTTTGCAAGAAGGTCTTTGATCATCACACAAGAACGGCATTTTTTGCTCTTCTCTTCGAGGGTGCAACCTTTGGTGCATTCACACAAGGTGCCACAGATAAACCAGCACATATGTCCGGTTTGAAATTCCCAGGCCGGACACTGTTCCTTCACGCCACAGTCAACAATTTCCCAGCAATGATCACCGTTTATAAAACTCCCCCTTTGATTGCTGAGGAGAAACCACACCTCACGTTCTATATATGCCGGAATCTTTCTTGAACCCCGCTCATAACATTGCACCGTCTTAAGAGCCACACCAAGAAGCTTGGCAATTTCTTTCTGGGTTTTCCCGAGTTTCTTCCTGGCAGTTTTAAAGTCATCTGTTTCCAAGTGGTCCTCCTTACAGTGAGAGAAGTTCATATCAATAAATATCTACTACAAATGACCGATTCTCTCAATAAGCATTTCCGACTATTTATTACAGACTGGGCAATTTTATTGCTGAAGTTTCCTGTGAATTTATATATCATAAATCCTGCTGCCTCTAAGCAACCATGCGCAGCAGCGTTTTAACGAAAGAATTTTGTGGTCTTTGCTTTGGTAATGGGCAAATCGATTGAAAATTCTGATCCAATGCAGCT
>JAZDOW010000201.1:0-13454 GCA_043798185.1 Pseudomonadota bacterium | reverse complement strand
TCATCATTCATCATCTCTTTGTCTGACAAGTTCAGGGGGAGTGTCCTCTTCCCGGCAGGGATAAACTTCCACAACGGTTCCATCTTCTGCGGGACCAAGCAGCTCGGTCAAGGTCCTGCACTTGCGCTGCCAACATATTTGATAATCTTTGGTAAAGGAGGAGCGTGTCAGGCGAAGTCTATCCTGGAATGATGTTCGTGGGGCATATTCCCATGCATTGCCATGTTGCACCGCACCCTCGGGGATCTCCATGCCGGCTCCAAAGCCCCGTACTCTGGCTGCAGTGGCATGGAGACGGTTTCCTTCGACCCGGTAGTCTTCCTCCCAGCGGATTTTCTCAACAGAATGGTCCCAGGCTATAGTAAATTCGGGTGTTGGGATCATGAGCCAGGCTAAGGATGTTACACCCAGGCAGAAGCCGGTCATGGAATGGCCTTCGGCAGCACTCGGCGGTACAACCTTAAATGCATAAAGATAAACAATGCGCCCAGGGCAAAACCAATCTGGTCGGTCCACGATATCGCCGCCACCAGGAAGAGGGCGCCAACGGCTGCCATTGCCCGTTCCGGCCAGGTTACAGGGCGGTTAAGATAGCCGATGGTGGCAATGCCCCACAGGCAGATAGAGGTCAGGACTTTGACGAGGATATACAGCAAATCCCAGAGGGTATAATCCCCTTGCAGCATGAGAACCGGATCATAGACTGCCATAAAGGGGATGACGAAGCCGGCGAAGGCCACCCGCATGGCCTGGACGCCGATTTTCAAGCCCGAGGCTTTGGCGATGGATGCGGCGGCAAAGGCCGCAAGGGCAACCGGCGGAGTGAGATCGGCCATAATGCCGAAGTAGAACACAAACATGTGCGAGACGATTAGCGGCACTCCCAGCATGAGCAAGGCAGGGGCGGCGATTGAGCTTGTGATGATGTAGTTGGGAATGGTCGGAATCCCCATGCCGAGAACCAGGCAGGCCAGCATGGTCAGGAGCAGAGACAGGAAAATACTGGTCTTGCCCAACTCGACGATAACCGAGGTGAAATTGCTTGCGGCTCCGGTCAGGGTGAGGACACCGATGATGACGCCAACAATGGCGCAGGCCATGCCGACACCGAGAGATTGCCTGGCCCCGTCGATGAGGCTGCTGCCGATAAGCCGCAGGGTTTGCCTGCCGCCAAGGCTGAGAAGGTTGAAGAAGACCAGGGCGCCGATCAAACCGACGATGGGCCAGACCCCATATCTTTTAAAGGCAGAGGCGGCCAGGCCGATGATAATCCAGACTCCGTAACGGAGAACTTTTTTCGTTGTACTCCGGCTTAAGCTTACGCCGAGAATGAGGATTGCCGTCATCGCAAGTCCTGCCAGCCCGGAGAACATTGGGGTGTAGCCGCTGAAAAGCAGCGTGACCAGGATGAGCAAAGGAATGAGCAGGTACCAGTCGCGGCAGAGTGCCTGCCAGGGATTGGGGCAGTCGGCCTTGGGAATGCCCTTGAGCATCGACCTGCCGGCCTCAAGGTGGACTATCCAAAAGGCGCTGGCAAAGTAGAGGAGGGCGGGAATAACCGCGGCCTTGACGATTTCGAAGTAGGGGACACCGAGGGTTTCAGCCATAATGAAGGCAACGGCGCCCATGACCGGTGGCATGATTTGGCCACCCATGCTGGCGGTGGCCTCCACTCCACCGGCAAACTCGCTGCTGTAGCCGAATTTTTTCATTAGGGGAATGGTGAAAGCACCAACGGTGAGGACGTTTGCCACTCCGGAGCCGCTGATCATGCCCATGGTTCCGGAACTGATGACCGCAACCTTGGCCGGTCCGCCACGGAAATGGCCAACGGTGCCGAGTGCCAGATCATTAAAAAGATTGATCATCCCGGCACGTTCTAAAAAACAGCCGAAAAGAATAAAGAGGAAGATATAGGTTGTCGAGACCATTATCGGAATACCAAGAATTCCCTCGGTGCCGAGATACAGCTGGCCGATGATCTGATCAAGGCCGTAGCCGCGCGTTGCCAGTGCATCCGGGAGGAATTGTCCGAAGAGCCCATAGGCAAGAAACACGGCGCAGATCGTCGGTAATGCCGGTCCGACGATGCGCCTGGCTCCTTCAAAAACCAGGACTATAACGATACCACCGACGGCGAGATCTGTGGTCGTCGGGTCGCCTGAGCGTTGGATAAGCTCTGCCTCAAAGACCCAGTGATAAAATGCGAGGATGAGTCCGGCACCGGCCAGCAACCAGTCATACCAGGGGATGGTGGTGCGTGAACCACGACGCCAGGCAGGAAACAGGCAAAAGGTGAGCAGCAATAAAAAGCCAAGGTGCAGGGAACGCATTACTATGCTTGAGAGGGGGCTGAACGTTGCAATCCACAGCTGGTACGACGAAAAGCTCAGGGCGAATCCTGCAACAAGAGTGCTTGCCAGGCCCACGAGGGTACGCCTGTGGCCACTTTCCTCAAAGTCTTGTTGCTCTTCTACCTGAACTGTTTCTTCCGTCATCGTGGTTCCTTTCTCACCCTGAGCGGCGGGTGAATTTTAAACATATGGTGGGGGCCATGCCTCTATTACTTAATAAGTTTTATTTCGCGATAATACTTCTCCGCACCAGGATGAAGGGGAACCGGCATATTTTTTACCGCATTCTCAAGCTTGATGCCTTTGGCGGCGGAGTGAGCTGCGACCAATCCATCAAGGTTAGTATAGAGGGTTTTGGTGATTTGATAGGCGAGATCGTCGCTCACATTGGTGCTCGATACCAGAAAGTTGATCACCGCCGCAGTATGGACATCCTCGGCCTGACCGGTGTAGGTATTGGCGGGGATAACTCCCGGTACGTAGGCAGAATCGCCGATTTTGGCAATGATTTCATCGGAAACCGGTAGGAAGACAACCTCAAGAGAGGTGGCCAGGTCACGCAGCGCCGAGACTCCCGCCCCTGAAGACAAAAGGGTTACGTCGAGCTGGCGATTCTTCATAAGTTCGACTGATTCGGCATAGGAAAGATACTCGACCTTGGAAAAATCCTCATAAGAAAGACCGGCGGCCTTAAGGATGGCCCGGGCATTCAGCTCGGTTCCGGACTTTGGTGCACCCACCGAAATCCTTTTGCCCTTAAGATCGGCAAGGGTTTTTACCCCGGCATCGGCCCGGACAACGATATGAATGTAGTTTGGATACAGGGCGCTGATACCCCGCAGTTTCTTCAGTGGAATGTTGAACCCTGCTTCCGCATCCCCCTCCCAGGCGCTGGAAAGGGAATCTCCGAGGGTAAAAGCGACTTCGCCCTTTCCAGTTTCCAGGAGATTGAGATTTTCAACCGAGGCCTTCGTTGCTTGGGTGGTGCATTTTGCTCCGGGTCTTGCGTGACAAACACCGTTGGCAATGGCAACTCCGAGTGGGTAATACACACCGCTTGTGCCACCAGTCAGGACATTTAAGAACTCGGCTGCCGATGCAGGGGTCGACAAAGCCAAAAGCAGGCCGAGCAGGACCGCAACTCGAGAAAACAGGGATATAATTTTCATAGCGTGTTCTCCTTTGGAAGATTTTGAGATGTTGAATGCGACCGAAGCTGCTTTTACGCCAATAGCCCTATGATAATCGTAAGAATCAAAAAGGAAAAGAGGCTTCCTTTGACTTCTGTTGGTTAATTCTGGGGCGATGGTTTTGCCTGTTTACCACTGAGTTGATTTGGAGGAGGGGCGTTAAACGAAAGGTATTCTGCCGAGTGTCTTTCTATAACTTCGAAGGGAACTTCTTACCATATGAAATCATGGGCAATTCAACATACCGATAGACAATCTGCAAAGATAAGGCCGACCAAACTGGTCAAACCAGCTTTAGCAGCCGAGTCGATCATTGTAGGATCCATACCAACAACAGCTTGCCATGCCAATATTTGAACGAGATAAAGCGAGTAGGATCGCTGACCGACAAATACAAAAGGTCGACTTTTCAGAATTGCGTTGATCGGACCGCTCCCAATAAGTGTTGGTAAGAATAAGGCGACTAATACACCTATAGGGCAATATACCTACTAACATCTTTTAGTAGCGATGGTGGATAGAGGAAAGAACTTTCGAATTGCACTTTTTAGGCGGAGTGAGGGCCTTTCAATGACATACCAGGAAAATATGGCAAACGGCAGAGTTACGGCAAAACATAGAAGGATGTAAAAAGAAAAATTCTTAGTGACATTGAGTCCTGCAAGCGTCTGTTGAATCGGAAATGCATAGATATATAAACCATATGAGTAGTCAGCATGGCGAAAAATCGGAAACTGCAATCTCTCATGATATGCTAGTACGAATACTAGATAGGCAATGCAGATTTGAACAGTTACGAAGGTGTAGTAGTCATATCTAACCGACAGTAATGTCAAAAAAAACACACCTGCTGCAATGCGAAAGGATATAAAGATTTGCCTGCGATTAGCATAAAACAGTACCCCAATCAGAAAACAAAACAGAACACTGTCCACATTATTGTCGCCACCAGTCAAATAGTAGGTTGCGGTTTTTTGAAGGTGTACAAACACGGCACCCGCGCAGGATAGGTTGGTAATAGCACGTGAGGTCAGGCCACCAGCAACACCAAATACCATCAGGATGAGGTAAAGGCTGAACTCTTTAGGGAGGGTCCAAAGCGATCCGTTGACGACATTAGGTAAAGAGTTATTCTCAAAAACGCCAGGAAGTTCCCAACGAATGCTGAGCACACCATTGCTTGAAAAATATTCCCAAACTTTATGGTTACTAACGTATTCTGCAAACGATAGTTTCGTCATGAATGCGCCAAGCAGGACAGTGAACAGAAGCGCAACGAGCAACCCCGGGAATATTCGCAATACGCGAGAAGCTAAAAATTCGATTACATGTCGCTTGTTTACAAAACTCTGCGTAACCAAGAAACCGCTAATCACAAAAAAAATCTGCACGCCGAGGTGGCCTGCATTAATGGAGGGAATGTGTGCGTCTATAAAATCGCGCGTTCCTTGGGGACCGTAGGTTGCATAAGAGTGGCCGAAAATCACAAGCGATGCACCGACCAATCGTAGCAAGTTAAAGTTGTTGTTTCTATCTACGCAGTACTCGCTTAATGGCTTCATTTTATGAAGAGTAAATTTTCTTAAGTTATTGGTCAATATTGACCATGGAGAAGGTCGATTCCACCTTCTTGGCAAGATATCGCTCGCGTAGTTCTTCGGAGAGTTCGATGAACAGGGCCTGATGATGACGTTTGAGATTAGTGGGAAATTTGCGAATGGTCGTTGCAAAGATCCTGATCCGCCCCAAATGGCGCATGTTGGAAAATAAGTGAACGGAATCGAGACGCTGAAAGCTGGGATTCACATTGAACACCTCGCCGAGGTGATCCGCGATATCTGCAAACAGCTCGGTGTAGAGATTGTTGTCGGTCATAATCCGACGCATAGTCCAGATACTACGAGGACAAACATACGCCGAAGCGTCATCGGTTCCAGTGATATTGAGAGCATAGTGCTACTGGATATTGAAACACAATTGCTCAACGGTCTGCTCGTCTGTAACATCGTGCATTTGATGAAGAATCATAGGGTTGGTGAAGTGATAAGACATCGCTTTCTAAGACGGTCCTAAGAAATCGGCTCCTGAATGAAGTCGCTTCATTTATGCTTGAAGATGTATCTTTTTTAGGTCGATCTTGCAAGATTTTACTCGTTTAGCCACTATGCTTCTACCGGGTACTTTACCTTCTCTGTCCACTTCTGATCCACGCCGGTTTTACCGGACTACAGCATCGTAATGAATTTTAGAGACGAATCTAGAAAAAATTTGCTATTCACCGATAAAAGTCTTCACTTACAAGAAAATTGCAAGGAAAAAGAATGAGCTAGTTCGTATAACTAAGAGTTGAATATTATGTAAACAACAAGAGAACCAGTGTGGATAGAGTCACTTGTCCTGGGCACCGCAAGGTTTGTTCACGCAACCAGAGAAAAGTCAGGGTATTCACCTTGAGTGTTGTGGTGCCGGTCGAACCTGTTGGCCGGTCACGGTGAGGGCACCACAATGGGGATATCAGCAGCCGCAGCCTCCCGAACCGCAGCTTCCCGAGCTGCATCCACTGCCGGTATTTGGGAGAGGAATGGAGGAATGGATGTTGAAACCGGAGCGACTGCCGGATTCGATATAATCAATAGTGATGTCGCCGCATTGTTTCAGCAGATCTTTCTCGACGAGAAATGTTAAATCTTGCCGCTGAAACAGTTCGTCTAGCGGTTTTTCTTCGTCCAGGGCAAGTCCCAAAGAAGGACCGGAACAGCCGCCCTGCAAGAGCATTACTCGGAGGGGGGAGGTAATATTATTGTCTTTCATGTATGCCACTAATTTTTCATTTGCCTGACCAGTTACTTCCAGCATGGTGTTTTCCTTTCTGTTATGTTTTTATAAAACGACTAACCCCGATGAGCGGGATAAGTTCCTTTAGACAGATAATATTTTTTCAAAATACAAGAGAATTATCTGTAAGGCCCTGATATCTAAAGAGGAGGTGCAAAGAGCCCCTGAAAGATTGATTTCAGTTGCGATTCATTAAGTTTGGCGGTGAGTTCATTTTTATATTCATCGTTGACAATATTTTCATGTGTGCCTTCGGGATCGGCAGTTTGCGATTTGTCCGGTTGGATAACGGTTTCTTCGGAACGATAGAGGAGATTGTCGGGGGCGAATGTATCGTAACGGTGGTGTTCGATCCATTGGTCGGTTTCATCATGACTACCGACAAAAGTGATAAAAAGGTGGCTGTCTAATTTGATAGTGACTAGGCGGTAGCCGGCACCTAGATCGTATTTGATGCAATTTTTTATTCGAAATTCACCATTTCGAGTACGTTTGCCGCTGACAGTCTCATGTTGGCATCCGAATACTCTGATATCGTTGATGATAGCCTCACATTTTCTGACGGCCAACTCTGCTTTTTTCCCGGATTTACGCAGCCCTCGAAGGTATTTTTCGATTGACCATGAGGTGTGGATATACCGCAACATAAAGAATCTCTTGTAAACTTTTATCAGAATGATAAATACTTGCGGCTTTTCTGCCTTGTCACTACCCTGTAGGTGGCCCTTGAGAAATCCTCCAATCTGTAATTCTTATTTGAAAGAGCCACGATGTCAAATACATAGATCCTATGCTTTCGCGTAGAAGAATTGTTTCTTCCTATATTGATGTCGCAGTCTGCAAAATTAAAGCTCCTTACCAATAGAGCCACCCGAAGATTCGTCGGCATCAAAGAGTAGTAGGTCGACCACCAAGATATCGGGATAGCCTTCATGTTGTCGCCCAATAATCGGATCTACCAGTTTGACATATCTCTTGAACATCTTGTAAAAATATCATTTTGTTACGACATAGTCTGGTGCTCGAACGTGGCATGTAGAGACAGGCGGGGGAGCATCGAGCCGATTCTTTCGGACTATCTCCGTTCCCGAAGATCCACAGATGGTTGGGACACTTGGGGCAGACCTATTGGTGAGTGGCGATGTTTGATGAAACCTATCTGAACCGGATTGAAGAGAGAGTGTTTAAGAATGCTGTCCTGAATAAAGAGACCGGATCTGCAATAGTCGGGGTCTATTGCGCTTTCACACCGAAGGAATTGATCGCCGCGGCCAGGGCTATGCCGGTTGCTCTCTGTTCCGGGACGGTCCAGGCAATACCTGCTGCCGAAGCACACCTCCCCCGCAACCTTTGTCCGCTGATTAAAGCGAGTTATGGCCATGCCTTAAACGATAGTTGCCCCTATTTGCATATGTGCGATTTTCTCCTTGCCGATGCTACCTGCGACGGCAAAAAGAAAATGTTTGAGCTCCTCGCCGACATAAAACCACTCTCACTTCTGCAATTGCCGCAAACCGCCGAAACGCCGGAGAGTTTCTCGTACTGGCTGCAGGAGCTCTATCGGGTCAGGGCGCTGCTTGAGCACAAGACCGGGGTGGAGATCACCGACGCCCACCTCCTTCTGCAAATCCGCATTTACAATACCTTGCGAACCACAGTATGCGAGGTTTTTGCGCTCAATAAAGGTGATATTCCATTGCTGTACGGCCATGAAATCGACCGCATTACCTCGATGGCGGGTTTTGAATGCAATCTAGAAACCAGGATTGCCGAGATGCGTGAGGCCATTGGTGTTGCACGCCTGCGCCTGGATAATCCTTCCTTTCTCGAAGGAATGCAAAATCGTCCCCGGATTCTCCTTACCGGATGTCCTTCAACCAACAAAAAAGTTCTGCAGCTTATAGAAGAAAGAGGCGGCGTCATCGTTGCCATGGAAAACTGCGGAGGCATGAAAACCGCAGGAGAGAAAGTCGATGAAACCGGCAATCCCATGGAATCATTGGCGAGGAGGTATCTCGACACCGCCTGCGCTTGCATGTCACCCAATCCGCGGCGAATTGAAATACTACGGAACCTTATCAAAGAGTTTCGGGTAGACGGCGTTGTCGAACTCACCTGGGAGGGTTGTCACACCTATAATATTGAGGCTTTCATCATAGAAAAGGCGGTGACGGCACAATTCGATCGCCCCTATTTGCATATCACCACAGACTACTCGGAAAATGATACAGGGCAACTCAAAACCCGAATCGAGGCGTTTCTTGAGTTGCTCTCTTGATAAGCTTTTTTTGACGGAGGAAACATGTCGAACAGAACAAGGCCAATACTCTTGGCTGTACTACTGACCATTTTCTGGATTTCCGGCGCTTTTGCCGCATCTTCGGGATATAAAATCGGAATTGTCACTCCGACACTTTCGGCAAGTGAAGATGAATTCCGCGGGGCGGTTCTCGTGGCGGGAAAGTACCCGGGGATGATCAAACACCTTGTTTTGCCCGATAACTTTAGTGAAGAGCAGGAAACCGCCATCACCCAGATTCTCAGTTTGGGCGACGATCCAGAGATTAAGGCCATCGTCATCTGTGCCGGATATTCGGGAATTCTTCCGGCAATTGAAAAGATAAAGAAAAAACGACCGGAAATGGTGGTGATTACTGCTCCCATCTGGGATGATCCGGATATGATGGCAAAATACATTGATCTTTGTCTCGACACCGACTGGGTGCAGCGCGGTATCACCATTCCCACCAAGGCCCAGAAAATGGGGGCAAAAACCTTTATCCATTACTCATTCCCGACCCACATGGCCAAGGAAGTTCTCGCCAAAAGAAGGGATAAGATGAAGGAAACCTGTGCCAAGCTCGGCATGACCTTTGTTGAGATCAGTACCCCCGATCCGACGACCGGTGCCGGTCGATCGCCGATGCTGCAGTTTCTCCAGGAGGATATTCCCCGGCAGATTGCCAAATATGGTAAAGATACCGCCATCTTCGGGACTAACTGCCCGATGCAGGATGTCATCATCGCCAAAGCCCTTGAGTTGAAATTCATCATGCCGGAGCAATGCTGTCCGACACCTACCCAAGGTTTCCCTGCCGCCATGGGGCTTGAAATCACCGAGAAGGATGCCGGGAATTTTGCGAAAATCAACGAACAGATCGCCGCAAAATCAGCGGCTGCTGGAATGACCGGGAGGCTTTCCACCTGGCCGGTGGCCGTCGGCTATTTCTTCCCGGAATTTGCTGCAAGACTTGCCATGCTGAAACTGGACGGGAAACTGCCGTCGTTTGATCTCGCCGCTATCGCTCCCGTTGCCCGCGAGGTTGCGGGCGTTGATGTCAGGTTCATGCCGATGAAACCAGGTCTGGATAATTATTTTCTGATTATTATGGACTCGATAATCTACTAGCATTGCACTTTATTTGCGAAATGATGGCTCGGTGCTTCCCCTGTGGACACCGGGTCATTTCCTTGCCGTAAATCCTCTTTTGCCTATGCTGCAGCTGAAAAATATCTCCAAACGATTTGGTCGGCATGTAGCCTTGAAGTCTGTTAATCTCAAGATTTCCAGCGGCGAAATTCATGGGATTGCCGGAATCAATGGCTCGGGCAAAAGTACCTTGCTCAATATCCTCTTTGGCAATCCGATCATTGCCGAGACCGGTGGGTATGGTGGCGAGATTCTCCTGCAGGGCAAATCATGCTCTGTCAAATCGCCACGATCCGCCATTGTCGCAGGTTTCGGCATGGTACACCAGGAACTGGCCGTTGTTTCCGAGATGACTGTCGCTGAAAATATTACAATAACGAGGGAGCTTGTATTTCCGCAAAGCGAGAAATATTTGGGCAAGAATTTTGCTTTAATTGATAATCGCCAAAACCATGGCAGGGCCCAGGAAATACTTGGCAGCCTTGGTGTAACCCTTTCTTCTCGACACCGTACCTCCCAATTACCTCTCAATATGCGGCAGTTTATCGAGATTGCCCGCGAGATATCAAGAGATGACCTTAAAGTTCTTCTTCTCGATGAACCGACGGCGGTCCTGAATTCTGCGGATTCGCTGCTGCTCCATGCAACTCTTAAAACTCTTGCGCGCACGGGTGTGACAATCATCTACGTCTCACATAAACTGGATGAGTTTTTTTCCCTCTGCGACAGCCTTACCGTTTTGCGCAACGGTGAAATTTCCGGTCAATTGCAACGGGGGAGTTTTTCCAGGAAAGCTGTAACGGAGTGTATGGTTGGCGGATCGGTGAGTATGTCCGGCAAGAAGGCCAATATTGGGGCTAAGACAACCATCCTCAGCTTACGGAAATTTTCGGTATCGATGCCAAATGAAAAGATAGGATATCTGGATCTAGATATAAAAAAAGGTGAGATGTTTGGGATAGCCAGCCTTTCCGGGCATGGCAAACTGGCTCTTGGCCCCGGCATAATGGGGCTCTCTTCCTGCCAAGGCAAAATACTGCTCAAGGGTCGGCAGCTGGAAAAAACGGATACGGCGGCGATGATCGGCAGGGGGCTGTTCATGTTAGCCGAGGATCGTAGACAGACGGGCCTTCTCCAGAATCATAGCATTGCAGAAAATATTGTTTTTTCCGCGACGCACGCAGGTTATCGCTTTCAGAGAAAATTCCCCGGCCTCCCCCTGCATTTTCCCGACCGAAAACAGAGGGGTAATTATTCGCGAGAATGTGTCCGTGCATTGCGTATTTCCTGCACTGATATTTCCCAGAAGGTTCGAGAACTCAGCGGCGGAAATCAACAGAAGGTGTGCATAGCCAATGCACTTGCCATGGAGCCTGAGATTCTTTTCGTCAACGAACCCACCAGGGGGATTGATCTGGAAGCCAAAGAGAGAATTCTCGATATGTTCATCGCCATGAATAAAGATAAAGGCACAACCTTGGTCATGGCATCCAGCGAGCTCGATGAGCTGCGGCGGATCTGCGACAGGATAGCCGTCCTCTATCAGGGGCGTCTTGTTGCCATCCTCTCTCCGGACACTGCCGAGAGTGTCTTTGTCCAGGCGATGTCAGGAGAAATGCCGATCCCATGAAATTCCGGTCGGGTATCCAACTGCCGCAACTCATTATCCTGGTGTTCCTCGTTGCCATGATGGGTGTGGCCCTTCACCTCCATATTTCCCTAGCCTTTCTCATGAGTGATGCCTTGGTGCGATTGGTGATGAACGGGGTCTTGGTCCTTTCCCTGGTACCGATGCTCAATGTCGGGATCGGCATCAATTATGGCCTGCCGGTGGCAATTACCGCCGGCCTTCTTGGTCTTTGTCTGGCGGTGAATTACAAGATCACCGGACTAGCAGGTTTTGCCGCCGCCGTTCTCTTTGCCATGCCTCTTGCGGCGATTTTCGGCTATGGTTACGGCAAGATTCTCAATTGTGTAAAAGGCCGGGAAGAGATTACCGCCACCTTTATCGGTTTTTCCTTTGTGCCGCTGATGAATTATTTCTGGGCGGTGGCGCCGTTTAGTAATCCGGCGATGCTCTGGCCGATAGGCGGCAAGGGGATGCGACCGACGATCGGTTTGCGCGACTATTTTGCCAAGGAGCTGAATGCTCTGTGGAGTTTTAAGCTTTTCGATATAACCGTTCCCGTCGGCCTGTTGCTCTTCTTTGCCCTCTGTTGCCTGGTCGTCTTCATTTTTTTCAAGACCCGCACAGGATCGGCGATGATCGCCCTCGGCGAAAATGAGGCCTACGCTCAACTCACCGGGCTGAACATTCCCCGCTTGCGCATCACCGCCGTCATTTTTTCAACTCTTATCGGCGCGGTTGGCATCTGTGTCTATGCCCAGAGCTACGGCTTCATAGAACTCTACGATGCGCCGCAGATGATGGCCTTTCCGGCTGCTTCGGCGATTCTTGTCGGTGGCAGCGCCGGTAAGAGAACGACGCTTATGCATGTTGTGTTGGGAACCTTTCTCTTTCAAACCACCTACCTCATTTCCGGTCCGATCGCCAATGAATTGCTGGTCCCCGAGGTTGCAGAAATTTTTCGCTTGCTGATAACCAACATCATTATCCTCTACGCCCTGGTGCATGAAGGGAAAAGGAAAAGAGACGGGTATGCAGCGAATTAATCCTGTCTCAGTGGTCTTCCTCGTGCTTTCTCTCCTTGGCCTGATGCTTTCCGGAATGCGTCCGACCTTTGTGTTGAATGAAATGATAATCCGTTTCATTCGCGATGGAGTTATGGTCCTTGCCCTGATCATTCCGATCAATGCCGGTATGGGGCTCAATTTTGCCATTGTCGTCGGGGCGATGTGCGCCCAGGTTGGTCTTGTCCTTGCTGTCGATCTGCAGCTGACAGGCTTTGCCGGACTGTTCTTTATTGCCGCCATCGGTATTACTCTTTCTTTGCTGCTCGGAATGCTCATCGGCTTGTGTCTCAACCGCGTCAAAGGCAAGGAGATGATTACCACCATCATTATCGGTTTTCTGGCGACGAGCATCTATCAGCTTGTTTTCATGGTCGGCTACGGAACCATCATCCATCCCCACAATTCGGAAATGATGCTTTCCCGGGGGATAGGCATTCGCAATATGATAGATCTGCAGGGCTTGAGAAATATCCTCGACAATCTGTGGCTCCTCAAGTTGGGAGAGATTGAAATCCCGGTTTTTATGATCATGCTGGTGCTGTTGTTTGCCGGGATAGTCCAGTATATAATCAATACCAGGCTCGGCAGACAATTTCTTGCCGCAGGCCTTGATAGCAGAAAGGCGGAGATGGTGGGGATTAATACCGAGCTGGTCAGGATGAAGGCAATAATCCTTTCGACAGTCATTGCCTGCTGCGGCCATATACTCTACATAGAAAATATCGGCATGCTCAACGTCTATACCGCCCATCTCAATAGCGATATCTTTTCCTGTGCAGCCATCCTGGCAGGAGGCGCCACCATTTTCCGGGCACGTATCTCGAACGCCTTGATCGGAGTTCTGCTTTTCCACAGTTTCTTTATCGTCTCCCCCCAGGCTGGCCAGAATATCTTTGGCAATCCGGCTCTTGGCGAATATTTTCGCAGCTTTGTCGCCTACGGCACCATCGC
>JAZDOW010000180.1:0-32004 GCA_043798185.1 Pseudomonadota bacterium | reverse complement strand
GCCAACCGGCTTGAGTATTGCCTTAAGATCGACCTCGACAGGGTGTTCCGGACCCGCATGATCCGCTCGGTCTGCTCGCAGCCCTTTTCATCGATGGTATTGATGGCATGGTCTGCATTTGGCTGAATGAGTTCGCGGATGATCTACAGCTGCTCTTTCAAGATCGGGCGCGGCGTATCAGGATCGTACTTTTGCGGGGTTTTGCCGGCTTCTTCTTGATTTTTCGGACCAATCGTCTGCTGCCACCCGGCAACCAAGGTCGTCAGGAACCGCTTCACCAGTTCGGGTCTTTCCGCCAGGGTTCGCGATTCTCTGACTATACATTTGGCCACGAATTTCACCCCGAAATTCGCCGGATTGCAAAGGCGGTCGCCTCTCATGCCTTACCCAGTTGTCCCCTGATAAGCGGTGCCTGGGCATTGCAATAGACCGGCCAGAGCTGAACACTGGCGTCGGTAAACCGGCGACCTTCCTGGTTTAATGCAAAATAAAAAACTCCTTTGTTCTTAGCTATTCCCCCGTCGCAACCTCGTATTCCGCACCACGCCAGGCGAAAATTCCGCCGGGATAGCGATAGACGTTTTTATAACCGAGTTTTTCCGCCCAGACAGCGCCGTTATGGCTTCTCGTGCATTTGACAAAACCGCAATAGACGATGATCTTTTTATCCTTATCGGGACCGAGGAGTTTTTGGTAATCTTCCTGGCTCTTGCCGTCGGTCTCTTTGGCGTCCCACTCATTCATATCGGGAATGGGGAAAAGAAATTGCTTGGCGGTGGGGATATGGCCTTTCTTATAGCTATCCTCGTAGGGCATAGTGTCGATCAGGACAACCTTCTCGCCGGCCTTGAGAACCCCCTGCAGTTCCTCGGTGGTGATTACCTGGTAACCACCCTTCACTACCTCCCGCGTAAGCTTGACGGCCACTGCCTCCTTGTCCACCTCTTCTTTAAATTTGTCAGTGCCCAAGGCATAGGCACTGGACGCAGCAAAAAATACCAAGACAACTGCCAATAAAGTTTTTTTCATTGTTGTGTTTCTCCCTGAATGTGAAAGTTTATCTGCCGGTATCTGTGATACCAGAATGAATAGATAAGAGGTAAAAGCATGACGATGTCGCGCATCAGCGCCGTTCGAAGGCCGTGAAAAGCTGAATACTCCGGATCTTCCGGACCGAAACAGCCACAGTCGATATCCAAGCCCACCGAGATGGAATAAGAAAGCAGCATAATAAACATAAGAAGCAGAACACCACTACCGACCTTACTTTTCCAACCATTGAAGAGAAGTCCTACGGCCAAAACGATCTCGACAACCGGAAGAATAATCGCCACCGGCAAAATCAAGGCAGGGGATAGAATTGAAAAAGCATCGATGGTTGCAGCAAATTGACTGACATTCAGCAGCTTGGGGACAGCGGCAAAAATAAAAATAAAGCTGATGCTCCACCTGGCAGAGCGATCGACCCACAACAAGAGTTTTGATCTATCGATGTCTTGCATCACCATTTGCTGTCTTCACATCCGTATTGAGCCCCATTCGTTGCTGCTAAAAAGTCCATTTCTTGTAACTTTGCAGGAACTTGCCTGATTTCAGCCGGTTTGTCCAATTGGTAATTTCAATCAGCACAAGGCAATCAATTGATTTCGCCGATTACAAGGGGGAGATGGATTTCGATGGAGGAGATAAAGGCGGAAGACAGGTCGGGAAAGGTTCTGAACTACAGAAAGAACTTGTTACGAAATAGAAGTACATAGCCCCTATCCCGCAACAGTTTCTGATACAGATAAAAAAGCAAAAGTCAGGTACCCATCCTCAAAGGGGGATTAGTACTTTGGCGAAAACATGCAAATATTTATTCCAGGTCACTATGTGACCGGCTTGATTGACGATTATATTTATAATAAGAGTGACAGATTCCCTCGTCGGAAATCATACAAGGACCGACCGGGTTCTGCGGAGTGCAGGCCAAACCAAAGGCAGGGCAATCCGGTGGCAGACCGCGCCCGGAGATGATGGCATTGCACTGACACATACAGGATTCCAGCCCTTCCTCAAAGCGAACGTTAAACCTCTTGGTGGCATCAAAGAGTGAGAGTTCATCGCGAATGACAAAGCCGCTTTGTTCAATCGTTCCCAAACCGCGCCAGTCGGTGTCGACGGCAAAAAAGACCTCCGAAACCATTCTTCTTGCCTTGCGGTTATCGGCAGAAGAGTACATAAAGGCGGAATGATCATCGAATAGCGACTCGCCGTTTCTAATCTGTTTGACCAGGCTGAGGATACCCTCAAGAATATCCAACACCTCAAAGCCTGCGATATAGCAGGAAAGATGATGTTTTTTTGCCAACTGGGTATAGGCTTTCGTATCGGAGATGGTATTGATGTGGTCGGAGCAGAGCAAGCCGCGAATATTGAGATCCGGATCGAGCATCAACAGATCAATGGTCGGCGGCAACAGCCTGATGGAAGGGATGACACAGAAGTTCTCGATACCCAGGCGAGCCGCTTCGAGAATAGTTTCGGCAACCCCCGGGGCAGTTGCCTCAAAACCTACCGCCGGATAGACAACGGTATAATCGGGCTCGCGGCGGGCAATATCCAAGGCATCCATGGGCGAGGTAATGATCTCGATCCGCACCCCTTTCTTCCAAATCGTCGCCAGTGATTGCTTACTGCCCGGGACACGGATGAGATCCTCGCAGGCGGCGGTTATCACCTTCGGCTGCGTGGCAATCTTGATAAAAGCGTCGATATGTCCGGCCGGCATGACACATACACTGCACCCCGGACCGGCAACCAACTCAAGCATCGGTGGGAGCTTTTGCCGAATGCCGTACTTGAGAATGGCCCTGTTCTGGGTACCGCAGACGACCATAAGACGCATTGGTCGATCAACAAGTTTATGAAGTTCTTCAAGCAGCGCTTGCTGTCGTTCCTGATCCCTTGTTACTTCGTCTGCTTCCATTCGGCACACCTTTTCAGACCAGGCAAAACGGCCTACCGTTTTCCCCGAGTCGAAAATTGATGCAGCAGTAAAAATGTGTCGCCTGCCTCCTCCCGTCAGTCATCGAAAAAGGGGAAACCCACTTTTCATGAGCCTTGGCGAAAGAAGGGCGCTCGGTTGTAGCCGAGCGCCTCATTTTTACCATTTCATCAAAATTACAAAAGAAGTTCTACAACAACTACTCAGAAGCCTCGGCCTCAGCTTTCATGGCCTTGTAGCTTTCACTATCAACAACTTTTTCACGTTCTATTTTTTCAATCTCAGTCCGGCTCACATGGAATTTCCCGCAGGCCGGACAAGTGCCGTCAAACTCATCACCAACGGCCCGGGCTTTTAATTCGTCAATCGTCATGTGATCGAGCTTACCGCATGACCCGCTGGGATTTTCAGCCCGAACTTGCGCCCTTCTGCTATTTGGCATGGTAACCTCCTTTATATATCCACCGCTGACTCAACAAGGTGGGTTACAATTAAGTACACTGTTTATACTTCTTTATCGACTAAAAAGACAATAAAAGTCGTGCCTTTTTTGTGCTTTTAGCCTGCCTCAGTTCCAACTCTGCCGCCCAAGGCATGTCTATTCCTTTAGCGGCAGCCTTTATTGCAAGTCAACAGTTCCAATCATCAGCTGACGATCTTGTCTATTTCCTTTCCTCTCGAATTAACGATGCTTACCGAAACGGGAATGCCGCCATCCAGGCGGTGAGTTGCGCAAGACATTCAGGGGTCGTAGGCTCTCACAGCCATTTCCACCTGATTAAGCAAGCCTTCATTGTATACCCCGTCCTTGATAAGCGTGGTTGCCGCCTGCTTAACGCTCATATTCATCGGTGCAATGTTGTGGGTGGTACCGACGATAAGGTTGGCCTTGGTAATGCAGCCATTGTCATCGGTGGTATAGTCGTGGATGAGTGTCCCACGTGGGGCCTCGACGATTCCCACACCGCGGCCGGCTTTCGGCTCGACCTTGGCGCGCACCTTCGGATCGGTAATACCTTCCCATTCGAGCAACTCGATGGTTCGCTCGCAGGCGTATACCAATTCGATGAGTCTCGCGTAATGGTAGAGCAGGGTCTGCTGGGCAGGGCGACCAAAGGCGGCCCTGAATGCCTCAAGGGCAGCCTGGGCTTTCGGGGTGGAGATCTTGTCGCAGACATTAATTCTCGCCAAGGTATTAGAGCGATAAATACCTTTTGGAGCCGCAAGGTTCATATCAAAACCTTCGTTCCACGATTTGGCATAGGGCATCTTCGAATAGCCCCAAGGTTCGACGTGTTCACCGAGATACTTGGTATAATCGCTGCCTTCAAAATCGACATAGCTACCGTCCGGCTTCATCAACCGCTGCTTGCCGTCGTACAGCCTGAGAGAACCATCGGCACGATCAACCGTACCGAGGAATCCGGTCTTAATATTCCCAAGACTGCCGATTACGTCGATGTATTTGGCAAAAACATTATTTATGGCAAAATCAAGGGCGAAACAGGCGAAATCAAGCAGCGTTCGGGTGCCGACAAGCAGTTCCTGACGCTCAGACTCGACCATCGGCTTGGCAAAGCCGCCGACAACACCGGCGATCGGATGGATTGCCTTACCGGCAAACTTGTCGAGCATCATCTGACCGAGCTGACGCATCTTCACTACCTGAGTAGCAAGTTCAGGCGCTGCCTTTACCACTCCGATGACATTACGAACCGAATAGTCGGCATCCGGACCGAGAACAAAGTCAGGCGCTGCAAGAAAGAAAAAGTGCAGGATCTTGTCGTTGATATGGGCCATTACCTGGCACATTTCCCTGAGCTTATAGCCGGTTTCGGTGGGAGTTACTCCGAAGGCACCATCGACCGCCTTATTGGAGGCCAGATGATGCATCCACGGGCAGATCCCGCAAATCCGGTTAACAATGCGCGGTACTTCCTCGGCCGGCCTGCCTTCTATGAATTTTTCAAACCCGCGCAGTGACTGGATGTGCAGGAACGCATCCTGTACATTGCCGTCATCGCCCAGATGTATGGCAATCTTGGCGTGCCCTTCGATTCGCGAAACCGGGGCAATAGTTAAAACTTTTCCCATCTTAATCCTCCAAAGCGACCTGTTTTTTCATCGGTCGAAGTTGTCCGTGGGCTCCTGAAAATCGCAGTAATGATCGACGATCAACCACTGATTTAAAGTCGATGCCGTTACTTGCAAGAGCATTCATCATATCGAGCAGTTGATTGCCGTCTTTTCTGACCGGTCCGAAGCAGCCGCGGCAAGGTACGCGAGCGCTGATGCAGCTCGGCGCCCCACGCTTGGCACAACCGGCGGCCGTGACCGGTCCCATACATAAATACCCTTGCTCGAGCAGACAGCGCATTTCATCGATCGGCGCGCCCGGTGTGAATTTGGCGTTGGTGATAAAGCGTTTAATCTTGTCAACCTCGCCCTTGCCTTCCCTCTTGGTCGGGCAGGTATCGCAAACGCTTTTTCCGGGCAGAACCGGCGGCCGACCTTCCAACAAGGAAATAAGCACCTCGGCGATCAACTCCGGATTGGGTGGACAGCCGGGCAACTGCATATCAATCTTTACTTTCTCGTCACAGGCATACACCCGGTCAAGCGGCGCCGGCACCTCGACGGTTGGAATCTGCGCGCCGGGGTCGGTGGTGACAGTCTGGTAAATACCCTCCCAGCTCTCTTGTCGATTCTGTCCGTTCATCAGGGCAGGAATGCCGCCGTGGGTGGCACAGGTGCCAAGGGCAATGAGCACCTGGCATTTTTTTCGCATCTCTTCAAGTACTTCCAGATGCTCATGATTACTCACCCCACCGGTAACAATGCCGACAACAGCTTCAGGGATCGTTAAGGTCACCCCTTCACCGCACTGGCCAAAGTACTTATGGTCCATCAGTACCGGGGCGTGAACGATATCCAAGGCCTCGGTTATTATTGGAATGAGAGCTTCACCTATATTCAGGATGGCAATTTCGCACCCCGAACAGGATCCCAACCACTCCAACGCAGTAGTTACACCCATCTTTTCCTCCTTTTATCCCACAAGGGGATAAGTTTCATTTGAGCAGATAAACCGCTCAATTCAGCTTTATACCACTGGGGCATTCTGACTGTTTACCGGCCCCAGTCTCTTAATACGGGTGGTCATTTCGGTTACAGCCGCGACAAATTTGTCCGGTTCCGCCGAGGAAACCCAATTGAGACTGAATCGTTCGGCCTCATAGCCAAAATCTTCCAACAGTTCAACAATCATGTCGGAGCGGGTCATTGCTTTATAATTACCATCCAGGTAATGACATTCACCGAGGTGTCAGCCAAGCACCATGACCCCGTCGGCACCCTGCGACAAGGCATCCATGACAAACTCCGGATGGACCATGCCTGAACACATCACCCGGATAATCCGCACATTATGCGGATACTGCATCCGGGCAGTACCCGCGAGATCAGCTGCGGCATAGGAGCACCAGTTGCAACAAAAGGCAACAATCTTAGGCTCAAAACTCATGCGATCTACTCCTTTCTATTTCAAGTATCATTATATCATGCACTCAGACCGCCAAGGCAGCTTGAATCTGGGCACTGATCTGTTTCATGGTAAAGCCGGAAACCAAGACGCCCCGCTTCGGACAAGTTCCCTGACACAAACCGCATCCTTTGCACTGGGCCTTGTTGACATGGATCAATTTTCCGGCCGCCCGATCTCCCTCCGCCGCTCTTTCCACAAGGGTAATAGCGTTATAGGGGCACACATCGACACACAGAGCGCAACCGTCACAATAATTTTCATCAACGGTTGCCTTGATTGCATCAAGAGATACCTGGGTCTTGGATAACAGCGTCGCAGCTCTTGCCGAGGCCGCCAGGGCCTGGGCCACCGACTCTTCCACCGGTTTTGGATAATGGGCAAGGCCTGCGACAAACATGCCGTCGGTGGAGAAATCAACGGGTTTCAGCTTGGCATGGGCCTCCTGGAAGAAGCCGTGACCATCAACCGGCACCTTGTAGAGTTTACCAAGGTCGGCGGCATCGTCCTTGGGCCGGATAGCCGTTGCGAGAATGACCATGTCTGCCTTTATCCGCAACGGTCGGTGTAATACATGATCCCAGACCTCGACATCGATATTTGGACCGTTTTCGGTGACCTTTGGTTTACCGTGCAACTCGTAGTTGATAAAAATAACCCCGAGTTTACGGGCCTGTTTGTAAAGAACCTCCCGCTGTGCATAGGTGCGCATGTCGCGATACAGGACATAGACATTGCGCTCGGGATTTTCCTTTTTCAGGGAGATGGCCGATTGCACGGAATGGGTGCAACAGACCTTGGAACAGTACATATTGTCGCCTTCTCTCGACCCTACGCACTGGATAAAGACGAACCTCTTCGCCTGTTTCACATGCTTTTCCTTCAACTCGTACAACTTATCGAACTGCACCGAGGTAACCACCCTGGAGATGCTCTCATAGTTATACTCATTCGGGATATACGCCTCACCACCGATGGCGACAACACCGGCACCGTGTTCGATAAGCGTGGTTTTCCCGTCTTTGCCGGTGATGGTTGAGCGGAAATTCCCAACAAACCCTTCCACCGCGGTCACCGTATGTTCCTTATGAATGGTGATCCGGTCGTTCCAGATGACCTTATCGATAAGCTTGGCGACCTGTGTCGGCACATGCTCACCCGACCAAGTGTGTTTGAGATTCAGGGCATTCCCGCCGAGGGTGTCGGATTTTTCCACCAGATGCACGCCAAAGCCTTGCTTGGCAAGGTTGAGGGCGGCGGTCATGCCGGCCACGCCACCACCAATGACCAGACCCTTCTGGGTAATGGGCACGGAGATCGGCCGCAAGGAGTCGCCAAAGGTAACCTTGGCCGCGGCCATCCGCACCAGATCTTTGGCCTTTGTCGTCGCCTCCACGGGATTCTTGCTGTGAACCCAGGAATTATGGTTTCTGATATTGGCCATTTCCACCAGATATTCGTTAAGCCCTGCGGCCTTCAGAGTCTCGCGGAAAAGCGGCTCATGGGTTCGCGGTGTACAGGCGGCGATAACAATCCGGTTGAGATTTTTTTCCTGGATACGTTTGGCAATCATCTCCTGGGTATCTTGAGAGCAGGAGAAAAGATTACGCTCAACGTACACCACATCCGGCAGGGTCGCGGCATATTCCTCCACCGCCTTGACATCGACGACACCAGCAATATTTGAACCGCAGTGGCAAACAAACACTCCGATACGCGGCTCTTCCCCGGAAATATCCTTCTCAACCGGGAAACTCGCCTCACTGGTAAGTTCGTATCTGGCGGGAGCCAAGAGATCGGCAACCGCTGCGGCTGCAGCCGAACCTTCAACAACCGACTGCGGAATATCCTTGGGTCCGGATATCGCTCCGCAGGTAAAAATGCCTTCCCGCGAGGTCTGTACCGGGGCAAAGTCAGAGGTAGCGGCGAAATTATCGGCCGTCAGCTTGATATCCGCAGTATGTGCCAAGTCCAGCACGTGTTTGGGAGTCTGCAGACCGACGGAAAGCACTACCATATCGAAAAATTCCTCGACCTGCCGGCCATGCTCGTTGACAAAGCGAAGACGAAGATCGCTGCTTGCGCCATCGGTTTCCACCCCATTCACCCGACAGCGAACAAAGCGCACCCCCGAATCTTCCTTGGCCCGTTCCAGGTAAAGATCGAATTCCTTGCCGTGGGTTCGCATATCCATATAGAAGATGGTGGTCTGCAGCCCGGGAACGTGATCCTTAGCGATAACCGCCTCCTTGATCGCATACATGCAACAAACCGAGGAGCAATAGCCGTTGCCGCAGAGATTTTCATCACGCGAGCCGACACATTGCAGGAAGGCAACCTTGCTGACCGGTTTGCCGTCGGAAGGACGGATCAGGTGCCCTTCAGTCGGCCCGGAAGCGGATAGATAGCGTTCCAGTTGTAGGGAGGTGATGACATTTTTGTATACTCCATAACCCCAGACCTTTGCTTCCGTCGGGTCATAGGCCTCAAAGCCGGGAGCAAGAACGACCGCCCCGACATTGATCTGGTGCATCTTTTCCGTATCGTCGAAGTTAATTGCCCCGGCGTCACAGACTTTTTCACAAAAGCCGCAGGCACCCGGTTTCTGCAAGCGAATACAAGTAGCGGGATCAATCTGGTATTTGAGTGGTACAGCTTGGGCGTACTTGACGTAAATCGCCTTGCGCTTGCCGGTTCCCGCATCATACTCACTGTCTACCTTTTTCGGACATTTCTCCGAACAGGCCCCACAGGCAATACATTTAGTCATGTCCACATAGCGTGGCGATTCTTTTACGGTTACCGAAAAGTTCCCGGCAACACCGTCAATCTTGGTGACCTCGCTTAAGGTCATCAATTTTATATTTAAGTGCCGACCGCACTCGACCAATTTTGGCGCAATGATTCACATCGAGCAGTCATTGGTCGGGAAGGTCTTGTCCAGTTGGGCCATGGCCCCGCCTATGGCGCCGGTCTTTTCAACCAGATACACATAGTATCCGGAATCGGCGAGATCGAGGGCTGCCTGCATCCCTGTAACTCCACCGCCCACAATCATTACCGACCCAACTTTCTTTGTGTCCAGCATGATAGGTGTCTCCTCTCGTTTATGTGGTAATATCCTCAAAAAACCAGGATATTTAGATTCTTTCTCTTGTAATCTGAGAGATACTATCTCGCAAACTCAACCCTTTTAAATTGTCCTTTATGCCTTCAGTGTTACGCTGGTGTCGCAGCACCTCAAATCATGGTACGCTCTACTATTGCTTGTTCGGCATAATCAGAGAATCGGCAACAAGTTCCCAGATATACTTCACTTCGATGTCCAGATCATATTCCTTATTAAGGGATTTCATGATCTGATCGCGGCAGTTATGGCAGGGAGCGACAACCAATTTCGCTTCGGACTCAGTGATCTGCCGGGCCTTGATCCGTCCATAGAACACCCGTTCGGCAGAATAGGGCATAGCCCAAGCCCCCCCACCGGCGCCACAACAGTAGGCACCATTGCGATTGGGATTGAGTTCGCGAACATCGTCACAACATGCTCGGGTGATTTCTCGCCCTTCTTCGAAATATGCCTGACCGAAAGCCTTCAGGGATTTACGTCCGTAATTGCAAGGATCATGATAGGTTACGGCCATTTTATGAACTTCTTTATTGAGCTGGATTTTTCCTTCCTTGATATATTCAAGGAGTAAATCAAAAACGCTTACTATCTTGAATTCACTGAATACTTCCGGATACCACTTGTTCAACCCGGACCGGGTTGCGAAATAGGCGTGGCCTCACTCAGGGAGAAGGAGAACCTTGCAGTTCAGCCTCCGCATGTTGTCGACTATCCGGCCGACCACGGTTTTCATTGCCTCATCATCACCGGAGAACAGACCCCAGTTCACTCCCTCCCAGTTCTCAGAGGAAATTGTAAAAGATTCCCCGGCGGCGTAGAAAATTTTCCACCACCATTTCATATCATCCGGTTCACCGAAGGGTTCCTTGGAATTGACTGTTACGAGAACCCTCGCCCCATGGACATCAATGGGAGTCTTGAAACCTGGACAACAGTCATCTGCCAGCTCCTGCCCAAGATCTTCACAAAGAAATACAAAATCATCTTTAGGTATACCCAGGTTGTTGCCACGCTCAAGACACATGGAAACCCCTTTATGGATAGGGCCGGGAACCAGCGAACGTTTTCGCAGCCCGCGGACCTTTCTCATCAAGGCGATGATCTGGATGTTCGCCGGGCAGCTTTCCTCGCATTTCCCACACATGGTGCATTTCCAGGGCCAACTCGAGGCAATCAGTTCTTCGTCCATGCCAAGCACCGCCATGCGCACGATCTTGCGGGGATCAAGACCGTCAACACCGGAAATAGGGCAAGCGCTGGCGCAAGTACCACAGGTCAGGCAGGAGTCAGCCCAGGCCGGATCAAGAGCAATGAGACTCTTCGTACCGTTGATTTCCATCGGTGCAACATCTGTCACCTCCAGGGCACCAAGGGCCTTGGGACTGACATTATTGGATGGCCCGACATGTGGTTCACGTCCAAACTTTTCGCAGAGTTTCTGGTAATCATGAAACTTCATAAGGTATTTACGACCAGGACCTTCCTTGGCGGTAAGGGTACCGGCGTTGATCCAGTTCCTTATAGTGTTTCGATGAACCCCAAATTCTTCTGCAAGGTCGCTGACTTTAAATTCGTACATCATAAAATGTCACCTCGTTTTGCTTTTAAAAGAAAGAATTTGTGAGAGTTTTTCACACGTTTCTGTAACAGCTTGGGTCATAGCGGGAGACAGCCCAGGAGCAATCTCCTCGGGGATGAATTTGATCTGGGCGGCAATTATCTGCACCTTGATTCCGGTATTCTCGGCGAGTTCCTGCAGCAGGTTAACTGTTGGAAACTGATGGAGGGAAAAATCGTGGATCTTTTTGGTTGGGATTTGATCAGGCATAATCTCAAAGACCTCTCCCGGCTGGCGATCGGTAAAATCAACTGCATCGAGGACGATGATTTTCTCCGGCCTCCCCTCGGCCATGAGTAGATAGTCAAACAGATATTCACGAACACAGGTTCCGGCATCAACGGCGGCAACACCGACCGGAAGATCATAGTGCGTTTGTAATTGATCTATAACTGCAGGACCGAAACCATCATCACCCATGATGAGGTTGCCGCAGCCGAAAATCATTGTCGAATTATCACTTGGTCGCATTGTGCAAACAGTGCCTCCTTTGGTTTTTGAGAACAAATACCACCGAAGAAAAAGAAGTGCAATACGGTTTTTTCGCGGAGAATTGCCTTTACGAGCATGCTCGCGAAACTATTAGCATATTAAGCACATTATATTTTATCGTGTTGTTCAAAAAAACTCATGAGTGCGACCCTGTCGCATAAAGCTGAGGCAAATACGGCCGCCCTGAATGAAAAACACCGGGATACGTTTACCTGTTAAAGGGCGCTCAGCGGGGTTCTTCTTCATGATTTTTTGGAAATATTCTTCCCATGGAAAAATACACTACGAAGAGAAAAGGTATGAAACGTCGACCTTCAGAGAAGAGGGACCGAATGTGGGTACGACATAGGCAAGCGCCCATGCCTTCGTTGAGCTCGTAAAGACATGGGCGAGAGGACAAGAATTTCTAAGGTACTCGCCCCAAAAAGACGGGGCTCTTTCTGATACCCCTGGGGGTATAAGTACCTTCACGAAATTCTCTCAAAAGCAAGGACAAAAATTGCTAAGGTACTAATAACCCTGAGGATTGTTCTTTTGCCAACGCCAACTATCCTGGCACATATCCGCTAGTTCATACCTGGCTTGCCAGCCGAGTTCCCGGAAGGCCTTGGCGGGATCGGCATAACAGGCAGCGATGTCACCCGGTCGGCGGTCGACTATGCGGTAGGGGATTTCCCGGCCACACGCTTCGGCAAAGGCCTGAACCATCTCAAGCACGCTGTAGCCCCGGCCGGTACCAAGATTATAGGTCACCACCCCCGGCCGCTGTAGCAGTTTATCCAGGGCCTTGACGTGGCCCTCGGCCAGATCGACGACATGGATATAGTCCCGCACCCCGGTACCGTCCGGTGTTGGGTAGTCGTTGCCGAAGACCGACAACTGGGTCAATTTGCCAACGGCAACCTGGGCAATATAAGGTACGAGATTATTGGGAATGCCGTCCGGATCTTCGCCGATCCTCCCGCTTTTATGAGCGCCCACCGGATTGAAGTAGCGGAGCAGACAGATATTCCACTCACCATCGGCACGGTGAACATCGCCAAGAATCTCTTCGACCATCAATTTGGTCCGTCCGTACGGATTGGTACAGGAGAGGGGAAAATCCTCAGTGATCGGCACCGTCGCCGGATCACCGTAAACCGTGGCCGAAGAGCTGAAGATGATATTCTTCACACCATGGGCGACCATAGTCTCGCAAAGGATGATGGTGCCGGCAATGTTATTATTATAGTACAGCAAGGGCTTCTCGACCGATTCACCGACTGCTTTTTTGCCGGCAAAGTGAATGACTGCATCGATTTTCGGAGAACACTGGGCAAACACTTCGGTAAGACCCACCCTGTCAAGCAGGTCGACTTCAAAAAAAGTGAGCTTTTTTCCGGCCAGTTCTTCAACTCGCCGCAGGGACTCGCGACTTGAATTCGACAGGTTATCAACTACCGTCACCTGATAGCCACAACCAAGAAGAGCAAGACAGGTATGACTGCCTATATACCCCGCCCCACCTGTTACGAGAATATGCATGTTCCCCCCATGATATGAGTTAAAATTTTCTTCGACTTAGCACAGCTGTGCCACGAATACAAGGAGAAAAAGGAGGTCAACCGATACCGCACCTTCGCACCTATGCAGCTTTAATACCTGAGAAATTCAAGTTACCATGCTATTTCAAATATTGGTTTGCAGGCTTTTCAACCCATTAAAAGTGCTTTTAACGGTACTTTCCGCCTTGCATATTTCCGTAATACAGCATATCATTAAGTTGTTTAAATGTGTTTTTAATTGGTCTTTTCACAAAATTTGGAGGTTATCTATGGCCATTACTCATCCAATATTGGCAGATGTCAGTGCCGGGATATCTGAGCTTAAAAAAAATCCGATGGCGGTTGTGCAACAAGGTGATGGTGCACCTGTTGCTATTCTCAATCGCAATGAACCCGTTTTTTATGCAATTCCTGCTAAGGCCTTCGAATTATTGATGGACAAGCTTGAAGATATGGAACTTGCCTCAATTGTCGAGGCCCGAAAAGATCAGCCTGAAATTGAGGTAAATATTGATGACTACCTATAGGTTGGTCTTCAAGGAAGAAGCCAAAAAGGAATGGGATGATCTGGATTCAACCGTCCGCTCCATTTTTGCCAAAAAGTTAAAGGAACGTATTCAGCAGCCACGTATAGAAAGCGCTCGGCTTAGCGGAATGAAGGATTGCTACAAAATTAAACTCAATAGGGCTGGATTCCGTTTGGTTTATCAGGTTCGAGATAAGGACCTGATTGTTTCGGTTGTTACAGTAGGGAAACGAGAAAAAAATTTAGTTTACAAAATAGCCAGCAAAAGAATTTAATGCTTTACTCCTTAAAAGAGTCCCGTTTGCCGGGGTCAGGACGGCGGCAGACGGCAGGCAAATCTTTTTCTATACGCCGATGGGGAAAGGCCGGTATGTCTTTTAAAGAGTTTCCTAAAGGAACTGATATCCTCGTAACCTGCCCGTAGGGTAATTTCTTCAATGCTCTCAGCCGTTGTCTCCAGCAGCTTGCGGGCAGCTTCAATGCGAAGCCGCTGCAGATATTCCAGAGGGCTGTCGCCCGTCGCTTTTTTGAAGCGGCGCACAAAGGTCCGTTCGCCAAGCCGAACCCTGCCGGCCCAGTCGCGGGTGGCACCTCGCTGCCCGGGATCTTCCTCAAGCCACTCCTGAATCATCAATATTGCCTCATCCCCATGGTTTTTGCTGAGAACCGAGGTTTGGTAAGGTGACTGCAGTCGCCTAGCTGAATCGATCAGGAGAATTTTCGACAGCAGGGCGGCAAGCTCCGGTGAGCCAAAGCGGGCAGTGAGGTAGAGGGCCAGATCAAGATAGGCGGAAACTCCGCCGGCGGTTATGCAATCCCCGGCATCAACGAGCATTTTTTCCCGCTTTAAAATGACCTCAGGAAAGCGGTTGGCAAAGCTTGCGGCAAGGTTCCAATGGGTGGTCGCAGCCTTGCCGTTCAAGCGTCCGGTTTCGGCAATCAGAAAGGAGCCGGCACAGGCCGAACAAAGACAGGCCCCTTCTTCGCCCTGACGCCTGAGCCAGTCAATTGTCTCGCGGTCGGCAAGGATAGCTGGCAAGTCGCCGAAAATCACCGGTACAACGACGATGTCATAAACTTCGGGCTCGGCAAAGGTTGCCCCAAGCGGGACGACCATACCGTTGAAAGCCCTGATTGCTCGCCTCTCCGGGCCAACAATTTTTGGTTCAAACAGGGGCCTCTGCATCGGATCAGCCAATTTTTCCGCCTGACCTGCAGCCACTGAGAAAACGTCAAAAGGGCCGGTAATACTCGAATACATGCAGTCCTGTACGGCAAGAAGTGCTACCCTGTACATGCTACCTCCTGAAGAATTTGACGAATGTTGCCATCATTGTCCAATATCACCTCTTTTTTGTCAATACCGCCACTTTGCTGGACACTGAAAACTGTTATTATAACCACAGTGACAATACCAACAGAAAAAGGGACCGAATAAAACAGAGAGGAGAAAAATCATGCAAAATCCACAAAAAACCGTCGGAAATATCATTGATAAAGTGACCGTCGCAATTGTCGGGTCGGTAGACGAACATGATTTCCCCAACGCCAAGGCCATGCTGCCACCTCGCAAACGTGAAGGCATAAAACACCTTTATTTTACGACCAACACCTCTTCAATGCGAGCAGGACAATACGGCAAGAACCCGAAAGCCTGTGTGTATTTTTTTGACCAAAGGTTTTTTAAAGGGGTGATGCTCAAGGGCACCATGGAAGTGCTGCAGGACAATCTTTCAAAACAAACAATATGGAGAGCCGGAGATGAAATATATTACCCGGGAGGCGTCACCGATCCCGATTATTGCGTACTGAAATTCACCGCCCAAAGCGGCAGATTTTACAGCAATTTTAAGTCGGAAGACTTCGAAATCGAGTAAGAATCACCTGCCTTCCTGATACACCAACAACCTATTCAAAGAGGAAAATATGCAAATCCAACTGATCCGTAATGCGACGATGAAAATCATCTATGCAGGCTGCACCATTCTCACCGATCCCATGCTTTCAGCAATTGGTGCCTTTCGATCCTTTGCCGGCATAGCCCCCAATCCGACGGTCGACTTGCCGATGGCTGCAGAGCAGATCCTTGAGAACGTAGAAGCCGCCATCATCAGCCATCTGCATCCTGACCACTTCGACGAGGCGGCCGCCAACATCCTGCCTAAGAACATACAGGTCTTTTGCCCGCCGGAAAATGCGACGCACCTGAAGGAGCAAGGCTTTTCCAGTGTCAGCGCCATTGAGGATTCCTGGTTATGGAAGGGCATCTCCATCACCAGGACCGGCGGCAAACATGGCAGTGGCCCGATACTTGAACGTATGGGCAAAGTCTCGGGGTTTGTTTTCAAATCCCCTAGCGAACCTACGGTATATTGGGTCGGCGACAGTATCTGGTGCGAGGAAGTAACGGAGGCTATAAAGAGGCATAACCCGGATGTCATCATCACCCATTCGGGCGGGGCGACACTTCCCGGCTTTGATCCGATCATCATGGATAGCGAGCAGACCCTCACCACCTTGGCTGCCGCACCAAATGCTGCAGTCATCGCCGTTCATATGGAATCACTCGATCATTGCACCGTCAGCCGAACAATGCTCCGCAGTGCGGCGGACAGCGCCAAAATAGCGCCATCGCGGTTGGTAATCCCCCAAGATGGTGAGATTTTCAGACTGTAAAGGGGCTCTGCAAAATGGCTTGTCCCTGTGGTTCCTGGAGAGACAAGCCTATTCCAGCTTTGTAAGATAAGCATCCTTGGTAAGCCAAAGCTCTTCCATTCGGTACATATGCCAAAAGTCGTGCATTAATACGTGCCTGGTGAGAATATAGAGTGAATACTGCTCATATTCCGGGTGTATTGCCGTCCGTTGCCAGATATCGTGGCCGGCACTTTCAAGGAGTGCCAGCTGCTCCTTCCGATATTCGGCAAATTGCAAAAGGGCAGCTGCCATGTTTTTACATGGCGGGGTAGCTGGTTCATCGCCATGCTTGCTCGGGATAAAAGGGACGAATTCTGGACGATCCTCATGCATAAAGCGTTGAAAACGTTCGAGCAGCATGGGCTGAACTTCTGCTAAATGACCGACATGCTCATCGATAGTCCAAAAACCATCGCCCCTTCGCAGAATCCTTTTGCTTTCCGGAATGGTTTTCACCAATTCTTGCACAATCTTTGGCGTTCGCCTAAGTCCTGCCAATAAGTCGGGGATGTCATCCATCATTGTCGCTCCTTCGCTTTCTTGCGTGAGGCGGAAATCAACATTTTTTCTTTCTTTTTTCCTGAGTTATTCTTTATTATTGCAGGTTGCAGATCCGGCTGACCATCACCTCTATTTTCCCTTCAGGATCTTGCCGATGCTCCATGCCCGGCCGAGATTCTCGCCAACAGACCAATAGGTATTATCCGGCATCGACAGGGTGAACGGATTAATTTTTTTAATATCCAGCTTGCCATCGGTCATAAATTTTTCTTCGGTGAAAACCTCTTTCGGCTCGCCGATGTAAAGCGTATTAAACGGCAACTCGACGGTCTTATAAAGTGAACATGATAGAGAGACGGGACACTCTTTAATGAGCGGCGCCTTTGTCAACTTCCCGTAAAAAACATCGAAGAGTTCGGATTTGTCCGTTTTTCCGCCGGAAACCAGGCCGCAATAATCGGTTTTCTCAATTAATGAAACACTTGGAATGTTGATACTCAACTCCTTGTTTTCAGCAATGCCTTTATTGGTATGATGCGGTCCTAGGGCTACCGCCAACAAAGGCGGCTTGAAATTGACCCTCGTTACCCAGGCTACAGCCATAAAATTTGCTTTCCCCTCAACGACAGAACCTACCAATACCATCGGCATCGGGTATAAAAAAGCGGCGCCAACGTCAATCGTGATTTTTTCCATAGTTACCTCTCTTCTTGGGAAATTAAACTCAGTTCCGCCGGACCTTCCTCGGTAAGGAAGATCCGGCGGGATTCGAGATCCTTAAACAGTTTACCGAAAAATCCCCAAAACTGAAAATCAATTTCCCTACAACTTGCCAAGCACCTCGGCAAATTTTTCCGTTACCTTGGTGAATCCACCCTCGTTCGGATGCAACTCATTTGCCCAGAATTTTTTGTATCCGGCGCCATGCAACAGTGTATTGCGCAGGTCGATGTACTGCACATGCGCGAAATCCGGCAAGCCTACTATCCCACCCAACATGCTATTAAATCGATCGATGAGAGCCATGGTCAAGGTTACGCGCTGTTCCAAATCCTCAAAACCTTTTTCCCGGTAGCCGGGCTCAAGCCATGGACCAGGAAGCGGTCCCCATCCGCCCATGAAGCCGCGCCCATCGGGTACCGGGTAGTCATAGCCATGGACAAGAATCGGAACAACAGCCCCGGTCAACTCCTTGCAGACCTGAGTCACCGAACTGAGAATGGTTATATAGGCAGTACGAATGCGTTCATCGATGACTCCTGAAACCACCTTATCGTTCAAGCCGGCAATGGCGGAACCCCTGTGATTGACCATCATCCCGAATTCAGCTCCGGCAATATCATTACCACCGCCGGAGAGGAGAATGGCCTTCGGTCTGTCGCCCCTTCGCAGGACCTTCTCAATACTGCGGATAAAGTCGCTCAGTTGATTTTCTCCGTAGGCCATGCCTTCAATCGTGTCCCCCTTGTGCGCCATCGACTCCACATCATAGCCGTGATTATCCTCCAGAAGTTTGAGGATGTCGTGCATGGGATAGTCAAACCAGGAGTCACCTTCCGCCACCAGTATTCCGGCAGTTTCCGTATTGCCGAAAAACGACGGCAAGGAGAGGTCCAGCGCTGCCACACCTTTGACGGCTCCTACCGGGGGACCTTTTTTGCCGACCTTTCTGGCGTGACTCTTCAACGCCTTCTCTCGTTTCTTAAGCGAAACGGCCCGCAGCGCGAGCACCCTTGTCGCCTGATTGCGGCCACTGTTCAATGCCTCGTGTGTAATCGCGTCAATCGCCATGAAATCCTCCTTGAAAATAGTGTCCAATCTCTTTTCAGCCTTCTGCCTAGATCCTTTTTACCGTATTTGCCTCCTGAAACTTTCTGATCAACTCATCCCATGCCGTCTTCTTGGCAAAGTCCAGTTTGGCATAGAGCGGTGATATCCCCTTTACCGGGAAGTAAATGGAAACCCCCTGCGCATGGGCCATGGTACTGCCCTTGAAGCCGGACTTGGCTACAAAACCGCCGGACACCGCGTCGATTACGCCGGTGCATGCCAGGGCGATGGCGGCCTTGGTGATTTGTTGCCGGATGAGCTGCGCAAGATCAACCAAATCAACGTAGTCGGGATTCTCAAACGACTGCACTTGATTACGGGCGGCAAGGAGAGCTGCACGCACCTCCTTATCCGGCAAATTTTCAATCAATACCTTTGCCAGCCCATCGCAGGCACCGGCAATGGTATCGACCTTTTCCAGGTCAAGAGCGGATTGGGTGACCCCGTCGCCGGCCTTATAAGATGCGAGGTAGTCATCGACGATCAGCCGTGCCAGCTCACGGGGTTGCATATCAGGCTTTTTAACCAGCTGGGCAAGGATCTTGTCATAGGGCCAGCCGTCCCCCGGCTCAACCTCCTGCGAACCGACGGTGAATGCCACACTCCCCTTGACCTGATAGGCGACCTCCGCCATATTCATGAGACAGGCATCCATGCCAAGAATGTCGATTTTTCGCTTCAGCTTCTTCTTCGCTGCGGCGAGGACTTTTTTCAGCTCCTGGTTGTCAATGAAATCCCTGGCCTGATCATCAAAAGCAATGGCGCGGGTTTTAAGTGCCATCTCGATAGAGGCACCAAACAACGCCCGGCTGAGCGGCCTGGCGGTGATACGGCGAATATGCCGGTTGGCCACGACCCCCTGCGACTCACCCGCCGCCTTGGCGACGATACCCGCTTTACGCGACACGTCCATTTTCAGACCATCACGGACCATGCGGTAAACATTCGTGTCGTCCCAACCGGCCCCATGGTTCCATATCACCACCATATACCGTTCCGCCGGATATTCGCCCATCCCCCAGGCGATGAACTCCTGCAACACCTTTGGGTCGCCGGTGTTGGTCTCTCCCAGGTTGGCGACGGCATCGGCGTCAAGAGTCCCCCCTTTACGCAAAAAGTAGCGCCGGCTCTCTCCTTTATTGCCCTCCCGGTCAAACTGGGCGATGATATTGACGGCCTCGGTCGAACCCACCGACTTCATCTCCTTAAGATCAACGATGCCCGGGCCATCGAGATTGTTGTCGCCGGCCAGGTAGACCATGACGGTCCATTTTTTCTCTTGCTTCATAGTACCCATGAATTCCCCCCGTTTTCGTTAATGATTATTATCTTCCTGAGATACTTTGTCGTAACGAGATCCGCGACGATGTAGTCCTCTGGAACTTAACCTCTGCCATCAATGCGTCCTTGCCGAGAATACGGGCAAGCGTCGCCTTTACCGTTGCTTCATCATCGTCAAAGTCACCGTGGTGGGCGGAGCGGGAGGCGTCGGTGGAGCCGATCTCCATGGTGTTGGGCGACAGCAGCCAGGTCGTGTTCAGCCCTCCGGCTGTATCAAACAACTCCAGGAGTTCGCTGTCGGCGCGGATGAACTTCTCCATTCCCAGAATGGCATCGCCGCCCGGCCGGAAGATGGGAATGCGCGGTTCATCCTCGAAGGCGTTTGACACCAGATACAACAGTGATTTGTTGTAGATCTTACCGCAGTTGTCATCTTGTTCCGCTTTGTCGGTTAAGGTAAAGAGCGTGAACGCGTCAATCTCGCCACTGGAAATGGCGGGAAGATAGGTTGCCTTGAACAGCTTGGTTGTGCAGGCTGGAGCCCAGAGAGTGCAGGTCTTGATTTTCAGGCCCAATCCACTGATTTTTGCCGGGGCCAGGGGGCCGGTCTTGATGGGACCCGTTGCGCTGAGATACTGCACCAGAGGCGCGTGGAAAATACTGCCGGCACTATGCCCAACCACATGGATTTCCATCGCCGGGAATTGCTTCGCCAGCAAGGCAATCTCATCGGCTACCAGACGCGCGCCGCCATCGGTAGTGGTCGTTGCCCGGAGTGCGTTTTCCTTCATTTCATCCCATTCCGCCTTTCCAGTGAGGATGCGGGCGATGGGTTCCAGAGCGTCGTCCAGACGATCGAGCATGAAATCCTTTGTATCGTCGATGATGCCCTCAGGGCGTCGCCGCCTTGCCGCGTCCTGGAGCATGTTTTTCAGCGTCGACCAATAATCAGTTTTCCAGATAAATGCCAGGGGATAACACTCAGTCTTCAGCATGGCGTTTCGATAATCGGAAACCCGCTGTATCGCCGAGTCTTCATTAACCAGCCCGCCATGCGCATACAGCACTAAGCGTTTTTTCTTCCATCCCTTGGTAATACGCGGGAAGTCATTGCGTAAAATCTCCCGCACCATATCCGCCGACGTACCGATATTGCCCCGGTCGTCAAGCTGCCCGTCATTTTTCAGGCTGATGACATGGGCGCGGATATCGCTGTATTGATAGGCTTTAGAGCGCACCGCCCCGGCGGATGAAGGGTCGGTCGACTGAGTAGTTTCCGGAAGTCGCACCGGAACACCCAGTCGTGCCACCCACACGTCGGAACCATTGGCAAGCCAATCCTCATAGGAGATATGCGCAAAGCCTCCAAAGCCCCAATTCTCACCCCAGGAATTCTGTATCCAGAACCCGTCCTGATCATAGGCGACGATTGCAAAGGCATGGCCGCCGAGAAGCCCTTCTTCCAAAGGAATGAGGCCATCCTGTCGAACCTTTTGCCAGCCGGTATGGACGTTGGCGCTGGCATAAAGTATTCCGACCTCGGTAATAGCGGCGTGCATGGCGACCAGGCTCTTATGATTGACCCGAAAATAGGCTCCTAATGGTCTTCGCACGGCGTCAGCCACCATCTCATGACTCAACACCTGCGGTACACTTGCGTTCGATGTCCAAATGTCTGCAGCACAAACGCCGTGCTTGTACCATCCCTTCATCGCACCTCGGCAGCTCGATCCCTCATAATCCTCACCGGCCCACTCGTCGTAGCGGCGGGCGATGGCATAGAGCATCTGCGGGCTGACCTGCCCAGGGTCGGGATCGATTTTTCTCACGCGTAAAAGATAATGGGCAACTGCGGCAAGACCATAACCGGTGCAGGCGCCTTCGTGGCCCTGGTCGAGAACCGGTGCCTTCGCCACAAGATAGTCAGCTAAATCGCGCCGCATCGGCACCTCAACCAAGGTCGGCACATACATCTGATCCCGGAAATCTATGCCGTCCGGACGTGCATTCAGGACGCGTGGTATTGAGCCTGCCGTGGTTTTAGTGCCTGCTTGAGCGGGACTTGGCTTTTTTACTTTGCTTCCCTTGCTGGCTTTTTTTGTTTTGCGACTCTTATCTTCCATTTTCCCTCCCTTGGTTTGACGTTAAATTTCTCTTCGTTCAAGAATAACGGCACCGTAATCGGGTATGTGCAGATGGCAGCCGGGGTGAAGGTATGCCCCCCATCCGCCGTTTTCGTGCATGTCTTCCCATTCCACCTGGAACTGCGGCCAGGTGGAATTCCACAGCTCCTTGTACGTTCCTCCGGGAAGGTTCATCATCCCCAGATTTTTCCAGTGGACCTCAGGTCCGAAATTGAGAACGACGAAATATTCCTGCGCCGAGCCACGCGAAAAAGCAATAATCGAATCCTGGGCGAAATGAACCGCCAGCGGTGAACCGCCCATAATTTTCCAGTTGTTTCTTCTCAAACCGACCAGGGTTTTCCACCATTCGAGTACCCTGATATTTTGTGCATTTTTATCAATTTTCGAGAGTTTTAATGTATCTTCCGAGTTAAAGCGGAACGGTTCCGTTTCGCCATATTCCTCGCCCATAAAAAAATAGGGTACGCCGCGGCACATTTGAATCGCCGCGGCCGCAACCTTATTCCTGCGCAATCCCTGGCCCAGTCCACCGACAAAGGCGGTCCTGCGACCGTCATTGCCGGCACCGTCATGGCTGCAGGCGTAGTTAACGACCTTGTACCAGTTATCATAACTGGACTGGGACAAAGACAGTGCAGCGGCAAAATTGCTCAGTTGCCCGTACTCTCCTCTTACGACCTTGAAAATTCCTTCCTTGAATTCCTCACAGGTCTGTGAGTCCAAGGGGCCGCCAAAGTTAGTCACCGCCGGTTCACTGGGAAGATGTTCGCCGTACATGAAGATTCCGCCATTTGCCCCTTTAACCGCCCGGCGAACGCCATGAAGAAATTCCCACCCCTGTTTTGATCCCGGTTGCCGTACAAACCAGTCTTGCTCCCCTGCCTTGATAATTGTCCGGGTATGATCGAACCGATACCCGTCGACGCGGTATTGCTCATGCAGATACACCAGGCTCTGCTCGAAAAAGATGCGGCATTGTTCGTTGTCGTAGTTGGGAATGAGGCCCCACTGGGAATCACCCTTGCTGTAGGTATCCCGGGAAGCCTCGTAGAGAATATTATCCTGGCAGCCGATATGGTTGAAGACCACGTCAAGGATAACCGCTATCCCGTGACAATGGCAGGTGTCGACTAACCGCTTGAGAGCTTCCGGACCGCCAAAACCGTTTTCAATGGCATAAAAATAGGTGGGGTTATATCCCCAGCCGTTATCTCCGGAAAATTCACCGACCGGCAAAAGCTGAATGGCGGTAATGCCCAACCGTTCGAAATATCCGCTCTCGACTTCTTTGGTAATCCTGTCGAGCGGGCAGAGATCCTGATTGCGGTCGGTAAATCGCTGCGCATGCAGCTGGTAAATATTCAAAAACTCCCATCCGGGAATCTGCCAGAGAGTGCTGTGCCAGTTGTAACGTTTATGATTTACAAGTCGCGAATTGCCATAGGGATTGGAGGATTCAACCCACTGAGCGGCAGGGTCCTGGAGAGTACGACCGCGGTTGAGAAGATTATATGCCGGGGTTCCGGTAATATCATGGAGAACAAAATGGTATCGGGCGCCATGGTAATCACCCTTGAACTCGACCGGAAGCTGCGACTCGATCTCAGCAACTTTTATGCGTATCCACCAGTAGCTCCCGTCAAGGCTGCATTGTAAATCCGGCAGGGGATCGTCCTGTTGCAGCCAATCTCCCCACAACCGAACCCGACTGCACCATGGGGCGTGGAGAACAAATTGCAAATATCCATCATCTTCGGCAACACCGGGGCGCCCGATAGGAAAAGGAGGATCGGCAAATAGATTGTCCGGTGGCGGAGCTGCCAGACACGGCGCTCTGCCAAGTACAACGAAGATCGGCACCACGTCTTCATACCGGTCGGCGGACTTGACCATATGATAGACCTCTTCCCACTGACTCCCCGATCCGAACCGGAAACCGGTAATAAGCTGCGGCCAGGTAGTAAATTCCCAGGTATTCGCCGAAATTCTTTCCGCTGGAGCGCCACTGGGTTGCGCCGCTTTGTTGATTTTCACCTCAATGGCATCAGGGTCCTGGACAGCACACCTGGGATCACGGCCTGCGATTGTCACTCTGAATTTCTGGCGGCATTGTGGCTTGACTTCAAAGAGCGACGAATCTCCCTCAATGGTCCAGCGCTCGCAGGAGTCGTCTAGAACCACCCATCGTCTGGCGTCCTCATGTTCCCACAGGTCTCCGTCGGCGGTTCTTGATACAAGCATCAACCCATAGGGTATTCCGGTAAACAGACCATCCTTTACGAACTCCATCCAGCCATCCTGCCCGGTTGCCCCGGTAATTTGTTCGGCATAGCCATGGCCATCTTGCCACACGTGGAGCATGAGTGAGGCTGTGGAGGAGGATGGCAGAACGTGCAGGAGAAGCTTTCGGGGAAAGGGTCTTGTCGAAGAAATGGCGGGGGCTTCACTGTGCGTCCAGATCTCAGGGCCATCACCACTGCACCAGGTACGGTTCGCAGATTTTTGTTCGCCATTTTCACCTGGGCCATGAAACATGAAATTGAACGCGTGCTGGGTCTGCGAAGTCAGCTCGACCTCGAAGACCGGCCAGCCGTCGATGTCGGTAGTGGTTTTGTCATTATTAAAGGGGTTGCCTCTTTCAGGAGTCCAGCCATGGAGTTGACCATTCGTATACTTGGTCTTGGTGATAAGATGGACTACCACTTTTTGACAACTCCGGTCAAAGGGAGTGTTAAGCAGAACCCTCTGTGACCCTTCAAGAAACCACAGTTCAGCCGGAAGCTCCTCTCCCGGCGCCACCTCGACACTTCGGTTAAACACCTCCTCTTCCCAGAGAATCGCTGAGCTCAAGTTTTCATCATAGGCAAACAACTTGCATTGAATGGTCTGATGCCTGGGAAGATCGAATGTAAATCTCCACCATTTCGGCCGTTCCGTCTGCTCTCCAAAAGAGTGAAAAAGAACACGGTTGTTATGCCAGACATGCAGGCCGGGACGAAGGAATGTGCTCTGTGCGTTGATAATGATATGCGGCATAATGGCTCTCCTTTGTTTTTAAAAAAAGAAATGCCCCAATTATTAACGAGTGTTGATAATTGCCGATTTTTGATTACCTCCATATTTTTCACGGTTAGCGAATGTAATTTGGCCTCTGGGCAGGGGGTAAACTCTGCTGAATGTCCTGCCAGTTTTTGGGTACGCTCTTGGGGTTTTGTTTTTGTAAACTGATATTCAATTGTTGACGTTTTTGTATATAATCAATCAATTGGCCAATGGTAGACAACGATTTCCAGTGTTCATCAGGTATTTTCAAACCGAATTTTTTTTCTAAGGAGTCAATTATTTTTATTCGCTGCGTATAACTTGGAGCATTTCCGCCAGACAGGGGAAAGCTGTCATCGAGTGATTCTTTATTCACGCCATTGGTTGCACTGACCGTTGAGATTACCGAATCACGTATATTTTTTTTCTCCTCAGGTGTTATTGTTGTATCGGTTGCGGGTAGTGACAACATCCCTGCCTGAGCTATAGAAATTTTTAAAAGATGCAAATCACTTAAGGCGCTCATCACAAAAGAAGCGGCAGTGTCGCCAAATTCATTGGCGGCAATATGAATGTCGGATTTGCCCATGATGAGTTTGATCGTTCCCTTTTTCCAGATATCCAGCACATTGAATGTAACCGGGAACTCCCTGTCCAGATCAACGTTGTTTACCCGGACTTCAATAGCCTCGGGCAGCCTTGATATAATGGGAATTGATACAAATCCAAGTTCATTGGTCATAAATTTATAATCCTGACCTTCTATATGCATCCGAACTTCAGCGCCACGGTAAGGAATTTCTCCTCCCGCCTGATCCTTAAATACTATCCGGCTGTCAATAAGTTTAGGACTGAGCATCAAATATACAAATAGAAAAAGTACCACAAAATAGGTGAATACCCGTACGCGCAAGGGCATTTCGTGAAATTTTTCGAAAATCATTTTTTCAAGAAATGTTAACATGAGCCACCTCCTTAATTTTTGTGTTTCGACTTTTTGCAAAACCGGTAGCGCCGATAAACCGACCCGATAGTCCAGAAGCGCTTCCCGCGGTTAACTCTCCTCCACTTGTGCCTGATTATTTTGTAGTCACAGACTATTGCTTTTTGCCCAAATTCGATCCCTGCATAATGTATTCGGCCTCGGTTACAATTCCGTCCTTATTGACATCCCAAAAGGTGCAGTTTTTCTCCGCCACGATTTTATCTTTATAGATCGCCATGCATTCTTCTAGGGAAAGTTTTCCATCCCTGTTGCTATCCGCTTGCGACAGTATCATTTGATAGGCTGCCTTAATCCTTTGCTCAGGGGGCCCTTCTGTAAAAGCAGATGAGGGAAAGATTACAGTGATTATCAATGCCGTCAAAGTCAAGATCCATTTCATTTCTCGTTCTCCTTTGGTATTTGAAACATAAAAAGAATCCGACCTTATATTTCCACACAACGTCGGATCTGCCGATTGTTCAATCAGACGTCGCAAAATCGTAGTTCGAGCATACGGGGTCACCCAGTATCTTGTTTGACGCGGTTATCTTGTTGTTCAACAACAAAGCATTTTCGGACACAGCAATGCTTCGAGAAAGTCACGCATCGGCACAACACTTAAACACGGACTTCTTGGGGTCCCTTGCCGTATTTCTACCAAAGGGATCTTACAAAAATCACACAACAACAAGGCATGGTAAAAAATCGTGTATTTGGAAACTAACCACCGTAATAGGTCATTTTGGCTTTGAGGTGACCGGGCTCGGGGAGGCCGACTATCTGCTCGACCATCTTGCCCTTTTGAAAAAAGAGCAAGGTAGGTACGCCGCGGATCTGAAAATGGGTCGCACATCCGGGGTTTTTGCTGGTATCGACCTTGGCGACGATGACCTTGCCGAAAAACTGCCGGGTGAGGTCATCAAGTACCGGAGCAAGGCTTTTACACGGCCCACAGGTAGGCGAGAAAAAATCGACACAAACCGGTAATCGTGCAGCCTGCAAAAAGGCGTCCATGGTAGCGTCTCCAAGCTCCACAGGGACGGCATGGCTTTTAACGTCGAGCGGTTCCTTGCATTTCCCGCAACGTGGTTGCAGGTGTTGCTTCACATCAGCCACCTTGTTCTTTGTCTCACACTTTGCACATTGAATGACTACTGCTCCCATACGCTTCCTCCATAAGGCTTAGTTTTCCAAGACTTCCTTTCCACCTTGCCGCTTGCCTTCAGGCGGTGAGAAGTCGATACATTTCCGTTATTTTCCTCGGTAGTTGGCCGACCTTGTCGACAAAAATATAGTTGCCGCGGCCAAAGAGATGGGCCAAATACTCATGGGCTGCCTTGTCAATAGTGATGCAAAAGGGATGAATGCCCTGGCCTTTAGCCTCCAGCAAGGCCTTCCGGGTATCCTCAATGGCGTATTGTCCTTTATAGTCGTCGTAATCCTCCGGTTTGCCGTCGGAAATAACCATGAGCAGACGGATCTTGCTTGAGGTTTCCTGTAATTTCCTGGTCAGATGGCGGATCGGTGGGCCCATACGGGGTATATTCCCTTGGCGTTATCGCGGCGATTCGCCGTTGCACAGTTTCGCCGTAGCTCTCCTCGGGGTGTTTAATATGATAGAACTCGCACTTCGAACGCCTCATCCCGGAAAAGCCATAGATGCCGTAACGGTCGCCGACTGCCTCAAGGGCCTCGGCAAGAATGACCAGGGCCTCTTTGAGGGCAAGGCTTACCCAACCTTCGGTGGAATTCGACATATCGACGAGAAACAGCACGGTGATATCTCTTTCTATCCGTAAGGCCCGGGTAAAGAGACGGTCCGACGGGGGGAGTCCGGCACGGGAATCTCCCAAGGCTTCAATCAAGGCATCGAGGTCGATATCGTCGCCATGGCGCCTTCGGCGGACAACCCGACGACTGGGACGCAACATGCCGAATTGGTCCCGCAACATTCTTACCTGGGAACGGTATTTCCCTAGGGTTGCGGCAACAAAGGTCGAGTGGACCGGGGCCAAGGTCTTTTCGTACAGAGAACACCAGCGCTTACGGTAGCCGTTGCGTCGCCAGTCCCACTCGTCGTAGGCGATGAAATTGCCGCCTTCCGGCAGCGGCGACTTGGCGTCGACAAGACCCTCCTGCCGATTCAGGCCGCCACCGGCCAGACCTGCTGCAGCCTGCAGATAGGCCTCAGGAAGAGTGCCGAGATCCTTTTCTATGCCACGGGCAAGGGTGGCGAGTTCTTCCGGCGGGGATGGGCCATCCGGTGTGCTTCTCCCCGACTGCGATTGCCGCTTGTTGCCTTCCTTTTCCTGCAAGAGCATGAGCAGGAGGGTATCGGCAGAGGAGGAGGCTATCTCCCGTTCGGGTGGAGGATTATCATTACCGAATTGCTGCCGGCGGAGAAAGGCAGCCAGCAGCTTGACAAATTTTTGGCGATCTTCCTCGCGGCGCTGGACAATGGCAACACTTGCGCGATGAAAGTCGAATTCTCCGAAAAGCAGGCTCGCAGCTCCCAACCGATAACCTCCGGGAAGTTTGATAAAAGCCTCATAGAGGTTGGGAAGGAGCTCCAGGCTTGCGGTCGACTGCAGAGATTCGAGCAACTGGTGGAGAACGATTTGATCACCGTTACTCTCCCTCGATTCCCGTTCATTTTCCGCCCCGACGACCCCATTCAGCAGGTCCCTCAGGGTTTGGCAGCGCTGCCCTTCAAGGGTTGTCGGGCGGATCTTTTTGATTATGCTGAGGCAGAGTTCACGCCCACGGCCGATCAACCCCGGTAGTTTCCGGGCAAGGAGCCGGTAAACCTTGAGGAATTGCAGCAAGGCCAGGAGGTCGATGGCAAGTTGCGTGTCCGGATATTCGCTCGGCAGTTGTGCGTCCGTGGGACGATCGGCGACATCTATGTAGAGCCGGGAGGCGATTTGTCCCCACTGCAGGCTTACCAGCAGCTTGTAGAGGAGGATGTTTTTGTCTTTTTCAGCAAACACATCAAGGTGGGGCGGCAGATAAATGGTTCTGGTGTCGGTTGCCGGCAATGGTCCTGCACCAATCTCCAGTTGCTGCTCGGCCACTCCGCAAATATAGAGACGCATCATGGGGCCGATATCGCCAAGGTTTACTCCCGCCTCGCCGCGCTTGGGGCCGAGGAAGTATTTGTCGACGTTCACCATATATTCCCTGGCACCAATCAATCCCCTGCTTTCATATTGACTGAGTATCCCCCGCACCCATTCTTCGAGGAGGCTCGGCGGAAAAAAGCAAAGAGCCTGGGCACCTTCAGTGAGGTAGGCGAAACACAGACTATGGCTTACCGGCCAGATCGCCGGCACATGGTTCAACAGGGCCTCCCGGAGGGTGGGGTCAAGGCCGGCCAACTGGGTGAAAATGGCGTCCACCTCCCACTCGTTGGGGTGGGAGGGAAGAACCTGTTGATAGAACCTTTGTTTCTGCGCTTCTAGAACCATGGCATTTCAGAAGATGGCGTACATCATTTCATCCATCGCCGCCAGAAGCTCCGGATCATCGGTGAGACTTTCGATCATTCCCGCCCGACAGGCCCGGATGGTCTCGATCCCGGCGCGGATGAGGTGGACGGTTTGGATGATCAGTCGGGTAGAGGCACCTTCAGCAAGCCCCGAGTCCTTCAGGCTTCTGGTCATATGGGCAAGCTGTACCAGCTTTTCAGCGAGTTCGGGCGAAGCCCCGCTCTCGCGGATGACGATCTGCTGCTCCAGATCACTTTTGGGATAGAGGAAGTTGATCGACACGAATCGCTGCCTGGTCGAGGGCTTGAGATCTTTCAAGATATTTTGATATCCGGGATTGTAGGAAACCGCGAGCATAAACTCGGGCGGGGCGGCATACAACCTGCCGAGCTTTTCTATCGGCAATTCACGCCGATCATCGGTCAGGGGATGAATGACGACGGTGGTGTCTTTACGAGCTTCGACGATTTCGTCGAGGTAACAGATGGCGCCGAACCGCACGGCCAGGGTCAGCGGTCCGTCCTGCCAAACCGCCTCATTGCCTTTCACCAGATATCGGCCAACCAGGTCGGCGGCGGAGAGATCGTCATGGCAGGATACGGTAATAAGCGGCCTGGCCAGGCGCCAGGCCAGGTATTGCATGAATCGGGTCTTGCCGGAGCCTGTCGGCCCTTTCAGCAGCAACGGCAACCGGTTGGCACTGGCCGCCAGGGCAATCTCGATTTCATCCTCACGGGCAAGAAAAAACGGCTCCTTGGTTATTAAATGTTCTTCAAGATTGCAATCGAACGTTTTGGGTATTGCCATGATGTTCCTCCGACAATTATGGATATCGTTAAAGAGAACATATGACAGCCGTCATCCATCAACAAGGTGGTAACGGCAATATGTCGACGTTTGTCGGGGGTTGACAGGGATTTTTGAATATCGGTCAGGAGTTACGGTGACAAGACACTAAAAGTCCAGTGGGCTTTTCGCCTCTTTCTTTGTCATGCTCTTAACGGTGTGGGTGTAGATCATCGTCGTGCGCACATCACTATGCCCCATCAGCTCCTGAATGGTCCGAATATCGTAATTCGCCTGGAGCAGGTGGCTGGCGAAACTATGCCTGAACGTATGGGAGGTGATTCTTTTGGGAATTTTCGACCTTTTTACGGCCGATCTCAACGCCTTTTGCAGTACCGTCTCGTGGATATGGTAGCGCCGGTTTTCATTGCTTTCCGGAACATGTGTCAAATCACTCGCAGGAAAGAACCATTGCCAAACCAGCTCTCTTGCAGCGTTAATATATTTTTTCTCAAGTTGGTTAACGAGAAACACCCCGTGGTATCCACACCGGCAGTCCTTTTCATGAAGCTCGATGACTGCATGTAATTGTCTATTTAAGTCACCAAGGAGACTCTCGGGAAGAGGTACTGTCCGATCCTTCTTTCCCTTGCCATCGTGGATGGTAAGGACCTTCATGTCAAAATTAAAATTTTGCTCGCGCAGGGACAAACACTCGGAAATTCGCAGACCGCAGCCATACATCAATTTGATGATAAGCCGGTAAGGATTCTGCAAACAACCAAGCACCACGTCGATCTCGCTTCTGGATAAAATAACCGGAATATAAGGTTTTCTCTTTGCGCGAACCACCCCGTCCACTTTGCCGAAATCCTTACCTAAAACGTTTCGAAACAAATACAAAAGCGCATTAAAGGCCAGATTCTGGCTTGCCGCGGCAACGCCCTTGTCAACCGCAAGCGATGTCAGAAATGCCTTGACATCGTTAACCCCAAGGAGCCTCGGATCTTTGCTTTTCACATAGGTCTGGAACCCCCGGGTATATGACACGTAGGATTTCAGTGTCCTGATGGAATAATGCCGCAACTTAATGCTGTTTGCCAATTCGGTGTACACATGCCGCCAATCGGCCCCCGTCAATCCAAGAACGGAGGGCTCACTTTCGGCAGTTGCATTGCTGACAACTATTTCTTTCGGTGTATCAATTTGAACTTGAGCATACAAACTTTCTTTGTTATGAAGAGGTATGTCAGGCTCTGCTAACGAGTTGTTGTTTTGCAGGTTTTTCTTATACCGCAAGGGCATAAGTTTCGTTTGAGCAGATAAACAGCTCAACTCAGCTTTAACTTGGCTCTTGTTGTCGGAAAGCTGCATCTTCCAGAAAAGGTTGATAGCTTTTTCAGCCTGCAG
>JAZDOW010000176.1:0-20179 GCA_043798185.1 Pseudomonadota bacterium | reverse complement strand
GCGATGTATAGAGATTTTTATAGTATGGCAAAGGATCCTTTTGCCATACACCCATCGCCTGATAATTATTTTGCCTCCAGATCCCATGACCAGGCATTTCGTCTGCTTATGGAGAGCGTGAAAGAGGGAGAGCCGTATATCCTGGTAACGGGTGATTACGGCATCGGCAAAACCCTTCTGTGTCTCAAGCTCTGCCAGTTTCTGGAGACGAGGCCGGATATTGCTGCAGTCACGGTTTCTTTGCCCACTGCCCCCTATCATTTATTGCTCAGATCGATTGCGATCCAGTTCGAAGCAGCCGGGATTGCCGATGCGTGCAAGACCCTGGCTCAGTTTGAAGCGGCGCTGTTCAACCTTTTCATCTCCGGAAAGGTCCGAAAATCCATATATATTATTATCGATGACCTTCAGGATTATTCCGAACAGATGCTTTTACATCTCAGATATCTGGCAAATTTTCATATAAGGGATTTTTACCCCTTTCGTCTCATCTGTTTTTCCTATTCGGGCTTTACCCAGGAGCTTGAGAAAAACCCTAAATTCATCCCGTTCGTCCAGCGATTTCGCCGGCGAATTGCCATACAACCCTTACAGGATGATGAGCTGAAAGAATACATCTATTTTCGCATGCTGCAGGCAGGAGCAAAAGGACGACCAATCTTTGACGACCCTTCCCTGCAAATTATCGCTGATATCAGCGGAAGAATTCCGCGGCAGGTCAACAATCTCTGTGACCAAATTCTGTTGCGGGCCGTTGAACTTAGGGCTGATCGTATTAACGCTGACCTGGTCCGGGATGCGTGCCGCAACAACGAGATCGAAAGTATACCCTCTGGAAGCGAAATCAGAAACACTCCTCAGAAAGGCCAAAGCAAAGGTAGACCTGAAAAGAAGATGGGTATCGCCATCAATTTAGATACGATTGCAATTAATAAAAACCACAACAAGGACGATATGGAGGAAGATACGTCTTCGCCTGCTGATGTGCATAACCGAAAACAACTGAAGATGACGGCACTCGTTGTCGGTGCGGTTATCCTGTTGATCGGCCTTTTTTTCCTATGGAGTCTCTCTCCGGAGCATGACAGTCCTTCCCTGCCGAAAAACAGGAAAATCAGTCTTCAACCTCAAAGCAATACAAGCGAAAGTGGTGATGCTCTTTCAAGTACAGCAACGACAGCAAACGTGAAAACAGCGGTTGAAAAACAGGAAGACGGCATGGACAGTCAGCAAAACAGCTCAATCGATGAAACGCCCCTGAACAGTCGCATCAAGATTCACCAGATGACAACCGTTGATTCCTCCGACAAGACAACGGAATCGCCATTCCTGTCGGGAGAAAGACCATACGCCGGAGAGAAATTCAACAGCTACACGCCGGTTGGTAGTGAAAGTAACCAGAGTCTTAATTTTGGAGTTCGACTTGCTCAAAATAAAAATGTGCTCTAGGACTCATTTCATAATTCTTGGACTGCTGGCGATGCTGCTGCTGGCCTCCTGTGGACCATCAACGAATTCGACAATTCAGGAAGTCGGTCGGGATGAGATCGTCGTCAAGGAACTCGACGATGCAACAAAAGCAGCCATGAGTCAGGAGATTCTTGATGGGCTCAAACAAGGGATGACTCGTTATACATTGAATCCCGGAGATGTTCTTGAGATCATGTATCATATCGATCTCATTAAGCTGAACACCCCGTATCAGATTGGGGTCCAGGATGAAGTCAATGTTGAGTTTCAAACCCACCCGGGGCTCAATCGAACAGTTGTGGTTCGTCCAGATGGAGTGATAACCCTGCCGATAAAAGGTGATTTTGAGATCGGCGGTGAAACCCCTAAACACAGCGCTGAAATTATTGCCCAAGGATATTCCGACATTCTCCGGAATCCAGTGGTAACGGTTACGGTCAACAAGTTCTCTTCGAAGATATTTGCCTTGCAGAAGGCCATCACCAATTCACCACGCGGACAGGCAAAAAGGATACCTGTCAACCCGGATGGCAATATTTATCTGCCGCTTCTCGATGGGCTCAAGGCCGCCGGCAAAACCATCGACGAGATGAAAAAAGAAATTCAGATGCTTTACGAAAAGGAATTTAAGAATCTGGAAATATCCCTCCTGGTGGAATCAATAGTTGGGCGACAGATTTTTGTCTTTGGTCAAGTTTTTAATCCTGGGAAACTGAAGGAAGATCATCCCATCACAGTTGCTCAAGCAGTTGCAGAGGCCGGTGGCGTCAATGGAGAGGGCACCGTGAATCATGTCAAGGTCCTCCTGGTTTCCCCGGATAACAAGCTGATCATTAGAACGGTTAACCTGGCAAGGATCATTGAGGAAGGCCATCTTGAAGAAGATGTCCTTCTACCCGACAATAGTGTTGTGTATGTGCCTAAGACTAATGCCGCGAAGACCGGCCAATGGGTGGATGATTATATACGTCGTATTTTCACTTGGAATGGTGTCGGTTTCACCTTCAATTACGATGTGAGAAAATAATCACAGAGCAAAAGCAACTTTTCCAGTGGCGCAAAAAACGTTTTGTAGTTTTATAATGAAAGGAAATTCACAGGGTTAGAATGTCTGAAAAAAAGTCACATAGTGAGCTTTTTCAAGCTGGAATGAAACCGCTGTATTCACAAAGTTTCATGTCCACCGAAGAAAGTTCTGATATACCTGGTTCTAGAGAGGGAATTGAGAGTCCCCGCCCGGAGGAAAATCCTCAAAAGACACAAGCACGACCACGCCATGGCGGTCTTATTCCCGGTTATGAACACGACCGAATCAAAGAGCGCAAAATTCTTACCCTCAGAGATCTTTTATATATTTTCTTCAAACACGTTGAATCAATACTCATTGTTACTGCAATATGTGTCGTTACAGCCGGCATCTATGCCTTTTCCGTAACTCCTTTATACACGGCAGACACCAAGATAATAATCAAAATTGGCCGGGAAAAACTCTCCGATGTCACTGAATACAGTCGAAATGTCAATCTCTTTTATCAGGAACGTAATCAAGATGTAAATAACGCCCTGGAAATTTTCAAAAGTGATGAACTCTCTCGGATGGTTTACGAAGAGCTTAAAGAGAATTTTGCTGAGCAAAAGGAGGCCGCTGAAAATAAAGGTTGGCTGGGCAAATTATTTTCTGGTTTAAAATCGACTTTAGGTTTGACCGGCTCCGGCCTAACCTATGATGACAAAATCGTCCTTTACCTCCAGGATTCCCTGAAAGTAGAGTTCTTGGCGGAAACAGATATTCTTCGGTTGTCTTTTCAATCTGCCGATCCCGAGTTTGCAGCTCTTGCCGCCAACACCTATGCCGATGCTTTTGGTAGATTGCGAACGAAGATCTATGAGACAAAAAAATCACACATTTTTTATATGGATCAGATTGCTCTCTACAAAAAACTGGTCGACGACCTCACTGATGAGGAAAAAATCTATTCAGAGAAATGGCAGATCTCCTCGCTTGATAAAGAAAAAGAGCTCCTTCTGCAAAACAAAGAGAGTCTCGAAATCGATAGATTTAAGGCTCAGCAGGATTATGAACGAACCGGTGCACTTTTAGCCAGTGTTCAGGCAATGTACAATACGCCCGAGAGCTGGATAGAAACACCCAAGATGAGCGAAAACGAGATGGTTGATCGGCAAGGATACCTGCAAGATGTTGACCGGCAATTTTTCACCTTAAAACTGGAACGATCGCGCTTGAGTGGTCAGTTCACCGATAAAGCGCGGGAAATTCAGCAAATAGATGCCAACATTGCCCAGCTTCGAAAACAGAAATATCTCAGCCTGGTCAGTATTCTCGAATTAACGCGGCGAGCCTTGGAACCTTCGATAAAAAAACTTGGTGAAGAAATCGATAAAAAAAATAAACGTATCAATGAGCTCATTCAAGCGGCTTTTGTCCTGGATCAAATGAAACTCAAGAAGGATGCTGCCGTTGGAACCTTTTTAAATTATACCAAAAGGGGGGAAGATCTCAGGATCTACGATGACCTTGACAAAAGACAGATCACCAGCCTGAATACGATAAATACCGCCGTTCCCCCACTAGAGCCTGATTTTCCAAAAAAGGGGCTCATTATTATGACGGCAACTTTTTTTGGGGTCTTTCTGAGCTTCGGTTTGTCGGCAGTAAAGGAGTTTTTCACCCATGTGTTCAGAGATGGTCAGGATGTCGAAAGAATCCTGCACATTCCTTTGTTGATGTCTATAGGTCATCGGAAAAGATAGTGATCTTTGAAAAACTCATTGCGGAGAGGAGGCGCAGGTCATGTCTTTGATTCCATGGCAACAGAAAAAATACAATGGAGTGCTTCTTCTCGAAAACCTTCATGGCGAGTTTCTGAGTCTCATCCTGGATAAGCTCGATATTGGACATGAAGCCAGTCTTTCACTGTGCTTATCTTCCTGTCGGCCGGAGGAAGGGGTGTCAACCATCATCTTCAATATGGCCGTCGCCCTTTCGCGAAATACCGACAGACGAATTCTTGTGGTGGACGCCAATACCAGAAAACCTCAACTGCATTCCTGGTTCGGCATCCCAAAGGGGGCCCCCGGCTTGATTGACGTACTCACGGGCCAAGCCTGTTTCGAAGAAGTTCTCAATAAAGACGCAAAAAATAATTTCTCCTTTATTCCCACAGGGATGGAGACTCAACACCCTATCGTTCTTTTCGAAGGGAAAACGATAGACGACTTCTTAGATGAGGCTCGACAACAGTTTGATATTTTACTTTTTGATTCTCCGGCGCTGGTGATTGGCCCTGAAACAAGCGTTTTAGCCCGCAAGCTTGACGGGCTTATTATGGTTATTGAGGCCGAAAAAACGAGATGGGAAGTATCGACATACCACAAACAGCAACTTGTTGAAGCAGGTGTATGCCTCACCGGTGCAATCTTGAACAAGAAAAAGATGTTCATTCCAAAACTTTTTTACCGTCTGATGCTGGCAGATTAATAAACGATGAAAATGAGGAGGGCATCAGACTCTTATTGTTTAACATAGGAATATTCCATTGAATGAGCTTTCAACCCTTCGTTATCTTCGTTACCTCATCTCGGGTATCTTCCTTGGAGTGGTTGCCCTGGAAGTAACTACCTTGCCGACCAAGTATTATTTGGGCATCGTTGGTGCTACGCTTCTCCTCGCTCCCTTTGCCTACGGTTATCTGATCATTTCAAGTCAAACTACGACCAGACTCATCTGTCTCTTTGTCGCAACCTTCACCATTGGTATTGCCTTCAATCTCGATTACAACTTTTTCTACCGTGACTATGTTGGTGTGACCAGTGTAGACATCTCAGTCAGCCTCCTGTCACTCTTCATTCTCTTTGTTTTTTTCACCTATCAAGCTCGATTGAGCTATACGGGGTCCTACACTTTCCATGTGAATGGCAAGATCATCTTTGCCTTTATGAGTTATATTGCTGCCTGCTGCCTCAGCATGGTTTCAGCCGAATATTATGATCTCTCATTTCTGGAAATTGCTCGCCTGTTGGTTCTGCTCTTTTGTATGTTCGTCATCATGAACCTGCAAGACCGAAAGTATATAGATGTGCTTCTCCTCTGCCTGTCTCTTGATATGGTTTTGGAGTCCTGCATCGGACTCTATCAATTTAAGACCGGACAAATGTTGGGTTTACAGGCCTTTGGGGAAAAAGCTGTTATCATGCAGGATATTGGATTTGTTGCCAAACGGGCAACAGGAACGATTGGTGATCCGAACATCTTCGGATACTTTTTCGAGATGCTCATCCCGCTTACCTTTGCCATGTTTATTGTCGAACGCAGGTTCTTTATTAAATGCTGGTATTTTGTTGCGACTTGTATGGGTTGTGCAGGAATCTATACTACCCTCTCGCGGGGGGCCTGGATGACTATTCCGCTATCGATCGTGTTTGTCTTTATTATTATGTTTCGCGGCCGTTTCCTCCGCATTTCCACCTTTATCTGGATATGGTGCGCCGCCCTGGTGTTTTCAGTCATAATTATGCTCAGTTTTACCGTCGTTTATGACCGTTTCACCCATGATGACTACGGCTCTGCAAACACGAGAAAACCATTAAATCAAGCAGCGTTTTCAGTTATTCGCCAATTCCCAATTTTTGGAGTCGGCATCAATAATATGGCGATGGTCTTCAAAAAATATGATACCACCGGCCACTCCCGAATGTTTGTTGGAAAAAACCACGTTGTCCATAACATGTATCTGCAAATCTGGACCGAGGTGGGAACCGTGGGTATTATCGCATTTCTTGTCTTAATGACTATTTCTGTATATACAGGCTTTCACCACCTCTTCCGAGTCCATTATTGGGATAGGGGAGTTTTGGCCGGGCTTATTGCCGGAATCTTGGCACAGGCGATGCATGCCATGGTTGATCCAGGCTTTAAAACCATGATGAACATGTCCACGTTGTTTTACACCTATATCGGTTTGATCGGAGCATTTTCAATCATATACCGTAACGAACAGGCGGCTGGGATAGTGCAGAAATCATTTGCGGAAGATGTATGACGACAATGAGCCAAAACACCTTCAATGATGAAAGCCTGCATGTTGGAGTGATGCTTCTTTCCGTGATCATTGTCAATTATAACGGACTGTCCTTTCTTGAAACATGCCTTAACGCACTGTCCCGGAATATATCCTGTCGGCATGAAATTATCGTTGTCGACAACAATTCTTCCGATGGCAGCAGTGAATATCTTGTGGAGGTATGGCCGGAAGTACGGTTGATTCGGAGTCCAGAAAATCTTGGCTTTGCCAAGGGCAACAACCTTGGAGCCAAGCATGCACGGGGCAGATTTCTACTGCTGTTGAACAATGATACCGAGATACTTGAACCACTACAGCCACTCCTCGATTACTTTGAAGCTCACCCGGACACCGCCGTTGTCGGTGGTCGGCTCCGCAACCCGGACGGATCAATTCAGGCCTCGGTCGGCTATGACCATACACCCTTGCGGCTTCTCTTTACCTGGATGCTCCTGCGCACCTGCTCCTGGTTCAGCAGCTGGCAGATCTATGAGCGGCGGCCTAAATTTTATCAGCATACTCACCGTGAGGTTCACTGGGTATCAGGGGCCTTTCTCTGTATCCGAAAGCGCATATGGCTGGAACTTGCCGGGTTTGACCCGGATATTTTCATGTACGTCGAAGATGCAGATCTCTGTTCTCGGGTGCGAAAACGAGGCGAGAAAATCGCTTTTTTTGCCGGTGCCGACACCTGCCACTTTGAAGGAAGTGGCAAGAAGGGGATGACGGGGAATGCCCTCATGGCAACCGTTGATTCCTATCGACTTTTACTGGCAAAACAGCACAGCCGCCTCCTCCGCAATCTGACCTGTGGTGGACTGGCTCTCATCTTTTTTGCGCGGGCCATGTTGTATCTTTTGCTGGGTATGATGCTCCGTGATCCGGTAAGCAAAGGGAAAGCAGGTTTTTATATGAGGGGCGCGGGAAGGCTCCTTTGGGGAGCTCCTCAGAATGTTCCTGTTCGTTCCAAGAGAGGTGAAATGCAATGAAATATGTGGTTATTCGGGATGATGACACCTGTCTTTTCACCAAACCTGAGATGCTGGAAAAAATCTACCAACCGCTGTTGGATGCAGGAAAGCCGGTAGCTTTAAGCGTCGTACCGGCCATTGGTGGCGGCCAACCTGCCGGGGCCTTGAATGGAGAATTCTGGACACGATTCCAACTCGATTATTCTCCTTGTTTGCCCCCCAGCCAGCGAGGAAAAGAACAAATTTCTCCCTTAACTCCCGAGTGTGAAATTGTCCGCTACCTCCGCGAGAGACAGGGATACGAAATCGTCCAGCATGGCTACAATCACTTGGCCATCGACGGTGTTCGTGAGGGCATGCTCACCAACATCCAGCTGGTAACTGAAAAAATTGAGTCCAGCAGGACAATAATGGAGAAGTGCTTTGGCCGGCCAAGCGATTTTTTCGTAGTACCGTGGGATGACGTGTCAGCCGAAACTATTATAATCCTGAAGCATTATTTCAAGGGGATATCCTTACATCGTATTGGCAAACGCCATATATCATCCTGGCCGCGTAAAATACAGGTGGCCGGCAGGCGTTTCTTAAACGACCGGATTCGAACCCCTTATTTTCGCGATGATGGCTTCCTTCTGCTGGAGTATCCCGGGCCGATTCTCTCCATGTTTAATGATTACAGGACAATGAAGGAGAAAGTTACCAACTATCTTGCCAACCACGACATCATGGTCCTCGTCAGTCATTATTGGGAATTTTTCTGGGACTGGAATGAACCCAACCGGGATTTCCTCTCCACCTGGCACGATATTGCATCGTATCTCCTGGAGAGACCTGACCTTGAAATCGTCAGTTTCTCCAAGTTATATGAACATATTTATTCGTAAGTCATGAGATCACTCACCCTTTTCTCTTCCAGCATGGGCTGCCAATATGGTGGAACCGAGACCTATGTCCAAACTCTCGCCAAGCAGCTTCAGGCCAAGAATCACGACATCCGATTGATCACAGGTGGATCAGCCAAACATTTCACCAGCGATTACCGTGAACTCTTGCAAAACGGGAGTTTTAAAAATTGTCAGTTCCCGATGCTGAACCGGCATTCCATGCTAAGCAAGATGCTTGCCCTGAATCGATTAGGTCGGAAAATCTTCCCGGCCGATATTGAAAGTCTCTCTGCTCTGGCGTCATGGCGGAAGATTGCTGCTTTTTGTAAAGATTGCCAGCTGCTTGAGGTTAACTATCCGGTCGAGGGTCTTCTTTTCCCATTGCTTTCCCGCAAGATTAAAAAAATACTGCATTTCCATGGTGCCTGGCCATCGCCTTTATTCAAGAAATGCAGCAAACTCATACTCCGGCACACCGATTGCTGCATTGCCTGTTCCTCCTACGCCAAAGACGAACTGAGTAGGATTATGCCCTCTGTCGCAATAGAGGTTGTCTATAACGGAGTCGATGTGCAGAGTTTTACTCCAGGCAACAGCATATTTACCCCGGCATGTACTTTTGACACCGGATGCTTGAAAATTGGTACGGTCGCTAGACTCAGTCGAGATAAAGGATGCGATCTTCTCTGCCAAATTGCCGGAGAGCTGAGAGGAGAAGTGGAACTCTTTCTTGCAGGCCCCGCTGATTCAGGTTTTGCCGAGGAACTAGAAAAGATAGCCGCTGCCCCGAACATTCACCTGCTCGGCCCGATTTCCCACGATTTCATTGCGGATTTCTACCGGTTTTTAGATTGTTTCGTCCTGCCTTCCCGCTTTGAGGCCTTTCCCCTGACCATTCTCGAGGCCATGGCCTCGGGATGTGCGGTGGTTGCCACCCGGGTTGGGGGAATCCCGGAAATGATCAATCCCGACAAAAAAACCGGGCTGCTCTTTGCTGCCGGAGACGGACCTGCCTTAAAATCACATCTGCGCCTGCTCCGTGAAGACTCGAATATGCGCCGACATCTGGGGGAACAGGGCCGTGCCCGGGTAGTACAGCATTTTTCCTTACAGCAGACGACAGCCAGAGCTCTTGAGATATACGAACACATCCTCTCCGGCACCGGCCAGGATCGATTGCCATGCCAACGGAGGCAAAAGGAAGTATGAATCTGAAAAAGAATTATATTTCCAATGCCTCAGCCCAAAGCCTGGGAAGGGTCTGCACAATGGGGGCAAATTTCGTCGTCTTCATTCTGGCGGCACGGATGCTTGGTTCTGAAATCTTTGGACAATATTCGTATATCACTGTTTTTCTTGGCCTTGCAATCCTCATGGCCGAATTCGGTACGACGAGTATCCTGGCAGTGGATATCTCCCAAGTCGGCGCAAATGCATCGGCCTATTGGGGTAATTTCCTGATTTTGCGTCTCCTCATTTCCCTGGTTGTTTCAGCCATCGCAATTCCAATCGCCTGGCTGGTAAGACCCGAGTTGTTTTCCAGTCTGCTGGTCGGCTTGCTGGGCCTGTTTTTTCTCGGTTCTTGGTTCTTTCACCCGATTTTTCAGGTGTATGAAAGGCCCTGGTTTTCCTTCTGGGGATCGGTTGTATACTCCTTGGCTCTCATGCTTCCCTCCGTTGCGGCGCTATTATTAAAACGGTCGGTTTTTGAACTCATTGCCATCTATGTCCTGGCCAATGTCGTCTATGCTGTTTTTTCAACCTGGCAGAGTCTCTTGGTTATACGACCATCGTTTCGCCTGCAATGGTCGATTCAGAAATCCATCCTTTCCCTTGCCGTCCCTGTCGGTATTTCGAGCATCTTAACTCTTATACATACCCGAGCCGACACCTTCATGCTGGCCATGATGAAAGGAGATCATGCCGTTGGCATCTATAATGGCGCGTATCGATTTCTTGATATGGCAACAATCGCCGCAGTGATGCTCTCCACCCCCCTGGTTCCGATCTTTTCAAAGTTGGCTCTGCAGGACAAAGAGAAGTTACGCAATTTATACGCCAGGATACTTGAGACGCTGACCAGCATTATCGTTCCCATAGCCCTCATGGTCCCGCTCATCTCAAGCCTGTTTGTCAAACTCCTTTTTGGTCCTGAATATTGGGAAGTTGCCCCTTTGCTCAATATCATGGCCTGGATTGGTATCCTGACGTTTTTCTCGCTTTTCAATTTTGCCATACTCCTGGCGGTCAAGGTTGTGCGTTTCCAAATATGGCTCGGAGCTCTGACCGCCATTTTGAACGTAACCCTTAACTATTTTCTCATTCCAAATTTCGGATTTTACGGTTCCGCCTGGGCAACCCTGCTGGTTGAGTGTGTCTTTGTCCTGGTTTCCTTCTGCTATATCATCAAATCCATCGGTAATATCTTTGATTTTCCCAACTGGCGACGGATTGGGGTGGTCTGCCTGACTACCTTGACGATTGTGCATGTAACGGCTGGCATCGGCCTTCCCTGGCGCCTGACAATGACTATTGCGACCTGGTTGGGAACAATGATGGTACTCAAGATCCCTTTTTGGAAGACACTCTCGAAATGACAAAAAAAGCCTCTATTATTATACCCTGCTTTAACACCGGAGAAACCATCGGCCGGACCATTCGGGCATTCTGCAGCCAAGCTCTCCCGGCCGAAGAATATGAAATAATTGTCGTCGATGACTGTTCAACCGACAATACTGCCGCGGAGATAGGCAAAGAGGTCGGCGCCCCCCAGGTCATCTTTCTGCAAACCCCTGCCAACAGCGGCCCGGCTCTCACCCGGAATCTGGCTCTGGACCGGGCCGACGGGGAGATTGTCATTTTTTCCGATGGTGACACCATCCCTTGTGTTGACTATCTGCAGGAACACCTGAAAACTCATGAACGATATCCGGATGACCATTACGTGGTGATGGGTGCCGCTGCCATGCCGGAAGACCTGGAAATCACCCCGCTGATGTATCTGGGGAACGTCGTCCAAACCATGAATAGTGCCGAATATGTCAGTGAGGATCCTTATGACTGGCTTCATTTCAGCACCCTTAATGTGTCCTTAAAACGGCGTTTCTTGGCCGACCTGCGTTTTAACGACGGCCGATTTAAACGGCTGAACAAGACCGATACCGAATTGGCGGGCTTTGAGGATACTGAACTGGCACAGCGACTTGCCCAAAAGGGTATGAAGCTGGTACATAATCCGGCGATCCGAGCCTTTCATTACCACTTCCGCACTCCCGACAATTATATCAATAAGGTCTACGGATACGGCAAAAGATTTGCGGTATGGATTACTCTCTGCGATCCTCAAGACACCCGTGAACTCAGTCGGCGAATGAACTACCTGCTCGACCGTGAGCACCTTTTTTCCAAGAGAAATTTCAAGGAGTGTCTCCGTCGACTGGTGGTAAATGATGTAAGTTTTCCGCTGATTCGCGGTGCCGGTAGATTTTTTGAAAGCCGCAATCAACGACTGAGTCTGTTCTTTTATCAAAAGCTTTACAAATATTTGTTTTTAAAAGGGTATAACTCCAAATAGCCTGAGGGTTCCGCTTATATCAAAATGAAATACTTCTTTATATCTTTAACATTTTGTCTTTTCATCAATATACAGTCGGCAGACTCTGCCTTCGCCGAGAAATGCTACACAGCCAAGGCAGGTTTTGCTGTCGCGCAACCCTACCTGGTGACTAAAAGTTGCCTCCTTTTTCAGCATGGCGCTAATATAGACTTGGAGAATCAAAGCGAGATGGTCGAAGCCCGTGAGGGGGAATATGATCCCGACCCCCTGCATTCGGAGTTCATTCGCTTCGTCATAGAACGCAAATTGGTACCCCTGAAAAAAAATACGCCTCTGTTTTCATGTGAATACGATCTACCTACTGTTGCCAGGGATTTTAAATTCTGGGGCAGCAGAGACAATAAAACCCTCACCCTGGGCTATGAATTGCCGGAATTCAACTGTAACGCGACGATAAGCATGTGGGCTCCGGTGCGGCCGGTGAATGAAAGTCATTGCTTCTGGGTCGCCGTACCGTTAATTCGCTGTGATGAAATCGGCTCTGAACTCGCGCCGATGAGTGTAACGGATCAAGAAACCGATGAAGAATGATTTACCAAATGAACCTATAATCTGTACGCCTTCTTCCGGACGAGTGCTATTCGTGCACCAGAGTGCCGAACTTTACGGCTCCGACCGGACCTTCGAACAATCGGTTCGAGGTTATCGCCGGGCTGCACCTAAAAGCCTTATTACCGTAGTGCTCGCTGCAGATGGACCACTTATTAAGTTTCTCCAGGCCCATGCCGACGAGATAATCATCGCCCCCCTCTTCGTCTTACGCAAACAACTCCTCAAACAAGGGACACTCTTAAATCTTCCCGCTTTGGTTCGGGCTGTTAAAAAGGCCATGGTGATGGTCGCCGGTTATGATGCCGTTTACATCAATACGGCAGTAATCATGGATTATATCATTGCCTGCAGGCTGAAAAAAATTCCTGCCGTTCTCCATGTTCACGAATTACCCATCGGCTTGTCACGACTCCTGTTACGCTTTATTGTGAGACATTCCAGAGCCACAATAATTTTTAATTCCCAAGCCACCAGGAAGGCCTTCGGGATGGAGGAAGATCAACGTCATCTCGTTATCCCCAACGGAACCGTTGTTCGCGACTCTACCCCTTTGCCGACGGGTGATACCCTGCGGCTCCTGCTTATAGGGCGTTTCAACAGCTGGAAAGGGCAAGGCCTGCTGGTCTCAGCCCTTTCCCGGCTGGAGGCGCCGCTGCGTAAACGAATCCGGGTAATCATGGCAGGTGGTGTTTACCAGGATCAACATCATTTCAAGGACGATGTAATGCGGCAGGCCAGAGAATGTGAGCTTGCGGAACTCATCGATTTTCATGATTTCGTTGACGACCCTTCAGCTCTGTATCACTGGTCCGGTCTGGTTGTAGTTCCCTCTCTGCTTCCCGAGCCCTTCGGTCTTGTGGCCATAGAAGCCATGGGCCACGGACGCCCGGTTATTGCCGCCGACCATGGAGGACTGACGGATATCGTTGTCGACGGGGAAACGGGAATTCGTTTCTCTCCCGGTGACCCGGAGTCTTTAGCTGCAGCCATTCGCATCTATCTAGAACAGCCGGACCTGATGGCGGTTCATGGTATCAAAGGCAGAAAACGCTACACCCAATACTACCACGAAGATCGCTATATGACTGCAGTCTCAGAGGTGATCAGCTCTTTAATCCGACCCTGAAGGTCTTTGGTGACCGGCATTTTTAAGCGAGCTAACGCCCGCAGCCCAAGGGCTATGATCCCCTCCCACAACAGAGGGGATAAGTACCTTCACGAAATTCATTCTTAAAAAACAAGAAATGAATTTCTAAGGTACTAAGCCTGTCGCGCCGGTTTTCGCACCCGACCGCTGAACACCAATGCCAGCACCCTACTCTTGTCCAACACCAAACGGCTTACGAGTATCGGTCCTGATAATCCTACCGCAAAAGTGCAGAGAACGATCAACCGAGGCTCAATACCGAAGTGAGTAAACGCAAAAAGAACCGGGAAGACAAAGTAGTACTGCAGGAGATAGATTTCTAAAGAGAGCTTACCGCAATATTCGAGAAATCCTCCAACCCTCCCTGGAATTCCAAGAAAAGAAATTGACAGAATCGACCAGATTCCCGCCAGGGTCGTTAATACCGGCAACGGTCCATCACTGCTTTTCGCACTGAGAAAAAAAAGCAGGGGGAAAAGTAAGATAACGGCCACCAGCAGGATCCTGTTTCTGAGCCATGCAAAGAAGAGGCGGTGATGTTCGGCCAGCAGCAGGCCGCAATTATAATAGAGCAAATGTTTGAGCAGTGCCCAGATCCCCAATAAATCCACGGAGCCATACCAACAGGCCGAGAGGATGAAAAACGGCAGAAACACCAGGGGGAGTCGACCACGGAACAGGGGGGAGAGCAATTTCATGAGGAGAAGAATATAGAGAAACCAAAGGAACAAGGCCGGATTGTCAAAGGGGTAGAAAATGATTTGTCCGATAAGATCCTCGGGGATAACCGGACGTTTCAAGCCTGGGACAAAGAATTTTATCAAACCGTAGGAAAGGCTGATGGTGATATAGGGTATATAGAGCCTGACGGTGCGCGGCAGGACTTCCGTAAGCCAAGGTCTGTTGACCAGCCGGAGCGAGAAGAAGCCCGACATGAAAAAAAACAGCGGCATGTGAAAGCTGTAAATAACTTTCCAAAAAAGGGGGAAGACCTCCATTATCGGATCGCTGTGGCCAATAGTCACCAGCAGGATACCAATCCCTCTGGCAATCTGCATTTCCCGAATATAGCCAGAGTCCTGTTGGGCTTTAATAGGCATTTTTTCCGGTAAACCCCTCAAAAACGGTTCGCAGGATGATTCGCAAATCAAGACCAATGGACCAGATCTGGATATATTCAAGATCATACTGCACCCGGGCCTCCATCTTTTCCGGGGTTTCGGTCTCGCCGCGGCAGCCGCGGACCTGTGCCAGACCGGTAATTCCGGGCTTGACCTTGTGACGCAGCATGTAGCCGGGAATCAGGACCCGGTATTCTTCGTTATGGGCTATGGCATGCGGGCGGGGACCAACAATCGACATATCACCTTTAATAACATTGATAAACTGGGGCAATTCATCAAGGGAAAACTTGCGCAGATATCGACCGACAGAGGTAACCCTTGGGTCATTGGCGGTTGCCTGTTTGATGATGCCGCCATCGTCGGTAGTAGTCATCGAGCGAAATTTGAGCATCTGAAATTCCCGTCCCGAGAGCCCATAACGCCTCTGTCTGAACAGTACCGGCCCAGGCGAGGTCAGCTTGATGGCCAGGGCAATGAACAGCATGGGAATGGCAATGATGCACAAAATTCCGGAGGCAAGAACAATGTCTTCCGCCCTCTTCAGTTGACTATTGAAGCCAACATGAGGGCTTTCGAAGACACTGATCGCCGAATAGCCGGCGACACTATGCCAGGTAGGTCTTAAGGCGTTGAAGAAAAGGTCTGTTGGGAGAAGGTAAAACACGGATACAGTGGTATCCGAGAGTTTCTTCAGGAGACTGGAAATCCGGAACTGGACATAAATGGGCATACAAAGATAGGCCAGATCAAAGACATCGTTCCGGGCATCTTCAACACATTGTTTGATTGAGCCTAAATATGGTGCACCAATGGGAGTATGTCGGTCTGATTCGGGTGGACGATCATCATAGTAACCGATGAGATCGATGGTCAGATGCGGTGTATCGTTGAGAAAGGCCGCCAGATGACGGGCACTGTCGGCAAAACCGATTATTACCGTACGGGTTTTACGCCCCTTCTTTTCATAAAAATCAGCAAGCAGATATATAAAGAAAATACGCCAAATCATTATCAATATCGGCACTGCAACAAACCAGGCACCAACAATAACACGTGAGTAGAGCAGGTTTACCTGAGTTCCACTGCCGACGACAAGCAAAACGAAGATAGTCAGCATCCAGGATACCAACAAGGGCGAGATGCAAGCGTATATCTTGTCACAGAGGCTGCCCCGATAAACCTTCAGGAAAATCGAAAACAGGAAAAAAAGTGCAACAGAGATAGCCGTGAGGTTGGTGTAGCCGGCCAGCCAAATATTGAACCACCATTTTGTTCGGTAAAGGAAAGCACCCTCTTTCGTCTGCCAATAGCAAAGGCCGATAATAAACAGGGACAGGATGATGATCAGCCCATCAATCAGTGGAACAATAAGCGGCGGCCTGCTCTGATAATTGCCGACGTCGTAGCTATTATGCTCAGGTATAATTGTCTTCATTCAAATACCGATTAAAACAGGTTTCATAGTCTTGCAGAACCTTTTCCCAAGTGAAGGCCTCAAGGAATCTTTTCCGGCTAGCCTCTTTCATGTAAGCGATGGCCGTGGAACTGACGAGCAACTCATCCAACTGAGCCAGGCATTCGCCTTCGTCCTTAAAAAACCGGGCTGCCTCAGGGCCGGTTACCCATCGATTAAATTTATTGTCATGGGCCAAAATAGCATTGCCCGCTCCCATGGCCTCCACCAACGATGGATTTGTGCCCCCGACCGTATGGCCATGTACGTAAAACAGGCAGTGATATCTGAGAGCGGCGACAATCTGTTGGTCATAGATGGCACCGCAGAAGAGCACTTGGTCGTTCGCTGCTTCCAAGATACGATTTTGGTAGATATGGGTCTTTGCATAGTTGCCGAGAATGACGAGTCGATGGTTTCGCGGCCTAGCCGTAAAGGCCTGGACGATCTCGAGAATAGAATTCTCAGGCTCGGGACGGGCGATGAGCAGCAGGTAATTATTTTCGGTAAGACCAAACTGAACCAGAGGGTCAGGTGAGAGAGCTTGAAGAAAAGGTGCTCCGTAGGGAATAGTGGTCAAGGGGGTATTATGGAATCGACTCTGCAGGTGTTCTGCAATACCAGGATTGTCGGCAATGAGGTGATCCGAGAGAATCGAGCCGGCCATTTCGTTGAGGTAGAGCCAGAGCTTGGCCGGTTTACTCCATTTGTCCCGCTTCCACTCAATGCCGTCCATATTCATGATGGTGGCAATACCTTTGAGACCGAGACGAACATTGAAAAGAGCAGTATTATATCCGAGACAGAGAACGAGTCCTTCTTCCCCGCAAGCATGCCGGATGGCCCGCCAATCGAAGATCATTGTGGCCAAGGGACCGCTTCGGTTGACCGGGATAATCACCCTTCTGATATCCTGCCAGGTGTCCTCGCTGATCGGACCGTGGCCCGTCTCCTGGCAATAAACCGTCACTTTCCAACCCCGTTTCCGCATATAGGGGGCACACTCCTGAGCGAAGGTCTCGAATCCACCATGCTGCGCCGGTATTCCCCGGGTTCCGAGAATTCTTATATGACGTACCGACTTTTTCATAGGCTGCTTCCCTGTGCTGGAGGTTTTTGACTGGTGGAAGCAGCTGCGAGAAAACCCAGTGTGTATATTTGCCGTGCCATTGTTTCAATAGAAAATTCGGTCATCAGAGGGAACCAGAAGACATCAAGAAAGGTCTCGAGAACCGGCCACCGGTGAATGTCGGGAGAGCAATATGATCCGTAAGATTTCAGCAACTCGCTTTTTGCATCACCTATGACCGAGAGATCAAGAGGACCAAGAACAGTGATCCCGGTCGGAGCTTCCTGCCCACTAATACGAGCATCGGGGTAATAGGGATGCTGTACCGAGTTGCTCCCCAGACCGGTGGTATAACTCAGATTGAGTGGATTGGCACCAAGAGTCACTTGTATGGACAACTCCACAGCCGCCTGATAACGGCTATTGCCGGTGAGAAACCAGGCGCGAATAACATCCCTGGTGAACGGGACGGTGAAAGCCCCTGCGAATGGGGGGCGCCAGGGATCCTTAAGCCAGCCGAAACCGGCCTTTTCCTGTGCTGCCACCAATGAATCTGCCGACATAAGAACGGCACTCCGGCAATTAGCCCTGACCCCGGGGTCGGTATCTTTTGCCGAGGCCTGCAGGTACGACCAGACAGCTTCGGCTTGGTCATGGTGGTCATCACGAAAGAGAGGTGTTCCGGGTTGCATTAAAGCCGTGGTTTCCAAAAAAACCTTATGCCAGGCAGGATCATTGGTGAGCTTGTAAACTTCGATTGCCGCAAGGTTGCGGGCGTCGTTGACCTGGAAAGGTTGATGGGGATCAAGGAGACGGAGAACTTCCGCCTTGTACATCGCTAAAAGTGCGCGCCTGCGGTAGTCTTCCGCCCTTTCCGGCTTTATCTTGGACAGCGTTCCGGCGGCATGGGCCGCGGTTGCCGCAAACAGGTATGTCGACCAGATCCCAGGACGATAGGCCAAGAGCTGGTGCCTCTCAAGCCAGCTGGGTTCTCCGAAATACGGGTGATCTGTGGCTTCGATTCCACCTCTGATGTCGCCGTCGACCTCCTGCAGGCGGCAGAAGAAATCAAGAGACCAAAGAGCTTCGTCGAGACAATCCGGAATGTCGTTAGAGGACTCAGGAATATTGAGTTTCAGAGTAGAAAAAAACTCTGGAAAGTGGTCGTAGAGATCAAGCAGGTTACGGGTAAAAAGAAGATGTTGAATGCGGCGATCCGTGTCGCCTGCGTCGTGATAACCGCCCCAGCCATTATTAAAGGGGGTAGTGGTAGCCTCTTTTTTTAGAAGTGAGAAATTATCCAGACCTTCGATGAAACCGTTTCCCGTATCCATCAGGCGAGCGTTTGAAGTCAAAATCTGTCGTCCATCATCCGGATGAAGGTCACGCGGCCTTTGCAAGGAGGCATAAGGAGCAGCGAGAGCAATCCCGCTGCGTTGATGAAAAAAGGCCTTGAACGCCTGACGGAGTGGACGCTGCCAGATTCGGTCGCTCATCTCAAACGACGAAGAACATCCTACTCCATCGACAAAGATATGGTAGGTCCCAGGAACGGTGAATGAGCTGAAATCAAGAAGATAGACATTGCTGCCGGTATAATTTTTGCCGAAAGCATCTTCATCCTTGTCGGCTACGCTTTTTTTAAGGACAATAGGGGTGGAAAACACCTTTGCCCGGCTGGTTTCGTCAACCAGATAAAAAAGGGTTCCCACAGGAAAATCAATGGGGCCGAGACTGCCTGCCCAAAGAGAAAGAAATGTTTGCTTTATAGGATCCTCGGGCAGAAAACCCAGCTGATTGGTGTGAATGGCCCTGCTCACCATCCTTTCCGGTTGATAGCTGAAGATTAGAGGAGAAACAGCAAGTGCAGCAGGGAGTGTGATGCGATAGCTCTTCCCTACTTGCAAGGGAAAAGGGAGATGCAGATACAGGGTATGTTCGATCTGCACCTGCAATCCCGTGTTGTCCCAATCCGAGTCAACAGGCCGACTTTTTCTGCCTATTCTTTCAACGGCAAGAGGTTGACGATAGGTATGATCATCTTCGGAGGAGAGGGTGTATGCTCCGGCCTTGTCAATAATTGACGGTGTTGGGAGTGCAAGAGCATTGCCGGGAAAACGAAAGAGATGCTCCTGACGCGGACCGACAACGGCACCGATCTTCTTGCCATTCTGGAAAAGCCAGCTGTTGCCGTTGGCATCCGTTTCGAGGGAATCCTTGGCTTTTTTACTGAAGGGAATCAAGGTGCCGTAAATAAGAGGTGGGGATGTTAGCGAAACAGAAATCAGGGAACTACTGATGGGAAAAACCCCGGTAATCGTCAAGGTTGCAGAGGCGAATGCTGCTGCTTGCGGCATGAAAACCACGAGCAGCAGAGAGCAGAAAGGTATGGAAAAGAATATTGGCCTGATGCTTCTAAAGAAGCTTTTTTTAATGCCGCCGACTGCAATAGCTGCAATACAATGAGATGTTCTCATGCCATCCGAGTTCGTAGTGATTTGCATCGATTAGGACAATAACAAATGATTGGTGAACGTTGAATGCCCTCAATTCCACAAGCAAAGTGTATCACACCCTACAGACAGGAACAAGGCGAGTGGAAAAGATCGTCTGGGTAAATTTAATTACTTGAAAAAATTCTGTTTCATGTTTTTTGACCTCTTGCAAAAAGGTAACTGCTCGCACCCTAAAAAAAGTGCTCGTTATTCAAAAAAAAGCTTGACAGGTTTTCGGAGCATTTTTTTCAAGAGGTCAGAATGCCGCGAGAAATAGCCCGTATCAACACATAATGCGGGTTAATTTTCATGATCGT
>JAZDOW010000172.1:0-2422 GCA_043798185.1 Pseudomonadota bacterium | reverse complement strand
AGCGATGGCGAAGCAGCATGGAGGAAGTACTTCCCCAATTCAGGTACGAATAGATTTTCCGGCGATTACCAAGCTGTTCAAAATGGCTGCGAAGCAGGGGAGAGAGACTCTGTTTGAGTATGAAACCTACGAATTGCTGCGTAATAGTGGAGCGGAAACACCGCCACGAACCAACTTTCTGGTTAAAGGCAGTCGACCTTCCGACGAAGAGCTGCTGGCTGTGCCGGGGGCAAAGGTGGTGCTGAAGATCGTCTCCCCTGCTATTATCCACAAGACCGAGGTGGGTGGCGTGAAGGTGGTTGAGAGATCGGCGGAAAAGATCCGCTCGGCCTGGCGGCGGATGATGTATGAGGTGCCGGAAAATTATGCGCGGCTGATCGAAAAAGATCCGGCCCATGCTCCTGAAGGCTACCGCGGCCTGTCTGGTGAACATCTATTGCAAGCCATTTCCCGTGATATCGAAGGGGTGCTGATAGTGCAGTTCATGCCTCCGGATTCCGAGGCCTTCGGTAACGAAATGATCGTCGGCATTCGCAATACCCGTGAATTTGGGATGATCATCAGCGCAGGTTTAGGCGGCACCGATACCGAGCTGTATGCCGAACGTTTTCGCAAGGGCCAGGCGATTGTTGCGGCCTCCACGGTCATGACCGATGGGCTGGCATTTTTCGAACTTTTTCGCAAGACCATCTCTTACAGGAAGCTTGCCGGTCTTACCCGTGGACAACGGCGCATTGTTACCGATGAACAGATTATGGAGTGCTTCGGCTCGATGATCGATCTTGCCAACTACTATTCGCCCCTCAACCCGGAAGCACCCTATGTCATTGAAGAACTTGAGATTAATCCTTTCGCCTTCACCGATTTTTTGATGGTGCCCCTTGATGGCATGTGCCGGTTTGCAAAACCAGGTGCCTTGCCGGCGGCAAGACCCTACCAAAAAATAGGCAAGTTGCTGCGTCCCGCAACGATCGGCATTATCGGGGTTTCCACAACCCGGCAAAATTACGGTAGAGTCATTCTCGGTAATATTCTGGCCAATGGTTACAAAAAGAATAACATTCGCATTATCAGAGCGGGAATGGAGAGTTTTGAAGGCATTGCCTGTGTGCCGGATCTCCAGTCCCTGGATTGCAAGCTCGATCTTTTCGTTGTGGCGGTAGGTTCGGACCAGGTCGTAAGAATTGTCGATGAAATTATTGTCGGAGATGTAGCCGAGGCAGTCATGCTCATTGCCGGAGGTATGGGGGAGACCGGCGAGAGTATCGCCAGAGCCAAAGAATTGATGGAGAAAATGACAGCGGCCCATACGATCGGTGACGGTGGTCCGGTCTTTCTTGGTGCCAACTGCCTCGGAGTAATTTCCCATCCGGGAAAATATGATACCTTATTTATTCCCGAGGTGAAGCTTCCCAAACTGCGCGGCAATCGCACCCGTAATGCGGCCTTTGTCAGCCAGTCCGGTGCCTTTATGATAACCCGGCTGAGCAAACTTCCCGAGATTGACCCGGCGTATATGATATCGGTCGGCAACCAGAACGATTTGACTCTTGGTGATATTCTGCGCTATCTGAAAGACGATCAGCAGATAGATGTTATCGGCGTGTACGCGGAAGGTTTCAAAGATCTTGATGGCCTGGCTTTTATCGGCGCTGTGCATGACGCCGTGGTTGCCGGTAAGGATGTGATTTTCTATAAGGCCGGGCGTACCCCGGAAGGAAAAACTGCGACCTCCGGGCATACCGCATCCCTCGCCGGTGATTATATGGTCTGTGAATCCTGTGTGCGGCAGGCGGGTGGGATCGTCACCCAGACCTTTTCCCAGTTTGAACATTTGTTGATGCTTGCCCAGCGCCTTCATAATAAGAAAATTCTCGGCAATCGTCTTGCGGCTGTGAGTGGCGCGGGTTTCGAGGCAGTCGGCATGGCCGACAATATCCAGTCCGATGATTTTCAGATGAAAATGGCGGTGTTGAGCCCGACGATCATTGAGGAAGTGCAGGAGGTGTTGAGAGAAAAGGGCCTCGATTCCCTGGTAGAGGTGAAAAATCCGCTGGACATCAATCCTGGTGCCGATGATGAGGTGCACATGAAAATCGTCGGTGCGTTGACCCGCGACCCGCATGTCGATGCGATTGTCATCGGTCTCGATCCCCTTTCTCCGGTGATGCGAACCCTTTCCGGCAAGGAGTCGAACACCTACTCCTTCAATAACCCGGCCAGCATCGCCCGGGAGATGCCGAGGCTGATTGCCATGCGGGATAAACCGGTGGTCGGTGTGGTTGATGGCGGGCGGCTTTATGACCCCTTGGTTGACGAATTGGTTGCCTCCGGCATGGCGGTTTTTCGCTCTTCCGACAGTGCCATCCATTCCCTCTCGATCTATATCGAAGGACGTTTGTATGCCGACCATTTGAGAGAA
>JAZDOW010000138.1:0-63724 GCA_043798185.1 Pseudomonadota bacterium | reverse complement strand
GTCCTTTCCCGACGCCCCTTGCGAGGTCTGCCGGAAAATCGGTTGGACCTTATTTTCCCGCCGTTGATCGTCAGGCCCCTGACGAATATCCTCTGAGTTGGGGGAGGACATTATAGCCATATCAGCCATACGATCCGCCTCTTTTTCCTGGGGATCATCGGGGCTGCTGACTCGCAGCTTAGGTTGAACGCGGACGAGGAGACGGGAAAGACTCTCGGCGTCGTTATCCGTCTCTTTGCGCTGAAACACCGTTGTCACATCGGAGGCATGATCATGACGCGAAATAGAGGATGATGTCTTGTTGGCCGCTGTTGCGCGTGTCAGCATATATCTTTCCCCGGTCAACACCCCTTGGCTCATTACGTCGGGGTCCTGGTATCTTTGTTTTACCTATAAAAAATTCATTCGAAGAATGATTAAGCGGTTCGCCCTTCTTTCCGCAGCTCCTTTCTTATCCCTTCCACGATGTCATACCCTGCGACTGCAGACCGCCCATTTTTAAGCGTCATCAGGGTTGCATAACGAACAACGTTCATAATGGCACCGCCCGACAGTTCATATCTTTTAGCGATTTCACCAAGGTCCGCAGACCTGTCCGGTTGCATTTTCTCGGCAAAACCACTTGCCCAGATGCGCAGACGTTCCGCCGGTTTTGGCATGGGAAAGTGGATGATCGATTGAAATCTCCGGGTGAACGCCTCATCGAGGTTAGATTTCAGATTGGAGGCAAGGATGACCACCCCCTGATAGTCTTCAACCCGCTGCAGGAGGTAGGACACCTCCTGGTTGGCGTATCGATCATGGGCGTCGCGAATGTCGGTCCTCTTGCCGAAAAGGGCGTCCGCTTCGTCGAAAAAGAGAATCCAGTTCTTTCGTTCAGCGCCGCGAAAGACCTTTTCCAGGTTCTTTTCCGTCTCACCGATATATTTTGAGACTACCATCGACAGATCAATCCGATAGACATCGAGCTTGGCCGCCTTGCCGATGAGGGAAGCAGTGAGGGTTTTCCCGGTTCCGGAAGGGCCGAAAAAAAGTGCCCGATATCCGGGCTTGAGCCTTTTGGCGAGGCCGAGCCCGTGCATGAGAATATCGCCATACTCGACCCAGGCCTTGATTTCCAGCACCGCTTCCATGGTATGGAGGTCAAGGACCAGATCGTTCCAAAGAAGGGGCGTGTCAATACGTTTTGCCGGAAAATCAGCACCAAAGGCGGCTCTCTGGATACGTCCGTGGATGGCGAGATCGATAGCTTCCCTGGAGAGGATTAGAAATCCGGAGTGTATCGGTTCATGGTCGGACACCTTGCCCAGGGAAAGAATGCCGTTAACGGCAAAAGATTGATCGGCGCCAAACATTGCCGCCAGTTGTGACCGGGCCCGGAGATCATCTCCAGCCAAAACGAAAAGAGCAGTTTCTCCGGTGGGAAGAAACCCGGCATAGCCCTGGCCGTCGCGACCGCCAAATTCGACGAAAAACCGCCCCGTGGTTGCATTTTTAACAAAAAAGAGGTCGAGCAGTTGCGGCTTGATATGGGGCACAAGCGCTAGCAGAAAAGTAATCCGCTCCTCGAAACTGAATTTGTGCAGACGGACAAAACGGCAATAGGGAGAATCATCGGTAAGCTGTGGTGGCTCTATTTGCTCAATGGTTGCGAACTCGGTATCCTGGCAGAAATAGAGCTTTATCCTCGTTTCAAGTACCGTGACAAACCAGTCCAAATCCCGCTGCAGGTCGTCCTTGGCGAGAGCAACGGCATCATTTACCATTGGACGATGAGAGGTTTGCGCATCCATGAGAGCCTTATCGTCGATATGGTCCAGGGCAGACGGTCGAGGAGCACATCGAAGGATTTTCGTTCAACCATGAGCAACCAACCCATGGCATCATTGCTAAGTATGCCGTTTCGCCGAAGGAAGGAACTTCTTAAACCGTCGGGCGAGGTTGACCTGAGCGCCTGCCAATGTACAATAACATCCCCGAGGAGTTTTTGTGCCTCCTCTCGGTGTGGCTCCGGGAGCTCATGCACTCTGGGTACCGGCATATTGATCGGCCAGCCGCAAAGCACCTTGTTGAGGGGGAGGAGATATTCGGGAGTATTCTTTCCACCCGTTGCTAAAAACTGGATGAGGTGCATGGCGCAGACCGCTGCCGCCTCATCCTTGAACCTTCCCTCCGACAGCAGATCGCAAGCGTCGCAAAGCCTGGCGAGAAATGGCCAGAGTATGACCAGACCGGCGTTATCGACGGATAGCCGTAAGTTCTCGGAGGCGAGTCTTGCCTCTTCACCTGGGTGTTCGACGGGTCGCTCTTGGCCATCCTCTATTCTCAATGACGGCTCAATCCTTTCCAGGGCTTGTGTGCCCTGGCTGTGCTGTGCACTGCAAGTCCGTTTTGCCGGCGGTGCACTGTATTCCAAAGGCATTTTCTGTCCGGCTTGAACAGCGAAACCAAAGGACTGATCCTGTCGGGGTGTGGCTGAGGATTGATCGGCGACATCTCCGCTTGAGAAACCATAGCTAACTTGAGACTCAGTGCAGTCTGCATTTATCCCCACCCTCTTGGTAACACCGCCGCCTGCCTGCGCAGCCGCCTCGGGAAACGCCTGAACAAGAGTTTCAAAGAATCTCCGTCTGAAGAGTTCCCCTACCATCCTGTTGTTTCCGACTCCTTTTTCCTCCGAAAGGTGTGCAAGATACGTATCCCAGAGACAAAAATGAAAATATTCAACCGGTACTGGAAACATCGAGAGCCCTACCCCTTGCTCCTGCAGTGCATTAATCCACGCAGCAATCATCGCCTTATCCGTTCCTGAGACAAGGGCGGCTACCGCAAAAAGCGTTTCTTCACCGACCTGATGGATGAGCCGGGCCCTCGCCGTCGGCAGAGTCAAGATCTCCAGCAACATGCTTCTCACTCGCTTCGACGGTCTTGCGGTTAGCGCGGAGACCATACGATCCGGAGAAATCGCTGAAATTCCCTCGGCCCACCAAGGCAGAACCCCGGTCAGGAGAAAACTGCGACACAGTTCGCAGTTCTGTTCCTCATCATCCTGTATTTGCCCGACCGCATGTACCGGCGTTGCCCTTACGCTGTCGGTGGAACCAGCAAGCCCACCAAGGGTTCGAGATACGGAGGTTCCATCGAGAAAGGGCAGGAGTGCCTCGCGGAGTGAGGCGGCAACCCTCTCCGACAATTGGTTCTCCAGATCACTCAGTTGAATCGTGCCAAGATTCAGTTCAATGCGGTCTATACGGAGGATTGCTCCCTCTTTACAGCAATCCGAGAATATCTTCTCAATGCAAGGGAGAACCAACCGTTCATAGACATCACCGAGATTTTTCTCAACGAAAGACTGCCTGGCACGGGAATGCAGAGCCACCTCCAATATCTGCCTGCCGATGACATGCCTTTCGCTCTTCATGGCAATACACCCAAGCGGCCCTTAGCCGTCATCTTTCTAACCGGTTAAAACCGTTGAGTCTTTCGTTTAAAAGTGGTTTTCCCGCTGCCGACGCACCAATACTCGCTGCCGCCTTGGCCAGCCCTTCCTTGGCACTGCTGTTTCTGATCACTGTTGAATCCGCACTTGCCTTGGCCAGAAAACGATCCTGCTCCGAGCCGTTGACGATGTCGCTTTTTCCGGAGCTGATCTTCGACATGGTGCCGGAAATAACCGTGGTCATCATCGTATCGACACTCTCGCGCATTGCCAGGTCCGCTGCGGTGGCCTCGTTTCTATCGATTTTTCCTTCAATACCCGCCACGTAACTCTTCATTGTATCCAGTAACGACGAGGCATGGGCCAGGTCCGGATCGGTAAACAGTTCACCGGCCTTTGGTGGATTGATCCGATCCATTATGCTGCTGATGGTGCCGGTGCAGTTCTTCAAGGAATCCTGCTGGGTAACCAACCTTATATCAAAGTCGTCGAGGCGATTTTTTGCCTTGCGCAAATCCTCCATCAGAGTCGCCAATTGCCCCTGAATAACGGTTTCCTTACCGGGACGAACAGCCAACTCGTTCCTGCCGCGCCATCCCGGCATGACCTCCAAATCGGGCCAAAAGTCACCAAGCTCTATGTCCTGCGACCCTTCGGTAGAGCGATAAGGAAGCGAGAAGTCAGCAACCACCTTCTTGGTGAGAGATGAGTAGACGAGTATGAATGTGCCGCCACGTTCGACCGTTCCGTTATGCTCGACACCTGGATTTTCCGTAAGAAATCGGTCGAATACGGTGAATCGCAACATCTTGTCTTTGATGTTTTTCAATACATCGTCGGTTCTCCGCAACCAGTGAAACTGCGTATCGTTGATAAGTTTTTCGTAAGGGGTGAAGGAAGTCTGGGAGATGACGCCCCGCACGCCCTTGTTGTAGGCGGATACCGCTGCCACGACCTCTTCAAAATCTTTTTCAAACCGCTCGTGTTCGAACTCCTGCATCGGCTTTCTGATCTGGACCTTGAGGTTTGCCAGCTTTCCACCAAGAACAGCAGCCTTTTCCGTCGAGAAATCCTTGATGGAAAGGCTCGTTTCTGCTGCTTCTTTTGTCGGTAAGTCCGAAGATTTCTGAATGGTCTCGTCGAGAAGGCCAGTGAAATCCTCCAGATCAACGAGTTGCCTGTGGATATCAAAGCGCAGAAGGCCGTGTAGAAATTCCAGGGTTGCCGGCCCTTTCGGTGGTTTCCAGGGCATAATGTGCGCTTGATCTTCAATCTGAAAAGACACAACCTTCAACGGCAGGTCGTTGTCGGCAATGATCTTATTGAGTGCAGTTTCTGCCACTTGATAGTCGTTGCCCACATGACCTTCGATCCTCAAGCAGGGATACCCGTCGAGTGACAGTTTGAGGGGGTCGGGTATCTTTGTCGAGTAGTAGGAATAGATGTAGTCCTCTTTACCCCGTAATGAAAAGTCGAAGTTCCAGTACCTGTTGAGCTGCGACGCCTTACCATAATAAAAGGGAATAGTCCTGAGCCCCAAGAGAGATCCGGGAGTACGGTCCGGTATTACCTTGATGGTCGTTTCTTTGAGGGGAAGTGAGAGGCTGCAAATCATGGTGTCCAGCCGACGAAAAAGGAAGAGAGCTCTCTCGATCGAGTCGGAACCGCACTTACCGGTAGGAGACGGATAAAACCCGTGCCGCAGGGAGTCGCGGTCAATTGTCGTTGGGGAAAGGGCACCAAGGAGCACGTGTGCCGGGAAGGTCTCCCGATCGGGTGAACAGGTCCCCCGGTCGGTAAAGAGCGATTCTTTGAATTCATTGTAAGCGGCGATTATATCACCAAGAAAACGATAGGCGCACTGCACGCCGATCGGCGTTTTATCCTCCACCCATTTGCGTACTTCTACTAACGTTTCACTCCAGACCTTCATGGGATCAGCGGGATAAGCAGCACCAAGGAAAGAAACACAGACCGGATAGAGATTTCTCAGGGCAGCGATGACTTTCTCCAGGCAGGGGATGAGTTGCAGACTGTAACACTCAGCCAATTTATCGTAGCTGTCTATGCTGATCGTGCTGAGTAGAGGTCGGGATCGATCGAGATTGACCAACCGCCGGTAACAAGCGGGAAGATCAATGGTCGAGCCCTTCAAACCTTGCCCCTGTTTTGCGTCAATCAGGAGGAATCGGAGCTTTTCATTACGCAGGATGCCTTTATTGTCACAACTTCCACCCGTGCAAATATCGGGATCATCGTCATACCGTTCCAGGTAGAGAAGGCAGACGCAGTTCTTGATATTGTCTAGGATTCCGAGAGAATCGCCCGGACCTTTCTCGATCAACTCATACAGCGGTATTTGTTCGCCTTGGCTGAAAAAGAGCGGATAAACAGCTTTTTTGTCCTCAAACTGGCTGGCGAAGCGAAAAGTCCTGTCCTGCTCAACTACGAGGAGGTCTCCCGATGTGGTGATCGCACAGCCGCGGGTGACGGTCACCGACGGACTTACGCCGCCAAGGTCGGCCGTAACCTGCAAACCGCAGACAATGCCGACTCCGGCAAGACACAGACGCGTCAACCGATCCTGGCTGTCGAAATATTCACGCAGACTGTTGAGTTGATCGGCAGTCAGCACCTGGTCTCTCTCAAATACGGTAAATGCTTCACCGCTGCCTGTAAGCTTCAGGGTATATGCCATGACGTTACTCCTTCGTTCCTAGTATGGTTCTGTCAAGAATGAACGGATTTTCCTGTTCCTCACGGCGCGAACAATCGAAGAGGGTTGCCGGATCATAAACGTTTTTCAGGGTGCTGAGAGTCTCGACAAGCTGCTTGAGGCTGGCAGCTCGTTTGGTCTCCGATCCCTTTACCGATGCGTCAAGCCACTGGCGATAGGCAGTCTCGAATATAGCCATCTGTTCCTTGTCAATCCAACAGATGCGGGGCAGGAGATGCGAGGGGGTTTCCAGCCTGATGCTTCGTTCCGTATGACGACGAAAGGCCATATTGTCAAATCTTGGAGAGTAGGCCGGCAATACAAAGGTAACCCGGAACGAATAGGGATCCCTCGCAAAAATATCTCCATGGGCGGCTTCAGGACAGAGCGGCAAGCAGGAATCTGTTAGCCGACGCGGCCTAAGGAGTGGGTGTTCGATGAGAAAAAACCCTTCATCGCTATACCGCTGGATGAGAAAATCAAGCAGGTAACCAATTGCCTCGTCGCGCTTTTCGGCGGTCTTGAAATACTCAATCCGCCTGGCCAACACCTCTTTTTCTTCGCCGACGATATTAAAATAGTACCGTTTTCCGCTGGGCTCTTGAGTTTCTTTCAGGTCAATTCCCTCACGGGTCATTGCCTTGGTGACTGCCCGACGCATCTCCTCGGTCGCTTTATGTGCGTCTCGATATTTCGTGCTGCTGCTGAGAAGGATCTTGCCGGATGTCTCATCGATCACCCTGAAACGGTACTCAACAATGTCATCGTCGTCCTTTTCCTGGTATATTTCGTATTTGATGTTGGCCAGGTTGCGCCGCTTAAAATTTTCGATTCCCAGAAGACCGGCAAGACGCCACTCAAGTCCCGAGACCTTATCGGTGTCCCAGATATTTATTTTATCACTGTAATCATAAGCAAGAGCGCGCCTGTAGCTGCTTGCGCCATAGTCCGAAAGGAAAGCCGCTTTGGTCCTCGCCGACCGGTCGGCCCCTGTTTCCCGGAAGAGACTGTAGAGGATAGCAGTGTAATCACTGAAGTTTTCGGCAAAGCGCGCCAGGAGATGATCGAGAAACCTGTTGCGTCTCTCGTCGAACTGCCGGTCATTCTCAATTATTTTGTCGAGGTCACTCTGCAGTTCTTCCGGATTGAGATAGAGTTCTTCCAGTCCGGCTACTCCTTCGACTATCTGAGAAAAATAGGTTTTTTTCGCTGCGGTATCCCAGGAGAAGAGGGCTCGAACATGGGCCAGCTGGGCAAAATAATTGGCCAACACCTGGTCGAAGAAGAGGAGATAGGCTTTTAGCTGTTTTGCCTGGGTTCGGCGAAGATCGGTGACATTCTCTGCCAGCCCTTCCCTGCCGATCCCGTAGGTGGCCGGGAAATCATTCTGAATGGTTTCATAGTGGCCAAGATGGCGGTACCTGCCCGATGGTATCGCTATATCCTCTTGTCGCACAACCTTTTTTGCCGTCTGCTCGTTTCTTTCGACGGCCAGAAGCTTCGTCACCTCCTGGCGGTTGGCTTGGAGAGGGACATGGCCTTTATAGAACACTATGCGACTTCGATCGGGATTGAGAATCGCCAGGGTGTTTTTTGGTATCTGCTGATTCCAGGGATCGCCGGATGTCGTGCCTTCGCCGCTGGGATCCTGACAGGCCAGGCGAATCTCGCGAATCCCCTTGATCCCCGGCACGGCCATTATGATGCGAATCACATCCGACAAAGGGATCGTTGTGCGCGGTTGTGCCTGCTCCAACTCACAGTCATCGATAAAACCATATCTGAGAAGCGGGCCGAGGAAAATGTCCTCCGTGGGAACTCCCCTCTCCAACATTTCCTCAAGGGAATAGAACCTGATTTCAGGAGTAAGGTAGCGCTGGAGTTCTACGAACACTGCGGCCTCCACCTGTTCGACTTGCACCTGTAAATCGATATCAATCTCGGCGCAGAGAATATACTGCTGCCGCGCCACTACCGAGATATCCAGAAAGTCCTCGCAGAGATTTCTGTTTTCCATGAGACGTTTGCGAACGGCAGCGATTATTTTCCCGGAGTCGGAGGTCCGACCTTCCTCAATCTCTAAGGCGACATCATAGAAACCTTTGAGGGCAATAGGTAGATTCCCCGTCAGCGCCTTATCTGAAGTAAGACGTTCTCCGCACGACTGGACAAAAAGTGGAACTTCTCCCCCCTCACGCTCATTAAGCCAGGCGTTTTTGACTCCGTCACAGTCAAGCAAAAGTTTGCGATAGTCGTTTTGCGTCAGAGGCGCCATTGGCAAAATGGCGGCACCACTGTGAAACAGGGCCAGGTCTGATTGGCCATCGCTTTCATCGGCAAGAATATCTTCCAGCGGTAAAGATATACGGTAACCGAGATCGGTAATGGCATAGCAGAGGAGTTCAAGTATCGTGACGCCCGGATCATGGAGGTTGTAATCCGTCCAAATGCGCCGGGCAAGGGATTCAATGTGTTTGAGACCTTCTTGGCGAAGCAGGTCGTAATTCAGGGAAGGTTCAGCCGGTTTTTCTTTTGCGATAGTTGATAACTCGGTCATGTAGTGGCCTTTTCAGATACCAGTGATGTTATGCTCCCGGGCCGACACCAATACAGACAACGGTGTCGAGGCCTTGGCGACACTCACGCGGTAGAAGAATTCCTTTTTTACCCGACTCGTTCTTCCTGCCTTCCTGTTCGTAATCGCAGTAAATACCGATTTATTATCGATTTGACTGCCGACGGGATTCCCCAATGCTCCATCCTGGAACATCCGAAAGTCATTGATACGGTCAACATAGGGCAGGTTTTCAATAAGAGCTATGGCCGTGGCCCCATCAAGCCTCCCCTCGAAACGCATATCAGTTTCACTTAAGGCCCATGGACATAAAAATCCTTTCAGATCGTTCTGAAGTTGACGCCAGGACAAGGCATAGTCGGATCCACCAATGAACCTTACGCCAAACATGAAGCGAACCGTCTCATAGCGTGGATTCATTACGTGCACCTTGACATGGGGGCCGGTGAGCCTCTTGAGATAGCTGGCTATCTCGTCTAGCGTATTAAGATCAACTTTCGGCTGGAGAGGATTTACGGCGTTTTTGTTATGTGCATCGGGGATGACTACCAGGGTGACGTTTCCTGGGGCATTAAACGACAGGGCCGGCTGCAGGGCGGTATGGTTGAGGCATTTAACCCGATAAATCGATGGGAAATTCGCCAGCACAAGACGTTCGAAGTCCCAGAGGGCAACTGCCCTGTTTTTATGACGCAACCGCTCACTTACCCGCAGCCGAAATGCACTCTCGTCCTCTTCCGCTTTGCCGTCAATTGAACCATCGGGCTGCCTTACGGTCTTTATCGTTCCGGCACCGCCTACAAATCTTGTTACGCTTTGCGCGGGAAGGGGCTGCGCCAGGTGGCTGGGGTCGTTGCTCTGATCGACAAATTCCGCCACACCGGCATTGGCCTGCACATTGATCAGCCGACACACTGCCTCGGTATGACACGCCACGGCAGCCTTAAGCCAGATCATATCCTTATCGAAAATGGTATTGTTCTCGGTCTTGATTTCGGGAATGGCAAAGGAGATTATCCCGGTTTTCAAAAAGCCGTTCGTTCCATCCGTGACCTCGGCTTCGCCGAAGGTCCACCAGAGATTATCCGACAGGACACTCCAGACAATCTTTTGCGATTCCTGATCCGGATCACCACTACCTTCAGCGACCCGAACAAGAAGCGATAGGCGCTGCAGCGGTTTCAGCCCTTCCACGCCGATGTAGAGTTCTCCTTCATCTGGAAAGAGGGGCAGAAGGGTTGTGCCCGGTGTCTGTCGTACCTGGCCGAAGGCGGTAAGATGAAAGAAATCGACTGCAGTATCTTCAGCACAATAATCAAGGGTCAGTAAATCAATGAGCGGTGTATATGGTTCCTGCAAAAGCGAAACTCCCACCTCACCCTTGAATATTCGGGCAAGCTGTACGGGATAGGACCTCCGGTAATACTCGTGCAGGAAGCTTTGGCCGAGGATAAGGGCAAAATGACTCCGTGGGCGGTCGGCACAGCAGGCTGTATAAAACGGAGGAGGCGAGAGATGTCTCTGATCCTGTGCGTTTTCGGCGAATAGCTGCACATTCACCCGCCCGCCGGGGGAAGAGAGGATGGCTTTGAAATATGCATTGCCTGTCACAATGGGACTGTTGCTCTCCCTCACAAGATATCTCCCCGTTCTCTGAGAAGTTACTATCTCGTCATACCCAACATACTGCTCTTGCAGGTTTTTTGTGGCAACTCTCCAGGTGATGTTCAACGATGAGCTGGTAACATTTTTTCCATCCAGTTCCGCACATCCAACGGTAAATCGCGACCCTGCCTCGGGAACGGGACCGAAGGGCAAAAAGGGCTTCGTTGGATTGAGAGCGCCGGCATCATTGCTGAGTGAGAGATTCTTCATCCCTTTGGCCGCCACATGAAGATCGATGCTTATAAGTCGGATATTGCGAAAAGCCCGGTATCGGCCCGGCAGCAAGTCGGGATTCAGTATGATCTTCATGATCGGCAGAGAAGTATCGAAGGCATCTCCGTGGATGGCTTGTGAGTAATTGGCAGTAGCGGGAGCATCCGGAGGCAGCACTATTTGCAACTGGAACTCCAAAGGGTTCCTCTCGCTCTCTTGCAAAGAAAGGGTCTGAGCCGGGTGCCACCCTTTAGGCCCTGTCAAAGAGATTTTGAAGAGACCTACACCGAAAGAATCCTTCCCCTGCAACATCTCAGCATCGGACAATTTCAGGCGAACAACAATTTCACGGCTCCCTTCCGCCAGCAGCAGGGCCGGAGAAGCAATCGCAAAGCCTATTTCAGCACGGGGGCACTGGGTGTCGCCGAAAGGAGGCCAGATCGGCTCTATCTGATCGAGAGCCTCTCCTTTGCCGTCGGCGGAATTGGCGACGGGTGATGCGTAAAGTGCATCGTTGACATCGTCATAAAAGAGTGCTCTGAGCGATGCGACCCGCGCATGATACACTGAGACATCATTTTTCAGTGTATAGAGGAGTTCTTTACCGCTCCGATCTTTACCGGCAGACAGCCGATCACCCGTTTTCAGGAGGGTGTCGGGGCTATTTTTTTTAAGCTCAAAAAGCAGATGCAGGTGGTCGGGCGATGCCTGGCGCTTCACCATACGCAACACTTTCCCGTAGTAAAAGTCGAGGTGCCGGGCAGTGATGCGGTTCAAACCGTTTTGGGCATGGCGCAGGAGCTGCAAAAAAGCGATATACAGCGCCAAATGCGGTGGGTGGTCATCGCGTTTATCGATGTCGGCGACAACCTCTTCGGGAGGTATATCGAAAAAAGGAGCCCAGTCGGCACCGTTACTTTCACTTTCGACATCGAAAAATCGCAATTTTGACGCATAGTTCTGTGCATAAGCCCAGAGATCTTCCAAAGAATGATCGTCGATTTTAGCGAAGACAGGGTCAAGTTGTTCGGGGAAACGTTCCCTCCGACTCTGTCCGTCCCTTACAAGCCTGATGAATTCATCCGTTGCCATATGTCTCTCGCTAAAATGCCCCTGATCTTTCGAGGTAGAAAGGATAGACGAGGTTATACCGCGAATTGGTAGTTCGCACCGCATAGTCGATGACAATGTCCACCCGCCCCTCACCCGGTGGAGCAGGTTCGATGCGGACTGATTTTAGGTTTATTCGCGGCTCGAAATGCAGAATTGAGTGTTCTATGAGCACCGCCACATAGGTTTTCAAAGTGGTGCTCATGGGTTCAAAAAGCAGTTCCTGCAGATTGCACCCATACTCCGGCTGGAGAATTCGTTCGCCGCGTGATGTGGAGAGAAGTATTTCAAGGCTCTTCCGGATATCTTCTTCGTCGGATGTCATCTCCACACCTTTTTCCGCAAGGGAGAAGGTCGGGGGAAAACTCCAGCCGCTTCCGAGAAATGAGGTGCGACTTGTCTTATCCTTGTCGTTCATAGCCAATTCCCTATCCAATAAGTACGGTTGGCGACCCGAGGAGTGGAGAAGCGCCGCACAGGCAGGTATCGCCGACACGCAAAGCCAGTTTGCCACCGATCAGTACGGTGGCGCTGCCGACCAGAAAGGGGCTGGCTGTCGGCTGGTGCCCCGGCGGCGGCAAAGAACAGATATGCATATCGGATACGACAGACGCGGGTTGACCGGCAATACACACCGTCGGAATCCCCGGTCCGCTTATCGTTCCGCCATGTGTGGTCATATCTCCAACTCTTGCTGCCGCCGGCATCGTTGCCCAACCTCCCTCAGTTGATCTGAACCATTGATCCCTTAACGACTGTTATCGCCGATGAAATAATCTCAGCACCCCCTGTACCCTCTGCCTTCAAACTGCCGCTTGCCTGTAATTGCACATTGGTTCCACTGAACTTCAGATCTCCACTGCTCTTTATCGTAATATTCCCTGCGCTCTCAATGGTTATCCCGTCGGAAGTTAATGCAAGTTTATTGCCCAATTCGTCGGCAAAGGTGATTGTCCCTTGGTCATCATCAAGTTGCACTTTCTTGCCCTTGGGGGTTTCGAGGGTAACGCTTGCAGTCTCGTCGTTGAAGGTCAGTTTTATCTTGCTCCGGGTTACAAAGCCCTTTATATGGTTGTCGTCACTTGCTCCGACAGGAGCCGGCTTAGCGCTGCTGTTGAGCATACCCAGAACCACCGGGTCTCGGGGATCATCGTTCAGGAAGCCGAGCACAACCTCGTCACCGATTTCCGGACGGAAAATCGCCCCTCGTTCGTTGCCGGCATCAAGTGATGCAAGACGGGCCCAAGTGCCGTCGTCCGCCATGCTGACAAGGGGCATCCTTACAAGAATCCGTTCCTCACCCTGCGGGTCTCCTGCAAGTCCGGTGACGATACCGATCTGTAATCCGGTTATTGCGGGCAAAAGTCCTGATGCCGGCTGCGACTGCACCTCCTTCTCTTCAATAAACCATCGTCCTGAATTACCAATCTGCGCGTCGGTTGTCCACAACCCACCGGTTATCTCATGGCGTATGGCCGTTACGATGCCCGTACCACTGAATCGTTCCCCTACCCCTTGCAGTTCGATGGTATTCCCAAGGTGAATGTCGGCAAAACCGGTGAACCTGACCCGACCTCGAACCAAGGCAAGACGCGATCTTCCAAGTTGAGCCTCCGCCCATTCTCTCAGTTCCTGCCCACTGCGCAACCCCGTATGCTGCAGGGAAAAACCGTTGAGACCAGTGGCCTGCGAGAGGTCGTCGGAGGTGAGGTTGCCCGGACTCCTGAAAACCGGAACTGTACCGTCATGCGCTGCAGGTTCCTGCTGAGCGCAGTCCCAGCCTCTTGCTGTAACCGAAGGAATCTGATCCCTCGCATCGATATCGGCCTCGAACTCGAGCATAGTCGAGCCGTGAGTCAGAGTGAGAACCGGAGGTGTTGACCCATCGGGCTTTTTGATAAACATACCTGCCGAATCAACGAGGAGATGCATCCCGTTTACCTCGGCCCTGCTGACTATAAAATCCCAGTCAGTAGCAAAATATTGCACCATTTGGTCATGGGTGAGCTGTGTGGCGTCAATTTCCGCCGACAATGAATTATTCTCCAGTATTCTCGAAAAGATATCGCTGTCGGTCATGTTATGGAAATAGGTGCTTCTTCTTACCAGGGTCAGTTTAAAAGCATCATGCCGACATTCCACCAGGAGCCGTGACGGTCCATTCTGCCTGCTCCTGATGCTGTGTTTGACAACAATTCCCTCAAAAATGCATGATTCGTTGGAATGATATCCGGCAAGTATCCTCACCCTTTTACCAGGGACAAAGTAATCGGTGTTACTAAGTCTGAACTCCTGACTCGCCGGGTCGCCGTCAAGAAAGGCAATCTTTGCCTGGGGAATCCTGTTCATCCCGGAGATAACCGTCACCGACAAAACATTGTATTCACTGCTGAGAGCATGGCCGTCTATTGTGATGGTCAGTGTTACATTGTCGGAGGGAGCAGGCGTAGGGATGAGAGAACCGTCAGGCATTTTACACCTTTTTCATGGGCGGGAAGATAATATTCGCCCCGGCCTTAAGCGTTCTGAAACCGTCCAGATCATTCGCCCTGGCAACGGCCAGGTAATATGCCGGGTCGCCATAAATCGACCAGGTCATCAACGGCAAACGATCCCCCTCTCTGACCATTCGCACATGGGTTAAATCCGGGGACGAATCGTTTTGCCGACGTACCCTTGTGCGGTCGTCGATATTGCCTCTGAATGTGGCGTTAATGACTGCCCGAAGCGGCGTGCCGTCCGATTTGAAGAGCTTATAATTTATTTCAGCTTTCAAGAGAACACACTTCGATTCGATGACGCCCCAGATTATCTGGAGGTATCGGGGGCGATGAATCGTGCCGTCGTAGCCAACGATATCAAGGAATTCCCTTATCCGTGTCTGGACGTCGATCTGCTCACCGGTTACCCCCGTGCCGTCGATAGTAAACTGCAGTGTATAATCCTGTGGCTTGACACGGACGAAGTTCATGGCGCTGCCCGTGGTCCCTCTTCCCTGACCCTCATCATACTCTATTTCAAGGACCCGTTGAATTTCCTCCGGGTTGATCGGAACCGCAAATTCCGCCACCGGTGACCCAGAGTAGTCCGAACTGGTGTAGGACTTGATAGCCAGTTTTTCCAACTGGCCTTTTACTGGTGCTGAATCCGCCATTTATCGGTCCTTTCTGTCGTCGAGAAGAGCCAAAACCTGTTCAACGCATTCGGCAACGATCTCGTCACGGTCAATGGCAGCACGATCCCCGACCGTGGGTTTCCGGTCATCCGCATCGGTAAACACCGCTCGGATGACGATTTCGTTTACCTGGACAGGCATGGTCAAATCCTCCGGAAATATTTATATGAGAGTTCCAGCGTTTCAATTACCAGGGTGTTTTCCTGGGCCTTGAGATCGGACACAGCCCACTTTACCGGCCATGCCCCGACATAGCTCCAACCCGCCAACGGTTCATGCTCTTCGTTGAGAAGGGTAACCAGCACATCGACAGGTGTGAACTGGAAGTTTTCGATGCCATCCTTCAACCACTGTGCCAGGTCGGAGTCATCAAGGAAGCCACGCTTTAAAATGAGATTGCCGTATTTCGGCCGTGTCGGAAGACGATGGATAAAACGGTTTTCTCCCCCTTCCACCAGCTCCTCCACTCCGAGTTCCACACTGAGTCCGGTCACTTCCTGAAAGCGAGCATCCTTCTCAGAGAAACCGGGAAGGTCAAAGCCAACCCGGAAATGGAAAGCAACCGGTGGAAACCAATGATCCATAGAATTATCCGTTTTCTATCGTCAGCCCCTCATGGGCGATTTCTATCGATTCAATAGCGACCTCGTTGCCGGTCGATTTGAGCCCTGGACCTTCAATCTTCACCGGAAAGGCCCGCACCACTTTCCAAGTCATGACCGGCTCATGATTTTCATTCAACAGGCTGATAACCAGGTCTCGCCGTTCGATTTTGTTCAACTTCGTGGTGTTAAGCCATGCAAAAAATTCGTTGTCCTTTGGCACAACGCCCCTTTTGAGCGTGATATTGCCAAACTTCGGGATACCGGGCATCTTTCTCGGTGAGTATTCGGGACTTAGGCCATCGCGATATTCGATGACCTGCGTCTCGATATTTAACCCGGAAACCTCGGAAAACCCGATGTTTGTGCCTCCCCACTGGACCTGAAAGTGAAAAACCGGCAATGGATACTCTGCCATGATCTCCTCCTTGTATCTTTAATGTTTATCTTCTCCTGTCATGAGGTCTGCATCTTATGCGAGAATTTCAGGATGATGAATTCAGCAGGTCTGACAACTGCCATGCCGATCTCGATATTCATCCGCCCTTCAAGGATATCCTGGGCCGTCATGGTCACTCCCAGACCCACTTTGACGAAAAACGCCTCGTCCGGTTTGGCACCCGTCAATGCGCCATCGCGCCACTTTTGCACCAGGTAGTTCTCGATCATCGATTTGACTTTTATCCAGGTGTTGGCGTCATTTGGCTCGAATACCGCCCAGTAGGTGGCTTTTTTCACCGATTCCTCGACCATGTTAAAGAATCGACGCACCGGAATGTAGCGCCACTCGTTGTCATTTCCGGCCAGGGTACGAGCACCCCAAACCAGAATCCCCTTACCGGTGAAGGCTCTGATGGCGTTTACCGATTTGCCGGCATCGCTGTTGACGTTTAAAGAGGCCTGCTCTGCATCGGTTAGCCTTACACTGGGCTTTATCACGCCATAGAGGGCGACATTAGCCGGAGCTTTCCAGACGCCGCGTGACGCATCGACCCGGGCATAGACCCCTGCAATGGCCCCTCCCGGCGGCAAGGTTACGGTATTTTTGCCCAGTTCCGCCTTGATCTGGTTGTAGAGGGAATTGTTTTGGGCTTTGATCTCAATGCTGTTGAGCGCCTTATCCGCAAGCGATCCGGATGAGGCGCTCATAATTACATTGGCACCATCATAATCATAGGCAATAGAGGTCACCAGCCAGGGATAATAGGCCGCACCGTATTTAAGACAGGCAAGATCGCCGGAGATGGTGTCCCGCAAAGCCTTTACATCGGAATAAACATCAACGAGGGCAACCCGGTCTTGCAGTGTCGAACATTGCAGAAGAGCCATATCCATGACCTCATAATGATCTGTAGCTGTTGCAAGTCTCACTGCATCCGGAATCACAATAATGGTCGGTTCATCTTCGGCAGCGATTTTTGCCAAACCGCCCATGAGTCCGGAAGGGCTGGCTCCGTCACTTCCTTTGTCCACCGAGATGGAATAATCGCCTACCGACACGACGTAGCAGGGCCCGCCGCCGTTGGCAAAAAACATTTTTATGCTGTAGTAGAGGAGATAGTTGTCATTGTCGGCATCCGGGTTAACTTTGGTTATGGTAAAGCTATGGTTGACCGCGTCCTCAACCAGATCAACCGTGCAACGCGGTGGGGGTGGTCCACCGAACAGGGTTTCGTATTCGACCAATGAACTTATCCGGGTCGGAACGAAATACAGATCGTTGTCAACGTTCTTTTTTGCCTTCTGGGTATATCCGATAAATGCTGGAATAGCCGTCTCAACTTCCGCAACCGATGGTGGAAAGAGCGGGATTTCTTCCACATAGACACCAGGGGTTCTATACGTAGTCATTCTTTCAACCTCCTTTTTCAGATATAAAAATAAGTCTCCGAAAACGCCTCACTCCTGTCGCCACCGGCAGGCACCAGGCCATAAACCGGTGGATTTGTCAGATCATGTATCTCGAATATGCCTCCGTTTCCGCCATTCCCTTTCTTCAGGGTAATACCCCGCACCGGCCTGCTGCTCTGAGGTAACATCTGCTCGGAAATGAAGGGAATGACGGTGTTCCCATCGTCTTGAATCAAAGATGGAAGTCGTCTGAACCGTATGGATGGGTCAGGATAGTCAATCGAGAGGTCATCTGGAACCAGGTCTGTCCGGTATTTCAGCACCACATTATACTTCCAGTATGTCATCCGTCGATTGGTTATGACGGTATATGTCTTTCTTGAAAGGGACGAATCAGGCAGAATGAACCGATAGGGGGGAGAGACCATGGAACTCCAGTGCAATTCAAGAACGGCAAGAGCATTGCCGCCTGCCAGTTCATCGCTTGCATAAAAAGTCGAGGTTTCCATTCCAGCCGGACGGATACTGAATCGCCCCGGTGGATACCCGCTGAGATCAACGTAGCAGCAAGCGACGCCACCGCTCACCGTTGCCGAATAGCTGTAAAGCGGAATACCCAACTCGTCGAATACCTCGATTTCGTGCAACGCTTGCGTCGACGAAAAGGAAAAGGTGAATTTCTGTGGTTTTAAACTCAATCGGTCGGCAACGGAGAGAAAGGGGTGCACCGAATCGGTTGTAAGCAACAACTTGCCGTCTTGCTGATTATTCCTCAGGTTACTGAGGTGATAGATGTAACCACAAGGTGTCTCCAGCGGAAGTGCTGAGTAATGCAGGTAATACTGATCGTTGGATGTGACTGCAAATGACAGTTTGACCGATTCAGGCAAGGGTCTTCTTGACCGCAGAATGCCGGACCCATCGGCTACCTCGCAAAGAACCACAAAACCATCGGGGGTTTTTTTGAATAAAAAGGAACCTCCTGCCAGCTGTTTTTTGCTCGCGGCGGTCGGTGTAATCGAGAAGAGATCTCGGCTTTCGCCTTGGAGATAGTGGTGGAGAAATTCAACCTCGACTATTTTTTCAAAACGTATCTGCATCCGATCATATACCTCTGCTTGCAAAGGTTATGGTGGTGATCTGCGGTTGTTCGTCAATCTTCTGCGATTCCTGGAGAATCAGCATCCGCACACGATAAATGACCGAGGGTATATATTTACCCCCTAAGGTGGCCCACAAATGGTTTTGCTGCTCAAAATCCATGGTGTAGAGCTCGACCAACAGTTTCTCGATGGTACTGTCCAATCCAGGGGTGTTCTCAGGAGTAAAGACATTTTTGCTCTGGAAGAAGCGTATTGTCGCCGATAGAAACTCAAGTGCCGTTTTATAATCCTTGAAATGGCTTGTCACCATCAGATAGAGATTGAGGCGTATTTCCGGGTTCCGGTGGGAAACCCTTCCATTTGTATCTATCGAAACGGTTGAAGGAGATCTTGCGATACGCTCCTCTTCAATATTGACCAAGGTCAGGGCAAGCGTGTTTTCTTGTACTGCAGAAGAACCGTCTGTTTTTACTATGGGCGAGAGGACGACAACTGTATCATTCGACACATTCAGGTCAGGTAACTTTTTAAGAAAAGTGGCAACTCCTGCGCGCAATATGTCAAGTGCTTTATGGATCATATATCTCACCCAATTCGACAGATGCTGTTATGAAATCGGTCTAAATATGCTGCAACAAAGAAATAATGCTAAATTGCTGGCATTTACGAATTCCATCAGTAGATGAAGATATTGAATAGCAAGAAAACTATGATAGGTTTACTAACAATATGTCAAGTTTTTTTTCTGTTAGAGTTTATTTTTCTGAAATAAACTCTAAAGCCTCATTGAAATAATACCTAGCCAATAGCCACATCTTCCTTCATGCTATGCATGAAAACTTATCAGTCTTCTTGCATGAGAAACCATTGACTCTAAATTAAAGCACCTTCTTCTTTCATTGCTGCAACGAAAAATACCAGAAAAGAGCGATTGATTATTTAGACCGAGAAAACAATAAGAGTACAACCGATTTTCTTAGATCTGAAATAGGTCGAAATCTCCTGTAATTACTGGCTCGCCAATAAACCTTCATGGAAAGCTGCTACAAGTACTATTATATGATAAATATCATCCATCCGGTGTGATGTATTCCGTTGTTTCAGCAAAGAAACATCTAGGGATACTATGCTACATGAAAGAATACTGGCAAATTACTGAGAAGGGGGCATCAATGAGATGGTAACTATATTTAATGTATGGCAAAAGCAATTTAGATGAAGATCGGCGCCGAGAAGTCCAATAACTACCATTTCGTCGAATTGGCTCACAACGCAACAGACTCAACCAAGGTGCATGCAGGAAGGCTATTGCTACCTATAACCCTGGTCATCACAACAAAACGGCACATTGCGTATTCATGGTCAGGCGATTACCCTGAGCCATCATGACAGCCCGAGCAAAAATCATCCCTGGCTGTCACTGCAGCTTTTATACCGCGATGCCGAATCAGCCTCCAGGCACAGGCGGGGGAGTCGATGGCGGAATCGGGGGCGCCATTACCGGCTCAGCTTTCTTCACCTTCCTGAAAAGCACGACACCTATGGCTACTGCAACACCGACCAAAGCGCAACCCAACAGCGGTCGGTAGACAAACCAGGCAATTGCAATGGTGAGAAAGGAGAACACCCCTGAGAAAAGTGTCGAAATAATGAAAGTGCCGGCGCCAATGAGTGAACCAATGGCCGGCACCACGTCGGCCAAAACAACAAGAGGAGCCAAAAGCATATTCACCCCTATCGCCATAAGGACAAAACCGCCTAAGCGCAAAACCCAGGTCAGGATGGTGTTCGATTGTTGGGCCTCCTTAAACATGGCGTCGGCACCAAGCGTACCCATTGAGAGCAGTTCGATGCTGCCCCCAGCCGCAGCCGTGTAGGGTGTAAAGCTTGTTCCCACCTGGCGCGCCACCAGGCTTATCTCAGCCGGCAGCACCACCCGGTACGTCATACGCAGATCACCCACCTGCGGCGAGCTCGGGTTCCCGCCGAAATAGAAACCATTGCTCTCCCTTTGCACATTCATCCGCTGGGTAAGCGGCGGAGGAACCTCCGAATTCAGGGTCAACGGGCTTTCACCTGTGATTTTCCGCACGAGAAAATCCGGGAGCTTAAAGGCGCCGAGTCGGACATTCTCAGCATTGATGGTTTTTGATTGATAAGCCATATGGCCCGGATTGCTGTGCCCCTCCTGCTGTTTGAAAGCCGTCGAATCGAGAACTCGCTCCGACCATTCCTTGCTGTAGGTATAGGTCGTTACGGTTTCTTCCCCACCACCGAGTTTTTTCCGCTTCTCGCTCCGACTGGACTCTTTCCATTGGTACATCATTACTTCCCGAATCAGAGCAATTGCCGGAGCCTTCACTCCCATCTCCGAATCGACGAGGGTTTCAGTGGTTTCAGCTCGGCCGGTAACATGTACAAGGCGCCCCTCATTGCCGGGATCAACCGCCTGGGCACTGACTGATTTAACTATACCGCCTCCTTCCTGTAGTGTTTTATAGCGCTGAACCGCTCTTCCTTCATTCCAGAAAAGCAGGCCAAAGGCTGCAACGATAAGCAGCAAGCCGACGATAATCCCCTTAAATGCTCCGCCGATGCGATTAAACCAGGATCTGTTGCTTACCTCGGTAAAACTGTCATCCACCATTATGCACCTCCTTGTCTGAATTTTTCAGGGGTTTTCTAAGCCCAAAGATAATGACATATTCCTTACAGATCGAATTTGTTTCTCAGCAACCACATGATAGTACACATCTATATTGCGAGTCACGGAATATATGAAAAAAACCGGTGCAGAAACTGGATATAACCCCAAGAGATGAGATATAATAAAACCAACTTTCAAATCAGGGAGAAGTAACTTGTGCAATAGGGCTCCATCAACTGGTTTGAACCCACAACCGCCTCTTCGGAACAATAATGGCAAAGTACAAGTGTCTATCAACGGTCACCGTCGATATCAAAAAAAACCGCCTGGTCATCAAATTACGGGGAATCATTCCGAAAAAAGACGCAGAACAAATGTATACCGATATTCGCTTCTGCGTTTCCGACCTGAAACCCGGTTTTTCGGTCATCACTGATCTTACCGAAGCGAGAATCGGCCACCTGAGCGCCATCACCACCTTTAAAAAGATCACCGCCTACCTGACTGAGAAAAAGGTAGGACCAATTATCCGCGTCGTCGGTCAAGGAAAGATCATCTTTCAACAACTTGCTAAACTGACGGATCAGACAAAAGGTTATCGACCAATGTACGCAAAAACCATGGAGGAAGCTGAAGTGCTCCTCGCCGATCTCACCGAGAAACACCCAGAAAACTTGTCCGAAAACACTCCCCCCTCTGGAGCAGAGTAAAATACCAGGAAGTTTCCTGCTCACCCCAACAAACGGAGCTCTTTTGAGTATCCTTTGCCAGGCAAAGTCACTTGAGACAGCAATCGACTAACGACCGGGATTTTTCCATGGCTTTTCCTGCCCATGTATCAGTCTGTTGATATTTTCGTGGTGTTTAGCCCAGATAAGGAGAGCAATAACTGCCGCCGCACCAATGGCAATCCTAGAAGCCCCCAGCAGATAAAGCCAGAGTGGCGCCAGGGCCGAGGCGAGCAAAGAACCGACGGAGACGAACCCGGAGAACTTCACCGAGGCCAAGAAAACCGCCAAGCTTATGATAATAGTCGGCGGCGAGAGGAACAAAAATACCCCAAGACCGGTAGCCACACCTTTGCCGCCGCGAAAACGTAAATAAACTGGAAACATATGACCGATAACGGCCATCACGCCGGTCAGTGCAACAACCAATTCCCGGTTTACCGTGTCGGGAAGAAAGCTCCAGGCCAGCCACATCGGCAGCAAACCTTTTAAGCAGTCACAAACAAGGGTGAGAAAACCGAGTTTTTTACCTAGAACCCGGTTGACATTGGTGGCTCCAATATTGCGACTGCCTTCCTTGCGCACATCGGTACCAACCATTTTGCCGATAACGAGACCAAAGGGAATGGCCCCCACCAGATATCCGACCATCGGAAAAAGAATATCCATAAATGTCCGACCCTATTCCCGATACACGGGACGCTTTTCGGGGTCCCTTTGCAGGAGATACCTCTCTTGGTAAAAATACATGCAAATATGTTTTTAAGGGACCATGTGAGTTTAAATGCCATCTACGCCTCTCGGCTGGATAGCGCCGTATAACGGCCTCATGACACAATAAATCGCTCGATAAGTCAAGATTTTTCAGTCCTTTTATGTTTGGTTCCCTTACCTTGTACAGTCAATCTTCATTTCAGTGCTTCCCCTCCTTAGCCAACTTCTGTCGCCATCATAAACAAAAGACCCTTTCAGAGTACCGAAAAGCCCTACCATCCTTTGCCACTATGCTTATCTTGCAAATCATGGCGAAAAGAAAGTTGCTATGGTACATTGCCGAAATTCAGCGGGCCCCGCCCCGCCCAATCACCGAAAAGAGATACTATATTATGAGCATTCAAAAAATTTTTAAATACCCCGAACCGGTATTGCGCCAGAAAACAGAGAGTATTGCCGCCTTCGACGATATACTGACAAAGCTCGTGCAAGATATGGTGGAAACCATGTACGATGCCCCGGGAGTAGGTCTGGCCGCACCGCAGATCGGCAAGTCAGTGAAGCTGATTGTGGTCGATATAACAAAGGATAAAGAAGGCGAAAGGCAATACATGCCCCTTGTCAATCCGGAGATCGTCGCCCATGAAGGCACGCAGATCGACGAAGAGGGGTGTTTGAGCGTTCTTGACCTCACGGCTACAGTTAAAAGGCATAAGAAGGTTACCATAACCTTCCAGGATTTACAGGGACAGGCACAGGAACTGTCGGCAGAAGATCGCTTTGCCGTGGTCCTGCAACATGAGATAGACCATCTGAACGGCATTCTCTTTCTTGACCATCTCAGCCCTTTAAAAAGAGCTCTTTACAAAAAGAAGGTCAAAAAGTGGCTTGCTGAGGAAGAGGCTCCTGCATGACATCTGCACCACTTCGCATCATTTTCATGGGAACCCCGGATTTTGCCGCGGTAAATCTAGAAACCCTGCTTACCGGACCGGATCAGGTAGTGGCGGTTATCAGTCAACCGGACCGGGCAAAAGGCAGAGGGAAGAAGGTGAGCCCAACGCCGACCAAGATGGTGGCCGAGGCTGCCGGTATTCCAATACTCCAGCCGGTCAAGATTAAGACCGAGGAATTTCGTAACGGCCTGCTCAGCTACCAGCCCAACCTGATTGTCGTCGCAGCCTACGGTCGGATCCTGCCGCCAAGCCTTCTCGAACTGGCACCGATGGGATGCATTAATGTCCATGGCTCACTTCTGCCTGGCTACCGGGGAGCAGCGCCGATTCAATGGGCACTTATCAAGGGCGAAACCGAGGTGGGTGTAACCATTATCCAGATGGATCAGGGTATGGATACTGGCGATATGCTTCTGAAGGCCAAAATTCCCGCTGATCCGCAGGAAACAGCCGGCACTCTCATGGGAAAACTCGCGACCCTGGGAGGGCAGACCCTGCTTCAGGCCATAAAGGGACTGAAAGAGGGTAGTGTTACCCCGGTCCCCCAGGATCACAGCCAGGCAACCATGGCCCCGATGCTGAAAAAAGATGACGGCCTCATCAATTGGAGTAAGAGCGCCAAAGAAATTGAATGCCTCATTCGCGGCCTTGATCCCTGGCCCTCCGCCTTCTGCTTTCTTGAACAAAATCGACTGCGGCTTTTTTCCCCCGAGGTAGTCTACATGGAGAGCACATCCCAGCCCGGAACGATTCTTCAGGCAGACAGACGCGGAATGCTCATCGCCTGCGGCAAAAACGGTCTGCAGATTCATGAACTTCAGCCGGAGGGCAAAAAACGGATGACCGTCGAATCCTTCTGTTGCGGCCATCCCCTCACCCCAGGGACTCTTTTCGATCCCGTTGTGGTGCAAGCTACGTGACATCCTCAACTACTCTACGAATTGGCTATGTCGACTGTTTTTCCGGGGTAAGCGGCGACATGCTGCTCGGCGCCCTCCTCCATGCCGGTCTTGACCGACAACTCCTCACGGAAGAACTCGACAAACTGCATATTAACGGCCTGGATGTGCAAATTTCCGACAAAACCAGTCACTCCATAGGGTGTGTCCAAGTGCGGGTGAACAGCGATAGACGCCAGGAACTCCGCACTTTACCGGCCATCTTGGCGTTGCTTGAGGGAAGTGAGCTGAGTGGGACGGTGATAAAAAGCGCAAGCATGGTGTTCCAGGCACTGGCCGTGGCCGAGGCCAAGGTCCATAACATCACCGTGGAGCACGTCCATTTCCATGAGGTGGGTGCACTCGATACCCTTGTTGATGTGATCGGTGTCGTCTTCGGCCTGCAGCATTTCGGCATCCTTCGCCTGATCTCTTCACCCCTGCCGACCGGACATGGTTTTGTCGAATGTGCCCACGGCCTTCTGCCACTGCCTGCTCCAGCCGTCTGCGAACTGCTGCGAGGTATTCCCACCTACGGCGTCGATCTCCGCCAGGAGTTGGTCACACCGACAGGAGCTGCCTTGATTGCTACCCTGGCCGACGGTTTCGGTCCCCTGCCGCCAATGACCATTGCCGCCACCGGCTATGGTCTGGGCAGTCACGTCCTTACTAATGGACAACCGAATTTACTGCGGCTTATCATCGGTGACGCTGTGGATGTTTTGGAAAGTCAGGTTGTTGAGGTGATCGAGACAAATCTTGACGACTGGAGCCCGGAGGGTTTTCCCCACCTCACGGAACTGCTCTTTGCCCGGGGAGCCGTCGACGTAACCCTTACCCCAGTGCATATGAAAAAAGGCAGGCCGGGCTTCACGCTGCAGGTGATCAGCCCCCCGGCCTTCGCACTGCCCCTGAAGGAAACGATTCTTGCCCATACTACTGCCATTGGATTGCGCTTCAGGCGCGAGCAACGGCAAACCCTGCCCCGTGAGATTGTCAGCGTCACTACCAGATGGGGAGAAATCAAAGCCAAAAAGGTGCATACGCCTTCTGGATGGGTCATCCATCCAGAATATGAGGAATGCCGCAAAGTAGCGCTGAGCCTCAACCTGCCGCTGTCAGAAGTCTATAACGAAGTTCGCTGTGTCGGGATAGGCGCGCGATGAACCAACTGATTATGGCTTTGGCCACCGGCCTCTATGTCGGCAAGATAGGCAAAGCCCCAGGAACATGGGGATCACTTGCCGCCCTCCTGCCCTGGATTTTGATAAAAGATCTGCCCTTGCCGATGTATGGCCTTGTCCTCGGAATGTTCTTTGTCCTCGGTTTTTTTGTCTCCGGCTCCGCCGAAAAAATTCTCGACAGCCCTGACGCCGGTTGCATCGTCATCGACGAATTCCTCGGAATGTTCGTCACCCTCTTTGCCGCGCCCCCGCACCCCTGGGCCTGGGCTCTCGGCTTTGTCCTTTTTCGTATCTTCGATATCGCCAAACCCTTTCCGGTGTCCTGGTTTGACCAAAGAATCCACGGCGGTATCGGGATTATGATGGACGACGTCGTCGCCGGAATTTACGCCTTCCTGGTCCTACATTTTCTTTGGTGGGTTGGTGGATTACTTTTTTAAGCCGTTGTCAATAAACAAAAAGGCCGAAGAGGCATAAGCCCTCTCCGGCCACAGTATAACAAATAACAACCGCTAAAGGTTTTTTGTTTTGGCCAATACCGCAACCGCTGCCTTATAGGCAACGACAATAAGAACAACCCAGCCAATCAGTAATGTTGCTGTCATAGCGTGCTCCTCAATTTCAATTTTTCCCTCGCCTATCAATACGCCTTTTTATCGGCAAGATCCTGACTGCCGATTTTCCTTGAATCCATTTGCCGCCACACATAGGCGATATAGGCAAGAACAAAGGGAATGGCGAGCGCCACATAGGTCATCGCCGTCAGGGTATAATGACTCGACGAGGCGTTATAAATGGTCAAGCTCGACTGCAGGTCAACCTTGGACGGATAAAAAGGCGTACCGTTAAAACCGGCAGTAAAAAACACCGCCAGACCAACCAGCACGGTACCCAGACCTCCGAACCAGATGCCAGTGGTAACCTTTGCCAGTCCGGTACGGGTGGTCCCAAGGATGACGAGAAAGAGACCGACCAGCAAAAGAACAAGAACAATGGGCATGGCCAACAGGTTATGGAGATATTTATATGGTTCCATGCTGACCACTCCTCCCTTGTCAACGGCATAGCCATCGATCAACAGGAGGCTGACAACCACATAGAGCAAGAACGGCAGGGACAAAAGAAAACTGGTAAGGCAGGATTTCCTGACCCGCGCCTCGAATTCCGGCACCCCGTTAAAATCTATATTGTTCACCAGATACATGGCTCCCAGGGTTCGAGCATTAAACACCAGAAAGAGGCCAAGGGAAAGATTGAACAGGGAAAAAGCAGCTTCCAGCCCGCGAAGCGGGTTGGTCCATGTTACCTGATTGAAAGCATTTAGGGTGAAGTTGGAACCGGTGAAAAAGGTGCCCACCGCCGCCCCGATAAGTAAAATACCGACAGAACCGTTGATAAAGAGAAACAACTCGTAACCCTTTTCACCTAGTAGATTATTCGGTTTTTTCCGATACTCATAGCTCACCGCCTGGACAATGAAGGTAAAGAGAATGAGCATCCACACCCAATACGCCCCACCGAAACTGGTGGCATAAAATTTGGGGAAGGCGGCAAACAAGGCCCCGCCAAAAAGTACTAGAGTGGTAAAGGTCAGCTCCCATTTCCTCCCGAGGGAGTTGATTACCAGGGATTTTTCCCGGTCATCCTTTGCCACTTGCCAGAGAAGGGTCTGCCCACCTTGGACAAAGGTTAGAAAAAGAAAGAGGGCCCCTACTACCGAGCAGAGGATCCACCAAATCTGCTGCAGTGTCACAATATCCAGCTTCCCGATCATATCACGCGCCCTCCGGTCCTATTTTGATCTGCTTGAGCATTATTTTTATTTCCGCCAACAACAGCACGGCAAACAGTACAAAGAACATTAAAAAGGTTGCCTGCACATGACCTGAAGCAATATTGGTTGCAGCCATTTTCACCGGCAACATATCCTGAATAGCCCATGGCTGACGACCGACTTCCGCCACCACCCAGCCAAACTCCGAAGCAAGATAGGCAAGAAAGAAGGAGACCACACCTAAACGCAACAGCCATTTACTCTCAAAGAGTCTGTTGGCAAGCGCCGCCCGGAGAAAAAGAGCGAGCAGGAGAATGAGAAAGCTCCCCACATAGACCATGAAATGAAAGGAGTAGTAGGTTGAAGCAACCGGCGGCACGACCTCTTCCGGTTGAGTCAGATAGCCAAAACCGAGGTACTGCTGGTTGCCATTGAACCGCTGCAGCGCCGCAGCTTTAGCCTGCTTGTCGCCTGCCTTGCCGGCAGCCTTATACGCAGCCAGATCGGCGATTGCCGCCTTGCCTTTTTCCATTTTTTCAGCAACGGACATAATGCCTTCGTCCTTATTACCATAAACGATATCCTCAATTCCCGGGACAAAGCCATTGAGTTCACGCTTGGCAAGAAGCGACAAGCCTTTGGGTATCGATATTTCGAAGGCAAAAGGGTCTCGGCCGTCGCCAACTTTCTTGCCGCTGTTCAAAACACCGAAGGCAACGATATCCGCCCCCTTCGAGCCTTTATACAAACCCTCATAGGCCGCAAGTTTCATCGGTTGAGTGTGGGCATTGGCATATGCCGATTCATCCCCGGTCATAGCAGTGAAGAGGCTTGCGAGAAGGCCGAAGACCGTTGCCACGATGATCGATTTCTTGGCCATCTCGACATGGCGCCCTTGCAATAAATAAAAAGAAGAAATGGCAATGACAAAAAGCGATCCAACGATAAAACTGGAACTGGTTGTATGGGTAAACTTGGCAATTGCCACCGGAGAGAGAACCACCTCCCAGATATTCTGCATTTCGAAACGGGCATTGTCCGGATTAAAAGCCATGCCGACAGGATATTGCATCCAGCCATTGGCAATAAGAATCCATAGAGCTGAGAGATTGGAGCCGATGGCCACCATCCAGGTGGAAAAAAGGTGAAAGCCTTTGGAGGTTCGTTCCCAACCAAAAAACATAACCGCGAAAAATGTCGCTTCGAGGAAAAAGGCAAAAATTCCTTCAATTGCCAGTGGTGCGCCGAATATATCACCAACCATCCAGGAATAGTTTGACCAATTGGTGCCGAATTGGAATTCCAGGATGATACCGGTTGCCACGCCGATGGCAAAATTGATACCGAACAGAGTCATCCAGAATTTGGTGAGTCTCTTCCATTCCTCCTTTCCGGTACGTACATAGATAGTCTCAAAAAAGGCACAAAGAAACGATAATCCCAGGGTAATTGGGACAAACAACCAGTGATACATCGCCGTCAAGGTAAACTGCGCCCGTGCCCAGTTCACCGTGCCCAGATCTATTCCACCCATTACCACATCCTCCGTATTTATTTATTTCCTGCCATACCAGTCAGTTGAATGAGAACATGGTCGGCCCTTTGTTGATCTGTTGAAAAATGAGTTTGTAAAAAATTCGGGAAAAAGAACAACTTCAAAACGACAAAAATGACCAAGAGTTTGATGAAGATGATTCTCCACAAAGTCCGACCAACGGTCATGTTGTGAAATCCTTCCCGATAGAAACTGTAAAGTCTTATAAAAATTGACGATGACATAAATCCCACCACTCTGCTTCCGGCGAGAGCAAACTAAAATATTTGCGATTCAATAGCTAATAAAGGACCATTCCCATAAACGTGACATTTTTGTTGTCTCTATTTTCCCAGTCAGGTTGATAATCGAACACGGCCAGCAACTTCCACCAATTCCGGAATTTCACAGGTTACATCCGAACGTTTTGCTTCATACAATATAGCAAATATTGCCGGCATCAGTCAAGAATAATAATAATCATTCGCATATTAGTATTTCTTTTACAATGGCCGGAAGCGGAATCGTATTTCTTATGACTTCGAGTTGACGTCGGTTATATTCTTACGTTATGCTAAGAACACAAATTATAATTGTGTGACAGTCAGGGTCTTCTACTGAGCAGGTCTTACTTTAACTTCTGGAAAAAATCTATGCTACGCGATCTCTCCCTCGCCGCTAAAGCATCATGCAGCTTTGAAGATCAGGAATCCCTCGTCCCCCTCATTCTTCAACTCAAGGGGCTCTCCGAGCTCACGACTAAACAGGGTGTGCTTGCGCTCGAGAACGAACTCCCCCATATAAAGGACTCGTTTTTAAATCTTGGCATACAACTGATCATTGATAGGGTTGAGGTAGAGAATATTAAAGATATCCTCGACTCCGATATCTATTACAACCAATCGAACGGTCGAGAATTGTTGAAAAAAATCATTATAAGAGAAGGATTACTGCGGATCCAGTCGGGTGATACTCCGAGAAATGTTCTCATTTGCACCAAGGTCTTCCTCGGCAAAGTCCCTGAGGCAGCCTTCCGAACTTCTTGAAACAGCGTCGAATAATTTTCTGTAAGTCGTTGACGGCCAAGAACTGACTTTTACCTGCGCCCATCATTCTTTTTCGACTACGACTATTTCCACCCTGCGGTTTTTCGTCCGCCCATCCTTGCTATTGTTTGTGGCAATTGGTTCCTGGTTTCCCATACCTTTTACCTGCACCCTTTCTGTCTCAATGCCACTGACGACCAGCAGTTTCTGAACCGCCACTGCCCGTTCCTCCGACAGCTTGGTGTTCTCAGGAGAATCTGAATTGGAAGAAACGAAACCTTTGACGAGTAACTTTGCCCGGGGATAGAACTTGAGCTTTCCTATAAATTCTTCATACTCTTCAATCGCCTCGCCCGTGAGTTTCGAGGAGTTTGGCGCCAAGGGAAGGACGATCTTGTTCGGCAGGGCAGGAATGTTTACCTGATCCCTGCTTGCCGCCACTTGCATGGCCGTGGAATCCTCCCGCACCATGTCGCTCACTTTCTCGCCAGCGTTGCCTGGTTCATCAGCGGTTGATAACGGAATCTGCCGGCCAACCTCCACTATCTTGCTATCTCCATCTTCTTTAGCCGGTAAAATCGCTTGGGCAACAATTGGTTGTTCAACATCTCCTTTCCCGGTGGGCGCCGGGGCACCTTGTCGTGGAGTATCGCCGTCGAGAGATGCGGCCTTTACCAAGATTGTGTGCTTCAACTCTGCTGCCTTCTTCTCGTTTATCGCCTCCAGGTTCTCTCCGAGCACGGTTACCGCCGGCGATCTGACCTGTGGGATTTCTTGTATAACAGCCGGCTGTTCCGCCTTCTGCATTACAATCCTGGCTATTCCCGGCACCTTGTTGCCCGGGTACCAGAGATAGACGACGGCTAAAACCACCGCTACTCCCCCCACAGCATATTTCAACCAATTCCGAGAACCATCGGCTTCAAAAGTGATTGCCAAAGCCTTGCTCGACACCCCCTCGGAATCGAGATCTCTCTTCTCAAGGTCTGCTTCGTCAAAATCTTCCAGTCCCGGATGAAGCGGCAAATTCAATTTTTCAATGCACTCTTGGACAATTTTATGATCAAGGCTGCGTTTACACTGTACACTGCCTGCGACTAAGGTATGTTCGCAAATGATGTTGATTTGCCTTGGAATACCCTGGGAGAAGTGGTGAATGATTTTCAGAGCCTTGGGGGAAAAGAGCTTTTCTTCAGTGCCGGCGATTTTCAATCGATGGCGAATATATGCCTCGGTTTCCGCAGCCGTTAAAGAAGACAATGCAACTTTGAGGGCAAGACGTTGCCTGACTGCCAGGTTATTCGGCTGTATGAGCAAGTTTTGGAATTCGTTCTGTCCGACAAAAAAGATATTTATGAGCTTGCTATCTTCTTTCTCGATGTTCGATAAGAGCCGCAACTCCTCCAGCATTTCCTGGCTCAGCAGGTGACACTCATCAATCAGCAACAGAACCTTCTTTTTTCCATCATCTGCCGTATGCAAAAAGTGGCTGAATTGAATAAGAAACTGGACTTTTGAGGTGAATTCTTTGGTAATGCCGAAACCTCTGGCGATAGCATTGTAAAAATCGAGCCTTTCTCTCTTTGGATCGCTAATCACCGCCCAGAGTACATTACTGTCAAAACTCTTAGTCAGGGCATTAATCAGGGTTGTTTTGCCGGTTCCAGCATTACCGGTCAACAAAAGAAACCCCTTGTTTTCCTGGATGCCGTAACGCAATGTGCTCAGGGCTTCTTTATAGTTTTCACCAAGCCAGAGAAAAATTGGATCAGTGCTGATATCAAACGGCTTAGACTTGAGGTTAAAAAAAGTTTTATACATATATACCCGCTGAAAAAACACCTCTTAACTGATGAACACCAAGAGTCCCGCTTATTGAGTTCAAGTCATGAAAGCTTAACATGCCAAGGTTCATAACGCACCCCAAGCATGTTGTCTCGCCAGTAGCGGCAGTCCACAAACCCTTGCTCCGTCAATTGTTTAAAGACGGTAGTAGTGGTAAAAAGTTCAGAGAAATTGCCCTCGCCCAAGCCCTTCTGGCCGATATCAAAATCTCCAGTGGCATGATAGGAATAACCGGGTGGAGCTAAAGAACGGGAGGCGAGGGAGAGATTGCCTCCATGCCGCTGCGCCTTGCCGAGAAAGAGGTAAAATTGTTTGACTATCCCACGAATTCCTGAAGTAAGTATGACATCGTCACCAAGATTGTTTTTTATCCTGGTATATTTTTCCAAAGACTCACCCTTAAAAAGATAATTGCCGGTATCCGGCACCTTTATAATCTCTTTTGCGGCAATCGTATGGCGAAGGGCCACCGCCTGTTTTGTCCCGAAAAATCCATAATCACCGGCATTCCGGTAATAAATCATTTCAAAGAACGTCAGCTCGGCATCGGTAAAACCGCCAATCGAAGGTTGTCTGCGGGCAATGACTAATGCTTCCTCAAACCCCAGGACACAAAAGTTGCCGCTGCCGACAAATTGGTAAAGGTGCACAAGTTTATCCATCACTGCCCCTAAAAGCTGCTGCTGAGCAGTATCAAGAACAATGTCATCTGGATGAGGGATATCTGGATGGTGAATTTTAAAGAGATAGTCCCTCAGACGAAAATCTGTTATCATGCTGTAATTAATATTATTTGCCCCAGCGTGAGCGCCCTCTTCGGGATGGTCGGCCGACTGCAGCTCTTCCGCACCTACACCTGAAGGAAGTGCAGGTGCAAACAATAAGGCCATAGCCGTCATTTTAAGGAAGGCTCTTCTGGTCAACAAAGTATCTACCTCTCCACTCGCCTTAAATGCTTCCTGCCACCCACTTGGTTAGCCTGACAACAGAGAAGAAATTACCCGTGGAATATCAACTTGTCAATCTCTTAGTGCCGTGCGCTTGGCAATCTCTGGAAAGAGCCGCAGGTAAAAAGCCGCTTTCCCTTTTTTCCCGCTGGAATATCTCATAGTGATTGCTCTTGCAAAGGCAACAGGAACGGTGTTGCAAATGAAATCGCTTGAGTTTCGAGCTGATGTCTGTTAACGATACTAAGTTAAATATTTACAGTTTCGGCAGCAGAGATTTTCTCATCTCATGATGACCCGTTGAAACAATCGACCCCGGTATACTTCAAGAGCCCTATCCACTTGAAGGCTAATTTATAATAGTCGTGCCCCTGATTTTCGCCAGTGCACCTCTCAGCGTTCTCCCCGCAATCCATCCGACAATGCGAAACAGCACATGGTAGACGAACTGACCATTATCGTCCCGGTTTTTAACGAAGAAGAAAGCTTACCTGCCTTTTTCTTGGAGCTTGACAGCTTTGTTGCAACCGCATCGCTGGCCACCAAGGTCCTTTTTATTAACGACGGATCAACCGACAACAGCCTGAAACTCTTAACGACATTCTGCTGCAAACGACAATTCTCTACTGTTCTCACCCTCGATGGCAATTACGGTCTCAGTACGGCAATCAAAGCCGGCATTGATCATTGCGACACCTCTCTCATCGGTTATATCGACGCCGATCTGCAAACCCGTCCGTCCGATTTCCTCACCTACCTCGGATTCTTTCCTGAATTCGACATGGTGAACGGTATAAGGCTTAAGCGACAGGATCATCTTGTTAAAAAACTCTCCTCGAAAATTGCCAACGCCTACAGACGGCTGATGATCAACGACAGGATCCACGATACCTGCTGTCCCCTGAAAATAATTAAGACCTCCTTTGCCCGACAAATGCCCTTCTTCATCGGCATGCATCGCTTTATTCCTGCCCTCGTGCAGTTGCAGGGAGGCAAGGTCAAACAGCTTCCCGTCGCCCATTACCCGCGGCATGCCGGTACCAGCAAATATCACCTCTGGAACCGGCTCATCGGCCCATTTTTTGACACGCTAGCGTTTCGCTGGATCCGTAGCCGATATATCCGCTACAGCGTAGCAAACCAAGATTCATGAATCATTATCTTGTCACCACCATCGGCTATGTAGCCCAGATTCTTTTTTCAGCAAGACTCCTTGTCCAATGGATATCTTCCGAAAAAGCAGGACGTGTTCTGTCCCCCCTTCTCTTCTGGCAACTGAGCATCCTTGCCTCCTTTCTTCTCATGCTCTATGGCGTTTTCCGCCATGATTTGGCAATTATTTTCGGTCAGGTGGTTACCTACGCGATCTATATTCGTAATCTTACTTTTCATGGCTTCTGGGAAAAAATTCTACTCCCGGTTCGGCTGCTCATTATCGCCTTTCCCATTCTGGCAATCTGCTGGCTGGTCAACGGTGACACCTACCACTTCCAGAAAATCATCGGCAACAAGGATATTTCCTTCGCCCTGATGATCTGGGGTCTGGCCGGACAGATTGTCTTCACCTTCCGCTTTATTCTCCAGTGGTTTTATTCCGAAAAGAAAAAGCAATCAATACTTCCCATTGATTTCTGGATTTTCAGCATCATTGGTTCAGTCATGGTTCTCAGCTATGCAATTATCCGCAGGGATCAGGTTATTTTTGTCGGTCAACTCTTTGGCTTTATAGTCTATTTCCGGAACTCATTGCTCTGGTGGCGACAACGCACACCTCTTAGAAAATGATGTCACTCGCGACAGACCACAGAGATCGAAACAACCTGGCCAGGCCCTTTCTCCTGGTACTGTGCGGCTATTTCGCCCTGCATATTGGATTGAGGGTGGCTCTCTCCGGCTATCTTGATTATGACGAAGCTGAGCAGGCACTCCTTAGCCAGTGGTTACTGGCCGGCTACACCGAACAGCCACCACTGTACACCTGGCTGCAGCATTTCCTCTTTATCCTTTTCGGCAAAAATGTCTTTGCCGTCAGCCTCATGAAAAACGGGCTGCTGCTCCTCACCTACATCTGCGTCTTTTTTGCCGCTCGGGAGATCCTCCATGACGACCGCCCGGCAATTCTTGCAACCGTTTCTCTGCTCCTGATTCCACAAATCGCCTGGGAATCTCAGCGTGACATGACCCACACCACCTTAGTGGTTTTTGCAGCCACAGCAACGCTCTGGCAGGTCATTCGCCTGATTAACCGCCAAAACCTTACAAACTATTGCATATTTGGCCTGTTTCTTGGCATAGGGATCCTCGCCAAGGCCAATTATTACCTGTTCGCTATAGTTCTCTTACTTACGCTCTCTTCCTTTGCTGAAGGCAGGAAGGTGCTTTTTTCCCGGAAAATCCTCATCAGCCTCTTGATCATGGCCGCCCTGACCGGCACATATTTTGTCTGGATGGCAGGCAACCAGGATATCATATTTTCCGCCACCCATAAATTCAAACGTGAGATTGCATTTTCGTGGTACAAAGGTCCCATCAGCCTGATCTCCACAAGTTTTCAGTTTCTCACGCCACTGTGGCTTATCTGCCTCCTAGTTTTTCCGACCGGTTTCAGACTGAAGGGAAATCCTGAGAAGGACTTTCACCGGCAATTTGTCGGTAGATACCTCCTCGTTCTTTTCATCACCCTTTTTATTGTCGTACTCGTCGGCAAAGTGACCTACGTGAAAGACCGATGGCTTCAGCCGCTACTGTTCGTTGCCCCCATCTTTTTCTTTGCGAGACTGTCCCCCAACGCAATCACCTTGAATCGATTCAAAATCTTTTTAAAGATAGTTGCCGTTGCCGCACTGGCTATATATCTTGCCTTCACCATCCGAGTCATCGGCGCATCTTATACCGGAAGCTTTTGTCGACTGAATTATCCCTTCAGGACAGTAGCCGAGGACATGCGCCACCTCGGTTTTACCCATGGTCTTATTATCAGTGATGATCGCTTCGTGGCCGGTAACCTGCAAATGCAGTTCCCGACCAGCACTGCCCTGATTCCCGATTACCGATTTGAGATGCTGGTCGACCAGACCCAGTATCCTCAAGTCGCCGTGGTTTGGCAAGCAGCCCAATCGGTGACCATTCCTGCAGATCTTCAGACTTTTTTAGAAAATACTTATAATATCCAAATAGCTGACTATCCAGTTCACTACCTGGAACATCCCTATCTCTTTGCTCGTACTGAAACCATCACTCTTGCCGTTCTTTTCTTTCCCCTTAGCGTGCTCTAAACCCCCAGACCACCCGAAAACGCCCATATTATCGTAGAATCGATGCCCCTCGCTCCTTGATGAGCTGTCGGAGTATTTGACAAAATTACATTTTTATTTTAGATAGTAAGGTGTTATTCTCACAAATCGTATTACCGCAAAAGCAGTTTTTGATTTCGCCACCAGGAGGCATTGTGAAAAATTACCTCGTCAAAGATCTTATGGTTCCGATATCCGAATATGCTACAGTGGTAATCGGCACCCCCCTCATCGAAGCCATTCATGTTCTTGAGAGAGCCCAAGACACATACACCATCAGCAAATACCAGCACCGAGCGATAATCGTCCTCGACCACTACGGCCATGTTGTTGGAAAAATCAGTCAGCTGAGAGCCCTTAAAGCGATTGAAGCGGACTTTGAATTCACCGATGAGCTTGAGGATATACATAAATTCAAATTCAGCGAAAACTATGTGACGCAACTCCGTGACAAGTATCGCTCCCGGGTAAAAATTATCACGGAAGAAAATTTACGTGAAGCCGCTGCCAAAAAAGTCGAAGAATTCATGCAGACACCTACCGCCGGAGAATTTGTGGCCGAAGACTGCAGCCTGGACACCGCCATACATCGACTCATCGCCGGCACTCATCTCTCTCTATTGGTAACAAGAGAGAAACAGATCGTCGGTATTCTGCGCATATCAGATGTCTTTGCCGCAGTCTTTCATGAAATGATGACGCTGGAAGCCAACAGGAGCTCTTGAGAGATACATTATGAAAGAACTGGAAATACTCTTCAACAGAATCATTCAGAGGGTCAATATTAATCTTCGGGAATTGAACTTTGATGTCACTCCCTTTGCCCTGCAACTCATTAGTCCCGATCAAATGAATAAGTTTTATGCCTTCTATGGCATTACCCCCGACCATCCACTTGACCTTCATTTCGAACACTCTGCCCTGGCCGGCAGCTATTTCCTCGGTAAATGCCGGGTAAGAAATTCCCTTTTGTATAAAAGCGACATTCGCGGCGATGAACTCAAACGCAAAGACCGTAAGATCAATTTCGGCAAATTCGACTTAACACTGACCAAAGACGAGCGCATCGACATTGAAGACAGTGCCTTGGTTAAGACCCTTGTGCACAACTACTCGCACGACCCGGAAACCCATGAGAAATTCTTTATTAAAGATACCCTGGCCATGGATTATGCCAATATTCATGGGTCGCCCTCCGACGGTTGTTTTCTTGGCCCTTATGCCACCGTTGATCTGACAACCATGCGGGATTGTATTATCGGCACCTATTCCTACATTCAGGCTGGGGAGATCTCTCATCTTAATGTCGATGCAGGAACAATCTGGGTTAATAGTCCCGGCAATTTTAATTTTTACTATAAATACCCACCGGATGTTCTTGAGCATTACGTATCCCTTTCACCGGACAAGGTCCCCTGGGGTATTCTTATTGATTTTATCGAAAAGCGGAAATTCGAATTTCAACGGGTCTTCGATTTCGTCAACCTTGAGGAGATCGAGTCAATTCCCAAGACGGCATCCCTCGATCGCTATGCGGTGGTCCTGCCGAATATAAAAATCGCCGACAACGTGCTTGTTGCCCAAAGGGCCTACATTGAAAATTCGACCCTGGGCAAGGGGGCAAATGCCCAGGAAAATTGTTTTATAATCAATTCCCATCTTGAGGGTTTCAATGTAACCGCCCATGGAGCAAAAATTATTGAAGGGGATATGGGATTGGGTGTCTTCGTCGGCTTCAACAGCTTTTTATGCGGAAAAAAGCAGCACCGTTTAAAGGTCGGCAATGGCTGTGTCATCATGCCTCACACCATAATCGATATAGAAGAGGCGCTTGATATTCCTTCTGATCATCTGGTCTGGGGCCTGGTACGAAACCGCGAAGAACTTGCCATGAATTCTCTTTCACTTGATAAATTTTCCAAAATTGACACTGCATTTTCTTCCGGAAGAATGCATTTTGAAGGCAGTGGTGCATCCTTTGTCAAGGCCTTTAAAGATCGCATCCACCACATCCTCGATGTCAACGGCGCCTTCTATGAAGTTGGGAAAAATGCCGGGCATGCCCAAAAAAATCAGCGCCTCTCTTTAAATACTATTCAACCTTTCCAGTTTGGCCACATGGCGGGAATGTATCCCAATATCTCTATAGTACCCTAACCTTGATAAACAGGATAAGTCTCTTAATAAATAATCTATGCAGAAACCATGCAAATATTTTTTATTTGACTAAGCCGTTGTCACATCTCAAGACGTAACGAGAAAATAATGGCGAACACTCCCCAAATAAAAAACAAAAGAAATCGTCTTCTGAGCCTTCGCCCGGTTATTCGATGGATTCTCAAGTTACGCAGCTCTCCGCGGGCTATTGCCGGCGGATTGGGGGTAGGCATGTTTATCGCTTTTACTCCTACCGTCGGTATCCAGATTATCCTAGCAATTGTGGCTGCCACCATTTGCAATGTGAATCGAGCGGCGGCCATCGCCCCGGTGTGGATTACCAATCCACTTACTGTTGCTCCCGTGTATACCTTTAATTATTGGCTGGGCACTCTTATTTGGCCCGGCCCACCTCTCAGCGAGGTAAAGGAACTCTTCGTTAATCTCGGCAGGGCATTGACCCACCTGCAATTCTGGGATTTGCAAAAGGCGGTTCTCGCCATGATGCAAATAGGCATGGATATTCTCATCCCACTTCTGATCGGCAGTATTGAGGTCGGAGTGATCTTAGGAATTTTGACGTACGTTATTTCTCTGAAATTACTGTCTTTTTTTTTCACAAGAAGGTCAGAGAAACGCTTATTGAACAACAAACTGCGACCATAGCAATGGCTGAGTCACGAGGGGGTATTATTCTTTCGAACGGTCATCTCACAGCTGTCGCAGTTGAAGCCTAATTGATACTCCCCGGTATTGTCGGCGAGGACCAGAGTTTCAACGCTCCCCGAAACCTTGCCGACCATCTTTGGACACATTCCCAGTTGTGCCCGGATGCAATATTTGCTGGTCATCAAGACACAATCGGCGACATCTTTTGCCCGCAGTCCGGATTCACTGACCCGCTTTACGCCGTGTCGTCGATAAAAATCCAGGGCCTTGCGGTTGCCGATGTTGTCGAGATAGCTCACCTCTTCTGCCGGCCAAGGGTAATCGTTCACTCTATGTTCTGCATTTTCAACCACATACTCCTGCAGCCTTTTTGCCATATGTTCCTCCAAACCTCTTCTCCGAAGTTCGTTGAAGATTGCTGCCGGATAAAAGGTCCCGGCCTGGAGATCAACCTTTACCGCCTCGACCAAAAACGAAGTTCCTCCACTTTTTTTCATCTGTTTTTCCGCCATCGCTACGATTGAACCGGCCTGTTTTGCAACCTCTTTTGCGACCTTGAGAAATGTTTTTGAAACAACACCATCTTCATCACGCACAGCCATGCATAACCCATCATCTGTTTCCCCCAGCTCAATCCTTACCCTCAAGGTTCGACACTGACCACTCCGGGCAAGCTGTTTTGTGAAGGCGGTATCGGCGTTCCGGTAAACAAGGGTTTCCATCGGAACCAAGAAAGAATCTTTAAGATGAATTGTTCCGTTATCCACTCGGTTGACTTTTGTACCGACAAGTTTTCCCTCCGTATTCAAAAAACACAGACCGTCACCATTATTGACAATCTCACTCGTCGCTAAACACAAAAATCCCTTGCCCGTACGAACCACCCGCCCCAATTCCTGTCCGATCGACTTGGGGCTATCCAAAGCTGCGGGTGTATTTCTTGTTTTAAAAAGAAAATAATCGGTCTTTCCCCGATTGAATGATTTTTCGGTGTCGGGAACAAACGAAAAGCTGCAATTGCCGGAGGCTGCTCGCGCCAGCGTTGAATCGGCATCAATGATTCTATCGAGAGCCTGGCGGTAAAAAGCCGTAACATTTTTAATATACGCTTCATCTTTTAAACGCCCCTCGATCTTGAAAGAATCAATACCGGCGGAGATAAGTTCGGCAAGATGCGCTGAAAGATCCAAATCCTTGAGACTCAGCAGATGGCGGTCGCGAAGGAGGATTTTCCCCCGAACATCGCGAAGGGAATAGCGATGGCGGCAAAACTGCGCACACTCGCCCCGATTTGCGCTGCGCCCAGCCATGACCTCGCTTATATAGCACTGACCACTATAGGAGACACACAGAGCGCCATGGACAAAAAATTCCAGGATCGTTGTAGTGGCCGATCGGATCGCCCTGATCTGCGCAAGGCTCAATTCTCGTGCCAGGACCACCTGCCTGAAGCCAACCTTTTCGAGAAATTGCACTTTTTCCGGAGAGCGGTTGTTAGTCTGCGTTGAGGCATGCAGGGGGATAGGCGGCAATTGACATTCCAACAACCCCATATCTTGAATGATAAAGGCATCGACACCGGTTTCCTGCAACTGCCAGGCAAGGCGGGTGACAAGTTCCAGTTCTCGATCATCGAAGATGGTATTAAGAGCGACGTACACCCTTGCCCGAAACTTATGGGCAGCATTAACGAGTTTTTCGATATCTACCAAACTGTTGGCAGCAGCTGCCCTGGCACTGAACTGCGGTCCACCGATGTAGATGGCATCGGCACCGTGATCCAGGGCCGCAAGGCCGCAGGCAAGGTTTTTAGCCGGTGCCAGCAATTCTAAGCTACGCTTGTCCATCGGTGGTGCCAAAAATCGTGAACATCGTTAGCATGAAATGAGGGAGAGGAAGATTGACGCTCCGGCCAAAGGTTCCGGTCGCTTTTTTAAAACGGATTGGATTAAAAAGAAAGGATGGTATAGCCATCGCACAAAAAGCCTTCAATGGAAGGGTGTCCCTGCATGTCGCCAACGATTACAAGACCTTGCCTTTCCGCTTCATCAAGTGTGCCCATTTTCTGGGAGCAAGCCCTGCAGATACAGGCCAGGAGCCCTTTCTCGCGTAACTGACTATAAAGGTTGGCAAAGGGGGTGCCTGATTTGGCAAGATCGGTAATCAATCGGGTTGCCGCTCCTTCTATGACGACCTTTACCGAATACCCTTTATTATGAAAATCAAGGGCATAAAGCATGACGTGTGCAAAGCAGGTAAGTTCACCATTGTAAGCAAGCAATGCTATTTTCTTCATTGAGATCCCTTATTTTTTATCCTTGAAGCATATCAGCTTATCGAAGACAGGACTCTCCTGCTACTTCCGACAACACAGCCTTAAAACACCGTCGATTATGAAAATCAGGCTTATTCGCTAAATGATCAATGGCCCAATACGTTTCTGTCCCTTTCGTATCGAAGACAACCACAGCGATCCCGACCTCAAGTTTTCGGTAATCCGGTACAAGCTTGTGCATATCCATCCGGCACGATAAATGAAATCTACAGCCCTCTCTGCCCACATGGCTGGTGAGCCGATCAACTACCGCCTCCTCCTGCATACCCCGCCGGTAACCGGTAAAATGATAAAGGTTCCAGCAGCCGTTCGGACAGAGGTTCATTTCCCAATATGCCGAATCTCCTGGAATGCCAAAAAAAATCTCGAAACATGTTTGTCGCCACAATTCGTGCTTTCGCAAAAAATTTTGGTTCGCGGGAGCGGGCCAGAGAACGTGAGACAAATCCCCATCAAGCAGATAATTAATAGAAAGCACCCCAGGTAGCCGCTCAAGCACTCCCCCGAGGGCCAACCCCGAAGAATTCCTGGCAGATCCACCAAATAGTCGGAGCTGGAAATGGTATTCGCATCTGCCCTGTATCTCCGTCACAGCAGTACCTGGCGATTCTATTCCTCCTCGACGTCAATACAATCAACCGGACAGGCCGCTGCCGCGTCTTCGATGCACTCCTCATCCTCTGAGTACTGATCATACACATAGGCCTTTTCCGTATCATCATCAAAACCAAAGACATCGGGGCAAAGCTCAATACAGCTCTGGCAACCGATGCATTCCTCGTCGTCCAATGTAACCTTTACCGCCATCCGCAACCTCCTTAAAATACAATGTGATCATTTAAAAAAAATCCCTGATTCGGAAAACTTCCGCCACCAATCCCAAGAACAAAAACCAAAGAATAGGCGCGGGGTAACTTCTCGCATGCAATAGGCAACGTCAATCGGTTGCATTCTCTTTAGTTTTGTTTATATCCGTATTTTCTCCATAATCAATAGAAAATATTCTCTCTCTCAAAACAAATGGCTATTGGCAATACATGCGAGAATCGTCAGAAAACGTACTTGACCTGCATACCCCTGAAACCACCTTGACTCAGTTCACCTATCACACATTTCTAAGACACTAAACAGCCACACTTTGCCCATGGAGAGGTACCACGACATTGTACCCTTCATCACGCAGATACTCGGCAAAAGCCAAGGTTTGATCCTCCTCTCCATGTACCAGAGCAATCTTTTTCACAATCAGATTGGATTCCTTTAATACTCGAACAAGTTCAAGCCGATCCCCGTGGGCACTGAACCCCCCCAGAGTGACTACCCTTGCCTTGAGGGGATAGTCTTTATTGTAAAATCGCACTTGCGGCACTGGTCCCTGCCGACCTGCAGCATCATATTTTTCGCCAACTTCCTGTAGATGCCGACCGAAGGTGTTCTGTCCCATATAGCCGACAATCAAAACCGTATTGCGCTCATCATGGATCTTATGCCGAAGGTGGTGCAATACTCGCCCTCCCTCACACATACCGGATCCGGCGAGAACAATGTGCGACCGTAGGTCACGGTTTAGGGCCATCGACTCTTCCACCGTCTGAACAAATTTCAACTGGGAAAAATCAAACGGGTTTATACCTCTTTTAAGAAAGGCCTCATGGGTTTCTTTGTCGTATGTTTCCGGATGCTCACCGAAAACATGAGTGATTTGTGTTGCCAGCGGGCTGTCTACCCAAACCGGCATCGGTGGCACTTCCTTGGCCAGGTAAAGCTCGTGGAGAAAATAAATCAACTCCTGGGTCCGTCCGTAGGCAAAAGCAGGAATTATTACCGATCCACCTCGGTCAAAGGTCTCGATTAAAACCTTTTTGAGGAGGGGTTTCATATCCTGCACCGGTGCATGTAACCTGTTGCCATAGGTACTCTCCATGATCAACAGATCGATATTGCGATGCTCTTCTGCAAATAGAAGGGTCGGATCTTTGATGATCGGCTTATTGAAACGTCCCAAATCTCCGGAATAGAGCACGGTTTTTACCTGGCCTTCCCCCTCGTAACGAATGACCGACATCGCCGAGCCGAGGATATGCCCGGCCTCGTACAAAGCGCAGGTCAAACCCTGACCGATCGTCACTGTTTCGCCATAGGGGATCCCTTGGAATGAACTCAAGGTCCCTTCCACTTCAGTCATTGTATAGAGGGGAGTAATAACTTCGAGGTGGTGCTCTACGAGAAATTTTCCGATAATGTCACTGCGCAGACCATGGTCGCCGGATTTAAACATCGACTTGATTTCTTGGAGATCTTCTGCTGAGATACTCCTTTTCCCATAACCGGTTTTGACCTTTGCTAAAAAGGATTTTGCTGTTTTATAGTTGAGGTACGAGGCATCGCCTTCCTGGATCTTTGCTGAGTCCCGAAGCAGATACTCGCTGGCGGCGGCAGTGGCCCTAGAGCAGAAGATCTGCCCTTTGAAGCCTTTACTGTTGAGCATTGGCAGGCGCCCCGAATGATCGATATGGGCATGGGAGAGAACCATATTGGTCAGGATTTTTGGATCAACAGGCAGAACTCGATTCTTTGCCTCGGTCTCTTTTCGCTTGCCCTGGAACAAACCGCAATCAAGCAGAATGGTGTCATAGTCGGTCGTCAATGTATGAAATGAACCGGTAACCTCTCGAGTTGCGCCAAAAAATGAAACATGCATGCCTGCTCCTTGGTTTCGTCTTCCTGTATTATGCCGCCACATTGGCCGACAGCACGTTGATAAGCTTTACTTCTTAACAAACGACCAACCAAAACTCAACTGCAATTCCCTGTCTACAGTACCGGGCCGAAATCATTGAATCCTTGCATCAACACATATTCTATAGGTTCTTGGTCCACAATGGCCGCACTTGACAATGTATACATCCTCGACATGACGATTTTCAACATCGCAAACAGTAGTGATTTTCGCGACCGACTCAGCAAAGCTCTCCGGTCTTTGCATATCGTAAAAATGCAAATACCCGCCAGGCTTTAATACACTCAGAGCATCGGGAAGAAACGTCTCCGCCATAGTCGGCAAGGGCATAACCACCCGATCAAAACACTCGCCAAGGGAGGGAATCACTACTCCAGCGTCACCGAGATACAGGACAATATTATTCATTCTTTTATTGAGCTTAAGATTCTGCAGGGCATATCCATGCGCTTCGGGATTTTTTTCTATCCCGACAATGACTCTGGCACTACTGAAACTCGAAATATTGAGAGGGTAGGGAGCAATTCCAGAAAAAAGGACCAAAACCGATTCCCGATGAGTGACGAGGGAGGCAATTCTTCGCCTTTCATTACCACTTCTTACCGAAAAATAGACGCGCTCCGGATTAAGACGCAGGCGAATTCCAAATTCCCGCACCTCCGTTTCCTTCCTCTCCTCTCCGGCAAGTATAAAAAGGGGTATGGTCCTAAATTCGCCTCCATAAAAACCGGCTCGTTTGGCAACCACTTTAATGCTTTTGTTGTTTGCCAATATTGCATTGGCGATAATTTTTTCGTGAACCTTAAGGGTTTCAGGAATAATGATTATGGCAATATCTCCCACCACATCATACGATCCCACAAGTGCTTGCTGTTCTTCAGCTGTCAGTACCCCTGACAGGGAGTCTTTCAAGCGTAACGTCATCGATGAATCCCGTTAAAAAAAACAGCGCCATGGAAAATCAGTCTTCCATGACGCTGCTGAGGTTGTAACAGAAACGGATTGGTGTGAAAAGTCAGGAAATCAGAGTTTCACAACATTTTCTGCGGCCGGACCTTTTTGCCCCTCGACAATATCAAATTTCACCCGTTGCCCTTCTTCAAGGGATCTGAAACCTTCCCCGGTAATTGCCGAGTGATGGACGAAAACATCCTTGCCTCCATCCTGTTGAATAAAACCGAACCCCTTAGAATTATTAAACCATTTCACTGTCCCTTCCGCCATGGCACGACTCCTTTCTGGCATAATCAATTTTCGACTTTTTGTAGACCAAACAAAAAGTCACCCGAATCTTTTTATATACTCGTACTTATACAAATATTTCAAATAAAAAAAAGATCCTGCTGAAAAAACTCTTTGCCGGTATTTTTTGGTGGACTTAAAATTAATGGCGACCATACTTGCTATCGTCAACTCCTTCCCCCGTCAATCTGCTGGGCGACCTCTTTTGTCTCTCCTTCTCTGGTATTCCCAAAGTACCATTCTCATCACTTATAGGTAGAGCTTCTGAATAGAATTCGGAGCGAAGGGTCTTATTGCCCCGAGAAGAATAGGGTGATGGCATCAGGGCAATTCTTGCCTTGCCTTACACTGACGCCTTTGTGCAAGTTAGGCACATGATTGTCGGCAACGAACCTCTTTGCTTGCCAATTACCGCCAGTTTTTCCGGGCTAAAGTTCTGGTAAACCCACTATTATTAAATACAATCCATCCTTTTCGCCCATTTTGCACACCAAGTCAGTTGGTTTTTTCGGAAAAGCAAATATTTATCGTGCCTTCCATTTACGTACTTATGACAATTGAGGTTGCTTTAATAATCGCTTTATGATTATTTAAACCGGAAAAAATTGCCCACAACAAAATATTTTTTGCCTTTAAAATTCAATGGCTTTTATACTCGGAGGAAAAAATGTTTAAGATCGTAAAACGTGAAGAAATGTCTCAAGGCACTGTTATTCTCAACGAAATTGAGGCGCCTTTAATCGCCAAAAAAGCTAAACCTGGTCAATTTGTCATTTTGAAGGCCAACGAAGAGGGTGAACGTATCCCTCTCACCATGGCCGACACAAATCCTGCAAAGGGTACAATTACCATTATTTATATGGTTGTCGGCAAATCAACCGCCCTCTTTAGGGACCTGAAGGTCGGCGAGGGCTACCAGGACGTTATCGGTCCGCTTGGCAAGGCTACCCATTTGGAAAAAGTCGGCAAGGTAGTTTGCGTAGGTGGCGGTACCGGTGTAGCTGTCCTCCATCCTATAACCCGAGGCTTAAAAGAGATCGGCAATGACGTGACTTGTATCATCGGTGCCCGTAACAAAGGCTTGCTGATCATGGAAGAGCATATGAAAACCGCCTCCAATGATCTGCGAATTTGCACCGATGACGGTTCCTACGGCCACCATGGCTTTGTTACCGACATCCTGAAAGAAATACTTAAGGAAGGCGACATCAAACTAGTCGTCGCGATAGGCCCGGTTCCCATGATGAAGGCCGTCAGTAATATCACCAAAGAGTTCAACGTTTCGACTATGGTCAGCCTCAACCCAATCATGGTTGACGGTACCGGAATGTGCGGCGGCTGCCGGGTAACCGTAGGCGGGAAAACGCAATTTGCCTGTGTCGACGGCCCTGAGTTTGATGGCCATCAAGTCGATTACGACGAGCTCATACTGCGACTCCGAGCATACCAGGAAGAGGAAAAAAAATGCCACCAAGACTACTGCAACATCCGCGACGCTCAATGACCGCAGAAACACATCGTGGTTGCCGATCACTCTGATTTTTTAATATTTTCAATTATTGAATGGATTATATTTGGAGGACAACATGTCAGATGCACCAGCTAAAAAACCGCAGGTTGGACGAGTTGCAATGCCCGAACAGGAGCCGAAAATCAGGGCTCGCAACTTTCTTGAAGTACCGACCGGTTACACTGTAAAAATGGCTCAGGAAGAGGCGTCACGCTGCCTGCAATGCAAAAAACCGGGCTGTGTCGAAGGCTGCCCGGTAGGTGTTGACATCCCGGCTTTCATTGATCTCATCGCTCAGGGTGACATGAGCGGCGCCATCCGCAAGCTCTGGAGCAAAAATGCCTTGCCGGCGGTTTGCGGCCGGGTCTGCCCCCAGGAAGTTCAATGTGAGGGAAAATGTATTGTCGGTAAAAAAGGTCAACCCGTAGCAATCGGCAACCTCGAACGCTTCTGTGCTGATTATGAGCGAGAACATGGTACTGGAGAAATGCCGCCAAAGGATGCCGGCACTGGAAAAAAAGTAGCCGTTGTTGGTTCTGGGCCATCCGGCCTCACCGTTGCCGGTGACCTCATCATCAAAGGCCACGATGTAACAATCTTTGAAGCCTTTCATAAACCGGGAGGCGTTCTGGTATATGGTATTCCCGAGTTTCGCCTTCCAAAGGCTATTGTTGCCCAAGAGGTGAATTTCCTCGAAAGACTTGGAGTCAAGGTGATGGTCAATGCCGTTGTCGGCAGGACAGTTTCCCTCGACGAGCTCTTCGAAGAAGGATTTGATGCGATCTATGTGGGAGTTGGAGCAGGTTTACCGAAATTCATGAATATCCCCGGAGAAAACTATGTCGGTATCCTTTCCGCCAACGAGTATCTCACCCGCGCCAATCTCATGAAAGCCTACAAATATCCGGAAGTGGATACCCCCATCCCCTTAGGTAAAAATGTTGTAGTCCTCGGTGCCGGCAATGTTGCCATGGACTCGGCACGAACGGCAATGCGACTGGGTGCTGAAAGTGTCAAGATCGTATACCGTCGATCCCGCGATGAAATGCCGGCGAGAGGCGCTGAGATCCATCACGCCGAAGAAGAAGGCATCGAACTCTTTCTCCTCACCAACCCAACCCGCTATCTTGGCAATGAATACGGCAGACTCACCGGCATGGAATGTTTACGTATGGAACTTGGTGAGCCTGATGCCTCCGGCCGACGACGCCCGGTTGCCGTCAAAGGTTCAGAGTTTGAGATTACCTGCGACCTCTGCATTGTCGCCGTAGGGTCTGGAGCCAATCCGTTGCTGACCAGCGAAACTCCTGACATGAAACTCAATAAATGGGGGAACGTTCTTGCCGATGAAAAGAACGGAAAAACCACCAAGCCTGGCGTGTGGGCCGGTGGCGATATCGTGACTGGAGCTGCGACCGTCATTTTAGCGATGGGTGCCGGAAGAGCGGCCGCAAACTCCATACATGATTATCTCACCCTCGGTTGGTAAAACCTTCCATTCATCCTAGATGCAACTCCAGAACCCTGGCAGCTCTTCCCGGAGCCTGCCAGGGTTCTTTTCTTTCTTGCTCGGTTGGCATTACCTCCTTCTATAGAATGCCAACTTCTCCTTTTTACATTGATCAAAAGCATTCATAACTAATTTTGAACATCATCTTCACACAAATGAAAGAGCAACTGCTCATTCTATCTCCCTGCTTTTTCGATATAAAGCAAACACTCTAAAAACACAACTCAACCCCAAAAACATTTCAAAGAGGGCACTCAACCACCTCTTTATCAGAAATTAAATATGCTTTATGTGCCTGATGTGCAAAAGATACTATTAATTATTCTTAAAGCCCACAGGAACAGATCATTGCTATGCTGCTTATCTGGGCATTTATCTGTTCTTATAGCTATCACTTCTAATCAATGGCTCTTTGTGCATCTGTAAATGCACAAATACCTGTTAGCACATTAAACAGCATCCAAGGCACAACGCGCACATTCAGTAATTTATTTTGCACAATTTATTTCTGGAAATATTAGGTAAGTAGCTGTTTGCCATGGAATATTAATTTCTTGACAGAAAACAGAGAGGCCTGTTAATGAATGGTTGTTCATAATTTTCTTCGGTCTGATGCGCTGAGTAACCGCCGCATTGGTGTGATTCAAAGAAGCGAAAAAGGGGAAAAGATGTCGACGGAACTCATGCTCTCAGCGGCGACCCTAATCGGACTCGCTGCACTTGTTCCTTGCCTGATGGTCATGACCGCGGTTTTAGGTCCACGGTCCAAAGGTAAAATTAAAAATGAAGCCTATGAGAGTGGCGTAGGGCCGGTTATTGGAGATGTCGATCAGAAATTCAGCGTCAAGTTCTATCTCCTTGCCATTCTCTTTCTGATTTTCGATATTGAGGCGGTCTTCATGTATCCATGGGCGGTCAGCGTCCGTGAACTCGGCTGGTTCGGCTTTTCAGAGATGGTAGTTTTTATGCTGCTCCTTCTCACTGGACTCATCTACATTCTCAAGAAGGGGGTGCTCAATTGGCGTTAGGATTAGAAGCTAGTCTCGGCAACACGGTTATCACCACTAAACTTGATGCGGTCATCAACTGGGGCCGACAATATTCACTCTGGCCTTTTGTCTTCGGCACTGCCTGCTGCGCCATCGAATTCATGAGCGCGGCCGCCAGCCAGCATGATATATCCCGTTTTGGTGCTGAGGTCGTCCGTTTTTCTCCTCGTCAAGCCGACCTTCTCTTGGTCTGCGGCACCATCAGTTACAAACAGGCACCCATTCTGAAGCGCATCTATGAACAGATGCCGTTGCCTAAATGGGTTGTTTCCATGGGGGCCTGTGCCTGCTCAGGGGGAATATACGATAATTACTGTACGGTCCAAGGCATCGACACCATTATTCCTGTGGACGTTTATATCTCGGGCTGTCCGCCAAGACCTGAGGCTGTTCTGGACGCACTTATAAAAATCCAGGAACAAATTCAAGGTGAAAGCCTTCTGAATGACCGCCATAAAGACTTTAAAGGGATTCTCGACTGATATGAATGCGACGGCTCTAGAAAAAATTAAGGCCGCGTTTCCAGAGGCAACTTGCACGACGGCTCTGGATTCAGTGGTTGTTGAAGTTCAGCCTGAAAACCTGGAGAGCACGCTTTCTCGGTTAAAAAATGATCCGGCTTTTAACTGCGGTCTGTTGGTTGATGTCACCGGCATCGATTATCTTGATTACCCAAGGCCTAAGAAATTCAGGTTCCATGTGGTCTACACCCTCCGTAACTGGCAGGACAATCTCCTTGTCCAGGTACGATGTGGTGTTGCCGATCCACAGCAAGGCATCTCCACCGCCAGCCATTTATGGGGCTCGGCCAACTGGGGAGAGAGAGAGGTCTTCGACCAATACGGCATTAGATTTAATGGCCATCCGGATCTACGCAGAATACTCAATCACTGGCAGTTTGAGGGTCATCCCCTCCGCAAGGATTACCCCATCGAAAAGGGTCAGATCTGCTACGAGACCGACCGCCTGGAAAAAGAAATCAGGGCCCGTTTGTTTGAAAACGGTATTGATGAAACCACCATAAAAGACATCAATACTGAAATCATGTTTCTCAACCTCGGCCCCTCTCATCCTGCTACCCACGGGGCCATCAGGATTCTCACCGCCCTAGACGGTGAAACCATCCTGGCAAATGTCAACGAGATCGGCTATCTGCACCGCGGCTTTGAGAAAACGGCGGAAAACAGAACCTATAATCAGATCATCCCGCTGACCGACAGATTGAACTACTGTTCTTCGATGATCAACAATATCGCCTATGCCAAAGCCGTTGAAGCTTGGCTTGGGGTTACGATCACGGAAAGAGCACAATTCATGCGGGTGCTACTCACCGAGTTTTACCGGGTTCTTGATCATCTGGTCTGTCTGGCTGCTGCCTTGGTCGACATGGGTGGCTTGACGAACTACTGGTACCTCTACAACGAGAAAGAGGCCGCCTACGATCTTATTAGTCGGCTCACCGGTGCACGACTCACCAGTTCTTTCACCAGGATTGGCGGCATGTATCGCGATTTTTATGAGGGCTGGGAGAAAGACCTTGAGCTGCAGCTTCTCGGTATAGAAAAGGGCATTGGCGACGCGCTGAAACTGGTAGAAACCAACCGTATCGTCCATGACCGGACCCAGGGTGTCTGTGTTGTCTCGGCGGAAACCGCTCTCAGCTATGGCTTTACCGGCCCGGTCCTCAGGGCAAGTGGTGTCCCTTATGACATGCGTAAAGACGCCCCTTACTACAATTACGAGTCCTTTGACTTTGAGGTTCCGGTCGGTACCAATGGCGATATCTACGACCGTTTCATGATTCGCTTTTACGAGATGGCCCAATCGATTCGTATCATTCGTCAGGTCATGCAACATATCCCGGGAGGCCCGATCAACGTCAAGGATTCCCAGGTCTGCCTGCCTCCTAAAAATCAAGTCTACAACAACATTGAAGGGTTAGCCAACCACTTCAAACTGATTTTTGAGGGAGTGAAGGTTCCTGCTGGCGAATGGTATGATTCCTTCGAGGCCGCAAACGGTGAACTCGGTTTTCATTTTGTCTCCGACGGATCAGGAAGACCCTACAAGCTCAAGGTACGACCACCGTGTTTTTATACCATGGGAGGTTTTCATAAAATGGTTGAAGGTAACATGATAGCAGACGCCGTCATCAACCTCAGTTGTATCAATATAATAGGCGGGGAGTTGGACAGATGAGCGATCGTTCACAACTTATATCCACAGGAAAACCATTTCAGTATGACCAGGAACGGGATGCTGAATTCGAAAGGCTCATCAAACGCTACCCCACCAGAGAATCGATGATTCTTCCCTCCCTCTGGCTGATTCAGGAACAGGAGGGATGGATAAGCCAGGAAGCAATCGCCTATGTGGCCGATAGAATCGGCACCTTCGCCAGCAAGGTATATGAAGCGGTAACCTTCTATACCATGTACCAGCTCCACCCCATGGGCAGAAACCACATTTGTGTCTGCCGCACTCTTTCCTGTTGGCTGCGCGGCAAACAGGAAATAATCGATTACCTGAAAGACGAGATCGGCATCACTCCTGGGAAAATCAGCGAGGACGGCCGCTACAGTCTCGAAGAAGTTGAATGCTTGGGTCACTGTGGTACCGCCCCGGTCGTCCAGGTCAATGGCGAATTCTACGAGAACATGGACGTAGAAAAGCTGAAATCGCTGCTGGCCACATTGAAATAGGGAGGCGGACCAATATGGAAGTGAAGATTCTCAGTGCCAAGTTCGATATAAAAGACGCCAATAAAATTGCGGTTGCGAAAAGCCTCGGTGCCTATACCACCCTCGACAAACTCTTTGCCATGAAGCCGGAGGAGGTCATTGAGGAAGTAAAGAAAAGCGGCCTCAGGGGTAGGGGTGGTGCCGGTTTTCCAGCCGGTGTGAAATGGGGATTTCTTCCCAAAAATACCGGCAAACCCATTTATCTGACAGTCAACTCCGATGAGTCTGAACCGGCAACTTTCAAGGATCGTTATATCCTAGTCAGAGATCCGCACATGCTCATCGAAGGCATTATTATCTGCAGTTATGCCATCGGCTGCCATGATACCTATATCTATATCCGCGGTGAATATACTACCCAGGTGAAGGTGCTGCAGGCGGCAATCGATGAGGCCTATGCCGAAGGCTACCTCGGTGACAACGTTGCCGGTCACGATTTTAAACTGAACGTCACCGTTCATCGCGGCGCCGGTGCCTACGTCTGCGGCGAAGAGACCGCACTGCTTGAATCCATTGAAGGCAAAAAAGGCCAACCGCGCAGTAAACCGCCGTTTCCTGCCGTTGCCGGTCTTTACGGTTGCCCGACAATTATCAACAACGTTCAGAGTATCGCTTCTCTGCCCTTTATCATCGAAAACGGTGCTGACGCCTATAAGGTTTACGGCACTGAGAAAAGCCCCGGCACCCACCTGTTTGGCATCTCCGGCCACGTCGAGAAACCGGGCATGTACGAACTACCCCTTGGCCTGCCGCTCCTCGAAGTCATTGATAAAGTGGCTGGCGGGGTATGGAAGGGACGGAAGCTGAAAGGCGTCATCCCTGGCGGCAGTTCGACGCCGGTTCTCCTACCGGAAGAGGCCAAAGATGTCACCCTTGATTACGAATCGATGGCCGCCCATAAAACCATGTTCGGCTCGGGCGGTATCGTGGTGCTCGACGAGACGGTGGATATCGTCCAACTGGTGAAAAATCTCATCGACTTTTATCATCACGAGTCCTGTGGTCAATGCACTCCCTGCCGGGAAGGTCTTGGCTGGATGCTGAAAATAGTCAAAAAAATTCTCCGCCGCGAAGGAAGCATGGACGATGTTCTTCTGCTGCGCGAACTTTGCGATAATATTGAGATGAAAACAGTCTGTGTACTATCTGCTGCGTGTACCATGCCGGTACGCAGCTATCTGGATAAATTCAGGCACGAGTTTGAGGCGTACGTTCACAACGCTTCTTCAGCACAAGCGAAAGAGGAATAGGGCACCCCATGGCTGATAAGGTTAAGCTTTTTGTAAACGGAGTAGAAGTCGAGGTCGAAGCGGGTAAAAACCTGATCGACGCCATTGGTGCCGTCGGTATCGAGATTCCGCACCTCTGCTACCACCCGGCACTTGGCGCCGACGGCAACTGCCGCATGTGTCTGGTTGGCATCGAAGACGGCAGACCACCTCTGGTTCCGGCTTGCAAAACTCCGGCCCAGGCTGGGATGAAAGTACTTCTTGACGCTGCGCATATCAAAAAGATTCAGCGCGACGTTATGGAACTTGAGTTGATCAACCATCCCACTGATTGTCCGATTTGCGACCAGGCGGGAGAATGCAAGCTGCAGGACTATTATATGTCTTACGGCCGGCCGGAAAGTCGGATGACCGTACCCCAAGTGCAGAAAAGTAAAAAACTCGATTTCGGCTGCGGTGTCGTTCATGATCAGGAGCGCTGTGTAACCTGCGGCAGGTGTGTCCGTTTCTGTCGCGAGATCACCAAGACCGGTGAACTGGGAATAATCAACCGCACCGATGATGCACGGGTAAACATCTTTCCTGGTCGACCACTCAATAACCGTTACGCCTTAAATGTGGTTGACCTTTGTCCGGTCGGTGCCATGACCAGTCAGGATTTCCGCTTTAAACAAAGGGTATGGTTCCTGAAAAAGGCCCCGGGCATCTGCCACGGCTGCGCCAAGGGGTGTAATATCACCATTGAGCATAACCGTGAAAAATACAAGGATGATGTCATCTACCGTTTCCGACCACGTCTGAACCTGCAGATCAATGGTTACTTCATGTGCGATGGCGGACGACTCAGCTACAAAAAAGAAAATGAAGGTCGGCTGATTGACGCGCGAATCGGCAGTCAGATTCGTCCGCTGAAAGACGTTCTCGCCGCCTGCAACCAGGAGATTGAACGTGCTGAAAAAAAGGCCATGCTCATCTCCCCCAACTGTTCCCTGGAACAAATGATTGCAGTCAAGGCATTGGCAGAAAAACTTGGTGCCTCACTTTCCGGCTTTAGTGAAGGCTATATAAAAAGGAACGACGGAGACGGTTTCCTCATTCAGGATGATAAATCGGCAAATCGGGCAGGACTTATGCTTCTTGGTATCGACTGCAGTCGAGAAAACTTTGAAAAGGCAATACAGGAAGCAAAGCTTTTCATCAATTTCAACAATGATCTTAGCTTCAGCTATGGCGACAGCGAGTTGAAAAAACTCTTCAAGGATACCAAGGTGATCGCCATTGCCAGCCACGACAACAGCTTTACCACAATGGCCGATATCGCCTTGCCGGTTGCCACTTCCAGTGAATATGGCGGAAGCCTGATTAACTGTGACAACATCCTGCAAACATTTATTGGTGCCGTAACAAGAAATCACAATCCTTTAGACGTAGGGGCAATTGCTGCAAAACTCGGCAGTTCCCTGCAGAGTCAAGAAGAACAGTTTGCCGAACTCCGTAAATATATCAGTATCCTCAAGGACTTTGAAGCTTATACTCTCCCAGCCGAGGGATTGAAATTAACCGATAGCGAGGCTGCCAATGTCACTGCTTGATATTTTTATGATCGTCGTCAGGGTTGCCTTCAGCGCCTTTATCCCGCTCTGCTTCATTGCAGTCTGCGTATGGATGGAGCGGAGGGGGGCCGGCTATTTTCAGGATCGATCCGGCCCAAATCGCGCCAACATCTTTGGTTTCAGAGCTGCCGGCCTGGTGCAGAATCTCGCCGACGCCGTCAAACTTTTCTTTAAGGAAGATGTAGTTTCAGGCCACATAAAGCATAAGTTCTACTTTGTCCTGGCCCCGGTGATTGTCTTCTTTACGGCTCTCGTTTCCTTTGCTGTTGTTCCCTTTGCCGATACACTTGTGCTCGGCGGCAAGAGGTACATTATGCAGGGAATCCCGCTTGATCTTGGTATTCTTTGGTTTTTATCCTTTGTCGGCTTCGGTGTTTACGGAATTATCCTCGCCGGTTGGTCATCAACCAATAAATTCGGTGTACTCGGAGCCCTCCGCTCGGCGGCGCAGGTTATCAGCTATGAGATCCCCATGGGGCTTGCGATCATCAGTCTCCTGGTGGTCTACGGCACTGTAAATCTCAATGAAATCGCGCAATTTCAGGGCAAACTCCTCTTCGGTTTTATCCCTATGTGGGGTGCAGTACTTCAACCATTGGCGATGGTTATCTTCATTGTCGCAGCTTTTGCTGAAACTAATAGGACACCCTTTGATCTCGCCGAGGGTGAAAGCGAACTGGTTGCCGGTTTTCACGTCGAATACAGTGCCATGAAGTTTGCCATCTTTTTCATGGGTGAGTACGTTGCCATGTTTGTGTCGAGTGCCATGATTATCACCCTCTTTTTCGGTGGCTATCAGGTACCCTTTCTTTCAACAGCAACGCTTGTCAACCACGCCAAGCCGGTAGCTTTTTTGCTGATGGTCATTATCCCGGTGGTCATGTACTTTTTCACCGGTTGGATCAGAAGGAGCAACGTCAGCCACTATCCCCGGGAAAATGATCCTCGGGTGTTTGAGGCAAATATTTATATCAAATGCTTCTGGGGTCTGGTTATTTGTCTGGAAATAATCCTACTGGCTATTTTATTCTGTCAGTCGGGAGGAGCTGCTGCTCATATCTTCGTGGTGCTTCTGCAGCTGTGCACTTTCCTTGTAAAAATTACCATGATGATATTCGTCTATATATGGGTACGCTGGACCTTGCCCCGTTTTCGCTATGACCAGCTACAGAAATTGGGATGGCAGATGCTTCTACCCTTGGCACTTCTGAACATCTTCATTACAAGCGCATTTGTCGTGGCGTTGAGCTAAAGGAGAGGATGACATGGGTGCCAAAGTAAAAACAATGAACCGTAAAGGCTCGAGTTTTCAGGAACGTCTCTACCTGATAGAGATTTTCAAGGGGATGGCTACCACTTTCGGCCATTTTCTCACCAATCTCCTTGATAACAGAAAACTCTATGTTCGCCACTATCCTGAAGTACAGCCGGAGATACCTGTGCGCTGGCGTGGTCGACATCGCCTTACAACCCATGATGACGCCACGGTTAAATGTGTCGCATGTTTTATGTGCCAAACCAATTGCCCGGCCAACTGCATAATGATCGAAGCGGGTGAGCGACTTGACGGCAAGACCGAAAAAATGCCGGTGAAATTTTCCATTGATCTATTGGAATGTATATACTGCGGCTATTGTGTCGAAGCTTGTCCCTTGGACGCAATCCGTATGGATACCGGAATTTTTTCCGTTACCGACAACAACAGGGAATCTTTTGTTTTGGAACTCCCGGAGTTGCTGACAACCCCGGGAGCCTTTTCCGAAGAAGACTATAAAAAAGGGGGCGCTTGATATCATGTTTGCCGAGGCTTTATTTTTCGGATTTGCTGGGCTGTCGGTTCTTGGTGCCATAGGGCTTGTGCTCTTTCGCCATCCGATGAACGGGGCGATGAGTCTGGTGGTAACTATGATCTCCTTGGCTGGGCTCTATGCTTTGCTTTCCGCCAAGTTGATCTTTACCCTGCAGCTTATTGTCTACGCCGGGGCAATCATGTCCCTGGTCGTTTTCATTATCATGTTTCTCAATATTCAAGAAAGCGATCTTCCAAGAGAGAAAGGCCGATGGTTATACCAACTCGGGGGGATTATCATCATCATCCCCATTGCTTCTTTCCTCATTAAGATTGTCAAAAGTATCCCCGGCAGCGAGGCAACAATCGTCGGCAAGGGCTTCGGTGGGGTAAAAGAGGTGGGGCTGGTGCTCTTTCAGGACTGGTTGCTTCCCTTTGAGATCGTATCAATTCTCCTGCTCGTCTCGCTCATTGGAGCGGTGGTGCTGGCAGGCAAGAGGAGGGTGACCAAGTGATCCAGGATTATCTCATACTCAGTGTCATTCTCTTCTGCCTTGGAATTCTCGGGGTTATCACCAGACGAAACGTCTTCACCGTTTTCATGTCCATTGAGCTGATGCTTAATGCTGCAAACCTTGCTTTTATAACATTTTCGCGTCTGCATGAAAGCATGGATGGCCATGTTCTAGCAATGATGGTAATGGCCGTCGCTGCTGCCGAAGCGGCGCTTGCTCTTGCTGTTGTCATTCTTCTGCACAAGCATAAAAGCAAGCTGGACACAAATGTATTCAGCTTGTTAAAAGGGTGATTTCATGGAACATACTGTCACAGTCTCTTATCTTGGTTATATTCCCCTCTTTCCGCTGATCGGAGCCGTGGTCATAGGTCTTCTGCACATGTTCACCTGCAAAAAGACTCCGCTCCCGGAAAAATTCTACGGGGCCTTGGCCTGCATCGGTCCTGTCCTGTCATTTTTTATGGCACTCATTGTTTTTTTCCAACTGAAAGGGTTGCCTGCCGAAGAGCGATTCCTCACCCATAACGTCTTTACCTGGTTTGCCGTAGGTGATCTCCATGTCGACATGGGGTTTCTTGCCGATCCGCTCAGTTCGTTGATGCTTCTGTTTGTGACTTTTATCGGTTCACTGATCCATATCTATTCTGTGGGTTACATGGCAGGCGATGAGAATTTCGGTAAGTTCTTCTCTTACCTCAACCTATTCCTTGGAGCAATGCTGATCCTCGTTCTCGGCAGCGGACCGGTGGTTATGTTCGTCGGTTGGGAAGGCGTCGGCCTCTGCTCCTATCTGCTCATCAGTTTCTATAGTAAGGATACCGACAATGTCCTCGCCGGTAATAAGGCCTTCATCGTCAACCGCATCGGCGATCTTGGTTTTGTCCTCGGTATGTCGGTGCTCTTCTGGGCCATCGGTGCCGGCGGCTTTGATTACTTATCCTTAAAAGCCAATGTCGGAAACATTTCGGCAGGAGCCGGTATCGCCGTCTGTCTGCTGCTCTTCGTCGGCGCCTGCGGTAAATCGGCACAGATTCCGCTCTATGTCTGGTTGCCCGATGCTATGGCCGGTCCTACGCCGGTCTCCGCTTTGATCCATGCTGCAACCATGGTAACCGCTGGCGTATATATGGTGGCTAGGTTTAGTTTTCTCTACGCCGATTACCCAGCTGCCGGTTCGGTCGTTGCCTGGGTCGGTATCCTCACCGCCTTGCTCGCCGCAATTTTTGGTATGTTTCAAAAAGATATCAAGAAAATTTTAGCTTATTCGACCGTCAGCCAACTTGGCTACATGTTTGCAGGAGTCGGAATTGCCGCATATTCTGCAGGGATTTTCCATGTCTTCACCCACTCCTTCTTCAAAGCCCTGCTTTTTCTTGGTGCCGGTTCGGTCATCTACGCCCTGCACCATGAGCAGGACATTTGGAAGATGGGTGGCCTGAAAGAGAAACTGCCCATAACCTACATGACCATGCTTGTTGGTGCCTTTGCTCTAGCTGGCTGTCCACCTTTTTCCGGATTTTTCAGTAAAGACGAAATACTTTTCTCGGCACTCGCTACCGGTCATACCGGTATCTGGATTATCGGGGTGCTGGTTGCCGGCATGACCGCGTATTATACCTTCCGGATGATCTTCCTGGTCTTTCATGGCACACCACGAGTGCAGGAATCATTTGATCATGCCCACGAACCGCCGTCGGTGATGACTGTTCCGCTTATCATCCTTGCCATCGGCGCCTTGTGTGCTGGATTTATGAATCTGCCGGGAATTTTCGGTGGTCACCTGAAGGTTTCCCATTGGCTGGCGCCAAGTCTTGTTGAACATCATCCCCACGTCGGTGTCGGAATTGAGCTTCTTGCCATTGCTACAAGTGTTGTCGCGTTTGCCATCGGCATCATTATCGCCTACAGGAAATTTGGCCAGGGCGCTGCTGAACCTGAATTCACAGGTTTTGCCAAATTCGGCTATCATAAATTCTATGTCGATGAAATCTACAATGCGGTGTTTGTCCAGCCCTATAAGGGTTTTGGGTCGATCATCTCCAGGTTTTTAGAGCCGAATGTCACTGATGCCCATGTTAAGTTCTCCACCTGGCTTTATCAGAAGGCCGGAACTGCATTCAAGGTCTTTCAGGTCGGTTACGTGCGGATCTACGCGATCTATATGGTCATCGGACTGAGTCTTATGAGTCTTTTATTATCTCAAACGATCAAATAGGTAAGGTGTAAGAATGTTTGAATATGCCCTTTCAGTCATGATCTTTCTGCCAATCCTTGCCGGATTGATCCTTTTTCTTTTCCCTTTCAGCGACACTGCTTCTCGGGTTACCGGTTTTATTGTCTCCATCGTCATCCTTCTCATGGGTATCGAGCTCTTTCTCGGGTTTGGCGGTGCCGGTGGTATGGAATATGCCGAGAGCCGTGCTTGGATTGAATCTCTCGGTATTCGCTACAGCCTTGGCGTGGATGGCATCAGCCTGCTCGTGCTCATGGTCGGAGCAATCCTCTTCCCCATGGTCTTCAGCATTTTTACGACACGAAGCAAAGGCTTTTATGGCAATCTTCTCATTACCCAAGGGGCAATGATCGGTGCCATCTGCGCTACCGACATGGTGCTTTTCTACATTTTTTGGGAGATTATGTTGCTGCCGATCTTCTTCATGATCGGCATCTACGGAGGACCGAAGCGTTTACCGGCAACTCTAAAAATCACCCTCTATACTATCTCCGGTTCTCTTCTTATGCTGGCTGGCCTGGTGTACGTCGGTGTTTCCTATCATGAACAATTCGGCAAGTGGACCTTTGACATCGTCGAGTTGAGCAATCTCCAGCTAGGCGGTGGTGCCTCAGTACTTGCCTTTTTTATGTTCATGATCGCCTTTGCCATTAAAATCCCGCTGTTCCCCTTTCACACCTGGTTACCGGATGCCTATACCGAGGCACCGAATTCGACCACCTTTGTTCTCTCGGCGATTATGGCCAAGATAGGTGTCTACGGGATTATTCGCTTTGTTGTGCCGGTTTTTGAGATTGAACTTTCCCGCTACGCCATCCTTCTCGCCTTGGCCGGTGTTGTCGGTATGATGTACTGCGGACTTGCAGCAATTGCCCAAAAAGACATGAAACGTATGCTTGCTTTTTCTTCAGCATCGCATATGGGCATCATCGCCCTTGGGGTTTTCTGTATGAATGTTCAGGCCCTGACCGGTTGTCTTTTTCAGATTGCCGCCCACGCCACCAGTACCGGCGTACTCTTTTTATTTATTGGCCTGATGGAAGAGCGAATGCAATCGAGAAATATTGCAGATTTTGGCGGTATTGCCTATAGCGCACCAATTTTTGCCACCTTTTTTGCCATTGCCATGCTCGCCTCGGTTGGTCTACCGGGAACAAGCGGGTTTATCGGTGAGTTCCTCATCATCCTTGGTGCCATTAAATTCAGCGGGTTTATCGGTTTTCTTGCGGGTACCTCACTGATCATCGGGGTCTGTTATATGCTCTGGATGTTCCAAAGGGTATTTTTCGAGAAATCGCACGAACGTTCTGAAAAATTTCAGGATCTTACTCTCTCCGAGGCCCTGACTTTTCTTCCGGTCATCCTGCTCATTCTCGGTATGGGAATATTCCCCCAGACATTCATTGAAAAGATAGAACCCACCGCGCAGCTGCATATAGCCGAATTTTCGACCATGGCCAAAAATCAGCTTGCCGACACAGCGCTTCCGATTGTCGTTGACACTTATCAAAAGAATTAAGGCAGGGTAACCACTATGAACGATTTTTTGTCATTGCTCCCTCTTCTCATCATCAGTTCAGGAGCCATCCTCTTGATGCTTCTCGCCGCTTTTGAGAAATGTCGCTTGGAGACCGCTTCTCTGCTGAGTATGGGATTTTTCGCTGCAGCCTTTTTTGTTCAGTTACTGATTGGTTGCGGTCAGACGACGACCCCCTTTGGCGGTGTTTTCAATGGCATGTTGATGGCAAGCAGCTTCACCTCGGCTGCCGGCCTCATCATCCTCGCCTGCGGCTTTTTTACCGCCATGACCACTCATTCTTACTTCAAAATCAATGCATTCTGTACCTTGGAATTCTATGCAATCATGATGTTTGGTGCCTGCGGCATGCTTCTCCTGTCCCTGTCCCAGGAGCTTATTACAAGTTTTATCTCCCTGGAGATAATGTCTCTGGCAATTTACGTTCTTGTCGGCTATGACCGATCAAGCATTAAGGCAGCGGAAGCAGTGTTAAAATATCTCATGCTCGGCGCCTTTGCCGGAGCCTTTTTCACCATGGGAACAGCCCTCATCTATGGTGGAGTAAAGAGTACCAAATTTGTCGAGATCGGCGCATTCTGTGCCGCGCATTCAACGGCCTCACCACTGCTCATCGGCGGGGCATTTTTCATTTTCGTAGCACTTCTTTTTAAAGCCGCTGCCTTTCCCTTCCATGCGTGGGTTATCGACGTCTACGACGGTGCCTCAACTCCGGTTACCGGCTTTATGGCCACTGCCCTTAAGACAGCGATTTTTACCGTTTTTGCCAATTTTCTTGCGCTCAACAGCGGCCTGCACGGCAGCTGGGTTACTTTTCTCTTTTATATCTCAGTTCTTACTATGTTTGGCGGCAACCTTATCGCCATTGGGCAGAATAATCTCAAGAGAATGCTTGCCGCCTCCGGTATTGTACATTCCGGCTACCTGCTCATTGCCCTTGTTGCTATAAGCACCGAACATTTCACCGGCAGTGTTATTGCCTACTACTTGGCAGCCTATGCCGCCGGAACTCTGGGAATGTTCGCCGCCCTTGCCTATCTTGGCGGCAAGGGAGAAAAGCGTTGTACCTTTGATGATTTCAAGGGTCTGGCCAAGGTTCGTCCTTATTCGGCAGCAGCCATCACCGTGTTCCTGCTGTCCATGGCCGGTATTCCTCCGACTGCCGGATTTATGGGTAAATTCTATGTAATTACCAGTGCAATTTCCGCAGATCAAATGACCCTTGCCGTGCTTGGCATCGTCAGCAGTATTCTGTCGATGTGGTATTACCTGCGACTGATCATCAACATGTACTTCCATGAAGCAGCGGATAATTTCGAGACAAAGGGATCGGTGTTTGCGATCGCCTGTACCTTCATCCTGGCATTCTGTGTATTTGCCATAGGCATCTACCCTATTGTTATTTAGCTAGGAGCCGTTCCAAAAATCTTTTTCGTATGATAAGATTTTTTAACGGCTCATTATAGCGTTTCCAAGGTTTTTTCTTCTAGAAACTGCTAAAAGTTACAACAATCAGCAATGAACGGCTGATTTCCTAGTCAAAGATACCAGATAGGGAGCTCCTCAAAATGAAAGTAAAAGATATTTTGGCAGCAAAAGGAAATCGGGTTATCACTATTGAAAAGGAAACCGGAGTTATAGACGCAATGTCGATCTTTTCGGCAAACCGAATCGGCTCCCTACTGATAGTTGATAAAAATAACAATATCCTCGGTATCATCGGAGCTCGTGATGTCTTAATGGCAGTGGTCAATCACTTTGACAAGCTCAAGACGATAACAGTTGAGGCCGTTATGACCACCAATCTCATAGTCGGCACGGAAGATGATTCCGTCGACTATATCCTGGCGATCATGACCGAAAATAGAATTCGCCACATTCCTATTATGGACGGTAAGGAACTTAAAGGCATGGTTTCAATCGGCGACGTGGTTAAAGCCCTGCTCAAGGAAAAGGATGTCGAGAACAGATATCTCAAGGATTATATCGCCGACAAGTATCCTGCCTGATATCAGATGATGCCGAGATAAGCTTTCTGCACCGCCTTGTTGCTCCTGAGACTCGCGGCCGAATCGGTGACGGTGGATCTCTTCGGTCTGCAGAACATACCCGCGATGGGCGATGGACAGGGCCATGAGGGCGTTTTGTTCGACCAGGAGAATGGTTGTGCCCTGATCGTTCAGTTTTTTAATAATATCAAAGATTAACTCGACAAGGATCGGTGCCAGGCCCATCGTCGGCTCATCGAGCATGAGGCCTCGGGCAATGGCCAGCATCTGTTGCTCGCCGCCGGAGAGCGTCCCACCGAATTGATCGATACGCTCCTTGAGCCTGGGAAAGAGGGCAAAGCCGTTTTCCATCCGCTCTTCCACCAGCCTCGAATCCTTGACGGTAAAGGCGCCCATCTCCAGGTTTTCCTTGACCGTTAGTGTCGGAAATATACCCCGCCCCTCGGGCACATGGACCATGCCCTGGTAGACAATCTCATGGGGTTCCAATATCCCCTTCAGGGCATGAATATGTCCGTAATAACTGTGGATATTTTCAATTGTCAAGAGACTCATTGCATTTTCTCCTCATGCTGTCCGGCAACGGCCCCACGCCCCAGGTAGGCCTCAATGACACGGGTATTGTTGCGTATTTCCGCGGGGCTGCCTTGGGCAATTTTCACTCCGTAATCCATAACGCAGATATCCTCCGATATATTCATTACCACCCGCATATCGTGTTCGATGAGGAGGATGGTAATACCCATTTTGTCCCGAATATTGCGAAACAACTGGATTATATCCTCGGTC
>JAZDOW010000056.1:0-60391 GCA_043798185.1 Pseudomonadota bacterium | reverse complement strand
CGCATCACCCGCAACTGTCCCTGGAACCGCTGCACCTTCTGCCCGGTCTATAAAGGCCGGGAATTTTCCCTGCGGCCGGTGGAACACGTTCTCGAGGATATCAACCGTGTCCACCGCTATGTTATAGAGATCAAAAAATGCGCCGTTTCAAGCGGCAAGATCTACCCTGACGATATCGCCAGGCTGAGGGCAGCGGACGACGGCGGCGACCGCGCCGCCCTGAACGCCGCTCTGCACTGGGCGTCAACCGGCATGCGGGCTATCTTTCTCCAGGACGCCAACAGCCTGGTGATCAAGCCGGAAAGGCTGCTGGTCATTGTCCGCCATCTGAGGGAATGTTTTCCTTGGGTTGACCGAATCACCTCCTATGCTCGGTCGCATACGGTCGCCAGGATCAGTGACGAAAATCTGAGACTCCTGGCCGAGGCCGGACTTTCCCGCATCCATATCGGCATGGAGTCCGGTTCGGACAAGGTCCTGGCCCGGGTGCATAAGGGGGTGGACAAGAAGACCCATATCCGCGCCGGGCAGAAGGTGAAGCAGGCGGGCATGGAGCTGTCCGAATACCTTATGCCCGGTCTTGGCGGCCGCGAGCTGTCGGAAGATCACGCCCGGGAAAGCGCCGATGCCTTGAACCAGATCAATCCGGATTTTATTCGCTTGCGCAGTCTGGCCATTCCCGACCATGTCGAACTTTTTCAGGAATACCGGCGCGGTGATTTTACCAAACTTACCGATATGGAAACGGCGAGGGAACTCTTGCTGTTTCTCGAAACCCTGGACGGCATAGCCAGTACCCTGGTCAGTGATCATATTCTCAACCTTTTCGAGGATGTCCAGGGCACCTATCCCCAGGATAAAGAAAAGATGGTTGCGATTGTCAAAGGTTTTTTGGCCATGGAGCCGGGTGAACGGATGATCTACCAGATTGGACGACGGATGGGTCTGTTTCGCGGTACCAGCGATATGGTTGATACGACCAAGCGGCAGCATGTCGAAGCTGCCTGCGCCAGGGCCGGAATCGGTCCAGAGAATGTCGATGCGGCAATCGACGAGATGATGAAGCGTTTTATTTGAAAAGTAGTCCTGCTCGAAAGAAAGAGGCGACAATGACCCTGTATAACCCGGAAGTGGTGAAAGATAACTGTGGTTTTGGACTGATGGCCCATCTTACCGGCGAGGCCAGTCATAAACTGGTTCGCACCGCCATCTCATCGCTCGCCCGCATGGCCCATCGCGGCGGTATCGCCGCCGACGGCCGTACCGGCGACGGCTGCGGTCTCCTGCTGCAGAAACCCGATACCTTTTTTCAGGCGATCGCAAAGGAAGAAGGTTGGGCGCTTGGCGGCCGGTACGGGGTTGGCATGGTCTTTTTCAGTCGGGATTCCGCCAAGGCAGGTGCAGCGCAAACGGTTATTAATGAGGAGTTGGTGAGGGAGACCCTTTCCGTCGTCGGTTGGCGGCAGGTACCCGTTGATCCGGCGGTGCTCGGCCCCTTTGCCCAGTCTACCATGCCGACCATAGCCCAGGTGGTTTTCAACGGCCCCTTCGGTTGGGGTTCAAAGGATCTGGAGCGCAGGCTGTATATGGTCAAGCGGCGAGTGGAAAAAAGGGTGATGGATGACCCGGATTTCTATATTTCCAGCCTCTCGGGGCTGGTGATTGTTTATAAAGGGTTGTGTCGGCCGGTCGACCTGCCGAAATTTTATCCGGATCTTGCCGATTTTCGCATGCAGTCGGCGATCTGCCTCTTTCACCAGCGCTTCTCCACCAATACCCTGCCAAGGTGGCCGCTCGCCCACCCCTTCCGCTACCTTGCCCATAACGGCGAGATCAACACCATTACCGGCAATCGCCAGTGGTCGCGGGCGCGCTCCTACAAATTGCGCTCGCCGCTGTTGCCGGACATGGCCGAGGCGGCGCCTTTTGTCAACAACACCGGTTCCGACTCCTCAGCGCTTGACAATATGCTCGAACTGCTCCTGGCCGGCGGCATGGACCTGTTTCGCGCCTTCCGTCTGCTAGTCCCGCCCGCCTGGCAGCAGCATCCGGATATGGACGAGGATCTGCGCGCCTTCTACGATTTTAACTCGATGCATATGGAACCCTGGGACGGCCCGGCCGGGATCGTCATGAGCGACGGCCGCTTTGCCGCCTGCGGTCTTGATCGCAACGGTCTCAGGCCGGCGCGCTATGTGGTAACCAAGGATAATCTCATTACTCTCGCCTCCGAGATTGGTATCTGGGACTACGAGCCGGACGAGGTGTTGGAGAAAGGGAGAGTTGGTCCCGGTGAGCTCCTGGTGATCGATACCCTGACCGGCAAACGCTGGACCTCCTGGGATATCGACCGAGAGCTGAAGAGTCGCCACCCCTATAAAAAATGGATGGATAAATGTTGCCGGAATCTCCGTTCCTTCGACTACGACCTGGAGCTACCGACCGGGGCGCGTGAATTGGATGACGACCGGCTTCTTCTTTACCAAAAGCTTTTCGGCTGGAGCAATGAAGAGCTGCAGCAGATGGTGGCGGTCCTCGGCGAGACCGGCCAGGAGCCGGTTGGTTCCATGGGTGACGACGCGCCGATGGCCGTATTATCGAGTCGTGAACGTAGTCTCTATGACTACTTCCGGCAGATGTTTGCCCAGGTTACCAATCCGCCCATCGATCCGCTGCGCGAGCGCCATGTCATGTCCCTTGCCACCTGCATTGGCCGTGAAGAAAACGTCTTCGACGAGGCGGAAGGCCATGCCTACCGGGTGATGTTTCAGTCGCCGGTTCTGGTGTACAGCGACCTGCAGCAACTGCGAGACCTCAATCAGACTCATTATAAACATGTGGTTCTTGATCTCAATTACCGCGTAGCCACCGGCCTTGCCACGGCGATACAAGAACTTGCTTCTAAAGCCCTTGCCGTAACTGAAGAGGGGGCGGTGTTGTTGATTCTTTCCGACCGCGCCGTCAACGCCGAAACCCTGCCCATTCCGGCGGCCATGGCGGTGGGGGCGGTGCAGCGGATTCTTGTTGAAAACGACCGTCGCTGTGACGCCAATATCCTTGTTGAAACCGCCTCGGTCCGCGATCCGCACCACTTTGCGGTTCTTATCGGCATGGGGGCGACTGCGGTCTATCCTTACCTGGTGTATGAGTCGCTGGCCCGGATGGTCGATGAAGGGGTGTTGAAGGTTGATCTGCGCCAGGCGATGTGCAACTATCGTAAGGGCATCGATAAAGGGCTGCTGAAAATCCTCTCGAAAATGGGCATAGCCACCGTCGCCTCCTATCGCTGTTCTCAGCTCTTCGAGGCGATCGGTCTTGGTCATAAGGTTATCGAGCTATGCTTCCCGGGAGTTGTCAGCCGCATTGCAGGGGCGGATTTCTCCGATTTTCAGGCAGACCAGGAACGGCTGGCCAAACACGCATGGCACCGCGGCCACCAGTCGCTGGTTCGCGGCGGTCTTTATAAATATATTCACGGCGGCGAGTATCATGCCTATAACCCCGATGTCGTCCAGGCCTTGCAAAAGGCGGTGCGCACCGGCAGTTTTGAAGACTACCAGGTTTATTCGGGATTGGTTGATAACCGGCCGGTCGCCTGCCTGCGCGATCTCCTGCGCTTGAAGGTCGGAGAAAAGACTATAGCCTTGGGCGAGGTCGAAGGAGGCGAGAATTTCTACCGCCGCTTCGATTCGGCGGCCATGTCCATCGGCGCCCTTGGCCAGCAGGCGCATGAGGCCTTGGCCATCGGCATGAACCGCCTCGGTGGCTTTTCCAACAGCGGGGAAGGGGGTGAGGACCCGAGCCGTTTCGGCACCGAGCGGGTGTCGAAGATCAAACAGGTGGCTTCCGGCCGTTTTGGCGTGACTCCGCACTACCTGATGAATGCCGAGGTTCTGCAAATCAAGATGGCCCAGGGTGCAAAACCCGGCGAAGGCGGGCAGCTGCCGGGGCATAAGGTGACCGCCCAGATCGCCGTCCTGCGTTATTCGGTGCCGGGGGTGACTCTTATTTCACCGCCGCCGCACCATGACATCTACTCCATTGAGGATCTGGCGCAGTTGATTTTTGATCTCAAGCAGGTGAACCCCAAGGCCCTAGTCAGTGTCAAACTGGTTTCCGAACCGGGCGTTGGCACCATCGCCACCGGGGTGGTTAAGGCCTATGCCGATCTGATAACCATCTCCGGCTACGATGGCGGCACCGGGGCCAGCCCGCTCACCTCGGTGAAATACGCCGGTTGTCCGTGGGAGCTGGGCCTTGCTGAGACCCAGCAGGCCCTGGTGGCCAACGGTCTGCGCCATAAGGTACGCTTGCAGGTCGATGGCGGACTGAAAACCGGTCGGGATATCGTCAAGGCGGCAATTCTTGGCGCCGAGAGTTTTGGCTTCGGCACCGGACCGCTTATTTCCCTTGGCTGCAAGTTCCTGCGCATCTGCCATCTCAATAACTGTGCGACCGGCATCGCCACCCAGGATGAGACGCTTCGCAAAGATTATTTTGCCGGCGTCCCCGAGATGGTCATGAACTATTTTCGTTTTATGGTACAGGAAACCCGACTGATTATGGCCGAACTGGGGGTGGTGAAACTCACCGACCTGATCGGCAGAACCGACCTGCTGGAGGAGGTACAAGGCATAACCCCGCGGCAGAAAAAACTGGTGTTGCGACCTATTTTGGCCTCGGTCGAGCCGCCGGAGACCAGCGGCTTTTTTTGCCGAGAAGCAAATATCCCAGCCGACCCAGGGGTTCTGAACCTGGAATTAGTCGAACGCTTCACTGAAGCGGTGCGGACCAGCACCGGGGGTGGCGGCAGTTTTCAGATCCGTAACACCGACCGGACGGTTGGAGCAAGGTTGTCCGGGCAGATTGCCATTCTGCACGGCAATAAAGGCATGGAAGACCACCCGATTCACCTGCTCTTTACCGGCACAGCCGGCCAGAGTTTCGGGGCCTGGAACGCCGGTGGCCTGCACATGGTGCTGACCGGCGATGCCAACGACTATGTGGGTAAGGGCATGGCCGGCGGCAAGCTTACCATTCGTCCGCCCCAGGGGGTGGCTTATAAAAGTCACGAAGCAACCATCATCGGCAATACCTGTTTGTACGGTGCGACCGGCGGCAGGCTGTATGCGGCGGGTAAGGCCGGCGAACGTTTCGCCGTCCGTAACTCAGGTGCCCAGGCAGTGGTCGAGGGCATAGGCGATAACGGCTGTGAGTATATGACCGGCGGGATCGTCACCATTCTTGGCGAGACCGGGGTCAATTTCGGTGCCGGGATGACCGGCGGTTTTGCTTATGTCCTGGACGAAAAAGATGCCTTTGTCGCGAGGGTGAATCAGGAACTGGTTGAGGTCTTATCCCTTGAGGGGCGACCGGTATTGCAGGAGCATCTGCGGGGGATTATCGATATGCACTTTCTTGAGACCGGCAGTGTCAGGGCCGAGCGATTGTTGGCCGGGTTTGACGAGCACTATGGCTCGCTCTTTAAACTGGTTAAGCCGAAGACCTCGGACGTTGCGACACTGCTTGGCCATCGGGGAAATTCGCCGAAAGAAACATTGGCAATTGTCTACTAGGCCCCCCAACAAAAGGGGGATAAGTACCTTCACGAAATTCGTTTTCAGAAAACAAGAAATGAATTTCCAAGATACTGATATGGTTAACACTGTCAATAGAAAACAGATATCCATTACCTCTTTTTACCCCGGTGGTTTACCGAAGGTTGCAACGAGGTTGACATGCATCTTTCAAGTTCATCGTCAGAAGCGGGGCCATCGTTTAACGACGGTTGATCAGTCTGATATACGCGGGTTGGTTACCGTATGAATTGGCTTCGTCGTGGAGATGCCTCTATCTAAAGACGGGAGTTTCAGCTGTTATGCCTATTCCCATAGTACCTTCGAGGGTTCTCCTGACCGTGACCGCGCATCTGACAATAAACTGAAAGGGTTGTGTCTCTTTATTAAATACTCCAGTAAGTTTAAAATATTCCTTTAAAATTCATAATCTGCCTAAGCCAGCTCTTTTGTCTGAGCCCCGCCGGAGGTGCTCCTCCGCATCGCCAACTTCAGGTTGAGCATTGAGTGGTTGGTGTGTCAAGGTCGCGGAGGAACGAAGCGCCCGTAGGGCTTGACCTTGACTCACCAACCACTTAATGCTATGGCGGTCAAAAGTCATGCTGCTTTGGGAAGGGCCTGTGCTATCGCCCAGGAAAAACCGACAATCTCTCTGGCTATAGCCGTTTTTGCCACATTTGTTTTCTTCCCTTTTGCCGTCAAGTATTTATATCGTGTACACAGTCGACACTGCGCTTTCCACGCACCTTCCGTGGAAAACCGTGCGCCAAACTTGTTCCTTATCAGGAAACAAAAAAGCAAACGGGAAAAAATGAATTGTTCGGAATATGGAAAGATAACGACACCGTCCAGGATGTGGATGAGCATGTAAAAAATTTGAGAAAAGGAAGATTTTGATGCTCATCGATACCGAATTTTCTCAGCCATTCCATGCAGCTGGCAGACGCATTGATTGGAGCCACGGCAATCGCCTATGGCTTTCCCCTGCTCACGGGAAACGATAAACACTACAAGATAATGAAAGATCTTGAAATTTTAAAATTCGCGCCATAAGCGGATCATCAGCGAACCTCTCTGCCAAAGGTTGCGCCATATTGGTTGGATACGGTACCAGCCAAGGCACCGTATCCCAGAAACTGATTGAGCAAACAGCAAGGGCTGGATTAATACATGTCGTCCATAGCACCGCCTGGGGGCATTGCAGGTTTCTTTTTATCCTCAGGCTGCTCGGCGATGGTTGCTTGGGTTGTGAGGAGCACCACCGAGCCCTCGCAACCGGCATTTTCGGCAATCTGTTTAAGGGGTGCGGAAAGCGCTCGGCGGAGAATTTTCAGACCATGTTTTTCCTCTCCCGAAATCTGAGCGTTGTCGAGGGCCTTGATGCAGCGGACCAGCGCGACTCCGCCACCCGGGACTATTCCTTCTTCAACTGCGGCACGGGTTGCGTTAAGGGCATCTTCGACCCGGGCCTTCTTCTCCTTCATTTCCGGTTCGGTAGCCGCACCAATCTTGATGACCGCCACGCCACCGATAAGCTTGGCAAGACGCTCCTGCAGCTTTTCCTTGTCATAGCTCGAGGTTGTGTCGGCGATCTGGGTTTGGATCTGCTTGGTCCGCTTGTCGATTGCTTTTTTACTGCCGGCACCGTCAACAATGGTCGTATTGTCTTTGTCAATTTTGACCGACTTGCATCTGCCCAGGTCCTGAAGTTTTACATTCTCAAGTTTGATGCCAAGATCTTCACTGATCACCTGCCCACCGGTAAGAATGGCGATATCCTCAAGCATGGCTTTGCGCCGGTCACCAAAGCCGGGTGCCTTGACGGCGGCTACCTTCAAGGTTCCGCGCAGCTTGTTGACAATGAGGGTCGCAAGGGCTTCGCCATCAATATCCTCGGCGATAATCAGCAAGGGTTTGGCAGCGCTGGCCACTTCTTCCAATAGAGGTACAAGATCCTTCATTGAAGAGATCTTTTTTTCATTGATGAGAACGGCCGGTTCTTCAAGGAGGACTTCCATTTTTTCCGGGTCGGTGACAAAATAAGGAGAGACATAGCCGCGGTCGAATTGCATTCCCTCGACGACATCAAGTGCGGTATCCATGCTCTTTGCCTCTTCGACGGTAATCACCCCTTCCTTGCCCACCTTATCCATGGCATCGGCGATCAGTTTACCGATAGTCTCGTCACTGTTGGCGGAGATGGTACCGACCTGTTCAATTTCCTTTTTGTCCTTGATCGGTTTGGAAATGACCATCTGGGCACCCATGTTCTGGTATTTATCCTTCAGTGTCAATTGACAGGTTAAAACATGCCCGGGGTGTCGGCCGGTCATTATACTTTCGAAGGTCCCTCCGTTGATGGTGATACCACCAACCCGGGAATAACCTTTGCCAGCGCTTCCTCAATCGAACTGACGAATACAAACTCCATCGTCACCCTCACATGGTCGGGCAATTCCTGTAGATCTTTCCGGTTCTCGGCCGGCATAACAATGCGATGAATATCCGCCCGCCTGGCCGCCAGCACCTTTTCCTTGATACCTCCAACCGGCAGGATCAGACCGCTGAGGGTTATCTCCCCGGTCATGGCAGTATCACTGCGGGTTGGCAGTCCGCTATAGAGAGATGCCAGGGCGGCCGTCATGGTAAGACCTGCGGATGGTCCATCTTTGGGGATTGCACCGGCTGGAACGTGGATATGGACGGCACCGGGGGGGATTTGCAGATTGAAGTGTCCGCTTTGCGCGTGAAGATAGCTGCTGGCGGCCAAGGCAGACTCTTTCATCACCTCGCCAAGGTGACCGGTAAGGGTGATGTGCTCTTTCTCGGGCAAATTGAGTGCTTCGACGTAGAGCACATCGCCCCCCGATTCGGTCCAGGCAAGTCCGGTTGCCACTCCAGGCGGCAGGGATCGACGGAGTTTTTCAATAAAAAAACGCTCCGGTCCCAGCATGTTCCCAAGGTCTTCTTTGCCTATCTTCACAGAGTCGCTTTCCTTCTCGGCAAAACGTATCGCCACCTTACGGACGAGTTTTCCTATCATTCTCTCCAACTCTCTGACCCCGGCCTCTCTGGTATAACAATGAATGACAGAAGAGATGACGTCGCCGGCAAGCACAAATTGTTCTGCTGTCAGGCCGGCTTCCGATAATTGCCTGGGGATGAGATATCGAACCGCAATTTCTTGTTTCTCCTCCTCGCCATAACCGGAAATATGCAGGGTTTCCATGCGGTCAAAGAGAGGCTTTGGAATGGTGTCGGTGGTATTGGCTGTGACAATAAAAAACACCCGGGATAGGTCGAAAGGCAGATCGAGATAATTGTCACGAAAGGCATTATTTTGTGCAGGATCGAGTATTTCCATCAGGGCGGCGGCCGGATCACCCCGGAAATCTCTTCCCAGCTTATCCACTTCATCGAGCATCACCAGAGGATTGTGGACCTTGCTCCGTCGCAATGCCTGAATAATCCGTCCCGGCATAGCCCCGATATAGGTTCGCCGATGGCCCCTCAATTCCGCCTCATCCGAGAGCCCACCAAGGCTGAATCGTTCGAATTTTCGGCCGAGGGCCCGTGCTATCGATTGCCCGAGAGAAGTCTTTCCGGTCCCGGGTGGTCCGACAAAACAGAGGATCGGCGATTTTGCGCTGGGATTGAGTTTCATCACCGCCAGCTGTTCAACTATCCGCTCCTTAATATCTTTCAAACCATAGTGGTCCTGATCCAATACGCTGCGGGCATTCCTGAGATCCAGATTATCTTCCGTGGCAGAATCCCAGGGCAGATCGAGAATGAGTTCCATATGGGCGCTGGCTACCTGGTATTCCGGGGATGTTGTGGGAATCTGCCGCAGACGATCGATCTCCTTTTGCACTTCATCACGGATGGAATCTGGGAGTGCGCAGGCAGCAAATTTTTTTTGTAGTTTAGCAAATTCTGAAGCACTTGGGCTTGATTCTCCAAGTTCCTTCTGGATTGCTTCCAGTTGTTCGCGAAGAATAAATTCACGCTGATTCTTGGAAATTTTTGACTGGGCGGCGTCGGAAATCTGTTTCCTTACATCAAGAATCTGGATTTCATGATTCAAGTATTCGATGAGCAGCTGCATTGCTGCAGTGGAGCAAGATGCCTCCAGGAAGGCCTGACGACGATCCATCGACATGCCAAGCATTTGTCCAAGCGGATAGATAATCTGGTTAAAGGCATCCCCGGAAGGGATCATTTGTGGGATATTTATGTCGAGATTCGGTTGAGCAAGAGTGAAATATCTCTTTGCCAGATCCAGGACCTCCCTTTCCATCGCCTCGGTTTCTATCCCTTGCTCACCCGTCATCGGCATACTCCGAACCCGAGCCATGAGGAAGGATTTTCTGGAGACGAGTTCAGTGATCTCGACCCTCTCAATGCCATGCAGGAAAACCTGGACTACCGTGTCGGAGCGGGCAAACACTCGGACGATTCCTGAGGTTCCAACCGAATAGAGATCTTGAAGGCCTGGGTCATTGCATTGCGGGTCTCGTTGAGCAAATATTGCCAGCGTCTTGTCTTCCCTGCTCAGGGCTGAATCAATTGCCTCAATTGATCGAACGGTATCGGTTATGTAGGGAACCACGACATATGGAAAAACAACGGTATTTTTTACGGGTAAGACAGCCAGTTCATAGGTGCGATTCGTATCAACCATATTGTTATCTCGCTCGAACGTACAAAACCTTCTGGCTTGACTCTGATGCCTGCCGTTCTTCGGTCAGGAAGAGGTCCGTCTTTGCCTTAACAAGATCAGAGAGTTTCTTGTAGCCATAAAGCCTGGGATCAAAGTCGGGTTGCAGTTTGGTCAAGTAACTTCCGAAGGTGCCAAGCTGAGCCCACCCGGCGTCGTCGGTTGACTGCTCCAGGGCACTCAGAACGAATTTTTTGGGGAATTCGAGGTTGGTTGGCGCCGTTGTGTCGGAAGTTGCCTTGGTCGGCACGGACTTTTGTTCGCCGTCATCTTTTGCTGATTGTCCTGCATGCCCGGTATGCTCGGCATGGCTGCTGGGACGCAGGACTTCGGTAAAGACAAACTTATGGCAGGCATTCCTGAACGCCTCGGGAGTTTTCTTTTCGCCAAAACCAAGGACCCTCAGGCCCTCCTCCCGCAATCGCATGGCAAGACCGGTGAAATCACTGTCACTGGTTATCAGGCAGAAACCGTCAAATTTCCTGGTGTACAGTAAATCCATGGCATCAATAATCAAAGTGCTGTCCGTAGCGTTCTTGCCGGTTGTATAGGCGAACTGCTGCACAGGTTTGATCGCGTATCGCTGCAATACCTTCTTCCATGAAGCACTGGTTGTCGCAGTAAAATCACCATAAATGCGCCGCACGGTCGCCTCTCCGTACCTGGCTATTTCAGCAAGAAGGCCCTCAATGACCGCTGCCTGGGCATTATCTGCGTCGATCAAAACTGCTAAGCGAAGGGTTGGTTCTTCTGATTCGATTTTTGCAACGAGTTTTGGGGATACCATGATATCTCTGTTTTTTAACGTTAAGTTCGGCGGATGAATATTTAATCTTGCCTACCATTGGTTCTTTTTTTTCGATAGGTTGTCAAGATTTTTTTGCCTGCTAACGTAGTATCAATGCCTAGACAATTCAGCAATAGTGTGCGAGATAAGGGAAGAGGCAAGAGAATCATTCGAACGAAAAATATCCTCTTTTTTCACAAAGCAAAAGAAGGTACATTTGCACATGGTCGCTTTTGGTAGCCATTGTCCTGAACCATCAGCTTGCAAACTCAAACTACTCCAGGGAGTCATCATGCCTTACGTTAATATCCGGGTCGCCGGAACACTCACCAAGGAACAGAAACAGAAAATCAGTAAGGGCGTCACCGAGGTCATCAGCAAAGAAGCCAATAAGCCACCGGAAGCAATCCTGATCTTTATCGACGAGGTCCCGCACGAGAATATCGCCAAAGCCGGCAAGCTCTTGGAACCGCCGAAATAGGCAAAGGGAGCCTGCTTGATACGGCATCGGGGAAGGGCTTTCCCTGTGCCGTTTTTTACCAAATTACAAAAGCATTGCCAAATATTCAGCTTCGGTAACGATCCGCACGCCCAGACTCTCGGCCTTATTCAGTTTGCTGGCCCCAACCTTGTCACCGCAGACCAGAAGGTCGGTCTTGCCGGTGATACTCTCGCCAATTTTTGCCCCAAGACCCTTTGCCTGTTTTTTCATATCCTCCCGACTACCCGTCTGCATGGAACCGGTAAAGACGATGAGTTTCCCGGCAAGCGGCCCTGTCCCCTGCGCCTCGCCGGCCGTCTCAAGCGGAGTTGCTATGAGATTAAAGCCCAGTCCGTACAGGGCATTGAAAAGCGCAGCAGTCGCCTTCATCCCGGCCAGCATCTCTTCAGCGGTTTTCTCACTGAAACCCTTGATGGCGATGATCTCTTCTCGGGTGAGGGAAAAAACCCGTTCCAGGGGATGGGCGGCCAATAGCTTTTCGCAGTTGCCCATGCCCATTCGATACATTCCAAAGGCCGCAAGAAACCGCCAATCCTCAATCGGCAGCGCCAGGCTGCGTTGCAGTTGGGCTACCATATTCTCCGCCTGTTTCGGCCCGAAACCGAGGCCAACGAAGTCCTCTTCGGTGAGTGTGTAGATCATCGGGATGGAGGCCTTGCCGCCGTCGAAGATCTTCCGCACCGAGGACGGTCCAAAGCCGTCGATATTGCCAAGGACCTTAAAAAAGTGCTCGATGGCGGTGGTGATCTGGGCGGGACAATTCATATTGTTGATACACAGGAGAAAATCGTTTTCCCAAACCAAGGGTGAGCCGCAACTGGGACAGGCGTCGGGCAGCTCCGGCTCAACTGGGGTCAAAACCTCTTCGATCTTAGGAATCACCTCGCCGCTGCGCGACAGCCGGATGATTGCCCCCGGCCCCACCCCCTTCTCCCGCACCATATTGTAGTGGTGCGCCGTCGCCCTTTGGATCAGGGCACCACTCAACCGCGTCGGCTCAACCTCGGCCACCGGATTAACCCGACCGGAGCGGGATGTCTGCGGAACGACCCGCAACACCTTGACCTCGGCGGTTTCGGTGTTTTTCTTGTAGGCAATCTGCCAGCGGTGGTGATGCCTGGTTGCACCGAGATAGTCGCGCAACACCGCATCGGAAATCTCCAGGACAATGCCGTCAACATCATAGTCGACCTTCTGCCACAAATCGTCGACTATGGCCTCAAAACCTGCGGCCAGCGCCGCCCATGGCCCCTGCCAGGCGGGCAGCAGACTGAAGGGGAAGAAAACCGCATGGCCGGAGCGAATGGCCTCTTCCGCCGGGGCTTCAAGTTCCTTCTCTTTTATAAGACTGGCCTGAAAGTTTCGAGAGTTGTCAAAAATTGCCGCTAGATGATCGTGAAAATAGCTGCGACGGACAACTACCTCCCCTGCCCCGAGCCCCCGCCTGCCGCCCGTTGCGACCTGCAGTCCTCGCTCGAAAACCCTGGTGATATCCGTACCCCGCCTGCCGTCGCCGCGGGTGAAGAGATTCTGTCCGTCATCATAGGCGGCATAACCGTCGAGTTTTGGCATCACCCGAAAAACGAGGTTTGCAAAGTCGCGGCCACATTCGCCGGCCGCTTTTTCAATCCGTTTGGCCCAGTTGACAATGGCGGCAAAGTCGTAGGCCTTTTCAGTGGACAACATCCGTACCGGCAGCTCAACGGTCTTGGCCTCGATCAGCACCTCCGGTTCCACCGTATGGAGATAGGAATGATCGGGCTGACGTCTTTTAAGCTCGGCCAGAAAGGTGAAGTCGTACACGGCGTCGGATATCAGCTCTTCTCCACCTCGGTAGAGGAGATTGGCGATCTGTAAAAATTCCTCAAGCTGGGCATCCGACATCTTAGCGACAGCAATCTCGCCTGCCCCGATGGCCACAACCTCATCCTCCGATAATGTGCTCAAAGTGGAGTTCGCCTCGGCCAAAATACCCCTTTGAGCTTCACTTAAACCTTCATTTTTTCCCATCGCTTTTTTATTCCTTGTCTTGTACTTTGCTGTCGAACACAACCAGAGCCTGCGCCGCAGTATCCGCCACCGCAGCGCAGGTTGCAATACTTTTTTCTCTTAGACGCACCTGGAGGCAGTCATGCCAGTAATCGATTTACGGAGCGATACCGTCACCAAACCTTCCGCAGCTATGCGCCAGGCCATGACCTGCGCCGAGGTCGGCGACGATGTCTACCGTGACGATCCGACGGTCAACCGGCTGGAGGCCTTTGCCGCCAAGCTCCTCGGCTTTGAAGCGACGATTTTTACCGCCAGCGGCACCCAGGCCAACCTCATCGGTATTTTGTCACACTGTGGCCGAGGCGACGAATATATCGTCGGCCAGGGAGCCCACACCTACAGATATGAAGGTGGCGGTGCCGCCGTATTGGGCAGTGTCCAGCCGCAGCCTATCGAGTTCGAAGAAGATTCGACCCTGTCCCTTACCAAGGTTGAGGAAAAGATCAAGCCCGACGATATCCATTTTGCCAGAACCCGTCTCCTCTGCCTGGAAAACACCCAGAATGGCAAGGTCCTGCCGCTCTCATATCTGGCCGAGGCAGCCGTCTTTGCCAAGACCAAAAACCTTAAGCTGCATCTCGACGGGGCAAGGCTTATGAATGCCGTGGTCAAACAGGAGGTTGCAGTTAAGGAGATCACCCGCCATTTCCACTCGGTCTCTCTCTGTCTCTCCAAAGGGCTGGGAGCGCCGGTCGGCTCCCTGCTGGCCGGCAGTCGTCCGTTTATCGAGGAAGCGCGAAAGTGGCGAAAAATGACCGGCGGCGGTATGCGCCAGGCAGGGATTCTGGCCGCCGCAGGAATGTACGCCCTGGAAAACAACGTTGAACGGCTGGCCCTCGACCACCGACATGCCGAGATTCTGGCCGAGGGCTTATCACGCTTTGAAGCGTTGACGGTTAACAGAAATCCCGCCCAGACCAACATGGTGTTCTTCAGCGCCGATGCAGCAACCACCCAGGATCTCGCGGATTTTCTCGGTCACCACCAGATCCTTATCAGCCCCGGCAAAACCACCCGGCTGGTCACCCATCTGGACATCAGCCGGGAAGATATCACCACCATTCTGGATGTGGTCGCAGCGTTCTTTGCCGCAAGGTAAACCTGAGCAGAGTCAACTCAATCAGAACTTACTGCACAAACAGAGGCGACACCGTCTTTATCGAGAAGTTCGAAAAAACTCTCGACCACGTCAACCGTCCAGACCTGCTTTTTAGTACAGGGATCACTGGTCCACAGCCAGTGAATGGTACAGTCGAAAAGCGGCCAGGATGAGCATGCCACTCCGTGCAGGGGGGGGTTGAGCACGGTGAGAACCTCGACGACGGTGGGCAGCCGCCAGGTATCACGCCCTTGCCAGCGGCAGCTGTTGAGGTGAGCGACGTATTCCCCGGCCTGGTGCCAATCCAAGGGAAACCCCGGTCCATACCGTTGCCAAAGTAGACTGCTGTTGCGCTCATGGGCCACGAGTGGGCCTACGGCAGCAAAATCCTGCGCCGCATACGCCAAAGGCCGGAACAATGCATCAAGGCCCAGGCAGGCGCAAATATCCTTCTTCATCACCCTTTCCGCCGTACTGCGCACCGAGTAGCGCATCGAGGCAGGCACAGGTTCTTGAGGGCAGGAAACCTGCCTTTCGATGAGCGGAAGCTCCTGTAAGGCTAAACGCATCTCCTGGGCGGTCTGAAACCTGTCCGCTGGTTTCTTGGCAATACTGCGCCTCAGCCACCCCTCCCACAACGGTCCAACCTCGGGTTTTATGGCACTGGCCAACGCCCTCTCACCCTGGTGGTACTCGAAGAGTCGGCCGGTCAGCATGCGCAATCCCATGATTCCAAGACTGAAGAGATCGGCGCGACCATCCGCCCGCTGCGGGTCCTTTTCCTGTTCAGGTGCGCTATAGAAGGGAGACCCGACCTGCATGCCAGGCACCGCCATTCTCTGTTCACCCCGCACCCACGACAAGCCGAAATCGATGATCTTCACCCGGTCGTCACTGGTCAGCATGAAATTATAGGGTTTGATGTCACGATGGACAATTCCGGCAAAATGGAGCCGCTCCAGACCTTTTAAGGCCTGGATCAGATAGGCCTGGGTCTTGGCGACCGAGATGATCCGTGACGGAGCCTCCACCCGATACGACTCGCCGATAAAAGTGCCGAGGGAGTGGGCAAAATATTCAAGAACGATGAAAGGCTGCCCCTCGTGCTCGTCACAATCGAGCACCTTGGCCACATGATCGTGGGACAGGCTGCCCATGATTTTTGCCTCGGTGACGAACAACTCTTTCAGCTGCTCCTCGCCGACCAGCTCGGCAAATAATTCATGTCGCGGTTGAAGGATCTTCAGGGCCACCAAGCGGCCGGTGACCGGTGCCCGGGCCTTGTACACCATGCTCATGCCACCCCGGCCAAGACGGCCGACCACCTCATACCTGCCGATTGTTTTCATGTTCTACCCTAGACGTGCGGCATAGGCATCGGGGAAGTCCATTGCTCTGATTTTCTCCATGGTGGTTCGGTAATCATAGGGGATAAAGTGCACCTCAAGGCTTGCCTCGGCCATATCCCAAAAAAGGTACTTGGCGCAATTGTCACCATCCCGCGGCTGACCGACACTGCCGGCATTTATCACATATGTCTCACCCGGTTGCAGTTCCAACCGCTCTTCACCTAAGGGCCTGCGGACAATCACCTCTTGCTCCTGTCGGACCAGCTCCAGCTTATGGGTATGGCCGAGAAAGTAAAGGGAAAAGGAGGCTGTGGCGAACAAGGCCGCCAACCTTTCATCAGGTTGGCGGTTGAGATAGCGAAAGAGCGAAGCAGGCGGGAAACCATGGACAAAGTAGGCGTAGTTGATGGCAAGATATTTTGGGAGGGTGCAGCAGTAGGCGAGGTTCTCCTCCGACAACAACTTTGCCGTGGCAACATTGTTCTCTGCCGCCTGGAAATTCATCCATCGCCGGGCTCGAATATCGAGGAGGGCAAATTCGTGATTACCGAGAATCGACACATACTCTAACTCACGTATCTGCCGTACCACCTCTTCCGGGTCCGGCCCATAACCGATATTGTCGCCCAGGCAAACCACCCGGTCGGCCCCCCGCCGCTGTATATCGGACGTCACCGCCTCAAAGGCTTCAAGGTTGCCGTGAATATCCGAAAGAACAGCAACTTTCATATGGCACTCACTCTCCTTTTTTTTCTTCCAGCTCATCCCAGCGAGCATACAGTCCTTCCACCTCCAGCCGGGTCACCTCCAGCTCTTGCCAGCAGGCGGCCAGTTTGTCCGCGGCGGAGACGACATCGGCACGCAACATCATTTCTTCCAGCTCGGCGACCCGGCCTTCGCCTGCGCTAATTTTCTCCTCGATCTGGTCGTATTCACGTTGATCAAGATAAGACAACCGGCCTCTATTTTTGACCGGAGCGGGGCTGGTGACGCCCTTGTCACCACCTTTATCCCGAGGGCTCTCCTTGTCGGCAGTTTGCGGCAAATCACTCAACCACTGTTCATAATCGGCATAGTAGGTGACGCCGCTGCGACCACCAAAACCGAGCAGCCGGTCACACACGCTGTCAAGAAGAAAACGATCGTGGGTAACCAGGATCAAGGCCCCGGGGAAATCGGTGAGGCTCGTCTCCAGGACGTCGAGTGAGGCGATATCGAGGTCATTGGTGGGCTCATCCAAAAGCAGAATATCGGCCGGCTGCCGCATCAGGTCGGCGATGAGGATACGTGCCTGCTCGCCGCCGGACAGCTGGCCGACCGGGGTTTCCAACTGATCAGGGCGGAAGAGGAATTTCTTTGCCCAGCTAACCACATGAAGTGACCGGCCGCAATACATTACCGCGTCGCCATCGGGTGCCAGAGCCCGACGCAGGGTCAGGGTCGGATCGATGGATTCGCGATTCTGGTCAAAGGTGACGATTTTAATATTATCAGCAGTTTTCAATGTTCCGGAGTCCGGCAGCACCTGCCCGTTGCCGATCGCCCCGGCGATGATCTTCATGAGTGTCGATTTGCCACAGCCGTTTCTCCCTAAAAGTCCCAGACGGCTGCCCGGTGAGAGAGTTATATCAACGTTGGTAAAAAGCGGTTCGTCGCCATATGCCTTTGTCAGCCCCACGGCTTCAAGGAGTTTTTTGGTCTTTCGCCCGGTGGCCTCGAATTCGATCTGGACGCTTGAAATCGAGCGATTTCTCGCTTTTACCTCAGCCAGCTCCCCGGTCAGCTTGTGCGCCTCGTCTATGCGATATTTGGCCTTGGTGGCCCTGGCCTTCGGTCCACGCCGCAACCACTCGATTTCCCGCTTGGCTTTATTAGCCAACCGCTCCTCTTCCTGTGTTTGCCCTATGAGGAAAAGTTCCCGTTTCTCAAGAAACTGTGAATATGACCCTTGCACCTCCAGAGTTCCCTCGGGATAGAGCGAGGAGAGTTCGATGATCCTGTTGGTACAGTTTTCAAGAAAGTGCCGGTCATGACTGACTAGAAGATAGGAGGATGGGGCGGCAGTACCAGCCAACATTTTTTCCAGCCAGAGAATGCCTTCGATATCCAAATGGTTGGTAGGTTCATCCATAACCAGTACATCGGGGACTGCGAGGAGCGCCCGACATATTGACAATCGCTTACGCCAGCCGCCGGAAAGGCGCCCGACCGGGGCATCGGCATCCGGGAATTCAGCTCGACTGAGGAGGGTGTGGACGCGGTTGTATTTTTCGGTCTCTTCGAGATCTTCATCGATTATTGCCGCCATCAGGTTGGCACTGACGCTTTTTTCTAAAGAGAATACATCTTCCTGGGCCAGATAACTCAGGCGAACAAATTTTTGTCTGACAACCTGTCCGGAATCGAAGTCCTCAAGACCGCAGATGATTTTCAGAAGGGTTGATTTGCCGGAACCATTGGGTCCGATAACGCCGATTTTCTCGCCGCTATTAACCACCAGATTAATATTTTTAAAGAGCTTTTGGGCACCATAGGATTTACTGAGGGCTTTACACGTTATCAGATTTGCCATAACCAAAGAGAAAAAAACTCCAATTCCATCCCGCCCGTAAACACTGGAATATTCGTGACGGATAATTTTAAAATTTAGCAATTACAGTATATTGCCTGACTAATGCGGGCGCTGCTTTGTGGCTTTTTATTGTTGCTTATTTTCCTTCCCCTTAGTATAAGCTATAAAAATTTTGTGCGTTTTTGTGGAGTTGTTGCCATTGCGTATTGCCCAGCTCGATGTTTCAGGAAGGTCTCCGGAGAAATTTTTTCCGGCAACAGTACTCCAGTAAATGAGGTTTCACAAATATAGTGATTCATCTTACTTTTTGTTTTCGCTCTTAACAATAGTTTTGGATTTGCATAATGGATGATCAACTTCATATCATTATTGCCGGCAACCGGGGCAAGATTATACGGCTGCCGATGTCACGCAAAAAGCTCCGGTTATACCTCTGCCTCTTCTCCATTGTTGTTCTTTCGCTGACTGTTACCAGTATCTTTTCTTTCAAACTTTTCGCAGAAAACCGTGCCGTCGTAAGCCAACTCGCCGAACTGCGTGAGCAGGTTCGCACCAGCGCCCAGCTCTTCGCCGAAAGCGAAAAGGAAAACGAAGAACAGCAACTTAAATTGACCTTGAAAATTGCCAGACTCGAACTGAGCAGCGTTAAACAGGCGGTTGCCTTCAAGATGGAAAAAGACAACCTGCTGTCCACCGCTGTCAATGAACTGGCAGAAAGAAGTGAACTTATTGAGAAAATGATCGACAGTATCGGCATCGAAATGCCGGTCGAGGTCAAAGACAGCAAAAACAACAGTGGTGGCGCCTTTATTCCACAATCCGAAGCCAACCATGGCGCCCTCCTTGATCGGGCCGATAAATACCTAAAAGCTATTCGTTTCCTACCCCTTGGCAGACCGGTTGATGGTCCAATCACCTCCGGCTACGGCAAACGATTTGATCCGGTGAACGGTAAATCAGCTTTTCACCCCGGCATAGACTTCCGTGCCAAGCCCGGCGATAACGTTTTTGCCACCGCCGATGGAATTGTGAAAAAAGCTTTTTACAACGGAAGTTACGGCAATTATTTAGAGATAGACCATGCCAACGGCTACTCGAGCGCCTTCTGCCACCTGAAAAAGTTTGTGGTTCATCCCGGCGACAAGGTGCACCGTGGTCAACTCATCGGTTATGTCGGCAACACAGGACGGTCGACGGGACCGCATCTGCATTATGAAGTCACCCTCGACGGTGACACAATTGATCCTTACAAATTCATGAAAGTTGCCAGCTCGTCAGAATCGCCCGGCCCTACCTCGGAGAAACGCTAGACATGGGAATGTTCGCTAAAGGTGCAAATATTGATCAGGAAATGAAAAAGGTCGAGAGTGAAACAATCTCCTCGATCATCGATAAAACCATGGTCATCACAGGAGGTCTTACCTTCAAGGGAAAGGCCCGCATAGACGGCATCATCAACGGCAATATCGAAGGCGAGCATCTTGTGCTCAGCGAAACCGGGCAAATCAAGGGAGATATAATCGTCACTTCTTTCAACTGTTATGGCACTATTGAGGGAAACATTAAAGCCGACATGCTGACGGCAAGGAAAAATTGTTCCATCAACGGCAGACTTGAAGCAGGGAGTCTCACTGTCGAATCTGGAGCAGCGATCCAAGGTGAAATCAAGGTGGCGATCGACGGCCTCAAGCCGACAATCGCCCACGACAGCAGTGTTGTAGAAGCATAAAGTCACTTTTCTCGTACGCCCGAGGTAACGATTTTCGACAATGACGTTTCATCCTAAAGTTGTAAATTTGTTAAAATGCCCTTACTGCGGTAACGAAAAAGATTTTTTCGAAATAACTGATGACGTTATCACCACAACACACTATGTGCAAAACACCGACGGCAGTTTCACCATTGAAGAAAAAAGTTCGCAGTCTCTAGGCGATGTCAAGCTCTTTTGCGGCAACTGCGAAGAGGACCTGACAACCTTTCACCAACGGTTCTCGGAGATGATCTTTTGAGAGATCGACCTGCCATTATCCGTGACAACCAAACCCTCTTCCAATCCTATCAAAAACTTGGCAAAGACGACATCGTCATTGGTCGAATTCGGCTTAAGCTGGGGGAAGAGCATCTCTTAACCGACCTCCTCGCCAGGGGCATCCACCTGATTCCTTCGGCAATCGCTCAGCTGGCAAGCCGATCCAAGGTTTTTCAGGCCCGAATTTTCAGCGACTATTTGCCGCCGGACACCCTTGCCATCTACGATGCGCAAACCCTGCTCCAGGTGTCCTCCCTCTATCTGAAACACGGACACCGGAGGGTTGTACTCAAGCATGACCGTAAAAATGCCGGCATTGGTGTGCATATCTTTCCCAGCATTGAAGCACTGTACAACCAGGTGAGCGTGACCGCCTATCCCTTCCCGTTTATCATCCAGCCCTTCCAACCCGAGATCCGAGATATCCGGGTCATCATCATCGATGATTACAGTGAAGCGTACCAACGCAGCAATCCGTTCAATTTCCGCCAAAACCTGCACTGCGGAGGAAAGGCGATACCTTTCACACTGTCCAATCGGCAGCTCGATTTTTGCAGGGAGGTCATGCAACGCGGCGCATTCCCCTATGGCCACCTCGACCTCCTACTCACCCCCGATAACGATATTCACTTGATGGAGATCAATCTTCGCGGTGGCCTGAGGGGTGCAAAGATATCAGGAGAGGAATACCAGGAAAGAATTGCCGCTGCACACCAGAAGGCCATTCAAGAGCTAACATCCCACAAGGGGTTATAAGTGGCGCCTTTAAAAAGGATAATTTTCATTTAAAAAAACAAGGAAATTATCTGCAAGGCACTAAAAAGAAAAAAGGGGAAATAGCTATCGCTATCTCCCCTTTTTTAGGCAATTATAAAAGCGGCTAAAATATCAGACGCAACCGGTGGGTTTCGGCAGACCAGCCATTTTACAGGCTCCTTTGCCAGGTCCGGAGGGGAACAACTCGTAAATTCTTTTCAGCGGGAAACCAGTGGTTTTAGAGAGAATACGAACCATCGGGGCAATTCCGTTTTTCTTGTAGTATTCCTGCAGAGCGTCGATAACTTTAGTATGCTCATCGGTCATTTCAGAGATGCCTTCGACACCTTTTACATAATCAACCCAGTCTTGGTTGAAATCATCACCTTTGAGCAGGAAACCATCCTCATCTACCTCGAAACTTTTACCATTGTGAACTAATGTTGGCATTGCAACCTCCTTGAAATATTATTTTATGGCTTACGCCGTTTTATAATTCAAAAACTGACTTGTCTTAATACTATAGGCAAAACGATTTGTCAAGCGAATGAAGAATCATTTATCAGTCATTATTCAATGGCATATTTTTTGAATTTTGTTTTTTTTATAAGGTAGTTACATACTTTTCTCTGCTGCCTGCCGAAGGTCCCTGCTCCGATTCCATTTTTGATTGGTATGCCTCACCCAATCTACCGTTTTTTTAACTTTCCCGAGAAAATTTACTATTATTATCTACCATATTAAATTGTTACACATTACAGACACACTCTTTTGCGCCTTCCAGGAAAACCGAACCGATAAGCGACAAAGAGTCCCTTCTCCTGAGATCGTGCGAACCTTACACCCCGGATTTTTCCTTGCAGTACAGAAAAAGAAAGAGTAAATCGAAACGTTATCTAACCCGGCAACGGGACTCTTTACAGTACCCTCCTTGAGGGGTGTAAGTACCTTGACGAAATTCGTATCAAAAAAAGAGAAACGAATTTCCAAGGTATTATAAACGGCTTGCATTGCCAGGGGGAGTGGGATCTTTCCGCGGACTCCTGGAACATTCAAGGTTTTTGTCAACCCCAACTTCATATTATATTCATGCTGCAAATACTTAGAAAAAAAGCACAATCTCCCTTCATTCAGGTAATTGTCGTTGTTATCGCCCTGGTCTTCATATTCTGGGGTGTCGGCACCAACATGAAGAATGGCAACCAGTCGGCAATTGTCATCAACGGTGAGGAAATCTCCTTCCAACAGTACCAGCAGGCCTACGACCGGGCATACCAGCAACTCGGCAAACAGTTCGGCGGCACCGTGCCGAAAGGACTGGCAGAATCCTTCGGCCTCAAGCAGCAGGTAATCAATCAAATTGTCCAGACCGCTCTTCTCCGGCAAGGCGCTACTGCCATGGGGATCGAGGTGAGTGGCGAAGAAGTTCGGTCCATTATCGAGACCATGCCGCAATTCCAGGAACAAGGCGCCTTCAGTCTTGAACGTTACAAAGCGATTCTGGCGGCCAACAAAATGGCTCCCACTAAATTTGAACAATCCATGCGCTTCGATCACCTCTCCGAAGTGGCTGCTCGGCAAATCGGCGCCTTCAGCACCGTCGCAACGGACTACGAAATCCAGGAGATTTACAGCCAGATGAACGAAAAGGTTGCTGTCAAATATGTTCGCCTATCCCCTGCGGCCTATATCGACAAGGTGACCATAGACGATACAAGCCTTGCAGCCTGGTTCGAAACGGTCAAGGAAAAGTACAAAACCGAACCACAGCTCAAACTCAAATATCTAGCTTTCACCTTTGCCGATGTAGGCAACAAGGTTACCATCGACCAGACCAAAATTGCCGAATACTATAAAAGCAACCTCAGTACTTTCATGGTTCCCGAGCAACGCCATGCCCGCCATATCCTCCTGCAGGTGAAAGAGACGGACTCACCTGAGTTGCAGAAAGAAAAAGCCGAAAAAGCCGCTCAGGTCCTGAAGCTGCTGAAAGAGGGCGGCGATTTTATAGCTCTTGCCAAACAATACTCGGAAGGGCCTTCCCAAAAAAGTGGCGGAGATCTCGGCTTCTTCTCCACCGGACAAATGGTTCCGGCCTTCGACGAGGCCGTCTTTGCCCTGCAGCCTGGAGAAATAAGCAACGTTATTAAAACACAGTATGGTTATCATATAATTAAGCTTGAGGAAATCAAACCGGCAAACACCCAACCCCTTGCCGAAGTAACCGGCAAAATTATTACCATACTTCAACGCAAAGAGGCGGAGAGTTTGACCTTCCAGATGGCAAATGATGCCTATGAAGGGATTATCGGTGCCGGCAGCCTTGACAAATATACTGAAAGCCATCCGGAAGTTGTGGTGCATCAGACCGATTTCTTCTCAAAGAGCAATGCCCCCAGCGACCTTAAAAGTGACTCGCAATTTATCGAGAAAACATTTGACCTGAAAAAAGGTGAATTAAGCTCTCTGATTAAAGGTACAACCGGCTACTTAATAGTTTTTGCCGAAGACAAAAAAGAACCCCAAATCCCAGAGTTTGAGGCCGTCAAAGCAACCCTGGGCAAAGATTACAGGCAAGCCAAATCCCAGGAACTGGCGGAAGCAGCAGCGAGTGATATGCTGAAGAGTGTCAAGGAAGGAAAAAGCTTCGAAAGCACTGCCCAGGAGAAAGGTCTTACAGTCAAGGAATCCGGTCTGCTCAGACTGAATCAGAAAACGGCTGAAGACAAGAGCGATTTCCCGACATCTCTCCTGCAAACCGCCTTTCTGCTCTCAAAGGCCACACCTCTACCCGATGCACCAGGCCGCTCAGGTGATGATTTTTTTGTCTACACCTTTTTGAGCCGAGAGACACCAAAAATGCCTGAGAACAGCGATGAAATGAAAAAGTACCGTGAGAATCTTCAACGTTTCAAACAACAGCAACTGCTGGCAGCGTGGCTGCAACACCTGGAAATAAGCGCCAAAATCACCAAGCATCAAAGCCTTTAACCCCCGCCCGGCAAAAAAATCCCGGCACTGCGCCGGGTTTCATGAAGCTCCAAGGGTTTTCAATCAGAGAGGTAATGACGGCTGTATCTGGCGTTATCCTTCTGATGTGCCCTTCGGTCCATACTTCTTTCCCTCTCGAGCCTTTCTGGTATCACTGGTCATGATTCTCCGAACCCCCTCATGGGAAAGGTTGACTTTATATTCATCCCTCAGTTTGTGTGAGATCTGCCGATAAGACCAGCGATCCTTCCGCATGCCGATAATCAAATCGATGATTTTTTGCTGCCCCTTGTTCGGCACGAGACAACTCTCTTGATTCACTTCCCAGCCAAAGGGCACCGGACCTCCGAGATACTTCCCTAATTCTTTCTTATTTTTCTTGGCCGTGCGAATCGCCTGGCCGTGCCCGCTCCTCTCACATACAGTCAAAGCTGCGAGCAGCTTTTCAACAACGGCTGCCGGTCCCTCGGAAACCATCAGGCGGCGCTTTTCCGGCAGGCTGATATTGCCGCCCAGATCCATACAGTGGAGAGCAATCTGTGCGGTTCTAAGCATCCGCAGCAAACGCTCACCTTCGTCTACGGAACTGAGCACCCATGCGGTCCTCATCACAACTATCGCATCGCCCGCGCCACACCTCCGAAGCAGTTCACCACCAGCCGGACGATCCTTGAAAGGCCGCCGCAAGGGGACGCTCTCTTCAATGAGTATCTCCTCAACCAGGCAGCCAAGGCTTCGACCATATTCATGCAAGACAGCCTGTTGTTCGATCTCCTGTACCCAGTGGCGCTTATCCCGAGAAAGAAAAATATAGCCGAAAGCCCTCATCAACTTGTCTCCACCGTGCAAATTTGCACAATCACCCCAATTCATCGACCACGGTCAAATACTCTCCGTATCGGTAAAAGTGACATGAATTTTGCATTATAACAAAGACATTGCCAACAATCCCGCGCTATGTGCAAAAAGGTGACATTTGTCGGAAATAGCAACACTCGGTAGCCGGTCGCTTCTCCTCTTGACAGATGTCACATAAAAAATTTATTCCCGTAAAACTATATTGACCCCCTAATGTTATTTGATTTTCGTTGATATTCACCCTTTCGAGGCTGAACAAATTTTCAGTTTTTGGTTCTCATCAAAGCCAGATAATGATATATTAATTGGTTCTCTTTGGCCCCCCGCATAAAAACTCGCCCTCACAAGGATATGTTTCCCGGATGACAAACACAACCATGCCAAACCCTGCCGCTCTCCTTGATCAATATTACAAACTCTCTCCTTTTGAACAGGCGCTTCTGCAGTTTCTCTCCATCGTTTATGAACCGGCACATTCAACACTTATCGTCAATTGCCTGCGACAGCTTGACTTAAAAAATCCCCGAGGCAATAAGCCGACAGCCGCCAATCTTGCCCACTACTTTAACAAATTTGAGCAAATGGGGTTGCTCACTAAAGATCGTCAATGCGACGAGGCAATTGTTGAAACCCTCAGTAAAATTGCACTGTTGGAAGGTACCTATGATGCTTATGCGAAAATAATTCAGGCCGAGGCCCCGGTTACCTATTATTACGGCAAATGGACGACCAGATGCTGGCGCGGCATGCGGGAGATGAGGATCGGTATCTACACCCAGCAGTTTGATCTGATCGATAACGCCAACGATTTCATTGCCGCCCAGTGCCGGGATCTCGCCGCCGACCCGCCACCTACCGTGCGGATAATGACCAGGCCTTTTGACCTTTCATGGTTTCGGTCACTCTCGGCTTCCTTTCAATTCTACCTGCTCAGCAATGTCCTCCAATACGGCCAGAAGACTCTTGCCGATTACCCGGAGCTCATCGATTATCTTTCCTCTGACGAGGAGTTTGCAACGCTGACCTCAGATGAACAGCTCCCCTTTAAAAGACTGCTGTTCAACGAACTCCTGTTTCGCGGCAGACTTCAAGAGGCCGGCACCCTTATCTCCACCCACAGCGAATCCTTTAAAGGCACCGGCGCCCAGGGTGCTCTTCTTTTTCTCAAAGGCGACAGTGTCGGTGCCCTAACTGCTTTCAATGAGGATCTGCAATTTCTCGCTACTTATAGTCAGGGTGAAAAAGTTGCATTCTTTGGCCCTCCCGGACTGTTGTATCTTCTTGCAAGCTTGAATGTCGCCGGTCGCGAAGGGTATGCCGCCATTGCCGACACCATCGGTGTTGCCCTGGCACAGTTTCCAGGCGCCCGAGAAAACGATGCCTATAATTATCTCGCCATGGTGATCAATTCCCATATCAACAAGGTCGGCTCGAATGAACAGATCACCCTTCCGGAGGGAGTGCAACCACACGTACTCACCCTTATCTTTGCCGGGATATGTCAGTACTGGCTGAACAGTGCTGTCGAGCCTGAAGTCGAGGCGGAAATTGTCGCATACTACCGCAAGGGCAGCCAAAGCGAATACCATTTTTTCACCCTCCTGCTCGCAGAAATTCTCTCCACTATCCATCACGATAATGAAGGCTATCTAGAGGCAACCAGGACTTTACGTAAGCAAACGGGAATCATCCCCCTCCTCCCTATTCTTGAACCGGAGGAGCCCTGGAAACGCACCCTCCAGGCACTTATTCAGGCCACAGCCCAGGAACATGATCAACCGAGACAAACAACCCGTCTGATCTGGATGATCTCCTTCGAAGGCAAAGAAATCAGCATCTCACCGCGCGAACAAAAACGTACTCCGGATGGCGATTGGAGTCGCGGACGCCCCATTTCCCTTGCCCGGTTGTATCAAACCGGCAAAATGAATTTTCTTTCCTCCCAGGATCGAAAGATCTGTGCCTCGATTAAAAAGATACAGAACCCCGACAACCAGAGCATCAATTTTGTGTTGGCCATCGACCGCGTTCTTCCGGCGATGATAGGTCACCCTCACCTCTTTCTGGCCGAATCGCCAAACACTCCTGTTGAATTTGTGGCAGGCGAGCCGGAACTCCTCGTCGAAGAACGCGGCGAATTCCTCCATATTTGTTTTGCCCACCCGATAACAACAGACGATATCAACTTCCAGAAGGAAACTCCAACCCGCGTAAAAATTATCATCATTAACGACAACCATCGACGTATCGCTCAGATAACCGGAAAACACGGCATTACCGTACCCAAATCGGCAAGCGAACAGGTGTTGACCGCTATCGGCAATATCTCTTCCTTCATGACCGTCCATTCGGCCATCGCCGCCGACAGTAGCAGCAGGCGATCAAATAATATTACTTTTGTCGAGGCCGATTCAACCATCTACATGCACCTTATTCCCTACGGCACCGGATTTCGCCTGGAAATGTTCGTCAAACCCTTTATTGAAGGCGGGCATTATCTGAAACCTGGTCAGGGCGTTGAAAACATCATGGCCGAGGTCAACGGCAAGCGTTTGCAAACCAGGAGAAATCTCGCTCTTGAAGAGGAAAAAGCCCGTGATATCGAAGAGCTCTGTCCGATACTCGATCTCGCCATGGATATGGAGCAAGAGAACGATCGGGAATGGCACTTATCCGATCCCGATGATTGCCTGCAAACGCTCATGGAGCTCCAGGCCATCCGCGACAAGGTTGTGATCGAGTGGCCGGAAGGGGAAAAGCTTACTATCACCCAGAAGGTTTCTCTCGACAACCTCAACCTGAAGATTCGCACCAATCGGCAGAATTGGTTTGCCATGAGCGGCAACCTCACCCTTGACCAGGGCCAGGTGATCGAACTGAAGGACCTGCTGACAAAACTCAAAAATTCACCCGGCCGCTTTGTGGAAATCGGCGACGGTCAATTCATCGCCCTGACCCAGGAGTTCAGAAAACGGTTGGAGGACATCAATCTATATACCGATGGTGTCGATGGCGAAGACGAAGGTGAGGTGCTGGTCCATCCCCTCGCCGCAATACAGTTGGAAAAACTCACCAACCAGGTAGCAACCGAGACCGATGCCGGCTGGCAACGGCAAATCACCAGAATTCATGATGCCCAGAGTTTCAAACCCGAGGTCCCCTCAACCCTGCAGGCCGAGCTCCGGGTCTACCAAAGGGAAGGTTTCGAATGGCTGGCCCGCCTCGCCCGCTGGGGTGTCGGCGGCTGTCTGGCCGACGACATGGGGCTCGGTAAAACTTTGCAATCCCTGGCGATCATTCTTAAAATGGCTGTCGATGGCCCCTCTCTGGTTGTCGCCCCCACCTCGGTGTCGACCAACTGGCAGTCTGAGGTTGTTCGCTTTACCCCAACCATCAACGTCAAATTTTTTACCGGTAAAGATCGAGAAAAGAGCATCAAAGAACTGGGCAAATTTGATCTGATGATCACAACCTATACCCTCCTGCAGCAGGAGAATGAACTTCTCTCGTCGGTTAAATGGCAGGCGATTATTCTCGATGAGGCCCAGGCCATTAAAAACTCCGCAACCAAACGATCTCAGGCAGCGATGGCGCTGCAGGCGCAATTCAAGCTTATTACCACCGGCACGCCGATCGAAAACCATCTCGGCGAACTTTGGAATCTTTTTCATTTCATCAACCCGGGCTTACTCGGCAGCCTGAGTAGTTTCAACGAGCGATATGCCATCCCCATCGAACGTTACCAGGACCGAGAGGCGAAGTTGAAATTGAAAAAGCTCATTCGTCCCTTTATCCTGAGAAGAATAAAATCCCAGGTACTGGAAGAACTGCCTTCCCGCACCGAGGTTACGCTCGATGTCGAAATGAGTCCGGAGGAGGGCCTTTTCTACGAGGCCCTGCGACAGAATGCCATTGATATTCTGGAAAACGCCAGGGAAAAAAAGGGCCGGCACCTGCAGATCCTTACGGAAATCATGCGCCTTCGCCAGGCATGCTGCAACACACGCCTCATCGACCCAAACAGCTCCACCGGAAGTTCCAAGCTGAAGGTCTTCGCCTCAATTATTGAAGAGCTTCTCGCCAGTCGCCATAAGGCCCTGGTTTTTAGTCAATTTATCGGCCATCTCAACTTCATCCGCGAGTATCTTGACCAGCAGAAAATCAGCTATCAGTATCTCGACGGCAGCACCAGTGCCAAACAACGCAAGATCAATGTCGATAACTTCCAGGCCGGCCAGGGCGATCTCTTCCTCATCAGTCTCAAAGCCGGTGGCCTGGGGCTCAACCTTACCGCTGCCGATTATGTTATTCATATGGATCCCTGGTGGAACCCGGCCATTGAAGACCAGGCCTCGGATCGGGCGCACAGGATCGGCCAGACCAGACCGGTCACCATCTATCGCCTGGTCTGCAAGGGCACCATTGAAGAAAAAATCGTCAAACTGCACCAGGAAAAACGCGATCTCGCCGGCAGCCTCCTCGAGGGCAGCGACATTAGTGCGAAGATGAGTTCGGATGATCTTCTTGATCTGATAAGAAGCAACTGATATAAAGGGAATTTTTACTCTCAATACGCACGGAAGAGAGGCCCGTTTGCCTGGGTGGAGAAAATATCGCGAATATCACTCTCGCAGTTTGCTGAGAATGAGACCGTAAAAGGTAGCCCCCGCCATGGCGAACAACCAGCCCAAATGTGTTCGGCAGCGTCGGCACAAGGCAAGACGCCAGAGATGTCCGGGAAACCAAGTGAATTCCGCAGAGGGTGGACCGACAACCAGGCAACCTGGTGCCTGCTGAAAGCATCCCAGCTCATACACTATTCCAGCCGGATTAAAAAAAGTGTGGCTGTGGGAACCGCTTACTTGAATCTTCTGGTCCTTCCAGGTCACTACGCCACCGCAGGCCAGGCAACAAATGGCCTCCAGCGGTTTGACAGTCTGTTTTGGCAATGCCTTTCCTGCAGGCCGATTTACCCTCTCTCGCCCATCAACACGCAAATATATCTTACTGCTTTGTGTTTTCTCCATGGTAGTAGGCGACAATCGCGTCAATCAGCGCTGGGATCGTATGTTGCTGCGGCTGAACATCCACTCGGAGTCCACTATCGGTAACGGTTTTTCCGGTGATCGGACCGATTGCAGCAATTTTAACACCGGCCAGCAGCTTTTTCAATTCACCCTGGTTCTCGTCACCCAATAAGGACAAAAAGTTACAAACCGTTGACGAACTGGTGAAGGTAACCATATTGACTCCCCCCTTTTCCAGTTCAGCCCGCAGAAACTCCTTGTCGCCCTGAACCGGACAATTCTGATACACCGGGACAACTGTTACCTGGGCTCCAGCCCCGCGCAGGGTCTCAGACAAAATTTCACGACCGTGCAAAGCACGTGGAATGAGGATGTTCCGTCCTTCAACACCTTGATCGAGAAGGCTTTGGGCTAAACCTTCGCCGGTGAAAACACTGGGGATAAGATCGGCGTGCACCCCATATTTCAGAAGAAGGTCAGCAGTACTTTTTCCTATCACGGCAATCTCCGGCCCTTTCAGATGGCGAGCGTCCATGCCCTTGCCATACAGTCGCTCAAAGAAATACTTGACCCCATTCAGAGAGGTAAAAAGTATCCAGTGATACTCTTTTATTCGCTCCAACTCCTCGTCCAGCACCTCATAGGAATCAACCGGAAGAATATTTATCGTCGAATATTCAAGGCAATTGGCGCCATACTCCTCAAGCCCGACAACGAGCTCGCTGGCCTGCTCCCGGGTCCGGGTGACGATGATCTTTTTGCCGAATAGTGGCCGTTGCTCATACCAATCAATGGTACTGCGAAGACTCACTACCTCGCCGATAATGATCAGCGAAGGCGGCTTGATGTCGGCGTCTTTCACTACCTGGGCAATAGTCTCAAGAGTACCGACCACTGAACGTTGTTCCGGCGTTGATGCCCAGCGGACAACGGCCACCGGGGTCTTCGGATCACGGCCGTATTTTATCATGTTGGCAACAATGATCGGCAGATTTTTGATGCCCATGTAGATGACCAGGGTGCCGACTCCGGTTGCCAGTTTTTCCCAATTGATACCTGAAGTTTCCTTGGTTGGGTCTTCATGGCCGGTCAGGAAGGCAACTGATGCAGTATAATCTCGATGCGTTATGGGGATTCCAGCGTAGGTTGCCGCAGCTGTGGCCGAGGTAACCCCCGGTACAACCTCGAACGGCACACCTTCCGCATGCAGTTGCTGCACCTCTTCCCCACCCCGTCCGAAGATAAAAGGATCACCACCCTTGAGGCGAACCACCATCTTCCCCTGTTGCGCATGATCAACCAGCATCTGGTTGATTTCCTCCTGGGTATGGCTGTGTTTCACACCACCCTTTTTCCCTACATAGATCAATTGGGCGGAAGATGGAGCATGTTTCAGCAGTTTTTTGCTTGCCAGGTAGTCATAAACGACAACTTCGGCCCTCTCCAGCAAACTTTTGCCGCGGACGGTAATAAGACCGGGATCTCCCGGGCCTGCACCAACCAGATACACCTTTCCGATTTTTTTCATTTGCATTTTTTCTTCCATATGTGCAAAGCAACCCTTCTCCGTTCTTCTATACCCGCTACAGAGAGGGCCGATGAAAACAGGCTCCGTGACCACCCCATAGCACGGAATAGCAACTCTCAGCCAAAAGACAAAAAGGGCTTTCCCAGGTTATGGGAAGGCCCTTTGCCACCAAAATACGGTGAGAATCAATAACTCACAGCTATCAGACAACTCATTAGAGCTGCTTCATAATAGCGTCGGTAACCTCTTTGATGGAAATAGAACCATCAACAGAGATAACTTTCGGCCCATCAGTGTTCTTGAAGTAATTTACCGCCGCCATAGTTCCGGTTTTGTCATCGTAATAAATGCCATGCCGTTTGCTGATGGCGTCGACATCCTGATCGTCGGCGCGAGTCTTCAGCTCGCCACCACAAACCCGGCAGACCAGCTTACCGTCTTTTTCCACCGGCTTAATGGCGTCAAAGGCAATATGATTTGGATGATTATTGTCGTTGACACAGAGACGACGGCCCATGATGCGCTCTTTGGCAATCTCACGATCAAGAACGATCTCGATGACGTAGTCAAGGGCCAAGCCCTCTTTCTTCAAGGTTTCTGCCAAGGTAACAGCCTGATCTTTTGAACGAGGAAAACCGTCAAGAATCCAACCTTCTTTGCAATCAGCTTTCTGCAGACGGGATACCATCATCGGGATGGTGATATCGTCCGGTACCAGATCACCTTTATCAATATAGGCTTTGGCCTTCTTACCAAGCTCAGTGCCGCCGACGATATGCTCTCTGAAAATCGCCCCCGACTCAATATGGGGAATATTATATTTCTTCTGAACGATGGCGCCCTGCGTACCCTTTCCGCTTCCATTTGGCCCGAAAACCAGAATGTTTTTGCCCATGATTGTCATCTCCTTTTAGATTCGTTCAACGTTTGTTTTACAGATTTTCGATAAAGATCAGTAAACGTTATAAAACATGCCCTTCAATATAACCATAAGAATCACGCCGTAAGAGAGCTGGATCCTGACGATATCTCTTTTAAGCACCCCGAGATTCCAAATGGCAAGCACGGGTCGCAATTATCGACTGCCAGAGCATAACGAGCTGATTACTATAGACCAAAATGCATGCTGGGGCCACAAAAATATCTCCGGTAAGATTTTGACATTCACCCTGAAAGCGGTTACCTTCAGAAACATTGGTGCTTTCATGAAGCCCCTCGGATTGCGGTGAAAATTCTCCCGACGCGGCAGACACCACTTTCACCGACAAAGCTCACAACCAATACCGCTGAAATCTCCACATGCACAGCAGGAGCTGTTTCGACTTACAAGAGCCCCTCAGCGGCAATATCAACCCTCAGTTTATCCTGGAAACTATGAAAGAAATACATGTTGGCATAATCGGTTTCGGCACCGTCGGCAAGGGACTGGCCTATGCTCTCCTGAACCAGAAGGAACGTCTTTTGCTAAAGAGCGGAATATCATTTTCACTGAGCACTGTTGCCGATATTATCGTGAATACCCTGCCGGATGAATTTAGCGGCGTCAAGCTCACTAATAACGCCGATGACATACTCACCGATCCGAACATCGATATCGTGGTAGAGCTCATAGGCGGCATGGAGCCAGCCAAAACTTTTATCCTGAAAGCCATCAAGAACGGCAAGCATGTCGTCACCGCCAACAAGGCACTGCTTTCCGTGCATGGCCGGGAAATTTTCCAGGCTGCAGCAGAAAAAAACGTCGAAGTTGGTTTTGAGGCAAGCGTCGGCGGCGGCATCCCGGTGATCAAAGCCTTGAAGGAAGGGCTGGTCGCCAATCGGATAAATTATATAAAAGGCATTATGAACGGCACCGCCAACTACATCCTGTCGCAGATGACCGATCACGGCACCCCGTTTGCCGAGGTACTGCAGGAAGCCCAGCGCCTGGGCTATGCCGAGGCCGACCCCACCTACGATATCGAGGGAATCGACACCGCTCACAAACTGGCGATTCTCATGAGTATCGCCTATGGCAAACATGTGCAACTGAGCCATATAACCGTCGAAGGGATATCCAGTATTGAACCGATTGATATCCGTTTCGCCAAAAAATTCGGCTTTCGCATCAAGCTTCTGGCAATCAGCCGTAACCACGGCGACAGCATCGAAGCCAGGGTCCATCCGACCATGGTCCCTGAAAATCAGATGCTGGCCACCATCAATGGAGCCTACAACGGCATTCAGTTTCAGGGCGACACGGTCGGCGAGGTCTTGCTCTACGGCCAGGGCGCGGGAATGATGCCGACGGGCAGCGCCGTTGCCGCCGATGTTGTTGATATCGGAAGAAATATCGCTAGCGGCAGCATTAACCGGGTGTCGGCCCTCTCCTACCTGCCCGAACACATCGGCGAACCGAATATTACCCCGATGCGGCAACTGGTCTGCCCCTATTACATCCGCGTCACCGCCCTTGATCGTCCAGGCGTGCTGTCGATGATCACCGGCATTTTCGGCAATCACGGAATCTCCATCCAATCAATGATGCAGGATGGCCGCGACAGTGAAGAACCGGTATTTATCGTCTTCCGGACCCACCGGACAGAGGAAGATGCGGTGGTCAAGGCCATTGCCGAGATCGATGATCTCAAAGTCTGCACTGCACCCACCGTCAAGATTCGCATCCTCAACCCGGAATAAGGCCCAGTATGAAATATTTGATTTTAGTCGGTGACGGCATGGGGGATTATCCGGTCGCCGAACTGGCCGGCAGAACACCCCTCGAAGCCGCCGCCATCCCGATGATCGACGAGCTCTGCCGTAGGGGTGAATTTTTTCTCACCCGCACAGTTCCCCACGGTTTTCCGCCGGGCAGTGATGTGGCTAATATGTCCCTCATGGGCTACGACCCTGCGCTCTACTATACCGGGCGTGCCCCGCTGGAGGCCGCCGCCATGGGCATTAGCCTGGCCGACGACGAGACTGCCTTTCGTTGCAATCTGGTCACCCTCGATCCCGGCGAAAACGACAGAATGACCATGCGCGACTTCTGCGCCGGACATATCAGCAATCAAGAAGCGCACATCCTCATCGCCGCGCTGGAAGCGGAGTGCGCCACAGCGACCTTCCACTTCAAACCCGGCGTGAGTTACCGGCACCTGGTCGTCTTCAAAGGGGAACACCCCGGTTTTGTCACCGTGCCCCCCCATGACCACATTGAAAAAGACGTTACCTCCCACTGGCAAAGCTACCGTACCGAACCTGCCTGGAAGGAACTTCTCGACAAGGCCGGTACCGTGCTCGCCAACCATCCGGTGAATCTGGCCCGGATACGGGCCGGGAAAAATCCGGCATCGCAGATCTGGCTGTGGGGGGAGGGCAAAATGCCGAGCACGCCGACCTTGACAAAACGTTTCAACATCAGCGGCAGCATGATCAGCGCCGTCGATTTACTCAAAGGGCTGGGAGTCGTTGGCGGTCTCTCGGTTATCAACGTCCCCGGCGCCACCGGCTATATCGACACCAACTACGAGGGCAAGGCCCAGGCGGCAAGCCAGGCCTTGAGAGATGGAGACTTCGTCTTCGTTCACCTTGAGGCCCCGGATGAAGCTGGGCACCAAGGATCGCTGTCCGACAAAATGACCGCCATTGAAGACTTCGACCGGCGCATTGTCCGGCCAATCGTCACCGACCTCCGCAACCAGCGCGAGGACTTCCGGGTCATTGTCACGATGGATCATTTTACTCCTCTGGCCCTGCGCACTCATGTCTCCGACCCGGTTCCTACTCTGCTCTACGATTCCCGTGAGCTCCAGCAAGGCTCGGGCTTACCTTTCTCCGAAAAAACCTGCCGCGAGCACGATGCAATTGCCGCCAATGGGCTTGATGCAGGCCATCAGCTCATAGAGAAACTGCTTAGCCATGGGTGAGAATGCAATCTTCACCGCCACGGCCCGAGTCCTCTATGGCGACACCGACGCCGGAGGTGTTGTCTATAACGCTAATTACCTGCGCTATTTCGAGATCGGTCGAACGGAACTGATGCGCCAGTGGGTGTGCTCCTACCGCGATATCGAGAAACTCGGTTTCGTTCTGCCGGTCATCGAATGCTGGTCGCGCTTTAAATCCCCGGCCTTCTACGACGACCTGCTCACTATTGAAACCACGGTCGCCGAGGTCTCCACTCTGAAATGCCGTTTCTCCTACCGCATTCTCCGACAGGAAGAAGGCATTGCCCGGCCAAGGCTCCTGGTGAAGGGCTATACCGTGCACGCCGCCGTCACCAGAGAAGGCAAACTGACGCACCTTCCCAAAGAAATTATTTCAAAAATCGCTCGATTTGCCACTATTTCTGAGGCAACAAATAATAACCGGGAATAATCATTGACTTAATATTTATTGGGTGTATATTGATGGCTCCTCAACGCGGGGTGGAGCAGTCTGGTAGCTCGTCGGGCTCATAACCCGAAGGTCACAGGTTCAAATCCTGTCCCCGCTACCAAGAAATTCAAGGCTTTACAGAAATTTTCTGTAAAGCCTTTTTTATTTTCCTACCCTATTCCTACCCAGATCCATTGATTCCTGTGGATAATTCAAAAATTGAGCATGATGTGACGCGAGGTTTGAGACCATCTTTGCGAGCAAAAAGTAACCTGAGCAGGATGTAATAACCTGCCCCGATTTTGTCGTTTTGAATCTCTTTTAAGATGCCCCAAAGAGAGCGGGGCGATAAGGTTTATGTTACGCATATCAGGAATTATTTCATGAAACCGACCGAAGCCAGGATTTGATTTACATTTCCCATGGATAACTGTCGGCACTGAGCAGGTTTTTTACTCGACGTTATGGGTCTGATAAATTAAGACCTGCAAAACCAGTACATAGGTCTAAGTCCAACCAGGAGGCTGTCGGATTATCGCAATTTTTGCTCAGATCGAGGCAAACTCGAAAAAATTACCGCAGGCATATAGTTAATATTCCGAGGATAATTTTTTCGAGTTTAACGAAGATATGGGGAAAAAGGGCATAATCCGACAGCCTCCTAGCTCTGTTCGTTTATGATATTGGATAGCACTTCACTCAATTCTTCAATATTATACGGTTTTGAGACAATACCGCGAAAGCCGTGGCTGGCAAAATCTGCCATGATCGGATCATTGGAATAGCCGCTTGACACTACAGCCTTCACTTGCGGGTCGATCTTCAGCAACTGACGGATTGCCTCTTCACCGCCCATGCCTCCGGGAATAGTTAAATCCATGATAACGATGTCAATCGGTTTTGAAGATCGTTTGGCGTTCTCATAAAGCTCCAGTGCTTTCAATCCATCACGGGCAAATGCCACTTCGTATCCAAGATGCTCGAGCATTGCGCCTGCCACTTGACAAATGATTTCTTCGTCGTCCATCACGAGAACCCTTCCCTTGCCAGTCACAGCCGCTGATTTGCATTCCTCCGACGTGCAGATCGTCTCATCCCCAAGGGCTGGAATGAAGAGATGGAATGCTGTGCCCGACCCAGGCTCCGATTCAACTGTAATATACCCATCATGCTTCTTGATAATGGAATAAACCGTAGCGAGTCCCAGACCGCTTCCCTTTTTCTTTGTAGTAAAATAGGGGTCGAAGATCTTGGAAAGAATGTTTTCCCCTATGCCGATACCCTCGTCCTTGATGGAAATTTTAACGTACCTTCCCGGAGCAAGAGGCAGTTCAGAATTGGAATCCACAGGGCAGTTCTCGGCTTTGACGTTAACCACCCCTCCTCCCGGCATCGCCTGATCGGCATTGATCACGATGTTACCGATAACCTGGCTGATCTGCCCTTCATCGACCTCTGCCAGCCACAAGCTCTCCGGCAAGTCGAATTCACACCTCTTGTTCGACCCTCTCAAGTTGAACTCGCATGAGTCCGCTATGATTTCGCGAAGGGAAGTTTTTTTCCGAACAGGTGCCCCACCCTTGGAGAAAGTGAGCAGCTGTTGTGTTAGATCCTTGGTTCTGGCGGATACTTTTTCCGCCTCTTGCAGATATCGATGAGCCTCATGAGAGGAATCCAATTTCATCTTGGCCAGAGAAATATTGCCGATGATTCCAGTCAGCAGGTTATTGAAATCGTGGGCAATACCCCCGGCAAGGATTCCGACGGACTCCAATTTTTGGATTTTCAGCAGTTCCTCTTCGAGCTTTTTGCGCTCGGTCAAATCCTCATAGATGACAAACTCTTTTCCATCTCCCATTGTCAAGGGTTTGAAGGAGATGTTTCGAAACGTTCCATCCTTGCATGCCACTAAATACTCTCGAGTCCGCGCTTCATACGGTCCAGCCGCTTTCAAATCAGAAAGCCAATTTGATATCACCTCCCTGCGATACTCTGGATTTGGAAAGGCTTTGCAGAGCCATACTTTACCGTTTGGGATATCTTCCAGAGTATACCCGAATATTTCAATGAACTTTTTATTCACATACAGATACGTCCCGTCCGCCGCGATGATGGAGATCCCGAACGGAGAAAGATCAGAGATGCGCCTGAAACGCTCCTCACTTTCCCGCAGGACGTTTTGAGCATGTCGCCGTTCGGTAATATCGCGATCAATACCCGTAAAACCAGACAGTTGCCCCTGTGTGTCGAAGATCGGCTGGGCTGTGCTTTCAAAAAAGCGCACAGAACCATCCAGATGCAGCCAGCGGGTTGTCGAGTCTCTCCAGCCCCGTTTTTGTTCCTTGGCCAACTGAAACCATCGTTTATTTTTGGGTCGATCTTCGGGATGCATCAGATCACAGGTGTCTTTGCCGATGACCTCAGAGGATGTATATCCGAGAAGCTGTTGAACTGCCTCGTTCGAGAAGGTGTTCCGACCGTCAAGGTCGGTCGTCCATACCCAATCGATTGTAGATTCCACAAGATTGCGATATTTCTCCTCACTCTCTTTCAATGCCGTCTGGGTACGCTCGCGCTCAGCCATACGCTGTTGAAGATCATCCACCATGCTGCGTAATTGAGCTGTCATGTTATTGAATACCTGCGCCAACATTCCCAGTTCATCTTCGCGCTTGATGTTAATGTTATGATCGAAGTTGCCATCTCCGATCAACTTTGCTCCCTGACGCAATTTATTGAGATCAGCTGTAATGCGCCTGATGAGCAGGGGATTCAGAACACATGTGATCAGGATCGCCAGCATGAGCACTATGGCCAGCAAAGTCATCACCTGTCGAACGCCTGCAAAGGCTTCCTCGACCGGGAGTTCAACCACGACGCCCCAACCACTCTTGCTTACCACCCCATAGCTGCCGATGACCTGCTTTCCCTGAAGTCCTAGGTAGTGATGATTCTGGCTCACATTCCACTGAACTCCCGAGATGAAACGTTGCACCTCGGGAATGTAAGTCATATCACGGCCAAAAAGGTGATATATCTCGCTCAATTCCTTTAAGGCGATCAGGCCGCCCTGCTGGTCCACAACATACACATAGCCTGTATTCCCGAACTCTATTTCCGACACGATGCTCCACATCTTTTGCAGTGTCACCTTAGCTAACAACACTCCTCCTGCCTTGGAACCATCACGACGGACCGGGACAGCTATCGTGGAGACGGGAACATTACTCTGTGAGGACAAGGAAATGGGTCCGACATAGCTCTGTCCTGACAGTGCGGAACGGAATGCGGGTGCATCGGATTGATTGATGAATTCAGAAGGCTGAAAGATGCGAAATGTTGAAACTCTGGACTTCTCTTGGCCATGGTCATCAAGCAGAATCAACTCGTTTATAAAGCCACGCTGCTGTATCAGAAAGCGGTTAAGCGCTGAGTCTAAAGAACCCTGATTCAGATCCATCAAATGTTGCATACCGGCAAAGACATCAAGGGCTGTAACCGCTTTGTCCAAATGCGACGAGATACCCAGTGCCGCTTGTTGCGCTGTTTTTTCCAATCCCCGCAACACCTCGTTTTTTTGCATACTGCGGCTCACATAGATTGAGGCTGACCCCATCAACAGAAGCGAAGATACGGTCAATGCGACAGAATAAAATGTGAGCAGGCTGATGATGCTGCTTTTCAATCGAGCCATTCCTTTTTTTATCATCTATACACCCTCGAATCTTGAGCTCTCCCTGGGACATCTGTCCTGACACGAAAACTAAAATACAGCAGTGTTTATATGCCAATAGAACGCTTCAATTCTTCCAGGGAGGTTTTGGATAAACCGGCCTGGAAGTACGCACCTGCGGCGGCCAGATCAGTTCCACCCCTGTAGGTTGAATCTGAGTCAGATAATTGTAAGGTTTTGGCAAGCCTCGTTCATCAAAAGTAAAACCCCCTCCTATGGTGGCGACCGTATGGGACCTCAAGAAATCCCGGATGGCTTTCTGGTCAAGGCTTCCGACGCCTTGGACACCCGACTCAAGGGTTTGCAGCCAGGCGTAACCAAAAAGAAAATAGGCGGGGGCTTCGCTCACTCCAAAGCTCTTCGTGGCCAAGGCGTTCAATTCTTTGATTTCTGAAAAGGGCAGTTTTGGGTGAATAGGTGTGCCCGAGAAGACATAATTTCCGTCGCTCGCAAGATTCTCTTTCCACTGTGGCACGATGGACCCGACGCCCTGAAGGAGAAAGGCCGGATTGTAGTCTTGGGACTTCATCGCGCGCACGGTAAGAACTCCATCGGGCAGAAACCCCGAAGCGACAAACAGATCGGCCTGAACTTCTTTAGCCCTAGCAACAAATTTCTCTGCCCGTTCCAGAGGGAGATCGTACAGTTCATCCATTGCCACTGCTATCCCCAGACGAGCTGCTCCCTCCAAAACTCCCTCACGGATCGCAAGCCCCACGATGTTGTTGACTGAAATAGTGGCCATGCGATGGGGACGATCTTCAGGAGGCAGACTCTCCAGCCATTGCCAGAATCCTTCATACCACCACTGCCCCACCAGGGGCGGACCTCCAAACGAGAAAGTGAATCCCTGCGCGAAAGACTGCAAATGGCCACCCATTGATATGTACACCATCTTGTGCCTCTCGGCCGACGGCATCTGCAATGCGGCTGAGGTTGCGGGATAGCCTCCCAGCAGGAGATCGGCTTTATCCGCTACGATCACCTGTTCAAAAAGGGAAACGGCCTTGTCAGGATCACTTTTATCGTCGTAGATGAGCAGATCCACCTTTCGGCCCAGAAGTCCCCCGTTGTTGTTGATCTTCTCGACCCAGCAGCGATACCCCCGTTCGATCCATTTGCCGGTATCGGAATAGGGACCTGTCAGAGGAAGAGTCCCCCCAATGATGATCTTCTTTGAATTGCTGGATGCAATGGAAGGCTCATTGCTTATCAAATCGCGATCGCATGACGTATTCAGCATGCCCGCCAGTGCCAGCATCGCAATAAGCATACAGATCACTAATATCTTTGGAAAACTCATAATTGCTCCGATTGTCAACAATCTTCGGGTTAGTCAACAGCAGTAATTTCATGTCGGTGAATTACGAATCAGCATGTATCTCAGGTCTCTAAAACCTCCCGGACCTTGCGGGCCAGCGCCTCCGGCGTGAACGGCTTCTGGAGAAAGGCGGTTCCGGCATCCAGAACCCCGTGATGCACAATGGCGTTGTCGGTGTAGCCGGAAATATACAAGACCTTCGTTAAGGGAGAGAGGGTTTCGATTTCCCGGGCCAGTTCGCGACCATTCATACCGGGCATCACGACATCGGTGATGAGAATATGTATCGGGTCTTCCTGCTCCCTGTGCACCTTGAGCGCCTCATGGCCATTATGCGCTTCAAGCACGGTATACCCGTAACTACGCAGGATCGTGCCGGCCGCTTCGCGAACACCGTCATCATCTTCCACCAGGAGAACGGTTTCCGATCCTCCTGTATGCGGATGCTCGGGTCTCGCGCCGGTAAAAAGCGATCGCGTATTCTGTGCGACCGACGGCAGGTAAACCTTGAATGTCGCTCCCCGCCCGGGTTCGCTGTAGACCCAGATATGCCCGCCGCTTTGCTTGACAATGCCGTACACAACGGCCAACCCCAATCCGGTGCCTTTGCCTTTGGATTTGGTCGTAAAAAACGGTTCAAAAATTCTGGACATTGTCGCCGCATCCATGCCGCAACCGGTGTCACTAACGGCCAACATGACATGATGACCCGGTTCCACCTCAAGGTGTTGCCGGGCATACTCTTCGCCCAGATAGACATTTGCCGTCTCCATGGTCAGTTTTCCCCCCCGAGGCATGGCATCGCGGGCATTGATGGCCATATTGATAATAACCTGCCCGATCAGGCCTGGGTCGGCCATCACCGGCGCCAGCCCGGCATCCGGGACACAGACCAGATCAATGTCCTCGCCGATCAAGCGCTTGAGCATCTTCTCCGTCTCGGTCATCAACTCATTGAGATTCAGTACCTTGGGTTGCACCACCTGTTTGCGGCTGAAGGCCAGGAGTTGATTGGTCAGCAAGGCGGCACGTTGCCCAGCTTTGCGGATCTGTTCAATATCCTTGAGTAATCGGTCTTCTTTTCCAATATGCTGCAGCGCAATATCGCAAAAACCTATGACAACTGTCATAAGGTTGTTGAAATCATGGGCGACGCCTCCGGCCAGCGTGCCGATCGCCTCCATTTTGACGGCCTGGCGCAGCTGCTCTTCAAGCCTCCTCTGCTCAGTTATGTCCCTGATAATGCCGACGATGTAATTTTCTCCCTTTTCGTTCACATACAATGTCTTCTTGGTGATAATGGTACGAACAACCTTGTTGGCGTCGGTAAAACTTTCCTCATTGATATTCTCCGCTCCGCCGGTGAAGACCTCTTCGTCCTTGTCCCAGAAGATATCGGCCTCATTCTCCGGGAAAAAGGCGTAGTCGGACTTCCCCAGAAGCTCACTGCGATCATGTCCCATCAAAGTACAGTAGGCATCGTTGAGGACAACCCAGTTGTGTTTCCGGTCTTTGACGAATATCGGATCAGGGATGGCATTGATGATTTTATCGAGAAAGATTTTTAGTTGGTTGAGCGCTTCCTCTGCTCGTTTCCGTTCTGAGATATCACGAGCTACAGAAAGAATACATAACTCCCCTTCAAGCTCAATAATCTGGCCTGAGATGAGGGCGAAATGGATCTGGTTATCTTTTGCATAAAAAGCCGCCTCCATCCCGACTGCCTGGCCCGTGTTCTTCAAAGCACTAGCAAATGCTTTTCTGTCTTTCGGGTCTACCCAATTATTCAACTCGGCTGACGTTTTTCCAACCACTTCATCGCGTGAACAACCCATTATCCGCAAAAAAATGTCATTGACTTCGAGTATCACTCCGTCAGTCAACCGGGTGATGACGCAACTGTCAGGACTTAACAGGAAGGCCTTTGAATACTTTTCCTCACTCTTTTTCAGGGCATCTTGGACCTGCCTGCGCTCGTGTATTTCCACCCGCAGTTCTTCGTTTGCCCGTGCAAGTTCCGCTGTTCGCTCCTCCACCCGTCTTTCAAGGGTCTCATTTGCTTCCCGAAGTCTACCCGTCAGTTCACGAATACGCAGATGCGTGAATATGCGGGCCAGGACCTCATCCCGCTGAAAGGGCTTGGTGATATAGTCCACTCCTCCCACTTCGAACCCCCTCACCTTATGTTCCATGTCCGCCAGGGCCGTCATGAAGATCACGGGAATGTCCCTGGTGCCTTCCTGCTCTTTGAGCCTGCGGCATGTCTCAAGGCCGTCCATTCCCGGCATCATGATATCAAGCATTATCAGGTCAGGCCGTGCATACGCAGCCCTCTGCAGCCCGCTTTCACCGTCCTCGGCCACCAGAGTTTTTAGACCTGCCTCTTCCAGATGATCCGACATGATGGCAAGGTTATTGGGATCATCATCGATGATCAGGACCGTACGCCCCCGCACATCGGGTTGAGTGATATTACTCTTCAGAAGAGTTGCCATTTTTATCACCCATATATTGTCCAACAAAGGCAAGAATAGCCTTTGCCTTGAACCTGCCGGCCAGTTCCCGCAGCCTTGCGGCAAAGAACCTATATCGTTTGTCTCTCTCCTCAATAGCGGTGGCCCAGACCTGTATCCCTCGCAGATCCCCCCTCATTGCCAACTCAAAGAGTTTTTCCATATCTTCGTATGGAGGTGCCACTACGAGTTTTTCAGCGGTCTGGTCTGCTTCGTCTCCCTCGCCCATCTCAGCACCCCTGTCTTCCCTGAAGATCCACTCCAGGTGGAACCGATGTCTCAGGATATCAAATAGCCGGGCGATATCCAAGGGCTTGCCCACAAAATCGTCGAATCCCGCCAGCCGGCATTGTTGTTCCTCATCTTTGGAGACACTGGCCGAGACGGCCAGAATGACGATATCCGTCAGTTCCGCGTCTTTCTTGATCTCCCTGAGGGCCTCATATCCATCCATTCCCGGCATGAGAAGATCCATGAGGATCACATCCGGCTGAATGGCCCTGGCCTGTGCCGCGGCTTCGTGGCCGTCGGTTGCCTCGAACAGGTCAAATCCGAGTGGTGCCAGTATACCTGCCAACACTGAGCGGTTGACCAGATCATCGTCCACAACCAGCACCTTGCGGCGTCTGCCCCGGTAACCGACAATGGTTTCCTGCCGCTCCACCGCCTGTTGCACGCCGCTCATCACCTCCGGCAGATCGAGATCAAACCAGAAGGTACTCCCTTTGCCGAATTCACTCCTGACTTGAATATGCCCTCCCATGACTTCAACCAGTTCCTGGCTGATGGCCAGGCCCAGCCCCGTACCTTCGCGGCGGGACCTGTCGGTGCCGACCTGCTCGAAGGGCAGGAAGATCTTCTCCATCTGCTCAGGAGTCATGCCCGCTCCCGTGTCCGTCACTTCAAACCGAAGGCGGACGTGCGGCTTCTGCTCAGCTGACAGAGATTGCCCTTTCACCTGGATCACTCGAAACTCGACTGTCCCTTTGTCAGTGAATTTGACCGCATTGCCCAACAGGTTTATCAGCACCTGCCTGAGCCGCACCTCATCGGCATGCACCGCGCGAGGCAGCGTATCGTCCGGATCGAAGATCAAAGAAAGGTGCTTCTCCTTGGCCCTCATGGCTATGATCTCGATAATGCCGCGCAGGAAAAAGGGCAGATCGAAATCCAGGGGATGCAACTCCAGACGGCGGGCCTCGATCCTGGAGATATCCAGGATGTCGTTGATGATCGCAAGAAGGTGCCCGCCGCTGCTATGGATGGCTGCCAATTGTTGGAGTTGCGTCTCAGTCAGGTTTCTCTGGCGATTGAGAATCTGGGAAAAGCCCAGTATGGCATTAAGAGGGGTCCGTAACTCGTGGCTCATACAGGAAAGAAACGTGCTCTTGGCCTGATTGGCCGCCTCGGCATGTTCCTTGGCCACCACCAGCTCCTTTTCCGCCTGTCTGCGCTCGGTAATAAACCGGGCCTGCTGGACATTCTGGTAAGCCTTCAGCGAGAGTTCGTTGGACAGCAGAAAAAGGAGATCGGCTATCTTGGTAAACTGTTCGGTCGACATCACCGGCACTTCCTGCAGGGCCTGGCGGAATCTTTCTTTGTCGGCGCCAATCTCGCCTGCGTACCGAAGCAGGTTTTCCTCATCGATCTCTTCATTTTTCACCTGACCGATCAGCCAGTTGGCCACATGTTTCCCGCCCAGGGTAATACTGGCACCGGCGTCCCAAAGCCCGCCGCTTAGGCATGGCTGTATCATCGGCCCCTCGGTATTCTGTCTGCCGATGACGGAGTCTGACATAAAGCAGTTGGCCAGTCCCTTCTCCGTTTTACGAATAATATCGATACAAAGACGACAAAAATTACTGGGTTCGGTAATCGGTGTCCCGTCCGGTTTGGTAATAATCGAAGCCACATTGAAGGCTCCGGCAAAGGCATCCTGTATCCTTTGCATATCTTCGATGCTGAACAGGTCGGTAAAGGAGACCTCGGCCTTATCCAAGGGTTCCGTTAATGCGACAAGACGTCTGTTCAGCGCTTCTTCGATTTTCTTTCTCTCGCCCACTTCCAGGCGAAGGTGCTCATTGGCCTCGGTCACTTCGACGGTGCGCTGCCGAACCAGCTCATCAAGATGGTCGCGATGCCTCTTCAGCTCCTCCTCTGCCTGTTTACGTTCGGTTATGTCCCGACCTTCCGGAATAAGCAACACCACGCTGCCCGCCTCATTTCTTACCGGTTTCAGCGAGAAATCGACATAACGGAGGCTGCCGTCGGTTGCCGGATGGGTGGCTTCGAACCGCACGAACTCCCCGGCAGCGGCTCGTTGTACGGCGGCCCGTAATTCCTCCTGCAACTCAAGAGAATGGGACCACCATGGTGTCTCCCAGAACAGTTTGCCAATGACATCAGGCACCTTTATCCCTGCGAGTTGCAAAGCGGCATTGTTGGCTGCAATGAGAACGCCATCGATGGTCATCAGGCCGATAAACTGGAAGGTCTGTTCAAAGATAGCCCGAAATTTTCTCTCACTTTCAGCCAAGGCCTCTTCCGCCCGTTTGCGTTCGGTTATATCTGTTGAAATGCCGAAGACCGCATAGGGTTTTCCTTCGCTATTAAAAAGCGGACACTTGATTGAAATGTAGGTGTGCAGACCATCATCGTGCGAAACGACCTCCTCCGATTCAATGACCTTGCCGTTGTCCAGTACCTGCCGGTCAAGCGTCTGAAAGGCCTCGGCCTCCTTCTTCGGGAATATGTCAAAGTCGGTCTTGCCCAGAGTGGATTCCTGCGAAATATGAAACAGCTCCTCGAACCGTCTGTTAATCAGCAGGTAACTGCCCTTCAGATCCTTGACAGAGATCATCGCCGTCGAGTTGTCGATTATCGCCTTGAGCAGGGACTGACTGTCCCGCACCGTTGCTTCGGCCTGTTTCAGTTCCTTGATGGTTGCCTCAAGGCTGGCATACAACCCGGCGTTCTCCAGGGAAATGCCTGCCTGGGTGGATATGGCTTTCAGCAGCTCCAGGCGATCCGGCGTAAAGACGTTTGTCGCCAAATTATTCTCCAGATACAGGAGTCCCGATAGCCTCCCCTGACGAACAATCGGCAGGCAAAGCAGGGACCTTGTGCGATGTTCGGCGATATATTCGTCATGGGCATAGATGTGGTCACGAAAGGCTTCGTTCAAGACAGCCGGGACCTGGGTCCGGGCGACATAATTCACCACTGAAAGAGGCGCCTCACCGTTCTCCCCAATCGGCATCCCCTGCATTGTTTCGATGTGGTCCCGTCCGACTTCACCCTTTGCCTGGATAATCAGTCTGCCGTCTCTGCTCTCGATAAGAATCCCTTTTTCCGCCCCCGCATTTTCCATGACAATATGCATTATTCTGTCGAGCAGTTGATCGAGGCGTAATTCCTGAGAGAGCATGTGCGAGGCGTTTAAAATAGCAGCAGTATCCAGTGGAACCGGTTTTTCTTTGACGAGAAAATGGTGGTGCCGCTCCTCAACATCTTCCACCTTGCGAACAGCGCCCCAAAGCTTATAGCCCTCAACCGCTTTTTTCATATCGAAACCTGCCAGGTCATCCCGGCCCAAAGCGATATGAAAGTGCGCCTCACGCTCATAGGAAAGCGCCTCTTCATGGAGATACCCATGTTCCCCGGCGCCTTGGATCGCCCGGCGATAGCATTCCATCGCCCTCAGGGTCTCACCCGCTATCCGGGCTCTCTCCGCTTCGATCAGGTCGTACTTGTGCTGGAAGTTCATCGGGGCGTTCCGGGCCCACTCTCTCATTCTCTTCTGAATCTCTGTGACCTTGTGCAGATACTCCTTTTGTGTTGCTGCATCTGTTTCAGGAAAGTGGGCCAGCAGCGCCAGCGCAGAGTAGAAAGAGAACTGCGTCTGATAGAGATACCCCTCTCCGGCTTTTTCGTACGCCTCTCCCAATTGGGCAGAGCCAACCGCATCGGCATACTTCCCGAAGAGATATTGAAGGATCATCCGGCAGCAGAGGGTATTGAAAACAAGCACCCGCTCGTTCTGCGCTATCCAGACCGGCAGCATTTTCGTCTCGTCGAACAGTTCCCCGGACAGACGACACGGATCGCCGGCGCAACCGATGAGGTTGTTGACCGTTTGCGCCCATATCCTTCCGAAATTGTGGTGAAACTCCAGGCGGAATCTCTCCGTGGATTCAAGGCACTCGATCTGCCTCTGACGGATACGCGGCAAGGACCCTCCGACAAAAAAGAGATAACTGCAGGAGTGGACAGCGGCATAATAGGTATACTCCAAATCCCCTGAGTCAAGGCCGTGCCGATATATATCCTGCAGGGCCTTGACTGTTTCTCCGGCATGCTCTTTCCAAGGCCGAACCAGAACGTTGTAGAGAAAGAGCACCTTTGCCTCAAGCTCCCTTGCCTTGAACTGCTTCAGCACGGCGAGGGAAAGCTGACCGAATCGATAGCACTGTTCAATATCGTTGTAGGGCCCGCATAACAGCGCGGCATACCAGCCATAGGCAAAGGCCGACGTGGGAGAGTTGCCGTATTCGAGGGACGAGAGAACCGTATAAAGGATTATCGCCTGCAGCATTTCGGGATTCGACTGATGGGCAGGGCCGGCCAGACTCATCATGATCCGCCTTGCAGCCAACTTATGCATATCATCCAGGACAGGCAACCGGGAGATATCTTTTTCCGGTCCGGTCTCGGTCGACAGCTCTTTTTTCATCTCTTCGATAGAGGCCTTTACATCCTCGGGTTTCGTCGGAAGGCGCACGCCCAACAGATCCAGGGCCTCAAGCCCGGCCTTTATGGCTAAGGTGTTTCGATTCTGCGCCGTGTACACAAGAATCCTCAGCTCATACACTTTAATCTTTGCAAGAAAATCCGTGACATGTTGCAAAAGCTCCGTTGAAAGCAATTCCGCCCTTTCAAAGTTGGTGCTCAGGTATTCCGCCTCCACCGCCACCATGTAGAGGTTAAGGGACAGATCATAACAGCTCTCCCACTTATCCGGCGGCAACATCCCTATCCCCATGCTCAAATACCAGATGGCCGCCCGGTAGGCCGCGGCTCTCGTGGCGTTTCGTCCGGCCTGAAGGTTGAGGTGGATCAACCGCAGCCGTTCCTGATCGGTCTCAAGGTACTGAAATCCCTCATTGAGGTGGTCGGCAATGGTGTAGACCTTTTTCCCCATCTCGCCTTCCTGCAGATCCTGCAGGAGTAATCGACCAATTCGCAGGTGAGCGGATTTTCTCTGCTTTCTGGGGATAAGGGAGTAGGAAACCTGTCGCACCCTGTCATGCAGGAATGCAAAATGGTCTCCCCCCGCCGCACTCTGTTCCGCCTCCGACTCCTTTATGCGGGAGGATTCATCCGCCGGCAAAACAAGCCCTTCCTCAATGGCCTTGAAGAGATTTTCGCGTGTGGTATCTATCGTGTGGTCGGCAATCGAGGCCAGATGCTCCAGGCTGAAAGCGTTGCCGATACATGCAGCCAACGACAGCAGTTCCTGCGTCTTTGCGGGGAGTTTTCCAAGTTTCCTGGTCATCAAGGTGGCAACATTATCCGTGACGCCCAAAGCACGAATTTGCGCGGCATCCCATTCCCAATGTTTTAAATATCCAACAAAAGACAGCAATCCCTCATCGTGCAACGATTGGAAAAATTGAACGGCAAAAAAGGCATTTCCGCCTGTCTTTTCAAAGACCAGATCCGACAGGGACTGCACATACACCTGTTCACACTTCAGCGTATCCGCGATCAGGTCGTTCAGCGTCTTGCGGGAAAGGTTTTCCAGGTGAATTGTCCGTATGACCGTCCTCGCCTGCTGCAGATACTCGATCGCCCCGGCCAGCGGATGAGAGGGTCCGACTTCGTTGTCACGGTACGCGCCGATGAGCAGCAAATACTGATTCTCCAGACCTTCCGTCATCAACTTTAACAAGTCGATCGTGGCATAATCCGCCCATTGGAGGTTATCGAGAAACAGCACAAGGGGGCGTCCCTTTTGCACAATTGCTCTCATTAGAGCCTGAAAAGCAAAATAAAAACGGTTCCGCGTCTCCGCCGCTCCCAATTCCTGATCAGGGGGCTGTTTGCCGATAATGAGTTCCAGCCTCGGGATCACTTCGGTCAGCAAGGCCCCGTTGCTCCCAAGCGCCTCTTTGATCTTTGCAGCCCACTGGGCCACCTGCTCTGCGTTCTCGGTCAGCATTAGGTCGACAAGTCCGGCAATCGCCTGGATGACCGCATGGTACGGGATATTTTTTTGACGCTCGTCATACCTTCCGCTTATGAAATATCCTCTTTTGCCGGCGACATAGGATTGCACTTCAACAACCAGTGACGTTTTCCCCACCCCTTCGTTCCCTGTTATGAACAGGAAGCATCTTCCTCCGCTGCCGGCCTCACCGATCGCCTCGATCAGGGCCCTGAGCTCCCGCTCTCTTCCATAGAGTTTCTGCGGAATACGGAATAGGGGCGAAATATCATCTTTCGCCAAGGCAAAGGCCCCGATATCACCGCACTCCTTCAACTGCCGGAGGCAGTGCTCCAGGTCTGTCTTGAGGCCCTGCGCAGATTGATACCGGTCGCCGGGGTTCTTGGCCATAAGCTTCATCACAATAGCCGAGACCATCTGCGGCACCCGAGAATTACTCTCATGAACCGGTGGCGGATTTTTGGCTATCTGACAATGGATGAGTTCCGGAACGTTATCCGACGCAAACGGCAATCCGCCGCTGAGCATTTCGTAGAGAACCACTCCCAGTGAATAGAGGTCGGCACGATAATCAACCGGCCGGTCTACCCTGCCGGTCAGCTCGGGGGCGATATAATTAAGAGATATCTCCGAGATATCCGGACATTTGTGCGATCCTCCCTTCGGATCGACCTTCCTTGCACTGCCGAAGTCGATGAGTGTCGCCATCTGCCGGGCGGAATCGATAAGGATATTAGCGCTGCTGATATTGCAATGGATGAATCTGCTGCGATGCAACCCATCAAGCGCCTGGCATATAGATATGGCTACGGCTAGGATCTCTGCCAGAGGTCGGCGCTCTTCGACAAAGACCTTCCCGAGCGTTTCTCCTGCAACGTATTCCATGATCAGTGCAGGGATGCCGTCGATGTCGATAGAGTCAGAGGCTGAGCGGATCCCCTGGATATGAAGATCACTGGTAACTGCATATTCGTTGGCGAGTCGTTCGCCCGCACGGTGCACGGTAGAATCGTGTCTGAGGATCTTGACGACAGCCGGCTTGCCCGAGGCGGTTTTTTCCTGCAGATAAATCGAGGCAGTGGGTCCCTCATGAATACAGGGCAATGCGGCAATATCTTTTTTCGTGATGGTCATTTTGCGTCCCTTTAAGAGTTCGTCCGGCTCCTTCCGTTTTTCAACCATCCTTATTTTTCAAATATTCTTTAACCGTTCGCCACGTCTCGTCCAGAATTTTCAGCGCCCCTGGGCGGACTTCGGTTCGCAATCCAAGCAGTGCATTGAACTCTTCCGCATTACGCCGCATCTCTTCCTCCCGCATGACAGGCGTTACCACCAGGAGAGACCGTTCATAGCGGGTAAACATGCGTTTGAGCCCGTGATGATCCGTATCTCGGGGATTTTCTCTTACTATCCTGCTCAAATGGTTCGTAAATCCCGGGATCATAAATACCGTGCCCGGAACTTTACACTGCTCGGCATAGTAGCAGTCCCGTCCTCCTATGAGCAGCCCGACACAGTCATCGACAGGATGATCGTTGTCCATGGGAACGAAGACCGGTACACTGACATCCAGCAACTCCGGCACGTTTTCCAAGGCGTTGCCGCACAGTCCATAGCCCAAGAGGAACGCATCTACATGGCCGTCCAACTCATGCGCTGCTTGTACCAGGGCTCTCTGGAGTGTTTTTTTACTTCGGTGCAGGGCCACCTCCAGCACGCGGACCACCACTTCCAGATGGGCTGCCGGTTCGGGGAGAAAGCTTTGTATATGGGGAATCCGCCGCAGATTTCGGCACGCTTTCGCTGCAAGCCCCTCTATCAGACGGAGAGAACGTCTATCCTCCAGAACCACCACTCTTTCCAGGTCGGTATCCATCGCCAGCATATGGGCGAATTCAAGTTCCAGAATCTCGCAGCAAATGATGCCGATTACCCCCATAGAGCCTTTTCCCAACCTCTTTTCCTTATCGCCTGTTTATATCCGTAATCATCGTGAGCCCCATTCTTCCCAGATCATCAATATCCCGTTTCACTGTGCGAACAACCTTCAATGTCCCTTGTACCGGCGGCAGATCCGCCAGCCCGTGCTTATGAAGAAATTTTCGGTAGAGATCCATCGGCATACCCTCGGTCCAGTAGGAAAGTTCAAGGAGATAGACTTTTTGAAAGATCCGGGAGGAGGCGAACATGCAGTGGCTGGCCCGGAGCGTCTTCGCCAGCTCGATCATCATGTCGAGGGCCTTGGGATCTGTTGCCAGGTTTCGAGCCATGGCAAGAGATGTATTACCCGCCTGATATACCTTTTTGAGCCGGGGGAGGATCATCCCGATCCTCTGGGCCTTGATTGCATCCACATAGGTGCCCGAAGCACCGGACATATAGATGGTCTGGATATCCTCCGGCGTAATACCGGCCTCATAGCACAGCGTGATATGTCCGGCCCGTACGGCGCCGATGGCCTTGCCCGCCTCGATAAGGTCCTTCTGGGTAAAAAAGATATCCTCTCCGAGATGAAGGCGGCCGTCTGCTGTTTTAATATGCGGGAGGGAAATCAGGCCTGCCCGTATCGCCTGATCGACGATGGCGATACTGCCGGTGCCGGTGATGCCGATGGGACGGGGCGTGTCCGTGTCCTCGACAATCCCTTTCTTGCCAAGATCAATCAGACATCCTTGTACCGGAAGCAGTTCGGCGTCAAGCAGGATGAGCCGGTGGTAGGGGCCGGTCTGCTCCAGATCGGCAATGACCCATGGAGCAGCCAACCGGCCACAGGCGATTTGCTGGCCCTCGAGGGCTGGTCCCGCAGCTGTGGAACCCGTGAACACCTTGCCGTCATGAAAAAGCGCCACCTCCGCATTGGTGCCGAAATCGGTCGCGATCGAGGTTTCCTCCCGCTCCAGCATCCCGGTTATAATCAACATGGCCAGGGCATCCGCACCGACTTCGTGGCGTACAGCAGGAGGAATGACTACCTCGCAGTGGCCGGGCAGATCCAATCCGGAAAGCGTATGCGCCGAGACAACCGCTGCATCGCGGGCGGGAGGAACGACTCCAAGAGATGCCAGTTTCCGCTGGCCGGCAAAGGCCAGATCCCGTATCTCCATGGCCTGAAAGAGCGACAGCTGGATGGGGTTTCCGCACACCCCGAGGCGCACCACATCCTTTTTCGGCACATGGAGTTCGCCGATAACCCGGTTGATGGTCCGGATCATGATATCGTGGGCGGTTTGCACTCCTCGGTTTAAGGCGAAATTGAGTTGATCCATGACATTGCCACCCGGCAGGGGATGCCGTGAGGTAATGACCGTCGACAGTATCTCATGAGAGGTGCAATCGATCGCCTGTGCCCGGAAACCACTGGTCCCTAAATCCAATGCAATGGCCAGACGAACCATTCGAGTACCTCTTAATTACTGCTACAACCCATAGGAAGTCGGGCTGAATCCCTTGACTTTGCGGTATTTCGCAAGACAGAGATCAATAAAATCCTCTTCTTTATCCGGCAGGTTTTCCAACTCCTGCATGTAGCCCAGCAAGGATTCCTTTTCAAAAGCGGTAAACCGCAGCAGGGGATCGCCGAGCATCAGTTCGGCGCTTTTCATGGCGGCGGCCCTGGCTCGGGCATACAGGCTTTCGTTGTTTTCAATCACCGCCTTACCGATGGTCCAGGCGTTATCCGGACAGAGGATGAAGCTGTGCGGGCTGCGATAGCGGTCGGAATTGATAAGACAGGCCTGGTATTCCTTCTGATACCCGAGTGCCACAGCCGCATTCATTGCCGCTGCGTCATACCCCAGCATCTCGGCAAATACCGCCGACGTGCTGCCGCCGAACATTGCGTGGTACTCGACCGCCTCGTTGGACCAAAGATCGCAGACAGCGGCCATCACATTGCCGCACAATCCCATATGGGCGCAGGCACTGGTCTTGCCCTCCGTGGAGATCGGCACTCCCGTAATCGCCTTGATGATCGGATTTTCATAGGCGCAGTTTTTACCGGGTCCGGTTGCACCGCATTCATAGGCCACCAGCGACCTGCTCACACTGAAGGCCCTGCTCAGGGCGGCAAGGGTGTGGGGGATATCTTTGGAAATGAAACCACCTGCCATGAACATGGCGGTGTTGGCCTGGGCGCAGTCGGTATCTCCACCGGCGATACAGCCGTGTCGCCCGGCAATCTCGACGATTTGCGGCCACAGCCACTGCATGTCACGACCGCCGAGGACCGCCTGGGCAAAAAGCAGTCCTGTGACGTCGTTTCGTATAAGGCAGTGGTCGGAGAGTTCTTTTCCGCCCATCGACTCAATGGAAAGGATATCAGCATATTGCGCACAGAGGTTGAAAGATTCGAGCATCCCGGCCACCTGCTCGGAGTTCCTCATGTCCACCATTTCCGGCCTGCGAATATCGGCTATGGTCGAACGGTACGCCGCCAGGAGTCCGTATTTTTCATGGTATTCCTCAATTTGACCGGTTGTCTGCGCCGCTATCTTCATCCCCCATTCGGGATTGTGGGTCATCTGAAAGACATGCTCATTTTCCAGAACGATAGCCGGATGTCCAACGACCACACACCTCTCCAGGGCATCGCCGTTGGCCCGCTCAAACTCACGGAGCAGTATCTTGATGGTCTGTTCACTGCCCGGTCTCGGATGGGACGTGATCTCAGGGATCACCTGGCCTCCGCCAAGCGTCGGGCCGCGCCTGGTTGTGACCGGCCTTTTGGCTGAACCGAATATCATTTCTTCAAGACTGCCGTAGGCCATTGTACTGGTCAATTTCATCGGTATTCCTCCTGTCAGCCGTTCCATTTGGTCCGAATCTCCGTCCAACTTAGCCCATTCAGCGCATCTTCAGCCATGCCGGGAGCCTGGCTTGCTTCTTTCCCCCAGATACCCAGATCAAAGCCTGTTACAAATCCCTCGCTGACCGCGCCACCGCCGCAGACAAAGGGAATGGTCAGGCCAAGCTGTTTCAGCCTGGCGGCAATCTTGGGGAAAGCCGTCATCGTCGTGGTCATCAGGGCTGTACCGGAAAGCATGACCGGCCTGTAGATACGGCAAGCCTCTACAACCTCATCCACCGGCACATCGGCACCCAGATTAATGACTTCAAATCCGGAGGCACTTAGAAGCGCATTGACGATTACCTGCCCGAGATCATGGATATCGCCTTCTGCCGTGTGGGTAACCACGCTGGCCTTCTTCTCCACTGGCCTGCCCATTTTTTCTTCACACAAGGCGATACCTGCAATCATGGCGTCGGAGGAAAGAATGACCTGGGGAAGAAAGTATGCCCCCTCATCCCAAAGTCGACTCACCTCTTTCATTCCGGGAATCAATCCCTTATTGATTACCTCCAGCGGGTCCTTTGTTTTCAGAACCTCTTTGACTATCGCCTCGATTTCGTCCTCATCTCCTTCGACAAGACTGTCGGCAACCCTTTGCAGCAGGACATCCTTTGAGACCTTTCGTACCTTCTGGCGATCCACCTCGATGCGGATATCGTACCTGGTGAAGATATTGGAACTACCTGATACATACTTCATACGATCCCCCTGATTGAGGCGCAGAAACGTTAGAGTTACAACGGATAAGTTTCGATATCAGGAAACACCGGCAAAGCCAAGGAGCTATTCGAAGTATATCTCAATTATTTCAAAAAATGAAATGAAGCTCTGAATTTCGAAAATCTGCAATCAGTATGGCGGAGAGTGCTTTTCTCCCACCTTATTGTTCTTTGACAGTAAAAAATCCGGAGGCTTGCTCCAATTCGCTCAACCGGCATCGATTCCATTTGATCCGGCGGTTGGAATTTTCGACATTTTAGATTCCACCAGCTCCGGACTCGAACATTGCTAAGGTCGGTCGACGACAGTTTGACACCAGCAGAAATTTGATATGTCTACTGAATCTCAACCTAGAACTGATATTTCGACCATTTCTGCTCTTCGTTGTGATCTTTAGAGCGTTAAGCTTTTCCGGTTTTTCCCCACAGGGCACTAAGCTTTTCCGAATCGTCATGAACGAAAGCGCTTTCAAAGCGCTTTATCTCTTCGGCCTCCAACTGATTTTTTTTGGCTGCATCCTTCCAACTCTTAAGAGCCAGGCCGATCTTTTTTAAGGTGTGGTTAATCATTTGATCATCAACATCGAAGTATGGGGCCAGGTCTTTACAGAGATCGAGGGATGGGGATGAGCTTTCCCCGTCAAAGGACAGGGCATGTCTCCGGCGTTTATACTGTAACGGGTTGGGGTTTAAATCATATGCCGGGGCCAACCTCCAGCCTTGCTGATCACGGAGAAAACCGTGATTTCTTAAATGATCGTCAGTGTTGCCGGTCATTGCGTTGAACGTCATACGTCGCCACAATTCAAACAGATCCGCCTTCGGTTGAGACGAAATCTTTTGGATTACTCCGGCCAGCTCCGCATAGCTCCCGCCTTCCGATGCATCGCGTAATTGCATCAAGGTCATTGCCGACAAGAAAGGTACTCTGCCGGATTCGACCCTATCAAATCTTTCAACCAACAAAATGGGTCGTTCGCTTTTGGCATTTAGCAAACGATGTTTGGCAACAGTCAATCCGGCACTTTTTGCCATATCCAAAAGCGTTGTCTCCCAGGAAGAAGTTCTTGCAGTGCTGAATCGAGACTGAAACTTTGCGATATAGAGAAGACCGTTGTCTTCAACTACTGCCTTGGGGTTTGCCCCTCCAATAGACGAGCCAGGATCAAGAAGGAGTTGAATATCTTCATCGGTTTCAATGCCTTTTTCGATTCGAAGTGACGCCGCCGCAAGCTCTCGAAGACTGGTAAGGGGAGGAACATGGTTTTCTTTTGCCAGGAAAATATCAGGCTCCTTTACGTCGCTCAAACGTAATGCCCCGAGCCGCATATAATCACTGACACCGAGCATGTAATCGGCTGCCGATAAATGGCCTTTGTGAGCCCGGTCCTGAAGTAAACGCCCCCACCGGTCAGGGGAAATATCTTGAAACACTCCCCATAAATCAAAGCTATGATACGGCAAGCCGGGGATGACAGAGAGGCTCGGATCAATGGGGAAATGCCGTGGCCATTCTTTGGAATAGACAAACTGGTAATGTTCCCGTCCACCTTCTTCGAAGACACTCAACTCCCCTACTCGGCCCCTTTGGCCCGACCAATCCATTGTAACAAGCAAAGTCCGACTCATTTTTTTATCCTGACTCTTCTGGGAAGGCTTTTGTCCATTAGTGCAATGCCAAGGGGATCGTTTTCGAGCAAAGCAACGACTTCATCAAGCTTATCAAGCACCATGAGAGCGGTTAAAAAGGTTTCAATACTGATGCCGGGGTGCCCTTTTTCAAGCTTTACAAGGGTACCCCGTGATATGCCCAGCCTTTCCGCCATTAAAGCAGTCGTGATTTTGCGACGTTTTCTTGCGTTTTGAAGACTGAGGCCTATTTTTTTGAGAGAGCGATCAACTTTGATTGATTTCATAATGTTCGTTATTTTAAACATTAAATGAAATTAATGATAGAGATAATATACAATATATTGAGCGAATGAATAGATGCAACCATCAGGAAGATGACCTCCTCATTTTCTTTCAAAACAGCCGACCGTTGCTGCGAAAAACAATGGGAACCACTTTCAACGCCTCATTCCGGATCGATGGTCTTTCCCGAACAGCAGGCCGACCGTGTTGCAATCGACCGTTAATCGTGACCGCATTTTTGTTTCTCTATTCACTCGGATAAGGGATCTCTGCGTAGCTTTTTGACTATGACCGCAAATGACGGTTGGAACAAGGTCGGCGAAGGGATCAATCTCTTGCGAAACCGGGTCGAATTGCGCAACCTGGTAACCAGAATTTAATCAGCAGGGCGCCTTCGTCTACAAGCATTTTTTTCAGTAGTTTCGCACGCTCCAGGCTTTGTTCAAGATCAGCTCCCTTAGTTGTTCCATTTACCCGATTCAGAATCGGTCACGTGTACCAAGAACCAAGGAATACACCGATTTTCCCTTTTGGCGGAAGTGATCGCAAGAATCGCCACATCATGGGGCGATCGAGTTCCTCGTCAGAGGGCTCGCCCATACCGTGGGTCTGGATATGACGTGGATCCATCCATTCATTAAGCAGGTTGACTGTTATGCCACGCCCAGCGCCGTCTACTCCACCGATCAGGATGATCACCGGAAATCTGGCCGATTCTGCCAGCTCCATTTGTACGTTCAGCAGAGCCTCACGCAAGGGAGGAACTTCCTTCTCATAAAGGGATTTTTTGATTTTGTGTCCCAATTCCGCAGATTCAAACATAGACACCCACCTCTCTTGGTTAGACATTAAATGCGTCGCTTGCGATTCTCTGCATCATCCTTCATTGTATAGTTCACAGGCTTTGATGTCGGAGATGTCTTTTTCTTTTCAAGAAATCCACCACACGGGCGTCCTTGTCTACAACAATTTGCACTGGAAGAACATGGGGATATGCTTTTGATAAAAAATCAGATAACGTCCCAGGTCGGAATGATTATAGAGCTGTGAACTCAAATGAGCACCATCGTCATGAATTTACAGTGTGCTCCGCTTATTGCGCCTATGCTTTTACCAGGGGCGTCTTAGAAGCAATTGGGATGAGGAGATTTGTGTCCCCTTCATATCGGTGGCATTAAAAACAGGACCCGTTATTCCAACTGATCGGGTCCTGTCTGCAGAATAGCGAGGAACGAGTTAGCTAAAGACCGGGCGAGGCAGAACCTTGGCCTGTTCGGCGATTTGGGGTACCATATGCTCCCATTCGATAGCCATCATGTGGACGCCGTGGACACCCTTCATCTCTTTGAATTCTTCGATCTGCTCGCAGGCGATATTGATACCTTCCTGGGCGACCTTATCCTTCTCGACACCCTTCAAGCGATTGATAATCTCATCCGGGACATCCATCCCAGGTACCTTGCCCTTCATATACCTTGCCATACCGACACTCTTCATCGGGGTAACGCCAGCCAGGATAAAGACTTTTTCGGTGAGGCCCTCTTCATTGGCAAGGCGAATATATTCTCGGAATTTCGGCATATTGTAGATGCATTGCGTTTGTATGAAATCGGCACCGGCTTCGATCTTCTTGGCCAGGCGATGAACGCGCCACTCAAAGGGGTCGGCAAAAGGATTGGCGGCTGCCCCGATAAACATTTTCGGCGGGTGATGAATTTCGGTACCGCTTAAAAACCGTCCCTCATCCCGCATCTGTTTAACCATGGCGATCAGTTGAGTGGAATCAATATCAAAGACGCCCATGGCATCGGGATGATCTCCAAATTGCTGGTGATCTCCTGAAAGACAGAGCATATTACGGATGCCCAGTGCGAAACCCCCGAGGATATCGGCCTGCATGGCCAGCCGATTTCTATCCCGGCATACCATCTGATAATTGGGTTCGAGCCCTTCCTGTATGACAATGATCGATGCCGCCCAACTGGACATTCTCACTACTGCTGTCTGATTGTCGGTAATATTGACGGAATCGACGTTTCCTTTGAGAAACCTTGCCTTTTCTTTCACCTCTTCGACGTCGGTCCCTCTAGGTGGTCCCAGTTCACCGGTGAAGGCAAACTGACCGGATTTAAGGACCTTTTCCAAGTTGCTTCCGGAAATTAAATGCGTTTCTGTGCTCATATGTAATCCTCTGCTTCTCGATAAGGGTAAGAGGAAAAAATTGAATGGATCGTTTTATCCTATTATTTTGCCATCTTTGCGGGTTTTTTGTACCCAGGTTGAATCAGGTCCCTAGGAGATTGATCTTTCCAGCCACGGGTGACGTTTATTTTCTTGATGGCATCCAGACGGCCTTGACCTTGGAGACGTTCCCAAATCCTAAACCAGGCACAAGGCTGCTCATTGCTTATTTCACAGTTCCCTTTATTGGTTCCTCCGCAGGGGCCGTTCAAAAGCCGTTTCGCGCACATGGTGATGGGGCAGATTCCACCGGTGAAGCCAAGAACGCACTGGCTACAGGATCGGCATCGTTCTTCGTACCAGCCCACGGCTTGATTTACCGCAAGACCGCTGGTGTCGACCGCCGGAAAGGTGGGTATCTTCGGATATCTTTCCGCAAGAAACTGGATACCGACCCCGCAGGCCATGGACAGCAAGGCATCGAATTTTCCCTCTTCGATGATGCTGTCGAGTTCGGCCAGGTACTCGCGATCGCATTGTCGTTCGATGGTGTGACCCTGAATGTCGATGGGATCATCATCAAGCCGTCTGGCCATCTCGAGTTCTGTATTCAAGACAGCGACTTCTTTTTCCCCACCAGTGAGACAGACGGAGACGCAGGTTCCGCAACCGACATTTAAAACCTTGCTATACCCTTTGAGCATCTCTTTGATCTCGGCAAAGGGTTTTC
>JAZDOW010000053.1:0-3227 GCA_043798185.1 Pseudomonadota bacterium | reverse complement strand
ACCCGGTTGCCACTCTGCACGGTAAAAAATACCATAATCAGGAAAAGAACGAAAATGGCTAGAATTATAAGATACATTCGGCCTTTTACAGAAAATCGATTAAGCATACACACCTCCTTCTCATTTTTATCACTGGACTGTCACCCATGGCAGCAGATCAAGAAATCTTGGCAAAAGCAGGACCGTGGACAAACCTTCTATGATCATTTTTTATTATATGTTGAGAAATTATTTTTGTACAATGAGGAACGATAATAATTCCTGAATACGCAGAAATTTCGACAACCAAGCTACCCATCACGACGACCCGGCTCGAATCTGCTTTCGTAATCTTGTACATGGAGGAGAACAGGATGAAGGACCGCACTATGGATCCTTGGCGTAGTACTACCTACCCTGTAACTCCGACCCGCTGAGATAAGGCCGGCAAGAAAGCAAAACTGTATTATTATGTATTGAATTCGGGGAAATTGGCGAGAATAAGACAGGCTCTATTGAAAGGGTGGAAGTTCAACAGAGCCTGGTTGCGGTCAAAAATTGACTTGAGGTATTATTTTACCTTACTGGTTTTTGGATCGAAGGCAGCGTTGCAGGCGGAACATTTCGCAGTTTTCTCCAAATCATCGGAAAAAATATCCCATTCCTTACCGCACTCTGGACATTTGATTTTCACTTCACTCAAAGACTTATTGCTTTCAAATCCCGGACAATGTTGATCTGTCATAACGAATCTCCTTTTCTCTTAATTTTTAAATTCCTGCTGCGTCAGCCTGATAGCTTCATTCTGCGAATGATTTTTTTCACTTCCCTGATCTGTCACTTAAATAATAAGCGGAAAACCGAAAAAATCAAATAAGGATTACCTCTCTCCGGTTTTCCACCGGAGGTTTAACCGAATGAGCAGGCAACCGACTGATTGTCTCGGCAATCTCTTCCTCCAATTGACGTAGCTTGCTTTGTAATCGGTCCCTTTCCATGATTATTATTCCTTCAATGCCGAAGATTCGGTAGCCAGATCGGCCAGTGCTCGTTGAATCATTGCCACTTCGGCCCTGAGAGCCTTACGTTTTTCGATCTGATAGAAATAGCCCTTACCCATCTTGCCCGTGCGAGTAAAGAGAATTATTTCATAGCGATCCTTATCGGTGAGAAGATCCTCCACCCAGAGTACCCTGTCAATATCCAGAGAGAAGTCATAACAAATTTGTTTAGCAAATTTTTCCGGGTTTACTGAGATCGACTGCCCCTCACCCGTTCGCGCATACAGGCAAATATAGGGTTTAAAAAACTGCACTTTTTTTAATTTCTCTGAAAGATCCAGTATCTTCACTTCATAGGAACCGGGGTACCAGGCAATGGGATCGAGGTTATTCTTTTTTATCCCATCCCACCAATATCGACCGTTAAAGATAGCCATGTTTTTCCTCCTCGCATTTATAGATCTCTCCTCTGTAGATATCAGGATTGTTATCTAGCAGTTTTTGGCAGTATTTGTAAGTATTGCGACTTGAGGTGCTGTTTATTTATTAATGGTGTAGATTTTTGTGATTTCACCACCTTGTACATGTAAAGCGAAGCAAGAAGTTATAAGCAATGTTTCAAACTGGAGACACAATAATGAACGAACCATTACCAATCGCGATCAATGGAAAGGAGCTATCTTTCGAGAAAGGCAAGACGATTCTCGAAGTCTGCAGGGAGGCGGGAATATTCATCCCGACTCTCTGCCACGACGAACGGCTGAAACCCTATGGAGCATGCCGGCTCTGCATCGTCGAAATTAAAGGAGTACCACGTCCCCTTGCTTCCTGTACTACTCCGGCGGAGGCCGGAATGGTGATTACAACGGAAAGCCCACGTCTTACCAGGTTACGAAAGACCGTTCTCGAACTGCTGCTCTCAAACCATCCCAATGACTGTATGTGCTGTGAGGCATCAGGAGACTGTACCCTGCAGGAGTTAGCCTATACCTACGGCGCAAGGCTCGATAAATTCCCCGGCGAACAGTGCCAGTTGCCGATTCGCGAGGACAACCCGTTTATTTCTTTTGAACCTGCCAAGTGCATCGTCTGCGGCCGTTGCACCCGAATCTGTAACGAAGTTGTAATGGCCGGCACCATTTCGATGATCAACCGTGGTTTTACAGTAATGCCTGACACCGCCTTTAACAAGCCTCGCAGCCTTGAAAATTGCGAATTTTGTGGGCAATGCGTATCGACGTGTCCCACCGGTGCTCTTTCCGACCGTAAAGGCCGAGGTCTTGGACGGATGGGCGAGATCACTAAGGTAAAAACCACTTGCACTTACTGCGGGACCGGTTGCAACTTCTTCTTAAACGTCAAGAACGACAGAGTAATCAGGGTCACCTCGGACCTCAGCGCACCTGTCAATAAAGGGAATCTCTGTATAAAAGGGCGCTACGGCTATGATTTCATTCACCATAAGGATCGTATCCGCACCCCGCTGATCAAGGAGGGCGATGGTTTCAGGGAGGCGAGCTGGGATGAAGCACTGACCCTTGTCGCCAGCCGGTTTAATGAACTGATCGCCGCCCACGGTCCGAAAAAAGTCGGCGGTTTTTCTTCATCACGATGCAGCAACGAAGAGAACTATCTCCTGTCAAAATGGGTGAGATGCGCGGTCGGCTCCAACAATGTCGATAACTGCGCTCGAGTCTGACACGCCCCAACCGTGGCCGGTCTGGCCACAAGCCTGGGTGCAGGAGCTGCAACCAATTCTCTGAATCAGATGCCGGATATCGATGTCCTATTCCTCTTTGGTTCCAATCCGACGGAAGGGCATCCCATTGTTTCTCTTTATCTCAAGGAAGCTCTGGCCAACGGGGCCAAGATGATCGTCGGCGATCCCCGGAAAACCTGGATGGCCAAGCGTGCCGATGTCTGGTTAAATCTAAAGCCCGGCAGCAACATCGCCATTTTAAACGGTATCATCAATGTAATCCTTGAAAACGGCTGGGAGAACAAGGAGTTTATTGCTGAACGAACAGAAAGTATTGAGGAACTGAGAGCCAAGGTCAAAGAGTATGATTTTGACCGTGTCGAGGAATTGACCGGAGTATCGCGAGATAAAATCATCGAAGCTGCAAGACTCTACAGCCATGCAGGCAAGGCAATGATTGTTTATGGCCTGGGGGTAACCGAGCATCTCACCGGCACCGAGAACGCCATGGCCATCGCCAACCTGGCCTTAGTCTGCGGCCATATCGG
>JAZDOW010000300.1:0-6358 GCA_043798185.1 Pseudomonadota bacterium | reverse complement strand
ACCGACCAGTCGGCTATCGACAATATGGATTGACCTGGTGGCTTCTGCTACCATTTCAAGATCATGGGAGACATAAATAATGGTCATGCCGTCAGCAGCCAGTTCTTTCAGCATGGCGATAATTGCTTTGCCCGTCGCCCTGTCAAGGTTGCCGGTAGGAAAGCAACAGCACTTCAGGCCGCAGAATAATGGCTCTTGCAAGCGGAGTCACAGCTGCTGTCCTCTCGACAGATCAAGGGCCGGGGAATTGATCCGGTCATGCACTTCATCCCAGAGCCTCGCCTTATGCGGACAATACATAAGATATATCCTCTGTAGATCAAATAGGAAATACCTGTCGGGACAACTGCAATTATCACCTTCTACAATAGCAAATAAGCAAGCTCTCACAAGGTAGTCTTTGTTTTGACAGGGTGATGAATGACTCAAACGCAAGTTTTTTTGTCAACATTATTCAAATAAATCAAAATATTATATAAATACGCAATTATTCATAGGGATTTCCTATTTGTTATATTAATACTTTAATGATAAAATTATTAAAAATATTACGATCTTAATGCAAGCATTCCAATTGATAGGTTTTGATCCAGGAATTGTAATGTTAAGGCAAAGGAAATGAAGTTGATATTTGTCTGCCCGACGCAAAACAAGGTTTTCGAGAGTGCTGATTTCAAAATCCTGGAAAACAGGGGTGTGATACGGGACAAGGCCGGAAACAAGACGCTGGATGCGCAGGTGGCTCTCATCGAACCCTGTCCGTTTTGCGGCAAAACCCATATTTATCATGCCAACGAACTGCTATGCCCATTTATGGATAAAAATAACGTAGAAATGCAGAAAGGAGGAAAGGATTCATGCTAACAAAAAATGTTTTCGCAACACGATGGGGAATCGTAGGGGTAGGGGCCTGTATCGGGATCCTGGCGCCACTACTTCAAAAATTAGGGAATCCCGGCAACATGGGAATCTGCGTGGCCTGCTTTGAGCGGGACATTTCCGGTGCGCTCGGCCTGCACCGGGCGGCGGTGGTGCAGTACATGCGCCCCGAGATTATCGGCTTTGTGCTGGGGGCGCTCGTTGCAGCCTATCTTTTCAAGGAGTACCGGCCAAGGGCCGGATCGGCGCCCATCGTCAGATTCGTGCTCGGTATTTTTGCCATGATCGGCGCGCTGGTCTTTCTCGGATGCCCCTGGCGAGCTGTCCTGCGGCTGGCCGGCGGTGATGGAAACGCCATTTTGGGACTGTTGGGATTGACCTTCGGTATCTGGATTGGTACGCTTTTTCTGAAAAACGGCTACAATCTCGGGCGCACCCAGGCAACCCATGCCGCTGCAGGGTGGATGCTGCCGCTGATCATGCTCGGCTTCCTTGTACTGATGCTCGTATTTCCGCAAGTCAGCGGCCAAGACAAGAACGGTGTGCTGTTTTACAGTTTGAAGGGTCCCGGCTCCATGCATGCGCCCCTGCTGGTGTCATTGATCGTGGGACTCGGGATCGGGTTCCTGGCCCAGCGCAGCCGGTTCTGCACCATGGGTGCCATCCGCGATGCGGTCTTATTCGGGCAGACACATTTGCTTTCGGGTTTCATTGCCCTGGTCGTTTTTGCCTTTTTGACCAATCTCGCCCTCAGTCAATTCAAGATGGGATTTGTTGGTCAGCCGGTAGCCCATACCCAGCATCTCTGGAATTTCGCCGGTATGACGCTGTCCGGACTTGCCTTTGCTCTGGCCGGCGGGTGCCCGGGCAGGCAGCTGTTTCTCGCAGGTGAAGGGGATGGGGATGCGGCGGTCTTTGTCATGGGAATGATAGTTGGTGCCGGAATATCCCATAATTTTGGGCTGGCAAGTTCGCCCGAAGGAGTCGGTCCCCACGGTATTCCCGCAGTCATCATCGGTCTTCTGGTTTGTTTGTTTATTGGGTTTACCATGAGAAGAAAGAGCGCATAAGGAGGTCAAAAATGGCAGTAACAGTTGATGCAAGGGGGCTTTCATGCCCTCAGCCTGTAATAATGACACTGGATGAAATCAAGAAAGGAAAAGACAATGAGATAATCGTTCTTGTAGATACCGATACATCCAAGGAAAACGTGTCGAGAGCAGCCGAGAGCCAAGGATTCAGGATCAATAATGTAACTCCGGAAGGAGAAGGTTATCGCATAACTATTACAAAAGGTTAGGTCGTGATCGGATTTTTTAAAAAAAAAAAGCTGAAGCATGACAACAAAAAAGACCAGGGTGCATTAGCTGATCGGGGGATTCTGGTTTTTGAAAATACCAGCGATGTGATCCAGGCAGAAAATGTCCTTAAAAAATCGGGCTGGTCGATTCGGGTAATGGGGCCACCGCCGGAGATTCAAACCGGCTGCGATCTGGTCATTGAATTTCCGCTGATAGAAGAACTGAACATCATGCGGGAACTCAAAACCGTCCACATTGAGCCGCTTTCAGTCGTGCCGGTCACGGCCCCGCTACTGGCACCCGTCGACCTGTTTCATACCAAGGATTTCGGTGATTACCTGATGGTGCGGGCGGCCAATATGAAAATTACCATCTTAAAAAAAGATTTGAAAATAGTTAATATTTCAGGAGGAGGATGCCCGGACGTGCCGTATTTGGCCCAGGAAATGGTGGGAAAAACCTTAGCTGAGGCACCCCGGCCCAGAGACTTGGGGCATACCCTGTGCGGATATGCCCTTGAACTCGCATGCGAGGAGCTGCGTCGAAAATGTTAGGCATTGTCGGCACAGTTCCAGACCTGCAGTTTCCTCTTTCTCACGGACCGGCCCGTCTGATCGACGGCCGGCTGAACATCAACGGCAGGGACATCCCCATAAACCGCGGAACGCCGGCACTCCTGGCGGCAGCGCTCAAGGCGGCCGAATGGGCGGGCGGCGTAGAGATATATGCTTTTTTAGTCGGAGATATCGGCAGGGGCGAGGGCAGCCGAAAACTGTATGAATTCCTCGCCGGCCACTTGACGGAATTCGAGTTTAAGGTGCTGACCTTTCACTATACCCAGCCGGACGTGGACTGGCACATTAAAGTCCTATTCGCTGCCGAATCCATGAAGCAGAAGCCGATCCTGATTGCCGATGCCGGATTCATGTATGCCGCGAAAATGAGCGGCCAGGCTTCCTCCTATGATTTTTTTACCCCGGATGTCGGCGAGCTGGCGTTTCTGGCGGATGAACTGGCACCGCATCCCTTTTACACCCGCGGCTTTATCCTGCACCGGGACAACCAGGTGCCGGACCTGATCCGACGGGCCTATCAGCACGACAACGCGGCCGCCCATCTCGTAGTAAAAGGCCAACCGGACTATATTACGAAAGGCAATCAAGTAGTTGCAACGGTGGATCAACCGTCCTTTGATGCCATGGAAGCCATTGGTGGTACGGGTGATACCTTGACCGGCCTGCTTACGGTACTGTGCGGCACAGATTTCAATCTGACGGATGCGGCGGTGCTCGCCGCCAAGGCCAACCGCTGGACCGGCTATTATGCACATCCAAATCCCGCCACCCAGGTTATTGAGCTGATCGATACAATTCCCCGGGCATTGTCAAAGGTGATGGATCTCTACCATAAGGAAAAGGCCCATGGAGCACATCAAAAAAATCAGACTGACTGAAACAGTAACCGGTTCCGGCTGAGCATCCAAACTGCCTCCGGGGGACCTGGACAAAGCATTATGTGGATTGGTGTTTCCTTCCGACGAAAATGTCCTCATCGGTCTGGACCGAGCGGACGACGCCGGTGTCTACAAAATTACCGATGATATCGCACTTATCCAGACGGTGGATTTTTTCACCCCCATCGTCGACGATCCGTATTGGTTCGGTCAGATTGCCGCCGCCAACGCGCTGAGTGATGTCTACGCCATGGGCGGAATCCCAAAAACCGCCATGAATCTGGTGGCATTTCCGGTCAAGGAGATGGACCTTTCAATCCTGCGGCAAATTATTCAGGGCGGCATCGACAAGCTTAAAGAGGCTGGAGTGGTTCTTATCGGCGGACACAGTATCGTGGACAAGGAGCTCAAGTATGGTCTGTCCGTGACCGGGATCATTCACCCGGCACGGGTGCTGGCCAAAAAGAATCTGCGGCAGGGTGATCACCTGGTGCTGACCAAACCGCTCGGCACCGGAATCGTAAATACAGCCATCAAGGCAGCCTTGGCTTCTGCGGAACTCACGGATAAGGTGACACGGTTAATGGCCGCGCTCAACCGGGATGCTGCCCGAATCATGGCGGACTTCGATATCAGCGCCTGCACCGACGTAACCGGCTTCGGACTGCTGGGACACCTTGCCGAAATGGTCTGCGGATCAGGCATGAGTGTGCGGGTTGAATGCGGACAGGTGCCGGTCATAGCCGAGGCTATGGAATTTGCAAACATGGGATTTGTCCCCGCCGGGGCTTACCATAATAAATCGTTTCGGGAGAAAATGATCTCCTTTGCCGCGACCGTACCGCGCGTACTCCAGGACATATTTTTCGATCCCCAGACCTCAGGGGGACTGCTGATCAGCGTCAGCGAAACTCATGCCGCTGCTTTGGTCGCAGCATTGAAAGCTGGTGGTATCGACGATGCCGCGCAAATCGGTGAAGTCATTGACAACTCGGAAGAAAAAATATGGGTAGTGTAATGCGGCATTTGCTGAGACAATCCATTGACACCTCAAGTCTCTTTGTGTGAGGTGATAGTTCCATCAGAAAACAAAGAGCGATAACGAAGAAGTCTTAGTATGAAGGAAATCGATTGCCGCGGGCTGTGCTTCAGACCCAAGCAGCACTGCAAATGGATAATCGCCCGAGCGTAAAAATTGTTGCCGACAACGTCGCCTCCCAGCAAAACGTTCAGCCGTTTCTGGAGTCGCAGGGGTTTCCAGACGGCGCTTGCAAAGTGTATAGCACTTGTTTGTATCATTTTAATCTTCTGGATAAAAACAGGTCAGAGAGATCACCAACATGCCAGAAAATCGTTATCGCTATGGAACTGGCCAACAAGGTGATCAGCATCTGATTTGTAAAATGCCGGATGTTGATATTTTATTGATAATCACATCTAATCCTGAAACAAACTACAACAAAGGAGACAATCATGAAATTCGGCGCTCGCAATAAAATCCACGCGAAGGTAAAAAGCATCCAGAATGGGGACATCATGTCCCTGGTAAAATTCACCGTCACCGATCCCCATGAAATGGCTTCGGTTCTATCCACAGAATCTGTCAAAGAATTGAAATTAAAAACAGGCGAGGAAGTCGAGCTGATCGTCAAGGCGGTACATGTACTGCCTGTCAAAGAAGAATAAAGCAAAGCAAAAGTACTATGCATTCCTTAAACGAATGCAATTTTTAAGACAAGCGGTTGGTAATGGTCTTCATCTTGGTATCTTCAGACTGTGCGGATATTGACGGCGCTGTTATAGTGTCGGCAATATCCGTAGGTGGAACCCCTAAAAACTTCATGGTCGTTATCGTAGCCAATCCCAATTTTATTCATTTCGTCATCTGTCCTATGCTAAATTGTTTGAATTTCGTTGAAGGATTTCTTTGGCTTAATTCATCATTGGTAAACAACATCTTACGATTTTCATTCATGGAGCAGTCGAGCAGTACATCTCAAATGGCTTATCGAGACCGGGAATGATTGCATATAGTGGCATCGGAAAAGTATGAAATATTTAGAAGATCATCACAATCGACAATCAGTGTCAAGTTTCTTCCGTTGATCGAGTCCCAGATCCAACAACAATGCACCCAAAGCACTTGACTCCGGTTTAAAGCACACGATTAAGGTTGCCAAATCGAACCTAAACCAAATTGGCATGTGTCTCAACTTGAGGTGGCTACTATTCAGACAAACCCGGCTATTTTCTAAATCCCAACAACAAAAAAACAATCTGAGATTTGACCTTATCCATGAGATTTTACAGGGACACAGCGTATCACGATTGCAGAGACTTGCATTGGCAATGTTAAATTCGGTGATTAGATACTGAGCTTCACTGATCTTTGGAAATCTCTTCTTTGCAGTTGCTCCATTTCTGGGCAATTCTTTGTGCTTAGCCTGTCCTACCCTCTCAGGAATTATGTTGCGAGAAAAGTTATGTTGCGCCTTTTCTTCTCTGTTTGATTTTCTTCCCTGTTTTTGTAGTTGGAAAATTCTATATCTTCTTCCTCCTTTTTCTTTGGCATTTCTTCTTTTTCGGTGATGTCGAGTAGACCGGGTTCTCCGACGGAAACAACGCATCCACAGCTAGTCTTTTATTGACGCCTTGCCGCACGCAGCTACTGCGTGCCTGCTGTATTTGCCTTGCCTTCACCGTTGTCGCCGGCCCCTCTCAGAAC
>JAZDOW010000288.1:0-39951 GCA_043798185.1 Pseudomonadota bacterium | reverse complement strand
TGTCAATATGTTTTTTCGCTTTTCTTTCGTCACTTTCTGACTTCGAACCAAGCTCGACTTCCCTCCGTCTCGCTTATTGCTCCTTCATCTTCAGGACCGCGGCAAACTACTTGAACCTGATTCGCTTGTCAATAAGAAAAGAACCATTCAGAGCACGAGAAAACTAAATAAGTGAGTCAAAGTTGCTATGAGACTCGGTTTTGAGATTAGCCGCATATTGCTCCATCAAACGGCGGAGGAGAGTCATCTGGTCGCTGTCACTTGATGCCGCCGTTGATGCCGGTGACGAACCTCCTGGTGGAAGCGGTGGACCACCGGCCTGCGCCATTTTTTCCTGCATCATGGTATCCATCTCAGTCTTACTGAGTTCACCATCCTTGTCGGTGTCATAGCTGTTAAGTGCGGCTTCCGTATCTATTGTCTCACCGGTCATTGACGCTATTTCTTTTGCCATGACATCAAGCTCACTCTTACTCAAGCCACCGCTGCTGTCACTATCAAGTTCTTTAAATTTCGTCTCGGGATCCGGTCTCGAAACGAAAGCCGAAGATGCGCTTGCCATTTTATCCAACGCTTTCAGCAAGATTGACATCGTGTCCTCGCTTGAAGTGGACGTTGATGAATCTGTTGTTGACGAGCTTAGACTTTGATCCAACTCATCCAACATCTTCATCAAAGTGGATATTTCGTCATCACCCGAATTGGTCTGATATGCGCCCATTACCTGCTGCATGCCCGCCCCGGATGCAGTCGGCGGGCCCATCTTTTGCATCATTGTATTCATTTCATCTTTGTTGAGCTGGCCGTCATTGTCGGTGTCATAGGTAGTGATTGACTCATCAACGTTCAGCGTCTTCCCGGTCATCTTTGACAATTCCTTTGCCATCACGCTCAGTTCTGTTTTGTCCAGTCCCCCGCTGCTGTCGGCATCAAGTTCTTTGAACTTCTCGGCCGGATCAGGTCTCGATTGCGTGGTTTGAACAGACAGCGAACCCATTATACTGCTTACCCCATTAATGTTGCTCATAAGCCTTCCTCCATTGTTTTTTTGCCTGTCGCTCACTCCATAGAAAAGAGGTCCAGGTTTCATTGGTTAATAGTCCCTTTCCTCTTCCATTATCGACACTTCCCGCAATTTTATTCGTTAAGTTACCGTCAAGTTATGTAAAGAAGTGTTAAGATCGGCGACATCAGAGAAAATCGGTTGAATGCAAAAAAGAAAAGCTGAGAGATTGAGGCGTTGCAGGCTCAGGGTGAAATTACGAGTAAATTTGCTAAAGCGGGTTGAAGCCCGCAACCGAAGGGCTATGATCCCCTCCCACAACAGAGGGGATAAGTACCTTCACAAAATTCATTTTTAAAAAACAAGAAATGAATTTCTAAGGTACTAAAGCAATCTCAGTTATCGGCAGAGACGAGGGATACAGTCATGGAAAATTCGAAATGACAGAGCATGCTGTAAAAACAATATCTTATAGATTTTTAACCCTTGAGCGGCACTCGGTTTATGGTGTTGGATCAAACATTGATCTTCAGGAAATTAATTCTCACGAAAAGTATGTTCACGAGACTCAATACTCCATTGTCACAGATCAACTCCACGATTTTTATTCCCCGCCGATTCGCTTATTGGTAGTTACAAACCTTAAAAAAGAGGACAGATTGCGAAGAAACCGCAGCCAGCTGTCCGGAGATATCCAAAGCATCGCGACATAACCCCAGATAACCCTGGGCCTCTGGAAATGGCTTCGGTAAAAATCAATAAACAGGGCTTCCATCCTGGCCAGCTCAATCCCCCGCGGCACGAACTGGAAGCACATGCAGTCCATTTTTTCCCAATCTTCCATAAAGGTTCCCATCTTCTCCCCAGCCTCTTTAATCTGGGCATATACCGGTGAGCCGGGAAATGGGGTGAACTTTGAGAGATTGAAATCGTCGATGGGTAGTGAGAATACGTAGGCCTTGCTCTTTTTAATGCTGGCCTCGGTTTCTCCGGGTAATCCCATCATTAACAGACCTTTGACCCTAATTCCCGCCTTCTTGATCAAAGCGATTTTCTCGCGCATCATCTGTAAATCGACATTTTGACGATGCGCGGCCAGCAAAAGTTCGTCACCGGTTTCTATCCCGAGACTTATCATCCAGCAGCCTGCCGCCTTCATCAGTTGCAACAGTTCAAAATCAAGGTGCTCGGCCCTAGCAGCACAATTGAAGGTCATACCGAGGGGATTATCGATGACCATTTGGCAGAAATCCACCACCCGCTGTCGGTTGAAGGTGAACTGGTCATCATAAAAATTGAGGTGGCGGAGCTGATAGGTCTCTTTCAGATACAGGACATGGCGGTATAGGTAATCGGCTGAATTATATCGAAAAGTCCTGCCAAAAACCGAACGGTCACAATAGCTGCAGGCGTAGGGGCAACCACGGCTGGAAATGCAACTGCCGTTCGGGGCCTTAGGATAGTTGAAGATCGGCAGGGTATAGGCCTCCGGGTATCCTGCCAATTTGCGGTAGTCGGGAAAGGGCAAACTATCCAGGTCAAGGAGCTTTTTCCGCCGGCCGGTAAAGAAGGCCTTTCCATCCGGGCCGCGCAACACCAGCCCTTCAACGTCAGTCAGACTCTCTTCCGGCGTGGCCAGCAACTCCCTCAACGTTTCCTCACCTTCGCCGACCACCGCGTAATCGATATCGGGGTAGGTGTCGAGCACCTTCTCCTTGACGGCGGAGACATGCACCCCACCCATAACCACTCGTATCTCCGGTCGGATGCTTTTGGCCAAGCGGACAAGTCGCTCCCCATCAAAAAAACTCGAGGTCGTACAGGAAAAACCGATAAAAGCTGGTTTCTCGGTCTTCAGATAGGCAATTATTCTCTCATCGGAATCTGGGTGGGCGTAACAATCGACGATATCATTTTGATGGCCATGGGCGGTAAGATAGGCGGAAATGGAAGCGAGGCCAAGCGGCGGCATGATATTGGCCACCCTCGAGATATCGCTGCCGGCGCACTTGGCACTGTAGCCGAGGGGATGGACGAGAAGAATGGAGGCTCTATTCTGTTGCATAGACTTCTTAGGTGGCAAAGGGTTACTGGTTTGAGGGGCTATGGGCAGTTCGGGTGCCGACACCCGCGTTATTTATCCTTGTTTCTGCCAAAATCCCTGGCGCCACTTATTATGAAATTCGCGTAGCCACTCCGGGGTGTAGAATTGGACCACCCCTTCGGTATCGGTAAGCAACTGGACGGTATATCCTCTGGTTGCTATTTGGCCCTGCGGGTTATAAATGGTATAGGAAAAATTCAGCCTGGCCGCTTCCGTCCAGTTCAAGGCGGCCTCAATTCGAATAGTATCGTCAATGCGCAGCGGCAGTTTATAGTCGAGGTGCATCTGTGCAATCGGCGCTATCATCTTGTTTTCCCGGATAGTATGGTAGTTCAAGCCGTAGGCATCACCGAAGGCCACACGCCCATCTTCAAAATAACTGGCATAGCGGCCATGCCAGACCATCCCGAGAATATCAGCCTCTTCAAAATTTATGCGCCTGCTGGCCATTGCCACCAGAGGAGCTGGATCGCCCTCCTGGTGGGGAAAATAGTTACGTGGAGAAGCCATATCGTCAAATATCCTTCTTTAAATATGTGAATTCAAAAGCCGATTTTACAGCAGAGATGCATTCCGCAACTCACTGAACACGCTTTATTGGTTCGAAGTAAATTTGTATTCCCAGCCAGGGCTGTCGGTAGATTATTACCCCACTCCCCGTATCCTGCTCCGGACCTGCGGCAGCTGTGACCTGCCATATTTGCAAGGATCCTGTTTGGCCGTATTTCCGCCAGCCCTTTCCATCCGCATCTTCTTCTCGGCAAAACTCGTAGAACCAGGACCCAACACAGGGCAATGTCGCCGGTTCCCGGAGATAGATTCTGTTCAGAACTTCGGCCAGGAATCCATCCAGACCCGATTCTTTCAGTGCCCCCTTGGCGTGGAGCAAGTGGTATTCACCATCGCTTGCAACCTCTACCTCTAAAAGCTTTACACCGGTAGCATCAAGAAGGGCATAGTACAAGCCCCCACCCTGTTCCCGCAATGCCAGGAGTCCGGAAAAACGCACCTCGTCCCATCTTTCAATATGAATATTCAGCAGACGGGTGGTGGATTGGTTGCCTGCGGCCGGATCTTTTTCCGGAACGGCATAAGGCAGGCTGCAAGCGCCAAGCAAGAGACACAGGCAACAGGAGAGAAATCCGTTCTTCATTGACCACCATTCTTGCCAACTACCAAAACTGCCGGACAGACCACAAGCGCCACCGGCCAGGCCACTCCGATACCAACCAATACGGTGACGCCCAAAGCATGGAGGGCCGGATGCTCGGCGAAGGCCAACACGCCAAATCCAATAATCGTACTGACCGCGCACAGACTCACCGCGAGCGCTGAAGTCGAACCCTGTTGGGTTAATTTTTCACAAACAATAAAAATACCGTAATCGACGGCAAGGCCAATAACCATGATGCCCATAATCAAATGCATCATAGTCAACTGAGCACCGGTCAGGTAACAGAACAGCGACATCGCGGCAAGAGCTGACAAAACCGGTGCCAGGGCCGCCACCACGGCCCGGAATTGACGATATTGAAGAGATACCAGCAAGATAATGGCAAGGCCTGCGGCAAGGGACAGGGTAACGATATCATGACGGAGAAGACGCTCAACCTCAGCCCGCCATTTCATGGTGGCAAGGACCATCACTTGCGGCTCACTCTCAGCAAACTTCAGTAAAGTCTTAAGAATCGGAGCATCAATGGCGACGGTGGTCATCGCCAAGTATTTATTATCACCTGCATTTTCGTCTAACGAGGGTACTTTGAGCATCGAGGCAAAAAGTGGTTGGAGCGGACCTCCAAGAAATTTTTCCGGCGAGAGGGTTTCCGGTTCGCGGTCAAGCCACGACAAAAAGGGCGTAAAGGCCTGGGTGGTAAAACCCAGGGCGACCGCCTCGGCAATAAACCGCTTATCAAAGTCAGGACGCATGGTCGACCAAAAGCGGTCCCACCCCTCACGGTTTTCAGCCTGGGTTCCTGGACCCGGAAGCAGAGGGGCAAAGGATTGGAATTGAGTTATTTTTTCCTTCTGCAGAAAACTTGCAACTCGTCCATTACAATCAAGAACCTCAGCGAGTGTCGCTCCTTCGGCGACAATAAAGGCCTGCTCGCCTTTTTCTCCCCAGGTGGCGGTAAAATGTTTTTCGTCGGCCATTACCTGTCGATCCGGCACGTCGAGGGCCCGCAAATCCCCGTTATAGCGAAGCTGTGGCCAGACAGCAATACCGAGGAGCAAAAACGCCAACCAGCCGCCGAGAATAATAGCCGGACGCTGTAAGGTAAAACGGGGAAGTATCCTCTTCGTCGCTTCAGGTTGCTCTGTTTTTGATTTTTGTTGGGCGATGGTCGGAATCAACAGCCAGGAAAAAACCAAGGCCATTCCTACACCGACAAGCGCAAGGAGTCCCATTTGTCGATGCGAGACGACCTGCGAAAAAAGCAGCATGATAAAACCGGCCATCGTCGTCAGGGCGGCAAACAGGAGTGGCATTCGCAGATCCTTCAAGGTTTCCTGCCAACTGCCCTGTCGCCTCCGGGTTAAAGCAAAATACAGGTGGATGGGAAAATCAATGGCAATTCCAAGCAACACTATGCCAAAACCAAGGGCCATGCCGCTGAGATCACCGTAAACCAGACGGGTGATGCCGATGGCCGGCGGGGCGGCGAGATAGGGCACACTGAAAACCACCAGGGCCCGTATGTCTCGCATCGAGAAACTCAGGAGGAGAAGAAGAAGGATCGTCGCTACCGGCAGCAACAGCTGCAGATCCCGCTTAATAGACTGGCTATTGGCCAGGGTGTGCGGCAGACTGCCGATGACCCTCGCCTCGACGCCTGTTGCCAGCACCTCCGGATAGGCATCATCAAGGAGTTTTTGTATGGTCAGCGCCGTCTGCGAATTCGTCAGGGAATCACGACTTTCGGCCACCAGCAGACAACTCCTGCCGTCCCTGCTCATGAAAAACCCCTCATCAATACGCATGGAATGCTCGGAACGCAGGTGGTTGAGTTTTTCAAGAACCAGTGGCACAAAACCAAGAGGATCAAGCTGCACCTGTTTTTTCAGGGCAATTCCGGTGGGACTGTTGAGCAGGGCAAAGGATTTCGCAAGTCCGGCCCGAATCCCCTCCGGTGAGGTCTTGGCGGCGAGGGTTTGCAGATCCAGAGGGTTGAGCAGCATGGGAAGAGACGCCTGTAATCGGGCAAAGAGTGCGAATTCATAGCCTTTCGGCAACCGTGCCAGGACATAGGAAAAATGTCCGCTCGCCGTCATTTTATCACCAAGTTTTGCAGCACTTTGCTGCAGGGCTGTCTTGGCTGCCGCGCTTATTTCACCTTCTCCTGGTAACGACAGGGTGATAAAAAGCCGATCAACCAGACCCATCCGCTGCAGTTGTCGGATGTCGCCTCGCACCGCCTCACCCGGCAGGAGGTCGACGGCATCATCCTTAACCTTCAGCTGCAGACAGGCAAGCGAACCAATGGCAACAATAAAAAGGACAAAAGCCCACCGCCAAAATATGTTGGCTTTAGTCATTGGCTGTACAGTTGCTGAACAGGGAATCGGGAATGCTGCCATTGAGAACATAGGATTTGAAGCGTATCAGGGTAGAGTCGCCTCCCGGTTCGGCGATCAACACCTGCTCCGGCTGCTTGGTGGCTGCGTCGAAGGTGATGGTCACGGCGCCGATATACTCTGCGGTTGCCTGTTCTTTCGGGGTAATTATCAGGGAGTTATCGCTGCTTGCCATGTTGTACTTGTCGCTCAGCTTGGAATAATCTCCACCCAGCCAAAGCCAGAGCTGTTCGGCGACGGTGCGCATTATCGGATCGGAACCGAGGTCAAAATGGGTGGGCGGAGCCTTGTCGTTACAGCGCATACCTTCCTTGCCGTTAAAAATCAAGGCAGAGGGAACAGGGTCGGTAAACTCCCAACGCAGGCGATCAGGCCTGACCACCGTCAATTTACCAAGAAAGATGACTGGCTCGGCAAAAAGTGCCAACCTTCTTTCCTGCACAAATTCGCTGGAGAAGGACTGCACCTGGGCCGAAGCAGCTTGGATTTCCAGAAAAAACCGGTCTATCTCGGGGGCTGCGGCAAAGGAAGCTGCAGGCAAGAGACATAGCACCGTCAGGAGAAAGAGCCACAGCGGCAAGGCCCTACGCCGGCCGACATGAGTGACCGAGAAATTACTGAACCGTATCCGCATAAAGCTCCATGGCCGTTATATATTGGCCGAGTCCCAATACAAGAATTTTATTGTGCAACGCATCAAGAACAATATCATGTCCGCCGACAAAATTGCCCGGGATCACCCCGGCCTCAAGAAATGAGGCGGCAAATGCTGCCGCCACGGCAGAAGCTGAGGCAAACTCACCGGTAAATCTTCGATACCGGACAACCGGAGCAGACAGTATGGCAAGTGCCAGAAACTCTTCAAGCTGTGTTTCTCCCTCGACCTGCATTGCCGCTGGAATCCCTGCCAAAACGAGAGCATGGCCGCTTTGCCCATTTTCTATAGTGCCAAGCGAAGCGACTAAAGCGTCTATCACCTTGTCTGTCTGGCTGCTGGCAAAAAAAGGAACGGAGATGCAACATTTGGCGCCTTTGGTGACCCTATTAACACAAAAGGCACCGCCACCATCGGCAAGGGTTGTTCCGGGTTCAACGGAGACATCAAGGAGAGGCGAAAAAGCAGCATGTCCCTCATCTGCCCCGAGAATCAATGCCGGTCGCTCCGCATCATGGACCATGAGATCGGCTGCAAGCAAAGCCTGCTCAAACGAATAATCACCGCCACTGGCGGTAATATTCGCCCCCGTTGCACCGAACATGATCGCCACCTGGCTGGCTGGCCCGTTATGAACGGATCCGACGAAGTCGGTGGGGCTTGGAAATTGTTCATTGGATACCTGAAGACGGGTCAGGAAGTCATGGGTTTCGGATAGCGCTCCCCAACCCGTCCCCATGAATACAGAACCCGGTTTCAGATCAGCAAACCCAGAATTTTTATGGGCCATTACGGCAAGCGACAGGGTCATGCGCGGTAAACGCTTGAGCCTCCGTATGAGCTGGGGCGGCAAATTTTCCGACACCTGGTCAAGACCTGCCATTCCGGCAGCAGATACACCAGTTTTGATCCGCTCCATAGTGGCTGCGGTATTTCCCGCGCCACTCAGACAGGCATAACCATGAATGGCTAAGGCTCCGCAGGACTGAGGGGAGCTTTGTCGCGGAAATGCTCCGGAAGCACCTATCACAAGCGATCCGTTATTGCCGCCGAAGCCAAAAGAGTTGGAAAGAACGGCCTTAACAGGACCGTCCATCGGCCTCTGAATCGGCTTCACTCCGAGCAGGGGATCGACCTCGACAAGGCCGGTATTGGCCGGCATTAAGCCTTGGGATACGGCAATTGCCGACACCACAGCCTCAAGGCCGCCGGCGGCAGCCAAACTGTGACCTGACGCCCCTTTGATCGATGAAAGCGGTGGTGGCACGGTAAAAAGCCGAAGGACTGCTTTTGACTCGGCCAGATCGTTGTCCGGTGTTCCGGTGCCATGTAAATTAATATAGCCAATATCTTCTGGACGAATGCCGGCGTCGGCCAAAGCGCTCTGCATCGCCGTAAAAGCACCATGCCCTTCAGGGTGCGGAGCGGCAGCGTGGTAGGCATCACAGGAAAGCCCGGCACCCAGGAGTTCAGCACAGGGAACATCCGGTTTTACAGTGGTCAGTAAAAGCATCCCGGCCCCTTCGCCGACCGCCATCCCCTGCCGATTAATATCGAGGGGCTTACAGCCGTTGCGATCGACCAGCTGCAAGGAATGGAAACCAAAATAGGTCAGACGACTCAGGGAATCCACTCCTCCGGCAAGGACAGATCTCGCTCGACCACTGCGCAGCATCAAAAGGCCTAGGGCAATGGCCACCACGCCTGAAGAGCATGCGGTGGAAACAGCCAGCGCCGGTCCGCTGCAACCAAGTTCTTCGGCCACATACCGCGCGACGGTGTTCAAACCATGATACCGGTAGAGCTCTTTATCCGGCTCCTGGTTCCTCAGTAATACTTCAGTGGTCGCTATTCCACCGGTTGTGGTGCCGATAATTATGGCATCGGGCGGAACACTGCCACCAGCCATGGCTTGCCTTGCGGCAATCTCTGCCAACCAGTGGGTTCTGGGCAGAGACGATGAAGCTTCCAGTTCATCAACCTGCCCCACCGGCAAAGGTGCCCCCTGCAACAAGGGAAAAAGGGTCAGCGGTTTGATCGCCGAAAGGTTGTCACGTAGAGCCTTTTCGGTTGCAAGAAGACCTGTGCCGAGTGCACTGATTATCCCTGTTCCGCTAATATAGACAGTTGTGTCCGTCAAGAAGTTACCGAAGAGGAGTTTTCTTTGATATAGCAGGCAAGCTTGGCAAGAGATGAGAACACTTTTTCACCAACCTCCTGGTTGTTGATGATAATTCCGTAATCTTTTTCCACCATGACCACCATTTCCAGGACATCGATGGAATCGATCCCCAGGTCACCACCGACCAACTGGGCATTTTCATCAAATTTTTCCGGAGTTACATCCTGGAGATTGAGAATATCTATGAGTTTGATTTTTAGCTCTTGTATAAGTTGTTGCATAATTTTCGCAGATCATATCCAATAAATTTAAGCAGGCTTGCAGTCTGCCGGTGTCCGCCAGGAAACGAGTTTTTTCCGTTAGGGTTCGATGAACGTGGCCCACGATATCATGGATATCTGATTCTCCGCTTCCCCAAAAGATTCCCTTCCGAGAATAACAAAGAGGAGGCAAAATGGTTGTTAGCTGATGTGCGGCATCGCATCATCACCCACACCGGCGGTCACTGACCAATCTCACGTCATATCGAATTACATGGCGTATTAACTGAATTAATTCTAAACAACATCATTGCTTTTGCTAGAGGTTATCTTATATAACGAACAAGAATTTGTCATCTAATTTGGTGGCGATTTCAGAAATAATAAGGTATCAGTGTCGATTATTAATGCCTTGAGCAATGTTTTTCATCTCTTTAATAAAGGATTTCGTAAAGCTACTCATCACGTTTATCGGGTTTATCATGCAAACGACGACTCTCTCGCAAATATCCCTAGAGGATCTCCTGCCGCATCGTGGTGACATGATGCTTGTGAAAGAGGTGCTGGAGGTTGATCGGCAGCATGCCCTGACAATCTGCCTGGTAGATAAGGTTTGGCCCATGGCCGATGAGAATGGGGTATTTTCTTTGATTCTCGTTGAGTTGGCTGCACAGACCGCAGGGGTGTGCAACGGTTGGGACAGGATACAGACTCAAGGAATTGATTCAGAAAAGATGGGATGGCTGGTTGGTATTAAAAAAGCCGATTTTTTCATTGATTACTTGCCTTTTGGAAGCAAGATCCTCTCCAGGGCCGAAAATATCTATAGTTTTACCAACCTCCGGGAGGTATCCTGCCAACAACATATGGACAATACACTCATCGGCAACATGACTCTCCAGCTTTTCCAAGCGTGAGTAAAAAAATGACAGATAAAGACGAACGAAAAATTGCCATTGTCACCGGTGGCAGCAAGGGCATCGGCAGGGCGATCTGCGTTGAACTGGCGCAGCACGGATTCTATACAGTAATCAATTACATGCAGGATAAACCAGGAGCCGAACAGACCTTGGCAACAATTGAGCACCTTGGCGGCCAAGGTGAGATTTATCAGTTCGATGTCAGAGATGGCCAGGCGACTGACAAAGCGGTTGAAGACATTGCCGAACGACTCGGCAGAATCGATGTCCTGATCAATAATGCCGGCATCATCGCTGACGGTCTCTTCATGATGATGCCGGCAAAAAACTGGCAATCGGTAATTGACACCACCTTGAACGGCTTCTACAACATGACGCGCCCGGTGATTGAAAAAATGGTGCGCAGGCGCAAAGGGGCCATTGTCTCCATTTCTTCTGCCAGCTCCCTTATGGCCAATCGTGGCCAGGCCAATTATTCTGCGGCCAAGGCCGGTTTGAACGCCGCAAGCAGGTCGGTCGCCTGCGAGGTCGCTCGCCTCGGCATCCGCATGAACGTAGTGGCTCCCGGCCTGATCGATACGGATATGATTCAGGAAGCCCCAAAAGACCACATTAAAACCTTGATTCCCATGGCCCGTATCGGCAAACCGGATGAAGTTGCCAAGGTAGTCGGCTTTCTTTGCTCGGATGGTGCTTCCTATATCACCGGCCAGGTAATTTCGGTTAATGGTGGGATGTTTTAGTCAAAGGTCTGCCCATCGTGACATCGAATACTCGCATATTTCCCTATTTTCCGAAATGTATCGGTTCTCAGGAGACCTCTCCGGCATCACATCATCCCACTTTTACCAGGCCAAAACATCCATAAATCGTTACTCTGCCCATAAAAACGTACAATGAAATTTAAACTCATCTATCCAAAATGGTCGAAGCTATCCAGGCAGACCGAGTTCCATCTGCCACCCCATGGCCCGGTTGTCTTTGCTGCGACTCTCCCCGACTATGTTGACGTCGATTTTATCGATGAGAATCTGCAGGTCATAGATTTTGATGAGGACGTAGATATTGTCGGCATCTCCATGATGCTGACCATTCAGGTAAAAAGAGGCTGGGAGATCGCCGATATCTACCGAAAAAAGGGTATAAAGGTTATCTTCGGCGGCATCGCCACCATGCTCCATGCCGAAGAAACCATGAACCATGCCGATGCGGTTTTCCTCGGCGAGGCTGAAGGCCGGATGGAACAGGTGCTCCTCGACTTTCGGCAAAATAAATTGCAGCCTTGCTATGATTACCTCGACCAAAGACCAGACATAGCCCTGGTTGGTCCGGCACGCAGAGATATCCTCAATCGCACGCTCTACAACCACAAAGGCGTGCAAATGGTGGATCTGGTGCATGCCTCGCGCGGTTGCCGCTTCAATTGCTACCCTTGCGCCGTTTCCTACCTGGGCGGCAGGGTGTTCCGACCGCGCCCCATAGATAAAGCTGTGGCTGAAATGGCCGGAATTGATAACAACAGGCTGTTCATTGTCGACAATTCCCTGGCTCAGGACACCAAATGGGAAATGGATCTATTCCGGGAAATGATTCCCTTAAAGAAAAACTGGTGTTCTCATCCAATTGAAGATAAGCCGGAAGTGCTCGATCTGGCAGCCCGAGCCGGTGCCTGGTATGTCTATCAGGCAGTCTTTGACACCTCTGACTATATCAAGGAACGGATTAAACGCTATCACGACCATGGAATCTTGGTAGAGGGCACAATTTTACTGGGACTTGACAGTCATACTGAAGAATTCATCAAGCGCTTCATCGACTTCCTGCTTGAGATTGAACTCGATCTGGCCGAATTCACTGTACTTACGCCCTTCCCCCACACCCAGGCCTATAACGAACTGAGCGAGCAAAAGCGTATTCTCTCCCACGACTGGAACGATTTTTCCGCCGACCAGGTGGTCTTCCAACCGAAGCACATGAGCCCGGTGAAACTCCAAGAACTCCTTGATTACGCCTGGAATACCTTTTATCATGATGAGCCGCAACGAATAAAAATGGCCAAGCTCTTTAAACAGGTTGTAAAAAAAGAAATGGCCGACAACACCTTTAGGCCACGCGACAGAAACCTTGCCGGACAATCCTTCGGAAAGGCAGTAACTAGAGAAAATGACGCCACATTCTTCGACAAATAGCCTTGAGAAGGCCATATGGAACCTGCTGAAGGGGCCGAAACACCCGGAAAAAGAGTTTGTTCGCGGCGGTGCCACCTTTGGCGAAGTGTATACCATGGCAGCCGGATTACGCCTTGCCCTTGCCGATCTTGCACAGCAGGAGAGTGTTGTCTGTCTTGCTGCGGAAGACAAAGCACTCATAGCGGCAGGACTCCTGGCATCTCTTGCCGGCGGCCCCACGCTTCTGCTCCCCTATGCCTTTTCGGCCCATGCCCTGGCACAACTGCAGCAAACGGCCGGGTTCACCGCAGCCATTGCCGACACGCCCAGAGAATTCCCGCCAGGAATAAAAATGCTCCGCCCACAATCCCCCGAAATCAACCAGATCCCTGTTTCTCCCCAGTCTTCCCCCCGCAGTGAATTGCTGCGAATCTTCACCGGGGGTTCAACCGGAGCGCCGCAGGTCTGGTCCAAGACGGGAGAGAATCTTTTCAGCGAAGGCTTTTTCCTGGCAAAACGATATAGCGTAACAAAACACGACTGTATTCTTGCCACTATCCCGCCCTACCATATCTACGGCCTGCTTTTTTCAGTTATTCTGCCGCTTGTTTCTTCAGCGACCGTCATTAGCGAAACTCCTTCCTTTCCCAATGAAATTATTGGTGCTGCGGAGGAACAAAAGGCTACCATCCTTGCCAGTGTACCCGCGCATTACCGGGTGCTGCGTGATAAAAAAATGTTGCTTCGCCTTGCCTTCTCCTCAGCCGGCATGCTCGACAGCGAAGACAACCAGATGTTTTGCAGGCACAATTCGCATGGTATTGTTGAAGTATATGGATCGACGGAAACCGGCGGCATTGCTACGAGAAACAGATCGCTTGGCGAAGAGTATTTCACCCCTTTTTCCTTGATAAACTGGAAGATTATAGATTCTCGCCTCGCCGTATGCTCGCCCTTTATTTCACCGGATCTGCCCGTCGATGCAGCGGGTTTCTTCACCACCAGTGATCGGGTAGAAGCCCGGGACAAAAATCACTTTTCCCTCAAGGGTCGAGCGGATACTGTCACAAAGGTCGGTGGTAAACGGGTCGATCTTCAGGAGATCAGCCTTCTTATTAAAAAGGAACCAGGAGTTACCGACTGTGTAGTAATGGCCCTGCCTGAAACGGGGGGGCGGGGACACCGCATTGGTGCTTTGATTGAGGGCGACACGGCCGATTGCAACACGATTAAAAAAAACCTTGCCGCTTGTCTTGAACCCTACGCCCTGCCACGACGCATCAAAAAGGTCGATCGGATTCCAGTAACGAAAAATGGTAAATTTGACTGGATTGCCATTGTCCAGCTACTGGAAGAATGAGCGCCCTTAGCGACAGTTTTTTCACAGCCTATGCGTGTCTTGCGGCATGGGCCGATCTTTTTGATCGGATCAATGTTTTCCCTGTGGCGGACGGCGATACCGGAACCAACCTGCGTATCAGTCTAGCGCCGTTTCGTAATCCCATCGACGATATCGAAACAACCCGCAATCTCCTTGCCCGCTCTGCCACCGGCAACTCCGGCAATATTGCCGCAGCGTTTTTTCGAGAATTTTGTCGGGCTGAAAGTTTTGCTGATCTCGCGGAAAAAGCGGAACTCGGCAGGAATAAAGCATGGCAGGCCGTTGCCAGCCCCTGCCCTGGAACCATGCTTACGGTTTTCGACAGCCTGGCCGTAACTCTTCAGTCCCATGACGGTTTCGTCGGCATCTATTCACCTCTCAGCCTCGCCTTGCAAAAATCTGTTTTCGACACCACCCTCCTCCTTCCGGACCTCAAGAAAGCCGGAGTTGTCGATTCCGGGGCACTGGCCATGTATGTTTTTTTTGATGGCTTCTTCCGGCATATCACCCAACAGGGCGATACTACAAGCTCCATTATGGACATCTTCGCCGGCAGACTTGCAATCAGCAGTTCCTTTCACCAAGAAGTCTGCAACAGCCATTGTGTCGATGTTGTTATACAGCTAAGCGAAAGCCAGGCACCAGACGGAAAACCAAAGGAGAGCCAGGCAACAGTCAGAGACAACCTTGCCAAACTGGGAGAAAGCCTGGTAGTGGTTCAGGATCAATCCTTTTTAAAGATCCATATCCACACTCCGAACCCGGACCAGCTGCGGGGGCAGCTTGGTTCCTATGGCGACATCATCCAGTGGACCGATGCGGCAATTGACCAAGGCAGTGTCAAACCCGCACCCAAATCAAAAAAACGATCAATTCTTCATATAGTAACAGATGCAGCCGGTTCGCTGACACGGGAGATGGCTCAGCATCAGGGCATCACCCTGCTCGACAGCTATATCATCGTCGGAGACGATTCCAGACCTGAGAGCCTGTACACCCCGGAGCAGATCTACCCCCTGATGCGAACCGGCATAAAAATAACCACCGCCCAGGCCTCGACCTTTGAAAGACATCAGCACTATCAAAGTATCTGTCAACAATTCGGCCCCTCCCTGTATCTTTCTGTCGGTGCCGCCTTTACCGGGAATTATGATACCGCCATGGCATGGCAAAAGAACGATACCCTGGGTGAGATGCTGACGGTTATTAATACCGGTGCAGCCTCCGGACGGCTTGGGCTCATTGCTCTACTTACTGCCCGGTATGCCCATATTTTCGACAGTCCGCAAGAGATCATTGCGCTTGCAAACAACCTTGCGGTCGAGTGCAATGAATTAGTTTTTATCAACGAACTGAAATACCTGGTCGCCGGTGGCCGGGTGTCAAAAGCCGGCGGCTTTTTCGGTGACCTGCTCTCTATGAAACCGGTAATCAGTCCCACCATTGATGGGGTAAAAAAGATTGGCGTTGTCCGAAGCAGCAAGGGACAACTCACCTTTGCCCTGGAAAAGCTCAAAGAACTGTATAGTAGCTCTGCCACACCGACAATACTCCTCCAATATTCCGACAATAAGCCTTGGGTGGCAGAGGTTGTTCAGCAAGACGTCAGATCTCTGTTACCGCAAGCGGAAATTCTCCTTGCCCCTCTGTCACTGACCTCCGGCGTCCATATGGGGCCCGGAACCTGGTCAATGGCCTTTGTTTCTCCCTCCATCGCGGCTACAGGCCATCAGGCGCAATGAAAGGCTCGCCCCCAAAGCCTGACCACCAATGTTTCCCCGTTCACATGCGGCCGGCCATCATCATCCCGGTTTACAACCACGGTTTATATATTGGCGAGGTTATCAGTCGTACACAAACTCTTGGCCTGCCGATTTTCGTTGTAGACGACGGCTCAACTGATGCAACTGCTGAAATCATTGATGGCATTATGGGAATCAACAACCTGCACCATGCGGTTAACCTTGGCAAAGGTGCGGCCATCCTCACCGGTTTTACCGCAGCTCTCGAAAATGATTGTGACTGGGCAATCACCCTGGACGGGGATAGCCAGCATAATCCTGAAGACGCCGGAGCCCTGCTGTGTGCCGTAGAAGAAGGCGAGCGATGCATTGTCATCGGTAAACGTCAGGGCATGAGCGACAATAGAAATGTGCCGTGGTCCAGCAGATTCGGTCGCAAGTTTTCCAACTTCTGGGTATGGGCCGCCGGGGGACCCTGGGTAGAAGATTCACAGTCGGGCTACAGACTCTATCCCCTTCCTGAAGCCGTGCATCTTAACACAAAGGCAAGGCGATACCAGTTTGAAGTCGAAATATTGGTGCAAGCGCATCAAAAGGGTATGAAAATCAAGGAAGTGCCGGTCCAGGTTATTTATCAGGAAAGAGGGGTGCGGATCAGCCATTTTCACCCATGGCGTGACTTCCTGCGCAACTCCAGGACATTCAGCAAACTCATCTGGGCTCGAATCTTCTCCGGTTTTCGATGATGAACGGCTTGTGGTATAAACTCGTTGTTTGGCTCGCCAACCACTGTGGTTCCTGGCTCTTTGTCGTAATCTCGCGGATCATTGCCACCGGCTTTTTTATGTTTTCAGGGAGAGTTGCGGAAAGTCGTCGTTTCTACGCCACCCTCTTCCCAACAAGAGGGCAATTCTATCATCTGTGGTGTACCTTCCGCCAATACCAGAATTTCACCACCATCCATTTCGACAAATTCCTCGAAAATCAGGCCAAGCCGGCGACATTCACTAGCCAGGGCTGGGAAGAACTGGAGACGGTCATTGGCAGGCAGGGCGGCATTCTTCTTATGTCCCATCTTGGCAACTGGGAGATGGCAGCGACACTGCTGAAAAAGAAGAGAGAAGACCTGCGACTGCTTCTCTATATGGGCGTGAAGGAAAAAGAAGGGATAGAACGGCTGCAAAAAGATGATCTACGCCGTTCCGGAGTCACCATCATCGGCGTAGATCAAGGGGATAATTCACCCTTTTCGGCCGTCGCAGCTCTGAACTTTTTACGGTCGGGGGGCCTGGTGTCCATGGCTGGAGATATTGTCTGGAGAAATGATCAACGCAAGGTGCACGTCACTTTCCTGGGCCGTAATGCCTACCTCCCTGAAGCTCCGTTTGTTTTTGCCCTACTTTCCGGCGCCCCCCTCTTCGCCTTTTTCGCATTCCGTGCCGGAAAAAACACCTACCACGTCGCCCTCTCCTCTCCTCTTTCCATCCACGCGAAATCCCGGCAAGACAGAACCAAAGCCATCGCCCAAGCTGCGCAGCAGTACGCCGATCTTTTGGAAAACGCCCTTCGACAACACCCCTTCGAGTGGTATCACTTTGATCGCTTCATCAATTGATAGCAAATGTACGCCAATTGACCGGCGACATCCATGACAGGTCAATATTTTCTTTTGCAATTTTATAAAACTGTGTAGTATCCGACTCAACTTTTTGGCCAATCGACAAGAAAAAACATCTATAATGGCCCGGATTAATAATAAAACTAAAACAACTGCTCTTAGTCAAAAATTTCACCTTTTATATTCCATTATGACCAGAGATGACATTCAAAATAAGATTTTAGCCATCCTCACCGAAGATTTTGAATTTGAAAAACCGGGACCGGATGACAACCTCCGGGACGACCATGGTTTTGACAGTATCGACGCCATCGAACTTCTTGGAAAAATTGAACTTACTATCCTGGGCTTTTCCCTCACCCGTGAGGAAAAAGAAAAAGCCATGGAAATCAGAACAATTAATGACATTGTTGGATATATTGAAGATATAAAACTGTCTCGAACCAACCTCCAGTAAAAAGCCATCTATCGACCATGAAACGACGCGTTGTTATCACTGCCTGTTCCGCGATCACGCCCATAGGGTATGACAAAAATACCATCATAGAAAATTTGCGACTGGGCCGTTCCGGAGTAAAACCCCTGCGTGACGATGGTCTGTTGACCCGACATATTCACTCCCGAGTCTTTGGAAGCGTTGATTATCCAATTGATTACGGTTTTAAACGACACTTTACTAAAACCATGGGACCTGTGGCCTATTATGCCTGCAAGGTTGCAAAAGATGTTTTGGAGCGCTCCGGCCTTACTCAGGAATTTATCACCTCCGGCCGCCTTGGTGTCGCGTTCGGCTCAACCCATGGCAGCCCCACCGTCCAGCGTGAGATATACAAAACATTTTTTAATGATATCGACACGAAATTCTCCTCCATCGGAGCGGTTGACTATCTCCGCTCCATGGTGCATACCACGGCGGTAAACATTACCAGAATGTTCGGCATAACCGGACGAGTGATTGCTTCTTCTACTGCCTGCACCACCAGCAGTCAATCCATTGGTTATGGCTATGAAATGGTGAAATACGGCATGCAGGACGCAATGCTCTGCGGCGGAGCGGATGAGTACGACACAACAACTGTAGCGGTATTCGACAACCTGCTCGCCTGTTCTGTTAATTACAACGCCACGCCACATTGTACACCAAGACCTTTTGACACCAACCGCGACGGATTGGTTGTCGGAGAAGGAGGCGGTGCAGTACTCCTCGAAGAATATGAGTCGGCCAAAAAACGAGGGGCTGTCATCCTCGGCGAAATTATCGGCTTTGCCTGCAACAACAACGGCGGCGACCTTATCCTGCCAAACCTCGACGGGATAACGGCGACTTTGCGCCTTGCTCTTCGGGATGCGGAAATAGGCCCAGGCGCCGTCGATTTTGTCAGCGCCCACGCCACGGCCACTAAAATGGGCGATGTGATCGAGTCGCAGGCCATTGCCGCAGTGTATGGTGACAAACCGCTTGTCACCGGCCTGAAAAGCTACATGGGCCATACCATGGGAACCTGCGGGGTCATCGAGTTGATTTTGACCACCTATATGATGGAAGAGGGATTTATCGCCCCCACCCTGAACCTGGAAAATGTTGATGAGCGCTGCAACATGCTGCGCCATACCCGAGAACTTACCGATACCGAAACAAAAATTGCCGCCATACAGAATTTTGCCTTTGGCGGGGTGAACACCTGTCTGCTTGTGAAAAATGGTAGTGAAGTGCAATAATCCTTTGAAAGGGTATCGGCTATTGGGTGAGTGAAATATCTTCATGAAGATAGCAATAGCCATGAACTTTTCCGAAATATCTTAAAGATATGACAACCAAGAGCCAAGCTTCCCTTCAAAATTCCCCGCAATTAGTGACAACAAGAGTCATTGATGTTGTCGTAACTCTTATCTGCTGGACTTGGTTTATCTTTGGTTTTCTGTTCTTCTTTTCCTGGTGGTATCTTGCCGGTGCTTTGTTTTTGAAAAATCCTGAAGTTCATTTTCAACGGTTAAACTCTCTCTTTTTTCGGATTTTTTTTCGCATTGTAAGATTCACCGCCCCCCGTCAAAAGATAACAATCGATGACAGGATAGCCTCCATCCGATCTTCGGTGGTTGTCTGCAACCACCTTTCTTACCTCGATCCTTTGTTGTTGATCACTCTTTTCCCCCAACAACGAACAATAGTTAAACCCCGCTTTTTCGATGCACCGGTATTTGGTTGGATGATCAAAAAATCAGGATATCTTCCGGCTACCAGTGAAGGGCGATTTTCTCGGTTGATGATCGAACAGATGGAAACTATGGAACCGTATCTCAAAGCAGGTGGCAATCTCTTCATCTTTCCGGAAGGAACCAGGAGCAGGGACGGAAAAATCGGCAAACTCAACCAAGGCGCGTTGAAAATTGCCCGCATGTGCAAAGCCCCTCTCTATGTCCTGCAGCTCACCAATACCGACAAACTCTTTACACCGGGAAAATTCCTCTTTAATTCCAGAATACACAACAACATCAATATCAAAATTATCGACCATATCGAACCGGACTATACGCACAATCCCCCTTCCACCAGACAACTTGAAGAGCAGGTGCTGCAAGCCTTCAGGGATCATCAGATATGAAACACTGCAGAGAAGTGGACAATACAATCAGTGTCGATGGATTCTGGAATCCTCAGGAGTACAGAAAATAATGCAGATTTATAACCTTGAATTTACCGAACAAGAAATCCACAAAGCAGTGGCTGCGGACAGACTGCTTTCCATGGAGATAGAGTTTAGCAGGATTTGCAACTTTCACTGCTCGTATTGCTATGTTGATGAGAAGCTGGAATGCAGAAATGAACTTTCCAGGGAAGAGATCAAGGACGCCATCCTCCAGGCCAAAGAACTGGGAGCCAGGAAAATTATCATCTTGGGTGGAGAGCCATCAATATATCCACATCTTGTCGAAATGCTTCGCTTCCTTGGCAAAGAAGGGCTGAGAATCGAAATGTTTACCAACGGCACAGGAATATCTAGGGAGCTTGCAGACGTTCTGGTTGAGGAAAAGGTACGGATTGCCTTGAAGATGAACTCCCGGGAGGCACAAATCCAAGATCACCTGGCTGGAAAAAACGGAGCTTTCCAGATAATCAACAATGCCCTGACAACCCTGCGCGAGGTTGGTTATCCGTCCAATGACCTGTTTCTGGCGATAAGCACGGTAATCTGCCGACAAAACATCAAAGAATTACCGGCACTATGGCAGTGGTTGCGGGAGGAAGATATCGAACCATTTTTTGAAGTTATCACTCCCCAGGCCAATGCCCTTGTCAATGCCTGGCTTGACGTCAACCCCGGAGAGTTGAAAGAATTATTTGAACAGCTGGCGGCAATGGACCAGAAAATGTTTGGTCGCAGTTGGGACCCACAACCGCCGCTGGTCGGTAACAGGTGCATGCGCCACCAAGTCTCCTGCCTGGTAACCGCTGTCGGCGAAGTCATGCCCTGTGTCGGAGTTACCATTCCCCTGGATAATATTCGTCATAACACCCTCCGGCATATCCTGAAAAATAGTGAGGTAATCAAAAATCTCAAGAACTACCGGAAGACAATTAAAGGCCAGTGTAGTCGTTGTGAAAAAGCAGAGGAGTGTTACGGTTGCCGTGGCGCAGCATACCAACTTACCGGCGATTATCTTGCCTCCGACCCCACTTGCTGGCGAAATACACTCAGTGAATCAACCAGAAAAACAGTGGTGCCAATCGGCAGAAATTATACTTGTAAAATATAATGAAGATGTTAAAATTGCGGCGTTTGTGATAAGCAAATCCCCATTCAAGTCCATGCATCGTAAAATATAACCCGAATAGACGAATTGCTTCCACGAAATAGTTTTCTGCCCAAGAAGCGCAGACAAATATTTCCAGATGTGCTTTAGCGGGCAAAGAGACTTTCTTGGGTCGCTTACCTGTTGTGTATTTCCAAACCAAATGGTAGGTTGTTTTTTTGCCGATATGGTCAGAATAACGGTAACAACAGCAGGCACAGCCGACCTTGAAATTTATTTTGGCGTTTTTTTAATGTCTTTATTTGTTGATTGAATAAAAATGGAAGTATCCGAAACAACTGCGTCGGTCACAACTGCCGGCAATTCTCAATGGTTTTCCGGTCACTTCCCCGACAATCCAATCCTGCCGGGAATTGCTCAGCTAAAAATGGCTGTTGATCTTGTTACAAAACATGGATTGGGCAACATCCGCCTGACTGGTTTGAGCCGGATTAAGTTTCGAAAAATTGTGAGACCTGAAGAACAACTCGACATTCAGATCACATGTAACGCAGCTGAAAACTACTATACATTCAAGATTACCAGCGGGAACGCAGATGTTTGTTCCGGCAAAATGCATTTCACCCACAACTAAAATTGCGAATTCATGAGTTACGATATCAACCTGACCATCACTAGAATCTCAGAAATCATCATCAATGAGCTCAAACTTGAAGATGTCACCCCTGAAACCTTTGATGCCGACCTTGACTTAATTGACGAGGTTGGTGTTGATTCCATGGACTTGGCAACCGTTGCCCTGGTGCTGAGAGATGAATACGGGATTAGGATTGACGAGGATGATTACCCCAAATTGACCACTGTGCGCATTATCGCCCAGTATATCATCAACAAACTTGACAGCAAAGAATAGATGTCCACCCAACAGCAGGCATATAAATTCTCTGATATCATTGCCGACCCGCATATCAAAGAGCGTTGGGAAAAGGTTCGCCGCTATTTTTTTCTGCGCGAGTCTACATATGACATGAGCAACCGCTGTAATATCCGTTGCGAAGGCTGTTACTATTTCACCGGTGAGAAGCAGTTTGCCGCTGAAAATGCCGATGAAAATGCCTGGCAACAACTTCTGCAAACGGAAAAAAAACGCGGAATAACCTTCGCGGTCCTTGCCGGCGCGGAACCCTCTCTGGTGCCCGGTCTGTGCGCCATCTGCTATCGGGAGATTCCGCTTGGCGCAATTGCCACCAACGGCCTTAAAACAATTCCGCAAGAAATCGACTACCGCATTCATATCTCAGTATGGGGCAACGATACCACCAGCGAGGCCATTCGCCGGGCACCCAATATGCTTGCCCGGCAGATGGTGAACTATAAGGATGACCCCAGAGCGGTTTTCGTCTATACCTTCACACCGGACAACATTGATGAAGCGCGAGAAGTGACCAAACTCCTGGCCGCTAACGGCCAGCACATCACCTTCAACATGTTCTCGTCACCAGTCGGCTACCAGGGTCCTCTCCGTCACACTCCGGAAACTTTGAGAAAAACCCGTGCGATGATGAGCGAACTCCTCATGGAATATCCGCGCACAGTGCTTTTTTCAACGTATAATATCGTTGCCCATACCGAACAGCTTGGTTTGCATGATCTTTTTTCCTGTTCCTATCCACGGATGAACCCGTCCACGGACATCGGACTTGGAAGATCATTCCGGCAGTATCGTACGGATCTGCAATGGGATCGTGACGCCGCCTGTTGCGTGCCGGACACCGATTGTAATGATTGCAGACACTATGCCGCGGGCAGTGCTGTCGTCACCGCCAGAATGTATCGACATGCCACAGATCCTGTGACATTTTCAGCTTGGCTTGACTATGTAGATACCTATCTCGCCGTCTGGGTCAGAGGATATGATAAAGGGCTGAACCTCTGTAATACCTTTATCAGCCCTCCTCCAACAAATTAATATACTTATGAAAACGGTCAGTTCCCTTCTCGATGAACACTGGTACGAGCGATATAGGCATATCTCAAAGCTCAATATCCGCAGTTCCATATATGATGTGACAAACCGTTGCAACCTGCGTTGCAAAGGTTGTTTCTTTTTTTCCTCCGGTGAACACAAAGTCGCAGCCGAGGAAACAGACGTAAACAAATGGCATGCTTTCGTCAAAAAGGAAATGGACCGGGGGGTAAACCTCGCCATTCTTATCGGCGGCGAACCAACCCTCTGCCTTGACCGAGTCGAGGCCTTTTACAAAAAACTCCCCACCTTCTGTGCCACCAATGGCCTGATCAAAGTTCCCCGGGATCGCTTTCCTGATATGATGGTCGGTATCTCCTTATGGGGTGATGCCGAAGATGAAACAACCCTCCGCGGCAAAGACACCTTTAAGATTTCCAGTGCCAACTACGCAGGCGATCCGCACGCCTACTACCTGTATACTATTACGCCAAAGCAGCTCGGCAAAACCGAAAACATCATTCGCAAAATCAAGGATGTTGGCCTCAAGGTGCACATGCAGCTCCTGTCCAATGACGAGAAAGTCGACGGGTTTTCATGGAAGCCGGAAGAACTGATAGCGGTACGAGCAGAAATGGACAGCATGCTCGACGCTTACCCTGAAACGGTGATTTCCTCCAAATACTACCACGAGGTCATCACCACGGGAAAAATGCTCGGTCGCTCCTTTGGCTGGATGGAATGCCCCTCGGTGACGGAACCTATTGACAAAAGGGATCCCCGCCCCAAAAGGCTGATCAGTTTCATACGCTGGTCTTCCGAACTGCAAACCATGCATCGCTGCTGTACCTCAGAAACCCGTGACTGTTCAACCTGCAAGGACGGTGCCGCCCATATGAGCTGGGTAATGGTCAATAAGAGGGCGCATATCAAAACGACCAAGGACCTCCAGAATTGGATTGAGGTCTACGAGATGTTTGCCAAGCTATATCAGTTCATCCCCTGGTAACCATGGGGGGGAAAGATCCGGTCATAGTTGGCTATGATGCCATTTCTCCGCTGGGAAGTAATCTGGAAGAGCAATGGCAAAAAGCCCTGGCGGGCAAAAGCGGCATCGGCCCGCTGACCCGTTTCCCTCTCCCCGACGGTTTTCCCGTGCACATTGCCGGACAGGTACCGGACATCGACCATGAGAAATATCCTTTCCTCACTGCCAGACATCAAGCCGCCTGGACTTCTCCGGTCTTTAAATACTCCCTGCTCTCGGTTGCAAGAGCCCTTGAACGTAGCCGCATAGAGATAAGCCCAGCCATTGCTCCACGGACGGCGGTCACCTACAGCTCGGCCATTGGCGGTCTTGACGCAGTATTGACCGCCGACAGGCGTTTGCAATCCGAAAACAAACTCCCTTTTCCCTACACCAATCCCAACTCCTGCATCAATATGATCGGGGGGAAGATAGCCATTGAAACCGGAGCTCAGGGACCAATTACCTCGACCATTACCGCCTGTGCCACCGGCCTTACCTCGATGCTCATCGGTGCCATGTTTCTCGCTCTGAACCGGGCCGATGTTGCCATATGCGGGGCCGTAGATTTTGCCTTGGTTGAACCGATCGTCGCCGGATTTTACACAATGAACGGAGTATATTCGCCCAAAGAAGGCCGGGAAGGCGACCCACCAGGTACAGCAAGCAGACCATTTTCTCTTGATCGGCGCGGCTTTGTCATTTCTGAAGGTGCAGGTGCAGTCATCCTTACCACCAGAGAATTTGCCGAAGCTCATGGTTTGCATTCTATGGCGGAAATTGCCGGCTGGAGCATGACTTCGGACGCCCATCACTTTGTCGCCCCCTATCTTAAGACTATCAAGCAGTGTATGCGGAACGCCCTGGCCGACGCTTCTCTTACCCCCACAGACATAGCAGCAATCAACGCCCATGCAGCATCCACCAAGGTTGGCGATAAAACCGAATATGAGGCCATCGCAGCAATTTTCGGCAAGAACCCCCCACCTGTCAGTGCCAATAAATCCCTGATCGGTCATGCCATGGGCGCCTCCAGTGTCATTGAAACCATCTTCGCCTTGCAAGGTTTGCAGGAAAATATTCTCCCCCCCACCATCAATTACACGCCTGATCCGGAAATCGAAATCGACTGTGTAGCTGAGGGGAAACGTCTGGTCGATCAGGAATTTATTTTAAAAAATTCCTTCGGCTTTGGAGGCTGCAATGCCTGTGCAATTTTCAAAAAATCTCATTAAATACCATCTATGAAGGCACCACAGAACAGAAAGGTCTATGTCGTTGGCTATGATGCAGCGACTGCCCTCGGCAATACCTTTGCCAAAACTTGGCAAGGGGCCGTCGATGGCCTGGCCGGTTTTCGGAGACTCACCCGTTGCGAATCTACCAGTCGGAGCAATGTCGTAGGCGAAATTCCCGACTGGGATCCGAACCTCTTCTCCTATGTTGACCGCAAGGAGGCTTCGCTCTGGAATGCCTCCTATGTATTTCTTACCATGGAAGTTTGCCGAAAGGCCCTCCTGCACGCCGGACTTGAAATAAATGCCGAGACCGGTCCAAGAACCGGGTGTCTGATTGGCTCTGCCCTGAATGGCACCGATTCGTACCGGATTGCCATGGACAATTATGTCAACAAAGGCCCGCTAAAAGTCAGTCCCTACCTGCTACCTAATGTCTGCGCCAACCTACCGGCCGGAAAAGCCGGCATGCTCATGGGATTCACCGGCCCAATCTTTTCGCCCCAAGGAGCCTGCGCCTCGGGGAATCATGCCATTGCTATCGGCGCCCGGATGATTCGCGACGGGGATTGCGATTTTGTCCTGGCCGGCGGTGTCGAGACCTGTCTTGTTCCGGAAATAATTCAGGGTTTTTCCAACATGCTGGCCACCCTCAAGGTTGGTCCAAAGGACCGGGCAGCCGAAGATCCTACCCAGGCTTCACGGCCTTTTAGCCTTGACCGCAAGGGTTTTGTGCTCTCTGAAGGGGCGGGGATTTTGGTACTTGCAGCCGATGATTGCGTCCGTTCGCTCGGTCTCACCCCAAGGGCTGAAATAGCCGGCATTGGCTGGAATTCCGATGCCCATCATTTTACTCGGCCAAATTCCACAACCATTGTCCGTGCCATAGGTGATGCCATTGACGATGCGGAGATTACACCCGCTGACATTGGATCTATTAATGCCCACGGTACTTCAACCCCAACCGGAGATAGCGCTGAGGTTCTCTGCCTGCGTACCGTATTCGGCAATCATCTCGGGAAAATTCCGGTTTCTGCCAATAAATCCCAGGTCGGCCACTCTCTTGGCGCCTCCGCCGGTATAGAAGCGGCTCTGGCGGTTGAAGCCATGCAACAGGGCATGGTCCTGCCGACTGTCAACCACATTCCAGACCCTGACTTTTCCGACCTGGATGTGGTCCCGAATATCGCTCGCAAACATTCCCACGAATTCGTCCTCTCCAATTCCTTTGGTTTTGGCGGGACCAATTGCTGTATCGTTTTTCGAGGAATGTAATGCGACCACGGCCCTTTATTCCGGAATTCCTCGACAATCCCTGCTATGTCCGAGACGCCGGCAGCGGCAAAATCTGGCATCGCTGCGAACTGCGCACCCTGTATGTGGATACTGATCGCTCCCAGGTGGTCTATCATGCAAACTATCTGAAATACTTCGAGTTCGGCAGAGCCTCACTCATGCGGGAAGCCAATTATCCCTATAAAAAAATCGAAGAAAACGGCTATGTCTACCCGATTATTAAGACCGAACTCAACTATTATTCACCGCTCTTCTATGACGATCTGATGTATATTCACACCCGACCGGCCAAAATCGAGATGGTCAAACTACAATTCGACTATGTGATAACCAAGGCTGATGGCGGCGAGATCGCCTGCACCGGTTTTACCAGACATTGCGCCGTCAACGGCAAGGGCATCCCTGTTGAGATAGACCGGCAAACCATCAACCTCTGGAATGAGTTTCCTCATTCATGAGCGATACGCGTATTCCTTTAACTATCAGAGTACAGCCCTGGTACCAAGATCACTCTGTTGACGGAAGAATTGTCCTTCCCGCGGTTGAAACCATGCTTTTACTGGCTGCCCGGTGCTTACTGTTCTATCCTGCGACGGATATCAGGGTGATGGACGATGTCCGCTTTGGTAAGTTTCTTGAGATCCCTGCGGCGGCTGCAACCATCGCAGCCCTTGTTGCCTTTGCGACCGACACAAATGGACGAGTGCAGGCAAAACTTCTCAGTCATTTGCAATTGGGCCGAATGTCCAGAATCAAGGAACACAGCGAGATGTTTTTCCCTCCAGGCAAAATAGACAGGGAAGCGCCGACAAACGTCGACCCGGCGCCACCTTCCGGCACGGTAAAAAAAGTGGACGTGGAGCATATCTATCGCGAGCTTGTTCCCTTTGGCAGGTACTATCATACCCTGAAAGGAAATCTGTATCTCTCGGACGGTGAGGCATGGGGAGAACTTCAGGCGCCCGAGCTCCCTTTTACCCATCCAATCCAGGTTGACATGGGATCGCCTTTTCCCCTCGACGGAGCACTGCATGCCGCCTGTGTCCTGGGACAAGAATTTGTTGACTTTCCACCATTCCCGGTTGGTTTTGCCAGGCGAATCATCTTCCGACCCACCCAACCGGGCCGAAAGTATTTTACCAGGGTGACCATGACCTCCTTGGCGCGGGATGAACTGGTTTTTGATTTGCAGATATTTGATAGCCAGGGGCAAATCTTCGAAACTGTTGGCGGGTTACGCATGCGAGACGTAAGCAAAGCAATGAAAAAACAAACAGTTTAAAAGACAAGCACTGCTGCACATATTGCCGGAATAATAATACTTTACCGTACTTTCTATGGAACCTTTCACAAGAGAACTTCTAGAGCTCATTTGCACAACGTGTAACCTCCAGAATGTTGAATTGGACAAAATTCAGGCAGATGATCCTCTCATTGGTCCCGATTCTCCTCTCGGAACCGATTCTCTCGATGCTCTGGAGATTGCCGTTACCATTCAGCAAAAATATGGCATCCGTATGGACTCGGAAAACACCAGCAGGGTTGTCTTGCAGTCCCTGACGACTCTTGCCGACTATATACAACAAAACAGACCGGGATCATGATCTCAGCCCGCTCTTTTTACATCATCATGGTCAGAACGGCCTTGTCTTTCGAAAAAAGCTGGAATTAGATACAATACTATGAGCGAAAAATCAGTCATAAACCTCTCCGGACAGGATCTCACATACCAGGATATAGTGGCAATTGGCATAGGTGAGAAAAAGGTAGTCCTTGACCGGATATCCCTCGATCGTTGTCAAGCCTCCAGAGCTTTTCTCGAAAAAGCCCTGATGGATAAAAAAATTATCTACGGCGTCAATACATCCTATGGCCCGATGTGCAATAAGATTATTAACGACCGTGATATTGAAACACTGCAGAAAAATCTCATTATCAGCCATGCGGCAGGACTTGGCGAACCGATCCTCCCCTGTATTGCTCTTGGCATACTCGCTGTCCGCCTCAACACCTTAGTAAAGGGCTATTCCGGTGTTCGCCTGGAGCTGCTTTTCCTGATGCGTGACATGATCAACGCCGGACTCACACCCTACATCCCGGAGTGTGGCAGTGTAGGAGCTTCGGGCGATCTTATCCATCTAGCCCATATGTCGCTTGCCATTATCGGCCTAGGCAAAGTTTACCTCGGGAAAGAACTGATGGAGGCAGATGAAGCCTTCAAGAAAACTGGTCTTACCCCCCTTGTTCTGAGCTTTAAAGAAGGGTTGGCGCTGATGAACGGTACGGCGGCGATGACGGCGATCGCCGCCTTTGTCCTCGCCGGTGCGGAAAAATTGTATAATATAGCTTGCGTCAATGCAGCTTTTGCCGTCGAGATATTCGGCGGTATCGACGACGCCTTTGATGACGACCTGCACCAGGTAAAACCACACCCCGGCCAGATCCGTGTCGCCCAGACCATCAAGAAACTCTACAAGGGCACCGGCAATATTACCTATCGGGATGAGATCCATGACAAGATCAGAAGCCAGAGTAATGGAGATACAGCAGTGTTTGAAACAAACATCAATGTTCAGGATGTTTATTCGATCCGTTGCACTCCTCAGATCCTTGCACCCGTGCGGGAAACAATAGACTATGTCATTGCCACGGTTGAAACTGAAGCCAATTCTTCCAACGATAATCCCATTATAATTCCGGAAAAAAGCAAGATCATCCACGGCGGCAATTTTCACGGCCAAAGTATCAGTTTTGCCATGGACATGCTTTGCATTGCCATCTCGACACTTTGCAATCTTTCCGAGAGAAGGATCAATAAGCTCCTCGACAAAAATCTCAATGAGGGTTTACCTGAACATCTCATACCGGGAGAAATCGGACTCACCATGGGATTCATGGGCGCCCAGTACCTTGCCACCTCTTCGACCGCTGAGAACAGAGGACTTGCCGCACCGATGAGCGTCAATTCCATCTCATGCAATGCCTCAAACCAGGATGTTGTCAGCATGGGTACTGTTGCGGCCAGAAAGGCATTCCGCCTGGTCAGCAACGCCAAACATATCTTAACTCTGGAGATTTTGGCTGATCTCCAGGCCCTGTCGTTTCGCAATGCCGATAAACTTGGTCATGCCACTGGAAAAATCCATGAACTCCTCGCAAAAGAGTTCCAGGTTTATGACAACAAAAGAATATTCCATGACGATCTTGTTAAGTTTCGCAAATTGCTCTTCTCCAGTCAGATCTTTGCCGACCTGTCTGTCTATTATTCACAATAATTAAAGGGAAAAGAGGGGGAAAATGGTTGCCAACTGTCTGCTGATTTCTGCCAACAAAATGGTGGTCCCCTACCCCGTGTATCCGCTGGGGGTCGCATATATCCTGGGCGCTCTACAAGACCATGGCCACCAAGCTGAGCATATAGATATCCTTGCATCCGGTGGATATTCCACCCTGCTGCAACGGTTGCAAAATACCCACTATGATATTATCGGTATCTCCATTAGAAACATAGATACTGTTGATAGCACCTCTCCCCAGGAGCTGCTGACGGATATTACCGAAGCGATTCAATACATACGGCAACACTCCAAGGCACCGATTGTTCTCGGTGGCCCAGGATTTTCCATCATGCCGGAACGGCTCCTCGACTATTGCCAAGGAGATTACGGCATAGTAGGAGAGGGCGAAGAGGCCTTCCCGCAGCTGGTAGACAGGATTATGGCAGGGGAACACCTTGAGAAAAAGCTATTTTCCAAGAGTCTTACGAGCTTTCCCAATTGCCGACCCGCCTTTTCCACCGAAGTAACTCCCTATTATATAAACCATGGCGGCATGCTGAATGTACAAACCAAGCGCGGCTGCAACTACGGCTGCGCCTATTGTTCATACCCAACCATAGAGGGAAAAAGGCTGCGATACCGCGACGTAGCTGAGGTTATAGACGAAGTCGAGCTCCTATGCCGCCAATTCGGTGCCCGCTATATCTTTTTCACCGATGCGGTATTCAATGATCCGGACGATCATTATCTCGAAATCGCCGAAGCACTGATCCGAAAAAAAAATACTACTCCCTGGTGTGCATTTTTCCGCCCGCAAAACCTCAAACAAGATACTCTCCGTTTATTAAAAAGAAGCGGACTGGTGGCCATGGAGCTCGGTACGGACGCCTCCACCGACACTACTCTTGCAGAGCTCAATAAAGGCTTCACCTTTCATGAAGTACTTACGGTAAATGAGGCTATCGTTGCCGAATCTCTGCCCTGCGCCCATTTTCTCATGTTTGGCGGCCCTGGAGAAACGAGGGAAACAGTTCAACAAGGACTTGCCAATATAGAGAAATTGCAGCAAACCGTGGTCTTTGCCTATATCGGTATTCGCATCCTGCCGGGCACGAGAATCCATAAGCAAGCCCTTCTGGAAAAAGCAATCGACGGGGATACAGATCTTGTCGCCCCTCTCTTCTATTATTCTCCGCAGGTCGACAGGGATTTCATTGAAAACCGGCTACGTTCGGCATTTAGTGGAAGAAGGGATCGACTCTTCCCCGTGTCAAAAAGCGAAAATCTGATCCCCCTCCTCCACCGAATGGGACGCGTCGGCCCGTTATGGGATCTGTTGATTGCCAAACATTCCGGATAATGCTTCGAAATTTAAAAACTCTCATTGTTATAACTGCTTACAATTGCCAGGCCACGCTTTTGTCTTTGGTGCAAGCGGCTGTTGCCACGGGCTTTGACCTCCTCGTTGTCGACGACGGCAGTACCGACCTTAGTCTCCAGACTATCGCCGCCATGAAATGCCGTACTTTAATATTGCAAGAACATCGAGGCAAGGGTGCAGCGCTGCTCGCGGGAGCAGAGCAGGCAGCAAAACTTGGCTACGACACCATTGTCGCACTCGATGGCGATGGTCAGTATAACCCGGAGGATATCCATCTTTTGGTGACAAAGGCTCAGCACTCAATCACGCCTTGCGTGGTTATTAGTGCGCGGCAACAAAACCAGAATGCCGCTCTTACAGCCAAACAATGGCCCAAAACTCCTGAGAATTTCTGGGTTCGACTTGAGTGCGGGCTGGAAATATCTGACGTCGAAAGCAGTTTTCGTCTCTATCCCATAAGGGAATTGCTGGCACAGAACATCGCCCGTGACAATTATGGCTTCGAGATCGAGACAATAGTAAAACTTGCCTGGTCGGGGATACCGGTCAGCTCTGTTCCCGTAACAACAAAGAAACCCAGCAACTGCACGACACTCCCAAATAGCCTCAGGCTGGCATCACTGCACAGCCAACTCTTGCTCAGACGATTATTGCCCTGGCCACACAAAAAACTCACCCAGGAAGAACCCTTCCCAAAAAAAGCCTATGCAACGATTTCCAGAAATCCCCTTAAGGTTCTCAGGGAAATCTGCAGAGAACATACCTCACCGCTGTGGCTGGCAATGGCCGTATGGCTCGGCATTTTTATGGGAGCATTGCCGCTCTTGGCAGTACATACTCTTGCCATCATCTACGTCGCGCACCGATTCCATATGAACAAGGTGGCGGCGGTTGCCGCCAGTCAGTTCTGCATGCCTCCAGTTGTTCCGGTTCTTTGTATACAAATGGGCTATTATCTGCGAAATGGCAAGCTGTTGGTCGATTTTTCCTGGCAGCCATGGCTGCTGGGAATTCATGAACGTCTCTGGGAATGGCTCATCGGCTCGTTATTGGTTGGACCCTTTCTCGGTCTCATCGGTGCCTTGATCATGTATGTAACCGCCAGTCGGCTGCAGAACTACAAATTACAACGTCTCGACTAGAGCCTTTGTGAGGAGTTATGCCTTGGGGCAATCGGAGCAACGCTTTCCTTTCTTTTTCTTATATTTTTCACAGCATTCTTTTTTTTCTTTTTTCTTCTTTCCCATGGACGAGCTCCTTTATTGCGGTAGGCATGACCAGCCTTATTCTTAATGATTTTACCAGCGCTTGCACCCGGACTACTCTTTGATTTTTGCCCTTTTTTCGATATCGGCCCAGATTGTCCGGTAGGCTACCGACGCCTGATCTTTGCCGGCATAGGTGAGTATCGGCGCCCTGTGCACACCCATTTTCTCGACATCACTCGAAAAAGGTATATAGCTTTTAAGTAAGCTTTTATATTTTTTTTGCAAGGCGGCCATCATCTCTCTATGCAGATTTTTACTCTGTTGCACCATGGAGAAAAACGGCAGAATTTTCTTAGACTGATAGTTGTTGTCTTTAAAAAAAGTGAACAATTGCTCAAGGGTGCGCGCCGACAATGTGGTGGGAATTACCGGAACAACGATTTTATCGGCGGCTTTAAATACATTCTCAGAAAGCAGTGAAATATTCGGCGGACAATCAAGAATTATTACCTGGTAGTCTTTGTTCACCGCCTTCAACGCCTTCTTCAGCCGCGACCGTTTGTTCTTCATCCGAGACAGAAAAATGTCGAAATCACGATAGGTCAGATTCGCCGGCAGTAAATCAAGCTTTTCGTAATCACTGGCCCGAATAGCCGACACAAGCTTACCGACATCATCGAAAAAAGCAGTGCTCGGTAGTTTTTTAGACGGCTTAATGCGAAAATAGAAACCTGAAGCCCCCTGCGGATCGAGGTCACACAACAGGGTTCTGTAACCATTGATAGCGCTGATATAGGCCAGGTTGACGGAGGTGGCCGTTTTCCCGACCCCTCCTTTGTTACTGTAACAGGCGATTATCTTCATGTGTTCCTTTTTCGATCAAAAATAGATCTTTAAAGGCCTCCCGCATCTCAAGACTGTCGAAACCGACCAGGTTTTCAATGATTCGGCCGCGTTCACTCCCCTGTAACTGGTGGAGCATCGCCGTCAGAGCACCAATGGAATGGGCGACAGCCAGAGCTTTCCCGCCACCGGCGATATCGCTTGACAACATTTTTTCAAGAAATTGCTGCTGGACCGAATAGTCGTTGAAATTTCCCAGGTTATCCTGCAACATTTTTAGCGCCCGGATAAGCTTTTTGATCTCATTTGGAGGAAATAAGGGCGCAAAAAATTCCATAAGATAGCGCAGTTTTTTGCAATGGATGCGCAATTGATGGATGGTCGGATCCGGTGTCGTTTCGTCAAGATCGCGGCCGATTTTACATACCTTCCGGTACCTTCTCATGATCACCCGGCAGGCAAAGGTGAAGGATGCGACTCCTGCTTGCGGTCCGCTCTTAATGTTGTCGGCGCTGGCAAACAATTTTTCCAGATTTTCCATACTGTGCAGATACCCTTTACTTTGCATGGCGTTGCCGACCTTTTTCTGTTCTCCTTTTCTTTTCTGGGCAAAAATATCGAAGAGTATCTGCAATCCGGAATGGGCCGCTGACGGAACCATTCGATGGTATTCCACCCGGTTTAACAGATATACATCAAGATCTCTCTGGCCATTCGTGGTTCGCATAATCGCAGCCAGCTGTTCTTTCAACCGCTCGGTATCCTTTGGATCAAAAACGCCGCTGAAAAGACTCAGCACCGACCGAACTTTCCGTAGGCTTACCCGATAATCGTGCAAAAACTCGGTGTCGCTGTCGGCGACGATACCCGGTTCATTTTGTCTGGCGATACCGAGAAAAGTGCGGAGAATCTCCACAGCACTCTCTTTGACCGGGATTTCCGGCAGGAGCTCTATCTCCGGCTTGACACTGTATTGCCGCCTGGCAAGAGCCAACCCGGCAAAGGCATCGCCGGCATTTTGACAGGCTAGAGCGCCGCAGTTCTCCAGCCATTGCCTGAGATCACCATACGCCTCGGAATATCCACGCAAATACCGGGCACATCCTATTCCCACCAGTTTTCTCCGACCACGCCCCAGAGTTAAATGATAAAAGCGCACCAGGGTTTTCCCTTCATCGTCGAGAACCCGCCCCTCCTCCCGTCGCAATCGAACCTTGGCAATCGCCGACAAGGCCCGCAACCTGGATATTTCAAGAAGCATATCGACAACCGGTCCCTTGACCATGTCGCCGATCACAGGCCTGCCCGGCGGTGCCTCCTGTTCAAGCAAAGTCCCAGTCTGTAAATCAAACAATAACAGGAAGTTGTCAACTTCAAACAGCAACTTTGCGGCCTGGAACAAACCATTATCAAAGGTATCGAGGAGCAAGGCGTTCTGCATTTCACCTTGCTCCAGGATGATCTGGTAATGCGGTTCCAAAGGCAGATGCTGCCGCAATTTTCGCAGACTGAGCGTGGAAGGAAGAAAGTAGACAAATGGTTCCATAAGAGTGTGTGATCCGAAGGAGAGGTTCAATTTCTAATTGTAGTTTTTACTTTATATTTTCAAATTGTTGAAGGTATAAAGAAACAAAGTCTCCTACCAGGATGCAAAAACTACAACTGCAAAGAGGGTTGGCAGGATATTTTTGATCACCAAATCAAGTGCATAACCTCTATCATTTGCCGGCAAGATCGGCTATCATAAAAGCTATCGGCAAAGCTGTATCAACCAACCCATATATACACGAACTCACCATGAACGTAAAATCTTCCTCCAATCAACCCACATCTGCCATGACAAACCCTGAGCCCGCAGATGCCCCGGTTTTCGATCTGCAATCATCGGAATTCTACCTCAACAGAGAACTCACCTGGCTTTCCTTCAATAAGAGGGTGCTGCACGAAGGGCAGGATAACCGCAACCCACTCCTGGAAAAGGTCTTTTTCCTGGCAGTTGTCGGCTCGAATCTCGATGAATTTTTCATGAAAAGAATTGGTGGACTGAAACAACAGGTGGGGGCCAGTGTCAGAAGGCTGTCACTCGATGGCAGACTCCCCCAAGAGCAGATCGACGCCTGTCACGTGGTGGTTCACGAGATTCTGGCGGAGCAATTGCTTCTGGAGAGAGAACTTCGCCGGGAACTCGCCAGGCAAGGCATTGAGATCCTCAAATATACCGATCTCACTCCGGAGGACAGAGAAATCGCCGATGGCTATTTTTGTAACGAGATTTATCCTCTCCTTACCCCTCAGGGCATGGATCCTGCCCATCCGTTCCCCTTCATATCAAATCTTTCAATCAACCTGTTGGTAAGTGTCCGCTACCCGGAAACCGATCACAGTTACCTTATTCGCATAAAAATACCCACCGGTGCCGAAGTACCGCGATTCGTTCAGATCGGCAAAAAACACGTCTTTATTCTCCTTGAAGACTTGGTCGCCAACAACCTGCCGCTCCTGCTGCCCGGCATGGAGATTGAATCCTGTGCAGCTTTCAGGGTAACCCGCAACGCCATTACCGAGCGCTCCGAGGAACAGGCCAATGACCTGTTGGTCATGATTGAATCTGCCCTCCGCGACCGGAAGTTTGCCGAAATCGTCCGACTGGAGGTGGACCGCAACATGTCCGAGCTGCACCGGGGAAAACTTGCGGCCGAACTGGGAGTCGACAAAGCTGCGGATGTCTATGACGTCGATGGTATCCTGGGACTGCGCGACCTGTTTCAAATATCTGCAATCGATCGCCCCGATCTGCATTTCGCCCCGCATCACCCGGTTGACAACACTGAGCTTTTGGGTGACGACCCGAATATCTTCCATACTATCAGGGAGCAAGGCAATATTCTTCTGCAACATCCGTATGAATCCTTCGACACCTCGGTCGAACGTTTTTTAAGGGAGGCAAGTCGAGACCCCAAGGTCCTGGCGATTAAAGCGACCCTTTATCGTACCGCAAAAAACTCGCGCATCATTCAATATCTGATTAACGCCGCCCGCAACGGTAAACAGGTTGCAGTTGTGGTCGAGCTCATGGCCCGGTTTGATGAATCAGCCAACATCCGTTGGGCGGGCTTTCTCGAAGAAGAAGGCATCCATGTCACCTATGGCATTGTCGGCATGAAGACCCACTCAAAACTCATTTTTGTCATCCGCAAGGACTATAACGGTCTGCGTCGCTACGCCCATATCGGCACCGGCAATTATCACGCCGGAACCGCCAGGGCCTATGTCGACTTCGGCCTCATCACCTGTGATCCCGATATCGGAGCCGACCTTACCGAGTTGTTCAACTACCTAACCAGCGGTTGCACTGCTATTCGCCGCTATTTAAAAATACTGCCATCGCCGAAACAGTTGAAGAAGGCTCTGCTGACTAAGATAGCTCGGGAAATCGAACACCAGAAGCAGGGGCGCGTCGGCCTTATCCAGCTGAAGACCAATGCCCTGGAGGACAAAGAGGTCATTGAAGCCCTATACCGTGCCTCCATCGCCGGAGTGCATGTTGATCTTATTGTCCGCGACACCTGTCGCCTCCGTCCCGGCATTCCGGGTCTGTCAGACAACATCCGGATCATCTCCCTGGTTGGCCGGTTCCTTGAACACGGTCGAATCTACTATTTTAAAAACGATGGAGAAGAAGAGTATTATATCGGCTCTGCCGACCTGATGAAACGCAACCTGGAAAGCCGGGTGGAAGTTTGCACCCCTGTCGAATCGGCACGACACAAAACCCTTTTGCGAGAAATACTCGACCTCCAGTTGACCAACATCCGCAACGTCTGGGAAATGCAACAAGACGGCTCCTACACCAAGCTTGCGGCAGACGATGAGAAGGGTTCAGTCTGCGTACATCATTTTCTTATCGATAAGGCCGAGAAAAGGTCGGCTGCCGGCCGACTGGCCCTTGCCAAAAGAAAAATCAAGAAAAAGAGCAGCAGCCGACATGGGGCAAAGCAGGAGGTCTAGTCTTCAAGGGGGCCTTTTCCAGAACTCATTACTGCAAACACAGGTTCGCATGAGGTCAACTTTCGTTTGACAAGACTCTATCTTCATAAGAAATCGTTGGGAAAAGATTAATACTACCCCCAGAGTTCCTGAATCAACTCTCGGCTCAGATTCAGATATTTGTATTGCATATCTGGATCATTGCAGAAAACTTCCAGGGTAATGGTACTATTATAACCGGTTGCCTTTAATGAATTCACTGCTTTTTTCCAATTCACGTTTCCTACACCCAAGGGCATATGATCGTCGGATCTGGATCGGTTGTCAGAAAAATGAACATGCTGGATGTGTTCCCCCAGTTCTCCGCAAAAAACCTCATGATTATCGGTACCGAAGTTTGAGTGTCCGAAATCAAGATGCAGCTTTAAACCCGGCACTTCAGTCAGCAAGTTTTTAAAGGTGGAAACTCGGTCAAAAGGGGATTTAAAGTTTTCAAATACCATTGTGAGCCCATATGATGCAGCCATTTCAACAATGGGTGGTAATGCCTCAATATGGAATGAGACCAAATCTTTTCTCATAGCCGGCGGACAAAAATAGCAGGGATGAATATTCATGACCTTCGCCTCCAAGGCGGAAAATAATCCTGCACATCGCTCCAGTTCCTTAAAGCAAGCTTCTCGGACTCCCTGGATTGGATACGCATATGGAAGGCAGGGGTCTGTATGTCCAGTGATGGCTAAGCCATAGGAATCAAGGATCGGCCTTAATTCAGCAATATCAACGTTGGTGGCCTTGGGACCTTCGATGGTTAAATCCAGAAAGTCGAAACCGGCTTTGCCACAGAACACTGCCTCGTCATAGACTGATTTTGACGGGTTATTCATTATTCCTATTTTCATCACGCTTTCCTAAATTTGCTGGGCACTCAATTGCGGTTAAAGGACGGTAAAGGTAACCATTCGGTTAAGGGGATAGATCTATTTTATTGTTTCTTCTTTGGCCGTCCCGGCTTGTTATTTGATAGGCGGATACCGCGTTCTTTTCTGTCTGGGCGCGAAATCATTCACTTCCAGTGAATTATCCTCGTTGAAAAGCGTCCCGTATAAGTTTTATTTCATGCTCCGACCGGTCCCGGGGATTAACTATCAGGTGCACATGATTTGTCATCAGACAGTACGCATAAATCCTGCAATCAAATTCACGTTTAAACTCAATGAGATTTTCCAGGTATTAATTGTAGTCGTCATCGGAAACCAAAACTGTCTGTCGATTATACCCCCGCTGCACTATATGATCTGGGGTAGAAGGAAGAATTATTCGGGCTGATCTTGGCATACAATTTATTTAGACAATTGGGTTTAAAACTTCAACTCTAAAATAATTCTGTTTGAATGCATAAGTAGACGGCCTTGCAGGAAACCTCCAAGTGGTTCAAAATATTTTAAGAGCAAACAGCTGGGACGAGTTCGTCGACAGGATACGCCCAGAAATAACCACAAGGAGGTTCCCATGAAGACACTTTACTACATCGGGCTGGACATTCACAAGAAAGTGATTGCTTACTGCATCAAAGCGATTGATGGTCGTCTCATCAGAGAAGGAATGATTGAGGCTAGCAGGAGAGCATTGGATGAATGGGTGCACTTTAGTCACCTATATGATGGCAGTAGATAAATCCTGTACTGATTTTATTGTTCGGGAGGAACAGAAGACAGCCTGAGAAAAGATACATTTCCTGCTGAAATGATGATCTTCCCGCCGGTCCTCGCCGAATTGGGGTCTTTGCATGCGGTCTTGGCAATGCAACGTAGATCTGTTTCGAGGCCGGTGGGTTGGCCCAAACTCAATCTTCTGCGGAAGTCGCTCTATGTACGACACAATATAAACCGTACAGACTTCAGAATGCAGCAAATGGATGTCTGGTCGCATGATCAATGCTGACCCTTGTAGAGAAAGAAAAAGGTCGAAAAGCAGCAGGTTAAAAAAAAGTCCCAGGAATTAAAACGAGCCGTGAATCCGCTCCGGCGTTCGAGACCGGTCTTCCGACGAGCATTCTCGAAGGGCACATTCTCAGACCGGTCTCGAACGCCTCCGCTCTCTTCAGTGGTGACTCAGTGAAAGGGGCCGGCGGTGAAGTTTGAACGTTCTTGGAGGCTAAGGGAAATCTCCGTTTTCCCCTTGACAATACTTATCATGGATGTTCCCTTTTTCCCTTTTTGCTGGATATCAACAGATTGAAACTGCAGAACCATTGAAATTTATTGAAACAATAAGTCGTTGTTGCTACTGTCTGTAGGTTGTTGAATATCAGTCACTATTTTTCTGGAAGAGAAACAGCGAACAACATGATGAATTGGCTTGATAAAATCCCCTATCCTCTACTTATAGTTCTGTCGCTGACGCTGGGTCTTGCTCCTTTTACTCC
>JAZDOW010000286.1:0-45322 GCA_043798185.1 Pseudomonadota bacterium | reverse complement strand
TAGGTAATCTGGGGCATAGAAAAGATTTTACCTATACCTCCGGTTGCATCAAATGCCATGACCTGCGTGTCATCCGCTACGAAATTCCAAAAGCTTTTCTTGCACATAAGGATTTCCTGTCAGGAAAAGTACCCTCCTGTGTACAGTGTCATGAGAATGTAGGCCATAAGAATATAAAGGATTTTCTGGTTAAACAAATCTAGGGAGAGGAAGAATGAGACGATTACTGCTGCTGGTGTTGGCCCTGACTGTCGGGTCCATTTCATCTGCCTTTGCATTGGACAGTACAGTCAAGACCTTAAAGGTTGAGCGCGGATTAACGCCTGAGGGAAAGAAATGTGTCGAATGTCATGCGGAAAAACAGCCAGGTATTGTTGCTGACTGGAAAAACAGTCGACATGGGCATGTCAATGTTTCCTGCATCGATTGTCATGGCGTTGAGAAGGGATATGAAATGGCGTCCCAAAACTGTCCCGGCGTCCGGGGAACCCAAACCTATATCTCTGTTGTCGTCACGCCGAAAACCTGCGGCAGATGTCACTCGGCCGAGGTTGATCAATTCAGCAAAAGTGGTCATGCCCGTGCCAGTATTCAATACCATTCCCCTGACGGAATAAACTTCAAGGGTATGACAGCCTTGATTGCCAAGCATGAAGGGCAGGGCATTGAAAAATTCAAAAATGCCTCGGACATGGCAGGGTGTATGCAATGTCATGGATCGGATATTAAGGTTGATGCAGATGGCAGACCACAGAAGGAAACATGGCCGGCAGCCGGGATCGGCACTACCTATCCCGACGGTTCGGTCGGCAACTGTGTCGTCTGCCATACAAGGCACCGTTTTAGTATCGCTGAGGCAAGAAAACCTGCCGCCTGCGCGTCCTGTCACCTTGGGCCGGATCATCCGGATATTGAGATTTTCAATAACAGCAAACACGGACACATCTATAATGCAGAAGCAAGCAACTGGAATTTCTCCAGCGCTCCTGATGCCTGGGAGCCCGGTGACTTCCGGGCTCCAACCTGTGCTGTCTGCCATATAAGCGGTATCGGTGCTTTGCAGACGACCCATAATATCTCCGAGAGGCTCAAGTGGAATCTCTGGGCTCCTGAGTCTCTCGTTCGGAATACGCCCGATCCACTGAGTCCACTGACCGGTGAAGGGGTCGCGGGCAGAGAGAAAATGAAGACGGTGTGCAGTAATTGCCATAGCCCGCTGCATACGGACAATTTCTTTCAGGCAGTAGATACAAATATCGAACTCTACAATGAAGGCTACTGGAAACCGGCACTGGCCATGCAAAAAGAACTTGCCGACAAGAAACTGCTGAAAGAGAATCCATGGAGTGACGAATTCCAGAAGATTATCTATCATCTGTGGCATCATGAAGGGAGACGCATGCGGCAGGGCGCAGCAATGGGTGGTCCTGACTATGCCCATTGGCATGGTGTCTTTGAACTTCAGCAGGATCTTTATAAATTAAAAGAAATTTCAGAAAAACGCTTGAAGGCCGGGAAAATTGAAGACTAGAATCACGCCATAAATTCGGGTAAGACTAACCCCGATGAACCGGATAAGTGACTTCTCGAAAAATCTTCGCAAAAAACGTGTGAATATTTTTTCTAAGTGATTAAAAGCCCTGACAGAGATTCTCTGGTCAGGGCTTTTTCTGTCAAAGGATCGCTCATCCAACTCGAGTAACTGTTGAGCAACCAGCCGTCTTCCGGTGCTTCTCAAAAATCGAGAGGTTCCTTGATTGTTTCAGCGGGCACATGAAGTATTACTGCCGCATAGCCTCTTTCCTTTTTATTACGGAATAAGGATCGAACTGCCGGTGGTTTTACGTTCTTCAAGATCGCGGTGCGCTTTCGCAGCATCCTGCAAAGCGTACTCCTGCATTATCCGAATCTTTACAGCCCCAGCGATTATTACCGCAAAGAGATCTTCAGCGTGGGCGACAAGATCTTCACGTTTTGCCGTATAATGCATCAGACTGGGTCTGGTTAGGAAAAGTGAACCTTTCTGCGCAAGCAGTCCTATGTTAAACGGTTCAAGCGGTCCCGAAGACTGTCCAAAGGAGACCATCGTTCCCATTGGTCGCAGGCAATCGAGGGATTGCATGAAAGTCGCTCGGCCGATGGAGTCGTAAACCACATCCACTCCTTGACCTTTGGTAATTTCCTTAACCTTTGCAGCAAAGTCTTCCTCTCCATAAAGGATGGTGTGAGTACAGCCGTTTTCCTTGGCGAGGTGGGCCTTTTCCAGGGTACTGACCGTGCCGATGGAGGTGGCACCGATATACTTTGCCCATTGACAAACGAGGGAACCGACGCCGCCTGCGGCAGCATGAATAAGAATGGTGTTGCCGGGGCCAACCTTGAAACAGCCTTTCAGCAAATAGCGTGCCGTCATACCTTGCAGCATCATGCCGGCGGCATCACGGGTGGATATTGCCTCGGGAAGTTTCACCAACCGGTGGGCGGGGATGCAGCGCACTTGGGCGTAGGCCCCCGGTGGCACACCGGCGTAGGCGACCCTGTCACCTTTTTTCAATTCTTCAACTCCCGGACCGACCATATCGATCGTGCCGGCCCCCTCGAGTCCGGGGATGGCCGGCAAGGACGGCAGGGGATAGAGGCCTGTACGCTGATAAACGTCAATAAAATTAAGGCCGATCGCCTCGTGGATCAGTCGAACTTCTCCCGGACCAGGGGTCCCAGGCTCATATGTTTCCCAGGAAAGAACCTCCGGCCCACCGGTTGAATGCATCTTGATAGCATATGACATAAAGACTCCTTGTGGGGTAAATAGAAAATTGTGGTTTGTTATCGAATGTTCTGTGGATGACTATCGTTTCGCCGCCCAAAGCATCAAGGTCGTTTGAAAAAATTAACAACGATTTGCTATAATCGAGAAAAAATGCAAAATCCATGGTGGAATGTTTCTCTGGTTGTTAAATAATTGCCATTACCTTGCACAGATTAGATGCCTGGAACCAGTGAAATATGGTATTATACCATCATACTGAAGGATACTGCAGAACTTAGGGAGAGATACCGACATGATTGCATGGTTCACCTTCAGGAGAAGACTCCGATATTTCAACAGCACTCTCAATGTACAGGCAACGGGGTGGGTCACCTATTAAAAGGATCTTCGCAAAAGACGCGCAATATTTTTTTTGGTGACGAATCAAGAACATTGGGGCAAGAACTTTCAAAAAAGTCATTTTCCCTGTATTTTATCCGGATTTTTGTCTGGGTTGAAAGCCGACAAATACCTGCACAAAATCAATGATGGAAACACGGAAAATGGCAATGAGCTAAAGAGGAGGCAAGAGAATGAAAAAGTCGTTGTTATTAGGGCCATTACTTTTAGTGCTGATGCTGGTATTACCTCTGTCAGCGATGGCGGAGATTAGAGTAAATATAGGTGTTCCCGTACCGCACATCCAAATTCCCCTGCCGCCGCGCATCCATTTTCCAGCCCCGCCGCTGTTGGTCCCTCTTCCTGGGATTGATGTTTATGCTGCTCCAGACGTAGATGAAGAGATCTTTTTCTACGATGGCTGGTGGTGGCGGCCGTGGGAGGGTGGGTGGTATCGATCCCGCGACTACAACTCAGGTTGGCAACACTATAGAAATACACCTTCTTTTTATCATAAGGTGCCAAGAGGCTGGAGGAATGACTATAGGGAAGGTCATTGGCGTGGACATCAATGGAATGCTGAACCACTGCCCCATGATCATGTTCAAAAAAACTGGAGGAACTGGAAGAATAACAGGCATTGGGAGAAAAACCATCCCTGGGGTGACCCGGAAATACGGGAGAGGGGAGACCGGCAACAACCGCACAGGGGTCCGCATCGAGAGGATCGAGGAGACTATCAACAACCGCACCCGGATTCACATCGAGAACCTCCCGGTAACCAATGGAGACCCTGAATCGCGGTACTGTATGGATTGGCGCCCCAAGGGAGAATATCTATAGATCGACAAACCCTTACATTATCGTTTTTCTGCATTAGGCGAACGCCTCTTGTTCTACCGCGGCACGTTAGTGCCGCGGTAGACACTTTCGTTTCTAAATCAAGGAAAAATCTGCGAAAGGCCGCAGCCACTTGCGGGCTGTCAGTTATTGAGCACTTTTCCAGCGATCACTGCGCAAAATATGGCAGTGATGTGGTCAATCCCATCGCCAGCCATGGCAACAAATTCCAACGAAATTTCAATCAGGTAGTGACCATCCCTCTCTTTTGCTTTATCTGTCCCGTGAAAAGTGGATTGTTTTTTTTACGCATTTGACTTCTGCAACTTTGTTGCCCTATACTCAATATTATGGAACATTTTGAATATGCGGGTTCCTTAGTGAGCGTTGAGATATCAGGAACCCATTGCAGGCTAAGCATGATATGCTGGCCTCTCATTTCATCGGAGAACGGTTATGCGGATGTCAATTAGCAAAAAAATGATCGGAGGATTTCTCTGTATCGCGTTGCTGGTGTTGATCTCTGGGCTGGTTGGCATTGTTATCCTCAATAAATTGTCATTGTCGGGGGATATCATTGCCAAACAAAAGTCGCCGATCCGGAACGCGGTCATGAATGCAGCCCTTTCCGTCGATACGGTGCAGAAATACACCATAGAGTTTACCTATGCGGTGGCAAATCTCGATCAGGTCGGCTCTCAGATCACCACAGCCATGGAAGAGTATGAAATGTGGATTGCCATGCTGCAGTTTGGCACCGAGTCCGATGAATTTCGCAATAGCCCCTCGCAAACAATCTACCAAAAAAGAAATCTTGAACTCGTTGTCCCTCGCAGTTCCGCCGAAATGCTGTCCGTCGTTCAGGGCATCTTCGAGGAGAATAGTCGGCTGAAAGCCAAAACCGGAGAATTGATGACGGCAAAGAAAACCTTGAACAGCTACGGCGTTAAGGTTGGAGCCGAGCTGATGAATCTCCCCGCTTTTCTCAACCTGGCGCAATTGGTTCATCTTGATTGGATCCGACAGTTGAAGGACGCGGTAAATATCGAGACGAAATTCATGGCGAACACCGATCCGAAAAAAGAATTGATCGGCGAGTGGCTTGAGTCCTACAATGCGCCAAACAAGGAATTGATGGCAATCGTCGGCAAGTTTAAGGAGGCATATTGCCAAATGATGGTGATGGCGGATAAGATCAACGGTATGCCGGCTTATAAAGACAAGAATCGGGCTCTGAATCGAGGTGTCGTAATAACCGCAGAAATTGAGAGACATTTCACCAAGCTTCACGCTCTTGCCAAAACCATTTATACGACGATTGAGAGTGACAATCGGCAGAAACAGAATGAACTTGAGGTCTCGGTGAAGAGTATCAATACTCAGTTGAATAATGTGATTGCCATCGCCAATAAGGAAATGCAAAAGGCCCTTGATGAAGCGGCAACCGCTAAAAAGAGCGGGGTTACCATCCTCATTGTGTTGACCATTCTTGCCGTTATTGCAGCAGTTGTTCTCGGCACTCTGGTGAGCCGATTCATATCGCTGAAGATATTGTCGGTTGCCGAGTCGACAAAAAAAATTGCCGATGGTGATCTGCGGAAGGATTTGAATATCACCTCCAATGATGAGCTTGGTGATTTGGCCCGTGACACAAATGTAATGATTGTCAATCTCCGCCGGATAATAGGGCAGATTCTCGCGTTTGCCGGCAGGCTGACCACCTCGGCAATTGACCTTGCCGGAGTGTCCCGCGACTTCGATAAAAACGCCTCCAGTCTCAGCAGCAGATCGAGTGAGGCGAGTGACGCCACTTCGGCCATGGATGCCTCGATGAAGGAAATTGCGTCTCTGGCTAATGATTCCATGCAACGGGTTCAAAGCGTTGCCATTGCCACGGAAGAGATGAGTTCGACGATTACGGAAATTGCCAGGAATACCGAACAGGCTAGATCGATTACCAGTAAGGCGGTATCGACCGTTGAAGACACCACCGTGAAGATGAATGAGCTTTCCGAAGCGGCCAAAGAGATAGGCAAGGTTGTTGAGGTAATCGTCAATATCTCCAAACAGACCAACCTCTTGTCGCTGAATGCGACGATAGAAGCAGCCAGGGCAGGCGAAGCCGGCAAGGGTTTTGCGGTGGTCGCCAATGAGGTCAAGGAACTGGCCAGTCAGACAAATTCGGCCACAGGGGATATTCGCCAGAAAATTGCCGCCATTCAGCAATCAAGCGCCATGACAATTGCTGAAATAACAGAAATTACTAAAATCATAAATGAAATTAACTCGATCGTTGTGGTGATTGCCGGGGCGGTTGAAGAACAAGCGGTGACCACCAGACAGATAACTGTGGATATTGGTTCAGTATCCGACGGGATTGAGGGAATGACCAGACACGTCAACTCGGCAAGCGAGATATCCGGAGCGGTGGCCGCTGATATTGGTCACGTCAGCATCACCAGTAAGAGTGTTGGTCAAGGCAGCAGCTATATCCAGGCAAGTGCCACAGACCTTGAAAAACTGGCGGATGAATTGAATAGACTCGTCGGCCAATTCAAGCTTTAAGAATGACTGGACAAGAAGAGACAAGCGGCAGTCCATAAGGACGAATAACAACAACATGGAGGTTTATAATGAAACGTGGACTAATGACCCTGATTTTTTCGACAGCATTGTTGTTTGTTTTTGCTTCGCTCGGTAATGCAGAACCGTTGACCGCTCAGCTTTGCAAGGACAAGGCCAAGGCAGCAGCAGCACTCCTGCAAGCGGAAGGAGATGCCGCAATTCCAAAAATCAAGGATCCTAACGGACCTTTCAGGTTTGCCGATGGCGAAGGGTATATCTGGATACATAATCTTGACGGAGTTATGGTAATGCATCCGATCAAACCCTCGCTTGATGGTCAGAGTCTCAATGATATGCGTGATGTCAATGGTGTGTACCTCTTCGTCGCCATGAACGAACTGGTGGAAGCTAAAGGCGAAGGATGGGTGCCCTACGCCTGGCCAAAACCCGGCAAGACTGAGAGTTCGCCGAAAGTGAGTTATGTGGTCCTGGTAAAAAAAGGTGACAAGGATTATGTCGCCGGCGCCGGGATGTATGACTTGACTGCTGCCGATATTAAGGCCAAATTTCCGGGAGATGCGATTTACGGCCAATAGGGTCCCCAGAGTGGTGCCGGTTGTGATCAGAACCCACTTTCATCGCTCATCAGCAAATTACTAAGAGGCTAGGCAGAGCACGGGCTGCCTAGCCCTTTGGCTGTTCTTCTAGTGATTTTGCACTGCTGCTGTATCAAACCAAGTATCACCGCCAGAGTTTATTTGAAAAATAGTAGATCCAGTTGTATATGGTCAAATTGCCTTATTCGTTAAGTTACCAAAAGTGCATCTTTGGTAGATAATCCTGATTTACACGACCATCCCTTTCCATATCCAATGTCTGTTATGATGATTACTCAGAAAATCCGCACCGCTTTTGAGGGGTTTTTCCAGCCTTCGCAAAAAACTGCGGCCACCATTGAAAACGCCGCCCTTGCCCTGTGGGTCTTTGCCGTTGTTGCCTCCACTCTCACCCATGAGCTTTGGCGGGATGAAACCCGCGAATACCTCATGGCGGTTGGTATCCACAACTTTGCCGATTACTTTAATTTTGCCAAATACGATGGGCATCCGCTGCTTTGGCGGACAATTCTCATGGCCATGCATGTGCTGATCCCACATCCGGTCGCTCTGCAGATGGCGAGTTTTTCCATCGGTTTTTTTACCGTGTATCTCATCGTTAAACATTCGCCGTTTCCATTAATTATCAAGGTGCTCTTTATTTTTGGCGTCATCCCCTTTTCCGTCAACACGGTTGATGCCCGCGACTACGGGATCAGCATGCTGTTGTTTTTTTCACTCGCTATTTTCTCCACCAAGACCGAGCGGCATCCAGTTCTCATCGGCACACTCCTCTTTCTTGAGGCCAACACCAATCAATATGGCATGTACCTGTCCGGGCTCTTTCTTGCAGGTTGGATAGCTGATTCCGGCTTCCATGTGCTGAAAGACAAGAGATACCTGATCGCTGCCGCCATTGCCCTTACCGGAATTTTTATCTCGTATTACAGCACCCGGGTGGACGCGGAATCGGTTTTCGTTCCGGCAGGGTATATGGCAAAAATCAATTGGACTACCACCGTCTTGAGAAGTCTTCAGCATCCGGGAGAATTCATTCGTTATATTTTGCACATCAGCACGGGGTTCCGGGACATTTTTGTTGCCGGACTGATCCTGGGGGTATTTGTTGTCCGACCCTATTTTGGATTCACTTTGTTTTTGGCCTTCTTTTTCTTTAATGTTGTGGCGATTGCCTTTATTTATCCGCAGACCCGACACCAGGGGGTACTTTTCGGCTTTGCCATGATGGTGTACTGGATTGTCCTGCATGGACTTCAGACAAAAAAATCTCCGGGTCTTTTCAAGAATGCCGAGATCATTTTTTACACGGTGCTCTTTGCCTTTTTATTACCTTTTCTGGTGCATGGGATTAAAATTAATAGCACGATTGTTCGTGAAGAGGCGACAGTGGAAAAAAGCACTGCTCTGGCTGTGGGTAAATACCTGACCACCAATAAGCAGCTGGAAAAAGCGATTATTATCGGCTCTCCGGAATATGCCATTGAACCGATCGCCTTTTATGCAAAAAACAAAATTTATCTTGCTCAAGAAAAAACCCTGCGCAATTTCGTTAAATTTTCCAGGGAGTTTGATAATCCGGCCAACCTCCTTCAACTGCTTGATGCCGCAGAGGAGATGAATGGGAAATATAAGGTCCCGATAGTCATCGTTCTTGGTTACTTCGATGTTGCGGAAGACAAAACCTTCCCGACCATCTACCGAGGTACCTTTAATACCGACAATCTTAACATATTTAAGGAAAAGACGATCAAACTTGCAGAGTTTAACGAGGCACTTTGTGATGAAAGATTTCAGGTCTTTCTTTATTTACCTCCAGACGAATTGCGCAGCTATCGGAATAAATACATGGAGCTCCGCTAACACTGAGGTTTAATTTGGTTCGCTGATGAAAAAACTGCAACAAAAAATTCTTTCCATTCTTCTTCCTTGGGCTCGTTTTGGTTACCGGACCTTTTCTTATCTCTTGATGTTGATTCGCCCCAGCTACTGGAAAATCAAGGCTTCAGGTATTTTTGATCCGATTTTTTACCTGGCAACAAATCCTGATGTGGCAGGGTGGGGTGTAAATCCCTTAGTTCACTATCTACGTGGTGGATGGCGAGAACGGCGGCCTCCGCATATTTTGTTTGATATTGGCTATTATTTCAGTCAGATCACTGAGAATCACGGCGGTGACATCGAGCCAATTCTCCATTTTATCTCTGAAGGCTGGCGGCAAGGGAAGAAACCGAGCCCTTATTTTGATCCGCTGGAGTACGCACGACAAAAGAGCGAGATAGACTTCTCAAAAACCAACCCCTTATCGCATTTTATCGAAAATGGTTGCCGGGATGAACACTACCTTCCCCCCTATATCGATCGACGGTTTTATGCCGCGAAATATCCCGATGTTGCCGAGAGGGGAGTCGATCCGCTGATCCACTACTTCACGACAGGCAGAAAGGAACTCCGTCAACCATCACTTTTTTTTGATGTTCACTGGTATATTGACAGGGCACCTCTTTTGCAAGGAATAGCCGAGAACATCCTCATGCACTATTTCATTTATGGTGCAGCTGAAGGAAAAAGCCCGATACCGGTCTTTGATTCTCAATTTTATCGGATGATTAATGCGGATGCAGTCAGCCAAGAAAAAGATCTCCTGGCCCATTATTTAAAAAAAGGCGAACGCCAAGGTCTCCGTCCTTGTGCTTGGTTTGATCCGGTCTTTTATCAAGAGACCTACCTTGAGGGCGCCTCCTCCTCGGCCCTGGGTCATTTCCTTGCCGAGGGCGTCCACCGTGGCTATTACCCCAACCGGGATGTCATGGAATTACCGGGAAAACCCATAATCTCCATCATCGTCCCAGTATACAATGTCGCCGCCCAGCATCTGAACAACTGTATTCGTTCGGTAGTATATCAGAGCTATCCCAACTGGCAGCTCTGTCTGGCCGACGACTGCAGTACCCAACCCCATGTCAGACCGCTGTTGGAGAAATGGGCTGCAAAAGACAAGAGGATCAAGGTAATCTTTCTGAGTGAGAATTCAGGGATATCCGGGGCCACCAACAGTGCCGCTTCGCTTGCCGGTGGCGACTATCTCGGGTTTCTCGACAATGACGATGAACTTGCCTCCGAGTGCCTTTTCAGGATAGCAGAAGCCATCAATAAAACCGCTGCCGATCTCCTCTATACCGATGAAGACCTGATCGGCGATGACGGACGGCGGTTTGCCGTTTTTCATAAACCAGACCACAACAGGGAGTTGCTCCTTTGCCATAACTACGTAACCCACTTTGTGGCTACTACTGCAAGACTTTTCAATACGGTCGGCGGCGTGGCGGTGGACATGGCCGGTGCTCAGGATCACGATCTCTTTCTGAAGCTTTCGGAACATGCCGAAAAAATAGCTCACATTCCCGAAATTCTTTATCACTGGCGGGCTTCGGAGACTTCTACCAGCATCAACCACCAGCAGAAAGAGTATGCCGATGCAGCAGGGCGACTTGCAGTGGCGGCGGCTGTCGACAGAAGAGGGCTTCATGCAAAGGTTTTGCCGACCGATCTGAAATTTTTTTATCGGACACGGCGGGAGCTTTGTCAGTTGCCCCTGGTCTCAGTGGTGATCTACTGGGACCAGCAGGATGAGGAGCCGACGGCCTGGCTGGAAAACATTGTATCGATAACCGCCTATACCAACTATGAGATAGTCCTGTTGCACGATACTGAAATGGAGATGGCCGGCCTTCATGCCCACCTGGCGACCCTTGACCAGCCGGTGAAAACTCTTGCCGTTGCCGGACTTCAGGGACTTGCAAGGCTCTATAATCAGGCGCTTGAGTGTTGCGACGGAGAGTACATAGCCTTTCTCGGCAGTGACGTGGAAATTACCGAGGGAACATGGCTTTCGGCACTGCTGGAATACTGCCAGCTGCCCGATACTGCTGCAGTTTTCGGCCATTTGCAGTGCAGTAATGCAAGCTTGGTCGAACCCACGCCTTTACCGGATATCCATAGCCAATCCGCTTGGTATTATTCCCGATATCTCCAACAGGCCTCGATATTACTCAACGGTCTTCAGTGTCCGCAGAATACCTGGATGGTGGCATGGGAATGCTGCGTTGTGCAAAAAGAGGCCCTTGAACAATGCGGAGGTTTTGCGGGCGATATTTTTCCTGATCTCTTTGCGATTCATGATTTGTGCTTACAATTCCTTGAACGGGGGTTGCAGATGTATTACACCCCCTATTGCTCCATGGAGTGGCGCGCGAATGCCCGCCGCTTTGACGAAGATGTGTTGCATGAATCTTGGACTGCAGAAAAGCAGGAATTTCAGAAAAAATGGCAACGGTACCTCCTGCAGGGTGATCCTTTTTTTAACACCGGTAAACTGCAGGAGGGGAACATTCGTCTGGATGATTTTCAGCTATGGTTTGGAGGCGGTACCGGCGATGGGTAATCGTTTTCCATGATATCCGATGCATTCGGAGGTCATCTTAAAACTTGCGCAATCCATTGGGAAAGGATAGTCTCGCCGCAGGTGTATTTATAAAGCCGGGTGGCGTTGCTTTTTCGCATCTCCAAGCGGCTACGTTTTTTTAACCTCTTTTAATGAAATACTGGAATGGATTTTATCTTACAAGCTTTTGATTTCTGTCTTCATATCGATAAACATCTTGTCACACTGGTTGCCGAGCATGGAGCTTTGGTTTACGGCCTCATTGCCTTGATCATCTTTTCCGAAGTTGGTTTGGTTGTTGCTCCCTTTCTCCCCGGTGATTCCATGCTCTTTGCTATTGGTGCACTCTGCGCTACCGGCTCAATGGATTTGCACATAGTTCTCACGCTGTTTCCGGTGGCTGCTATCTGCGGAGACAACTTCAACAGGCTCATGGGTGTATGGTTCGGCCATAAGGCTTTTAGTGGCAAGGATGGCCTGATTTTTAACCAAAAGAATTTGAAAAAAGCCCACACCTTCTATGAAAAGCATGGTCCAAAAGCGGTAACACTCTGTCGTTTCATCCCTTTTTTTCGCACATACATTCCCTTTATTGCAGGAATGGCGGAAATGAAGTGGCGGACATTCCTTCCCTGGAGCATACTCGGAGGCGCCGGTTGGGTTTTTGCCTGTGTTCTGGCCGGGTTGTTTTTTGGCAACATCCCCTTCATTAAAGCTCATTTTGAGCTCGTGGTGCTTACCATTATCACAATCTCTGTGATTCCTGTTGTCATAGAATTTTTCAAAAACCGGGGAAAAAGCCAGGCGCTTAAAGCCGAGGCTGTGATCGAATAAAACCTTTACCTCCCTGCCATCGGAATTCAGGCGGCAGCAGGGAGGGGCAAAGGTTCTTGTCCTTGCTAATGGGACTTAGACCCCGCCAGAGGTATACTAAGGAATTCCGTTTGTCGGGATTAGGAAAATGGCAGATACATGCCAAAGATGGTCAGCATTAGGCCGGAAAACTTCTCAACCCAGAAGATCGATCGCCCCAAACTGTTGCGAATCCGCCCGTTGCCAATGGTCATTACCATGGTAGCATCCCAGAGAAAAACCATCCCAGTCATCCAGACCGCATACAGATATCTTGTCGCCAAACCGGTGTCCGGTGAGACCATAACGGTGAAAAGCGAGAGATAGAAGATGGCATTTTTCGGATTCAGGATGGCTGAAACGAAGCCGACGATAAACTGTTTTCCAAAATGCTGCACCGCCAGGATGTCGCTGTGCTTTTCCTCCCCGAGTTTTTGTTTCGTTGCTTTCAGCAACAACAGTCCCAGAAAAATCAGATAGGTGGCACCGAGATATCTGAGCAGGGTCATCAGCCAGCCAATTTCCCGAATAATTGCAAGTCCCGAAACGGCAAGGAGCAGATAGAGTGCGTTGGCCATAGCGATCCCGGAACAGACCGCAATGCCATAGCGGGCCGGAAGGCGGATGGCGACCTGCATGATCAGGAAAAAATCGGGTCCGGGGCTGAGGAGGGCGAGAAAATGGGCAGCGGCAATCAATAAAAACTCCATAGCAATCTCCAGTTGTAATTAAAAATATTTTGCCGAATATTTGCAAAACCTTGGTTCGAGGAGACACTATAAAAGGTTGCGAAACGGAGTTATTGGATAAAATTGACCTGATACTCTTTGGGTGTCAGGGTGGTCATTGCTTTAAAGTGGCGATGGAGATGACTCTGGTCAAAAAATCCGCATAAAATGGCGACTTCTGCGATCTCTATGCCCTGTTGCAGATATTTACGCGCTTGCTCAATACGGTAATTCATGCGAAAAGCATGGGGAGTAATACCGGTGCCGGCCTTAAAGCGGCGGAGCATCGTGAAGGGATTTTCCCCCACCTGGAGGGCCAGGTCGTCAAGCGTCAGATCTTCCTGCAGGTCGGACGAAAGAAGCTGTTTTAATTGTTCGACGTTATTTGCATAGCGATTCGGATTTATAGGGGAATATTGCAGCAGAACGCTCTTTTTAAATACAGCGACCAACAGGTCAAAGAGTAATTGTTCTTTTTCCAGCAAGTGGACACCCTGGTCGAACAGGTGCACCATTACGTCGATATACTGAGTGTAGAGGCAATCGTCCGTCAATCGGATGAAGGTGGCGGGGATGAATGTTGTAATATTCCAGAGAGATTTCTGGATCTGCAGACACCACTCGACATCTAGATAGAGCATGAAAAAGCTCCGTTCTCCTTTCCCTTTTGTGTTACAGGAATGGAGCGTTTCAGGATTGATCAAGGCTATTGTGCCGGGTACCAGCAGTCCCGAGCTGTCACCGGCCTGAAATTGCAATTGACCACTCCTTACGGCTCCGATGCTGAAGCCCTTATGCATATGGGGCTTGAAGGTTCGTACATTGCTCAAAGAGCAGCGCCCTTCAACAAAGGGAAGGCGGACATCTTTAAAGAATGTTTCAGTTTTCATTGATGCCACTCTACCATTCTGGGTTCTCGGCCACCAGTGGTGATTTTTTCTCGGCTCTTCTGGATAAATACTTTGAGTTTATGATATAAAAAAAGGGCGTACTATTTTTTTTAATAAAAACCGCAGGAAAGAAATTTGTTCCGTGTGTTTGGTAGGGAGATTGTTGTGAAAAAACCAGTCAATAAATTTCGGGATGCGATTTTCATCATTACCGAGGAACGTTCATGCCCCATTTACAATTCAGGGGAGGAATTCAAGGTCGAGAATTTCAGTCTTACGGTGCCGGCATTGAAATCAGGTTGTCTCTATTTGTCGCAAGTAATTGCTAATATTATGCTATCCATGGACAAATATAGTGGTTTTGCAAAATTAGGGGGACAAAAAACACGATTTGACTGCGGTGGTTGCGACGGCATGATCTTTTTTGAATTCAAGAAGGAAAGGGATTTTGCCACCCTACAGATGAAATTGCTGAATGAGACGGAAGCAAGGCGGCGTAGGCAACATCTTGAAAAATTTTTCAAGGTGCTTCGCAATCTCGATATTTTTGAGTCGCTTGAGGATGATGCCCTGAGTGATCTGACCCTTCTCCTTGAGTTCACAACCATTGCGATAGACAAAGTGGTTCTTAAGAAAGGAGATCCCGGTAGTAATATGTATATTGTCTTGACCGGCCAGGTGGCGGTAATAGCCGAGGATGGAGCAACAATTGCGGTGATGGAAGGTGGGGAGATTTTTGGTGAGATGAGTCTTCTGTCCGGCGAACCGGTGACCAACTCCATTTATACCTTGGCCGAAACCCAGGTCGCAAAACTCAGTGTCAAAAATTTCAAATATATGCTAAAGAAGTATCCGATTCTTCAGCTTTTTCTTTTTAAACTCCTAGTTGTGCGGGCGCAGACCATGACCCTGCGATCGGGAAAGATCACCTCCGGCATGTCGGGGGAATTGGCGGAAATTTCCATTGTCGATCTCTTGCAGCTCATTAATTCTTCACAGAAAACCGGGCGGCTTGATCTGGTTATCGATCAGGGCAAGGCAATGATTTTTTTCAAGGAGGGCGAAATCATTCACGCTCGCCTCCTGACTCTTCGCAATCTGGAAGCAGTATATGCCGTGGTGAAAGTAAAAAGCGGTCACTTCGCTTATGCCAAAGGCATTCCCAAAGAACTCGATAATCTGCAACCCATTGGTGGTTTTATGGGTATATTGATGGAGGGCTTGCAGCGCATCGACGAAAACAAAAGGCAATAGTCTGGGCCTCTCAACAAGGGAGTGTGTTACCTCCTTGTCTCATGCAATAATCACCAGGTGTTCCTGGTATAAAGCTTTTCATCATCGTGGTGTAACCCTGGCGAAAATACTGAATTGGTGAAAATTTCATTGCAAAACGCTGCTTCAAGCCGGATAAGGCCGAATTATGTTAAAGATTATGTCTTTTTCGGCTTCTTAGTAGTTGGAAAAACCTTGCCTGTTTGTCGCCTTTCAGAGTAGGTTGGTCAATAATTTTTTAGGCTGGGCGGTGCTGTTTTTAGTATCTTAGAAATTCAAAATCCAAAGTGGGAATTGAAAGGAGAAAGTGCATGAAAAAGATGTTGAGCAAGACTCTCTGTGCGTTTGCAGTCACCTGTCTGATGTCCGTGCCGTCTGTGTGGGCCGAAAACATCAAGCTTGGAGCCTTACTGGCTGTTACCGGCCCTGCTTCGTTTCTCGGTGGGCCGGAGGCCCGCACCCTTGAGATGCTGGTGGAGCAGGTCAACGCCAAAGGAGGGATCAATGGCAAAAAGATTGATCTTCTGGTGAAGGACACCGCCGGCAATCCGGAAAAGGCTATCTCTCTTGCCAAGCAGTTGTTGGAAGAAGAAAATGTTGTGGCGGTCCTTGGACCGTCCAGTTCCGGGGAAACCATGGCTGTTAAAAAGATCTTCGAGGATGCCAAGACCCCTCTGATCTCCTGTGCTGCGGCCGAAGTCATCGTCAATCCGCTTGCCTCCTGGGTATTCAAGACTCCGCAGAATGATTCCCTTGCTGCAATCAAGATCTTCATGGAAATGGATAAGCTGGGGATAAAGAAAATCGCAGTCCTGGTTGACAATTCAGGCTTCGGCAAAGCCGGCAAAGAACAGCTGCAAAAGATCGCCCCCGACTATAAGGTTGAGATAGTCGAAGCTGAAGTCTATGACGCCAAGGCTACCGATCTCTCCGCCGTAGTCGCCAAGATCAAGGCCAATCCGGATGTGCAAGGCATCATCAACTGGTCGATCGTTCCGGCCCAGTCGATTGTTGTCAAGAATATCCGCCAGGCAGGCTGGCAGGTGCCGATTTTCCAGAGTCATGGCTTTGGCAATATCAAGTATGTTGAAGCTGCCGGTGCGGCTGCCGAAGGTGTGATCTTTCCTGCGGGACGCTTGTTGATGGCTAGCCTTCTTCCGGACGGCCACCCCCAGAAAGCTCTTCTGGTGCAATATGTCAAGGACTACGAGGGGAAATTTAAAGAAACCGCCTCGACCTTCGGCGGCCATGCCTATGATGCCTTCCTTATCTTCGAAAAAGCCGCTGCAGTTGGCGGCACCGATAAGGCAAAGATTCGTGAGGCCATTGAAGGCCTGAAGAATTTGGCTGGAACCGGCGGTGTGTTTAATTTCTCCGCCACCGACCATAACGGCTTGGGCCTTGACGCCTTCGAGATGATGACCGTCAAGGACGGCAAATTTGTTCCCTATGCAAAATAAGTGACCATCCTCGACCGGGGGGCGTAAAGCACCCCGGTCATCTGCACCAAGGACAAGGCATTTTTCGGACGTCTCCCTTCGTATGACAATAGAACTGTTTATCCAGTATCTGGTGGCCGGTATCACCTACGGCAGTATCTACGCAATCGTCGCCATCGGCTTCAATATCATTTACAACACCACCGGCATTATTAATTTTGCCCAGGGGGAATTTGTCATGCTCGGTGGCATGCTGTCGATCACCTTTCTCCAATATATGCCTTTGCCCGCTGCTATCTCGCTTGCGGTTCTTGTCACCATGGGCATCGGTGCCTTGATTGAGATGCTCTTTATCCGCTGGCTGCAAAATCCCGGGATTCTGCGGATGATCATCATTACCATCGGGCTCTCCATCCTCATTCGTGAGGCTGCCCTGCATGTCTGGGGATCAAATGTTCGCTCCCTACCTTATTTTATCGGTAATGAAATCAGCACGATCGCAATTTTCGGTGCCAGGGTTTCGCCGCAGGTGTTTTGGGTAATCGGCACCTGTGGCCTGATGGTTGTAGCTCTTAATATCTTTTTCTATGCCACCTCAATCGGCCGGGAGATGCGGGCCTGCGCCGCCAATCGCATCGCTGCCGTACTCTGCGGCATCGACACCAGGAATATGGTGACCTTGTCCTTCGTCCTGAGTGCCGGTATCGGCGCCTTGGCCGGGGCAGTTATGTCGCCGATCACCTACACCCAATACGACAACGGCACTGGACTTGCCATCAAGGGTTTTACTGTTGCCATTATCGGTGGCCTGGGAAATTCCCTGGGGGCGGTGGCCGGTGGCCTTGTGCTGGGCGTCATTGAAGCTTTTTCCGTCTCGGTTGTCCCTCTGGCCTTTCAGGACGCCATCGCCATTGCTATCCTGTTGGTCATCCTCTTCGTCAGACCGCACGGCCTGTTCGGATCGAGCGCCATGGCCGGCCTCAAGGAGTTTTAACGGTCATGGGAAGGAACCTCGTTTTTTTGCCGATTGTTGCGGTAATCATTTTTATTCAGCTTCTGACCGCCTGGACCGGCAGTGTTTACTATCTGACCCAGTTGACCATGTCGGCTTATTACTCGCTGTTGATCGTCGGTCTCTGCGTGTTGATGGGTTATGCCGGTCAGATCTCCCTTGGCCATGCCGGTTTCTTTGCCATCGGCGGCTATATCTCGGCGGCGCTCACCACCCACAATCTCACGCCCTATGCCGACCTGCTCCCGGTACGGTTGCTTGGCTCTCTCGGCTGTCTCCAGGCAGGCCAGGATGTCTATGGTGATCCGCTTCTGGTAGTGTTGCCCTGGGTTGCCTGCATTATCGCCATCCTTACGGCTCTGCTCATTGCCTTTTTGCTCGGTATCCCGGTTTTGAAATTAAAGGGTCACTATCTGGCCATGGCCACCCTCGGATTTGGCATCATCATCTACCGGGTTGCCCTGGCGAGTGCCTATTTCGGCGAGGCCGACGGCATTTCAGGCGTTCCCGGCTTTCTTTTGGCGCCGGGACTTTTAGTAAGTGGCGACAGGTCCTGGCGGGTTCCAAACTACTATATTGCCTGGACGGTATTGCTTTGCGCCGTGATTCTTCTCAGGCATCTCATCGACTCGAGGGTCGGCAGGGCGCTTCGGGCAATTCACGGCTCACCCGAGGCGGCCGATGCCATGGGTGTCGATACCGCCAGGTTCAAGCTCCAGACCTTTATGCTGTCGGCGGTGTTCTCGGCCCTGGCAGGAGTCCTGCTGACCCATTATAACGGCGGCATCGGACCCTCAGAGGCGAGTGTCATGAAGTCGGTGCGCTATGTGGCCATTGTTGCGGTAGGGGGGATGGCCAACATCTGGGGCGCCCTGATCATGGGCATGGTCCTTAATTTCCTGTCGCTTCGCGGTTTTTTTGGCAGCTATGACGACGCGGTTTTTGGTCTGATTCTTATCGCCATTATGCTCTTTGCGCCGGAGGGAATACTCAGTCTCCAGTTTGGGCGACTATGGCGGCGTATCCCCCTGTTGCGGCGGAAAACACCTGCAGTGAAGGAGGGTTAGGTTCAGATGACTATTCTTCAGGTGGACCAACTGAGCAAGAGGTTCGGCGGTCTCCAGGCCGTTGATGGAGTCAGCTTTTCGCTGCAGCAAGGAGCGATTAAAGCGGTGATTGGACCGAACGGCGCGGGCAAGACGACGCTTTTTAACCTCATTGCCGGGATGCTGACGCCCAGCACCGGCAAAATTCGTTTCCAGGGCAAGGAGATTCAGGGGATGCGGCCGTTTCGCGTCGCCGGTCTGGGTGTCGCCAGAACCTTTCAGAATATCAAAATGTTCACAGGCATGACCGCCCTTGAGAACGTCATGGTCGGCAGACATGTGCGCACCAAGGCCGGATTCCTCGCCTCGATGTTTCGCACCTCCGGTTGTCGCCGGGAAGAAAAGGCAATCCGGGTAAAGTCCCTTGAGCTCCTGGATTTCCTCGGTATCGCCGACTGCGCCGACACCCTGGCGACTAACCTCGCCTTTGGCCAGCAACGCGCAGTGGAACTGGCCCGGGCGTTGGCTCTGGACCCAGAACTGCTTCTTCTTGACGAACCGGCGGCCGGTCTGAATATCTATGAGACCGCAGAAATCGGCAGGCTCATTGTCCGCATTAAAGAATTGGGTATCACCGTTCTTTTGGTTGAGCACGATATGTCGCTTGTTATGGATATCTCCGATGAAATAGTCGTTCTCAGTTTCGGGAGAAAGATTGCCGAGGATATCCCTACGGTTATCCAACGCGACCCGGAAGTTATTAAGGTCTATCTTGGTGAGTAGGCTTACGGGGGCGAGGCTACGGTGAAGAAATGTTGAAAATACGAAATCTAGAGGCGGGATATGGCAAGCTGCGGGTGTTGAAGAATATCTCAATGCACGTCAATCCCGGTGAGATTGTAGCAATTATTGGGGCCAACGGTGCCGGCAAGACGACTCTTCTTGCCGCCATCGCCGGGCTCATCCGGGCGAGTTCAGGCGAGATCCGTTTTCTGGGTGAGGACATTACCCGCCTTGCCGCGCCGAAAATCCCCGGCAAGGGCTGTGTTATGGTGCCGGAGGGCAGGCAGGTGTTTGCCTCGATGACTGTAGCCGACAATCTCATCCTCGGTGGCCACGCGCTCTCCCGGCAAAATAAAAAAGAATTGAACCGACTCCTTGAGCATCAATACGAACTGTTCCCGATCCTGAGAGAGCGCCAGTCGCAGTTGGCCGGAACTCTGTCCGGCGGCGAACAACAGATGCTGGCCATGGGCAGGGCTCTTATGTCCAAGCCATCGCTGGTGATGATGGACGAACCCTCGACAGGGCTTGCTCCCCTGATCATCCGCGATATTTTTCAGATCATCGTTCGCCTTCGGGCTGAAGGCAATACGGTTCTTCTAGTGGAACAGAACGCCAAGGCAGCTCTGGCCATCGCCGACCGCGGCTATGTTCTTGAAACCGGCAAGGTCATCATCCAGGGCCCGGCCGAGGATCTGCTGGCCAATCGCGACGTACAGCGTGCCTACCTTGGACGGGAAAAACTGGAGGATTAGTGCCTTCTGCCGCAAACCGTAACTTTTTTCTTTCAGAAAATCCCATTTTCCACGACAATATGAAATAACCACAATGGTTGGCAACTGATAATTCCTCTTGGGGGGAACGAATTATGTATTGGCAAAAGGAATTCGAATGCATGCCCAGGGAAGACTTGGAGCAACTGCAGCTGGAGAGACTCCAGGCCACCCTCTATCGCCTGGGGACGCATGTACCTTTCTATCGGCGAAAACTGCGCGAAGCGAGGGTCGACTACGAGTCCATCACCTCGCTTGCCGCCCTGCGCAGCCTGCCGTTCACCATGAAAGAAGACCTGCACGCCAATTATCCCTACGGCCTTTTTGCCGTACCCTTGCGGGACGTCGTGAGGATTCATTCCTCCTCCGGCAACAGTGGCATGACCACGGTTATCGGTTATACACGTAACGACATCAAAAACTGGTCGGACTTGGTGGCCCGTATTCTTCGCGGCGCTGGAGTGACCGCCGAAGATGTGGTGCAGATTGCCTATGATTACGGCATCTTTACCGGCGGTCTCGGGTTTCATTACGGTGCCGAACGGCTCGGAGCCTCGGTTATCCCCATCTCCTCCGGCAATATTAAGCGCCAGATTCGAATCATGCGGGACTTCAAGACCACCGCCTTGGTTTGCACACCGTCCCATGCCTTGAAAATCGCCGATGTGATGATGGATATGGGGGTAAATACCAGCGAATTGTCTTTGAAATACGGGGTATTCGGAGCGGAACCCTGGTCAGAAGAGATGCGCCTTGAGATTGGCGAACGACTCGGCATTACCGCCACCGACAACTATGGCCTCTCGGAGATCATGGGGCCTGGCGTGGCCGGAGAATGCCGGGAATGCCACGGTCTGCATATCAATGAGGACCATTTCCTTGTAGAAATCCTCGATACGAAAACCCTTGAACCGGTGGCCGAGGGCGAGATCGGCGAACTGGTAATCACTACCCTGACCAAAGAGGCCTTTCCGGTCATCCGCTATCGCACTCGCGATTTGGCCCGCTTTCTGCCCGGCGCCTGTCCCTGCGGCAGGACCTTTACCCGCATGAGTGGAATCCTGGGCCGTTCCGACGATATGCTGATAATTAAGGGGGTGAATGTCTTCCCGGCCCAGATCGAGGCGGCTCTCACCGATATCACCGGCGCCGAAACCCCCTATTTGATCATTGTCGACCGGGAAAGCCATGAGGATAAACTGACCGTTATGGTTGAGGTGACCGAGCTCCTCTTCTCCGACCAGATACGAAAGCAATGGGCCTTGGGCGACACCATCCAGGACCGCTTGGTTACCGATCTCGGCATCCAGGTGCAGGTCAAGCTCGTCGAGGAGAAAACCCTGGAGACAATCGACAGCAAGGGTAAAAAAGTCATTGATAACCGCACGTTTTAGCACTATCCGCGCAAAGTTGTCAAGAGTAAGCCCTTGCGTAAGATCAAGAAAACGGATGCCATTTTTGCTCAAGCTCGTCAGGCGAATCAGCATGCCGATCCCGGGACCATTCGCCTGTCTTTTGATTATAATTTGCCGTTCGCCTAACTCGGTTTCAAGGATAATTCCTTTCCATTATATCTGATAATAAGCATAGCTATATCATCTGATTGTGGGGCTGTTTGTGAATGTTCTTTAATGCTTTCGAGTACAGTTTCGATAATTTCACTTGAAGACTTAGTCTTGTTTTTTGCAACATCTGAGAGAAGCCGATTATTTGAATACTGTTCTCCATTAGGGTTCATCGCTTCATTTACGCCATCAGTGTACAGGAAAAAGCTCTCTCCAGGAGAAAGAGTTAATGTGTGATTGGTGTAGGACATACCAGCCATTGCGCCAACTAGCGGGTCATTTCCTTTCCTTATGAAAAAGACATCGTCATTTTGGGGGATGACAATTGGCGGATTATGTCCGCCATTTGCATATTCGATCACACCTGTTTTAATATTCAAGACACCGATGATCAAGGTAACAAACATGGTCCTGGGATTATCAGCACTTAAAATATTGTTTAGATTTCGCATCACTTCACAAGGTGATTGGATTGTTTCATATAACGTTCTGATCAGCGTTCTTGTGACTACCATAAGTAAAGCTGCGGGAATTCCTTTGTCTGAGACATCTCCCAAAGCAAAACACAAATGTTCAGAATCAATAAAAAAGAAATCATATAAATCGCCACCGATTTCTTTTGCGGGAATCAAAGTGGCAAACAGGTCAAATTCTATGTGCCGGGGAAATGGGGGGAATGTTCTCGGTACCATTCCAAGTTGGATTTCTCTGGCAATGCTAAGTTCACTATCAATTCTTTGCCTCGATGCGGTTATCACAACGAGGTCCTGAATATTTTTATTCAGCTTCTGTCTCATTAAGATAAAAGAAGAGGCGAGAGCACCAACTTCATCTCGATATCTTCCAGGAAGATCATCGATTGAGGTTTCTAAGGTTAAAGGTTTTGTGAAATCCAGTTCTGGAAGTTCTCTTGCATATGATGCTAGTGATTTAAGTGGAGTTGCAATACGAGTAACGAGGATAAATACTGCAAGTAATCCTATCATAAATACGATGCAGATTACTATACTTTGTCTTACCACAAGCCTAAACGCCGGCTGCTTGATTTCAACCACTGGGACTATTACACTTGTATACCATTGGAGAGATTTGAAATAGTGACAGTAGGCTATCATGTATTGCTTCGTCTCATCATCTGATGAGACGAAGCGAAGTTCAGTAACGCCAGACGTCGAAGACGCCCTGATGTCATCAATAACGGTATTTTTTGTTAAAATATTCGTGGAGCTATAAGCAACAGTTTTAATATGATGTGGTGGGGGAATTAATATATTGTTGTTTGAGTCAAACATGTAAACAAATCCATTTTGTGTGATATCTAAATGTTTTGAAAATTCAGTGAGTGACCCAATTATTTTATTTTTTTTAATCTGGGATTCAGCTTCAATATTGCTAATATCTATTGACGTAGCAATGGTAAACTCCCATCCTTTTAAAGGATGGAAATAAGCAAGTACTGATTTGTCTTGTGCTCCATCAGGGTTAATCACGAAGGTTGCAAAATCTCCTTGTGGATTTAAGTTGTTGAAGCGCATAATTTCCGACAAATTTCTGTGTTTTGTGTCCTGTAATTTTCTATAGTTTTCATTTGAAATCAATTTGTTGGAACACGCTAATAGCTTTGATTCTTTGTCTGTAATATAGTAATCAATTCCTTCAAATGGAGCTGAATTTAACCATTCAAGTGCAGAATTAATAGCTTCAGAACGTTGCAAGTCATCTGACGTTAACCTCCCATAACCATTGAAAACAGATTCAATCATGACAGCGATGTTTTTCAATCTGTCTCGTTTTAAGAGCACCATTTCTCTTCTGTCGGAAACTAAGTTGAGGTAGTCGTCTTTAATGATTAAATCAAGGGAGTGGAGAATATTTTTTGCCGACTTCTCCTGGGCAGTCAACATAGCTTTTCCTACGTCACGGTTAGTGAAAAATATGTTCACAGTCGTGCAGATAATCATCACAATCGTGACGAAAAATATAATTTTTCCCTTAATTGTCGAGAACATTTCAGTCCTGTTGAACGAATGAATTGTATGCTGAACCTGCAAAAAATACCTTTCTACTTCGACCTGCCCAGGACCAATTCCATTGGTCTATCTTTCCTGTGGTTGTGTAGAGGGCATACTGACCAATAGCAGGATTGTTCATCGACTGAGCGTGTCTGATATTTACACTACCTTTTTCAGTACATAAACCGATGACATTGCCCTGGTCATTGCACTGTAGCCCATGCGAAAATCGAGGCATTTTCCAACCCAGAACTTCTCTGGACAGTCATGGATATCACAGATGGTGTAATTGGATGTGCCACCGATAATCTTCACGCCTGGCGTTCGTGGAGTCAGATTGTAAATATCGACATCAACCATCCCGAAATTTAAAAGCACCTTCATTCTTTCTCCCATATCTTCGAATGTGACCTTTCTGCCAAAAGCATCGAACCCGGTCCGACCGGAAGGTAGGGATGGCTTGCGATCCATTTCCAGAATTTCACCACTGAAGATAAAACAGTCCTGATGCAAGGGATAGATCGGTTCCTTGGTAGGAGGCTTTTCGCCGACCAGCAGGGCTGCACCAATACGCATTTGATTGATCCTCTCGGGAAGTTTCCTATTCCGGATGAGCTCAAACAGCATCGTCCCGCTGCCCGCCGAAAGAACCTGAAATCGATGGCCTGAAGCCTCTTCGGTTTCCTTAGTGATCTTTTCAAGCTGGTGCAGATCTCTTTCTTCGGCAAGATAGCCTCCATAGCAACCGACTGAAGTGCCGAGGCCGATCAGTTCAACTCCACGAAGAGGAAGAATTTTTCTCACGGTGGATAGAACTTTCTTCGGCATGACCCCTTCACGCAGATTGCCGACATCTACCATCATGATGATGCGCTGTTGTTTGCCCATTTCTTCAGCCGCTCTTGAAAGGGCTTCGGTATGCTCCAGGCTGGACACAAGGTTGATGTCAGTGCAGGCCACTGTTTCTCGTGCCTGGCTAAGTGCAGGGAAGTGTATCATCATCAGATCACCCGAGAAGATTTTTGAAATTCTCTGAAGGTTGGATGGATACACTTCTCCAACAATTTCTGCGCCCATCTCATCGAGTGCGCAAATGATTGCAGGATGTGAGTGGCAACCCTTGGTCACCCAAACGGTTTGGAGTCCGGCCTTCCTTGAAATATCCTGAATGATGGAGATGTTGTGTTTGATTTTTTCAAGATGAATGGAAACTTCCATATTCTATCTCTCTCCGTTGTTATCAATATGATTGCCGGGCACAAAGAGCCTCAGATATATAACCGTCGAATCAAGGAGTCACCTTGCAGAATTGAATCGTGCCAATAACTATTCTGTTTTTCCGGGTTGTAATGCAAGTTTGGAAGGTCGATGAGCTGTCAGCATAAAAAGGATAGTGCTGACCAGATAAAGCAGACCCACACTGCTTATTGCTGTCGTAACACCAACTGTACCAATTATGGCACCCACCAAAATGGGTCCTGAGATATTGCCCATACGCTCTATTGAATTAAAAATCCCCAGACTCTTGCTGACTCCTCCAGACTTTGAAATCTGTGCTTCACAGATATAGGAAATGCGTGCGGCATAACTGATGCCGCCGGAAAGGCTGAATAGCACAAGGATCACCACAAACATAAAAATTGAATTCAGAAAGTAGAAGCTCAGAAGCGCTGCTCCTCCCAAAATGCCTCCGGCAACTATCGGTATTTTTTTGTCTTTAATAGTATCAACCCACTTGTTGAGCAAGGGAGCCAAGAAGACCATACAAAGCCCATAGGGCATCATAAGTCGTGCAATGCTCGATTGGCTGACTCCCGCTTTGGTTAAAAACAATGGGCTGGCAAAGTAGAGAAATCCGACTAGGCAGATAGCCGAAGGGATGGCGCTGAGCACAAGGGTTCCGAGAAATTGTTTATCTTTAAACAACATGAGAGAGCTTATCGAAATGTGAGATTCCCCGGGTTCGGGGCTGGAAGTCCGCCCCACTTTTCTCAAATCTCTCAGGAAAAGGAGAACGAATACAATCGATAGAATGGTCAGTAAACTCCCCAGATAGAAAACGGATCTGAAGCCGATTCGATCGGCCAGCATTCCACCGACTGCAGTACTGGAGATAAATCCTGAGAAATAACCGGCTTCTAGAGCTGCAATAGCACTGGAGCGTTTTTCAGAGCTGGTAAGTTGGATCACCAAAAACTGTGTCGACATGACGACTAGACCATAACCAAGCCCCACACAGCATCGAAAGAGGATGAGGTCCATGATGCTTCGCGCCGAACCGCACATTCCGACTCCGATGCCGGTAATCACGGCCCCTGTAAGGAAAAGTGAAAACCAGCTCTTTCGGTTAAGCCATATTCCAGCAGCGGCCAGGCTCAGAGCAACAAAAAACATCTCGGCTGAAATGGGAAGGCCGATGGCAATCTCCCTCTTCACTCCAGGAAAGGATGCATAAAGCTCATTGGCATAGATTGGAAGGAAGGACATGGAAAGGGCCATGGCGAAAGCATACAGGAAAGCTGTTGTTCGAACTGGAATAAACGCATCTTTATCGTGTGAGTCTTCAGAAAGAGAGGCCGAACCATTCGTTCCCCGGTTATCCCCACAGAGGTAGGCAACCAGAAAAAAGACAAATTCGAAGCCGATCAACAGGGAGACGACGACTATTGTCGCTGAATCGAGCACAAGATCTCTGATTTTCGCATAGATAACCTGATGCGAAATGTGCATTTGTATAAATCCGACGGTTTGGTCCATTTTATCCGTAACTGGTAGCTGAACCTGGTAACCTTTTTCCAGAGAAGAAGCGGTTTCATCAAGGTCACGCGATCCAGATCCCTGCTCTTTTCCCCAAGAATCTTTTGCCTGGACATTGTACAGAGTTTTCCCTGTTGTATCGATAATCTTTATGCTGCGAAGTTCAGGAGTGAATTTGAGGATATCATTCAAGAGCTGATCGATTTTAACTAACTTGTTAATAGGAATTCCGATTCTCAGAAAATGGTTAATGTCGGTTATAAGGACTTTCCCAAGAATCTCACTTTTTCCTCTAACTGTGTTAAAATACCGTTCCTGGAATTCGGAAACATTGAAAAAGGAAAAGACAACCTGAGAGAGAATGAGAACTAAGGATGTCATCAGCAGAACCCTGGTTTTCAAAGAAAACGTAAATATGTGCTGTTTTTTTGGGGCAGGCAGGTAGAAAAATCCAATAGCGAGAAACACCAACGTCGAGACAACGCTCACCTCCACAAGCAGTCTGACAGTGTTGATGATGAGTTCCCTGACCTTTTCTCGTATTAAAGATTCGGGCAGGATGATCTCCATATATCCTTGGATATTGGGCGAAGGATCAGCAATTGGGGGTCCCATTAAAGGGAATATAAGATGACAGTTCCCCTTTTCTCGGAGCATGTCATTTGGAAGGCTCTCCGCTTTTACCAGAGCGCTCCCGGAAGTTGGTATGGTTTGGTTAAGAGAAAACAGCGGTTCCCTGCTTTGGGAATGGATGAATATCTGGGAGATGCCCGGATTCTCGCTCCCAATGTCTTCAAGGAGTTTGGACATACCTGTGAATTTGGAAAGGATTTTGCCGAATGAAAGAGATCGTTCGATTTGTCTCTCATAATAACGCCCAATAACTCTATATTCAGAAAGGAGGGAGTTGGTGTAGATTTTTTCGAGAGTCAACGTTGAGAGCGCCACATTCAGGGCAAGTGCAAACAAAAGTGTACCGATGATGAAAAGGGCTGCCTTGATGATCAAGGATCGTTCATTGCTGTTTGTGCTCTTCATGATGTGAACCGTACTGGGAGGATAATGTATAAAGATGTACGGAATTATTCACGCTTGCAGATATAAAAATCAAACTGAAGAGGGACTTCGTCTAGGCTCTTAATAACCTCGATATGGCTGAAGCCGGTTTGTTTAAGGGCACTGATAAGATCGTTCCTGTGAGTGGATCGATAGACCATGTGTCGACAGTTCATATCCCAGCCCGATTCATTCTCGTGCAGGTAAAAGACATGAAAAACGATAATATCCTTGTCCTGATAGTCCCATAGATCGAAAACAACAACTCGCTTGCCGTCTATCTCATGGATCTGTCTGGGGTAGAAGCGTTTTTTTTCCGCAAGAATCTGGTCATAGTCCCGAATGCTGATTACACAGAGGCCAGAGGGAGCAAGCCGATCGTACATGTTCTTTAGACCGAGCAGCAAATCATCTTCAGAGAGGAGAGTGGGCAGGGAATTATCGCAACTGATCACAGCATCGAACGTTTCCTGAACTACTTCATCGAGTCGGCGGATATCTGCTTTTTTGAATGTAATGTCGACTCCACATCGCATAGCCTCATCTCTGGCTCTGAGAATGGATTTATCACTGATATCCGTTCCGGTCACTCTATAATCGAACCTGGCCAAACCGATGCATTGAGTTCCGATACCGCATGTGCAGTCAAGCACACTCTTAATGGAGTGATCTCCGGCGTAAATTTTGAAAATACGATCAAGAAGGGTTCCCTGTTCCTTAGCATACTGCTTCCAATCCTTCAGAAGCAGATCATAATCGTCGGCGAACTTATCGAAGATCTCTTCCTGGCTGACTGCAAGAATGTCCTGAGTGTTCATATCGTTGCCATGCTTGGTTTCACTGGAATATCTTTTGTGAAGCAGAAGTTATTTATCCGCGAAAATCTCGTCCGCTGCAGCAAGAATGTCCACAGGAGGATCGAAGCCGATTTTTATTGCTGTTTTCAGATTGAGAGCGATTTTCGGTGGGTCTTCAAAAAGCATGGGCAAATCTCTTGGTTTTGCACCGTTCAATATTTTCGCAATACTCTCGACATGGTATTTGGCTACAAACTTAAACCCTGAAGTGGCAATACTCAGAAGTGCACCTTTTTCGACCTCAATCGATCCTGCCTGAGAAAAAGTTGGAATATTTGCGCCGTTGAGAATTTCGATTATGGTTGGAAGGGATTTCTCATCTAAAGCTAGTTGCCCTGTGATGTAAAAGGCATCGACTTTAGTGCTTAAATCCTTCACGGCCTGTGTCAACCATGCGACAGCCTGGTCTCTCGATTTAACATACCCCGGATGGACCACTCTGACGATTTCAAATCCCTTTCCTTTCGCTGCTCTTTCTACATCATTGATGGCTGCGTAACTTCTGCCCTCCACTGTGTCCTCATAGGCCAGTCCGAGTTTTTTGAATCCGATGACATCATAGAAAAGGGAAACTTGGCGGTAGTAGCGATTCGGATCGACCCTGGCGGTGAGGTTATCCCTGCCGGAATCCTCAAGGGTGTCTACAATTTTGGATTGAAGTGTATCAGTCACATCCATGACAACCGTTGGAACGGCAAACGCCGAAGGCATGGTCTTCATGTCGTGACCGGCCCACGTTCCAAGCGCGAAAACCATATCGATATCATTGCGCTTGAGAATCGCCTGCATGGTTTTTTCGCGTTCCTCCTCTTTCCATTGATTATCGTAGAATCCGTTGGCCGGAAACTCAAGATACTTGCTCCATTCCGTGTGATTGGACAGATATGTGTACAATGATCGGGTCGTTTTTGTCGCTTCGGACGGAAGCTTGATATTTCCCCCCCATCCCGCTTCCATGAGTTGATTGATGACCGCAAGAAATACCTGGTCGTATTCATTATATTCGCCGCCTTGCAGGTAGACGATTCGAAATTTTTTTCCACTGTCTCCTAATCTGGGTGTCATCGGATACTCTTTGGCAAATACAGTGCATGCGCACATAAATGCCAGGACAGCAGTAAGAAAGCAAAATGTGATTTTTCCAGTCTTCATTATGGCTCCATTTTGTTCTTGATGTTTATATGACAACCTATTGCTTTCCTATCTGATACTGAAGCAGAAATTACTTGCCGGTTCTAATTACCTTATTCTTTGAACTCAAGTTTTCGAAAATGAGCTTACAAACAGTAGCAACAAGATGAGAAGGGATGATGGACAATCACTAAATCGTTCTTGCTGCATTGCATGCTAGCAGATACAGTGATAAAGGGTGTTGCACGAAAACATGATAAACTATGTAATAACATTAAGTTAAATGCATAAAGCCTCTGTTGTGGATAATTATTCCCATCGAGAGAATTCAATCCAAAACGGAGGCATTATACGTAATAAGGATATCAATCTTATCGTTCGAAGACAACTGAAAAAGCAATTCTCGAACTGGTATTGTGATCAACTGAGTAAAGTCCAGCCAAAGTCATCGTTTTAAAACCGGCCATCTCAAATTTCAACCAATTTGAGATCGATCTGAAATTTGATATTACTGCGGCTTGTTCACGTACCAGACTATTCACGGTTATCTTCTTAACCGTCTGGTGCAATTGCTAGTCGGCTTGAGGCAGGAGTGATTACTCAATCGACTATTTTTTTGATCCTTTTTTCTGAGGCAGGATATTTTCTTGAACGAACGGCCAGAACCCTGAATCTTCTGGAAAGGGTCTTATAGGTCCAAAATGCATTGCCGGGAAGAAAATTGAATCCCCAGGCTGATGATTCATCTTCGGTTTCACAGCTCCATACATCCGTCGTGCTGATTCCGAATAGTGGAGACAGATTATCTCTTTTTTTATTCATTTTAAACAACCCTCGGAGTTCATTGAGAGTTGGGAGTCGCCAGTCTCCGCCACCAGTTGTGAGATTGTTTACCCACCGGCACCCTTCTTCCCAGCTCATGTCTTTGTCAGGTCCAGGCAGCCACTCCAGCCCGCTAAAACAATCACATATAACCTTGTCGGCGAAGGCAACATATCTGCTGTCTCGGGCAACTATCTCCGGGCGGTACAACAACTGGATTTCAGCGGTCTTGTCAGAGATGTTCTTTCTTTCAAAAGTCCATTGACTTGTAGAATGTTGAGCAATATTTTGCATGCCAACCTCACGTATTCAATAACTTATTGATATTACGGTGCAACATGCGAGAATATCCCTCTGTTCCACCGCTATCGATTTCCAGAATAGCCATAATTTTTAATTCAACTGTGTCATGCCAATCAATTGCAAGCTTTTCTTTTAAAGAATAGCCATTTGCCTCCAATATTCTATGTTATCGGCTGATACAATGAAAGTTTTAATCTCCATCAATCTTTTTTTGCTAAACTCGAATGCATTGCTAACTCAGTATGTCAAAAGAGCATATCGTTTGCCAGCTAGGTTTACAGGGTGAAACTGCCAAGAAAACACGGGACACCCGTCAAATAAACGAATAGAATAAAAAATCCCATGTTAATTGAACTATCTTGAAAATTACCGTTTAGTTGGTGGTTCCGCCATGAAAGAAGATACACTCGAACAACACCTTATCGCTATTCATTCGTTGGTTAAAGCTATTGCACGAGGGGATTCCTCCCAGGTCGATGCGTTTCTGCAGTTTACCAACGGTAATCTTTATCCTAAGCTTATAGCTGATTTATTTGAACAAGTGGGTCTTATAATCGTGCAAAATGAGGTTCGAGAATTTCGTTTAGAAAGAATGATCGAAGATTTGCTGCACGCTCAGGTTGAACTGGAACAAGCCAAACATGACGTACTGACCGGTCTTCCCAATCGAGCCATGTTTTACGAACTTCTGACCAAACATTGCAGCGAAAACCGTGAACAACAAAATCTCCTCGCTCTTATGCTTATCGACCTTGATAAATTCAAGCACGTCAATGACACCATGGGCCATGACGCCGGTGATGAAATCTTGCAGCAAGTTTCGGAGCGATTAAAATCATGTGTCGGCGATTCTTCCGTAGTGGCTCGCTTGGGTGGCGATGAATTCACGGCAATTCTCCCAGGAATCCCAAGTGCTGAAACAGCGCAAAATATCGGCGTAAAAATCGTTAGAGAGCTCGCCCGGCCCTTCACCCTCAAAGCCGGAGTGGCACACATCGGTGCATCCATCGGTCTGACTTTTTTCCCAAAAGAAGCCGATACGCCGATATCACTCCTTAAAAATGCCGACATTGCCATGTACAAGGCGAAAGAATCCGGGCGGAATCATTGCCAACTGTATCGCGAATTACTGGCAGGGAGAAGCCATATTCGCCAGGAGAGAGATCGTCGGCATCTCAACCGTGGAAACTATCCTGGCCAAAAATAAAGTCCTCCGGTACGGTAGGGCTTTAAAGAGTTTATAGATAAGAGGTCCTATGCTTCAGCAGTATAAGGACAGACAGGTAGCGATACATGTTATAGGTGTTCCTTGTTTGAATTTCTCGTGCCTTTCCTGTCACGTATGCCTGAAGAATTGCGGTTTATCTCCTTGTTAATCCGACAGTCAGCTCCCTGAGGGAGTTGATGGTCCAGGTGGGTGGGACAGGGAGGGAAGATGGCGCGGCATGGCTCCAATTGACAAAGATGGTATCGATACCGGCGCTGGCACCGCTGCAGATATCGTACATGGCGTCACCGGTAAAGACAGTGCTGCTCGTGTCGGCGCCAAGCAGCGAGATGGCCTTTAAGGCCGGTTCGGCATTGGGTTTATGTCTGATTGTGTCTTCGGGGGTCACCAGCACATCAAAGTATCTGGCGGTATCGGTGGATTCGAGGATCTTCTCAAGGCTGAAGCGGCGCCTTGAGGTGACGACGGCAAGCTTTTTGCCGGCACTTTTTAAGGTTTCCAGGGTCTCGGTCACATGGGGAAAGGGGGTAATTTTGTCCTCCATGATGGTTAGCTGGTATTGCAGGTAATCTGCAAGAATCAGATCGAGATCGAGATCGGTACCAAGGTGGGTGAGAATCTGCCCTTTAAGCGGCGAGCCAATGCCTTTGATGATGGTATGCCTGTCCAAAGCCTTGTCGCCATATTTTTCAGCAATATAGTGAAAACAGTCGCAGATAAGATCAACTGTGTCAAAAAGGGTGCCGTCTGCATCGAAAAGATAACTGTCATACATTTTCATTAGAGGTCTCCGGTTGGTGAGTGTTCTGTTGAAGAGAGGATACACAGCAAATCAATAAATCTCAACTCTTGCTGAACCCAGTCTGCAGATGGAGATTTGGAGAGTTCAATACCCGCTGCAGATAACAGTTTGAAAAGGTTATTGATGAATTGCCGAATCGAGCAATGAGTATGTTCTGATGTCTAAGGTTTGGAATATTAATAAAGTGTGTCGCAAAGGGTATAAGCATGAAAGAGGTAAATGGACAGATTTCAGACGTCGATGCAGTCAGCAAGATAGATGAAGATTTATATAAAATATGCTCACAGGTGAAATCGGGCGAACTATCTGCCGCTGTTGCTGCGAAACAATTGAAAGAATATCTCTATTCCGACATTGGATATGCGAAAATCGACTATGCTCGTGAATCGAGAGTAGGCTCTCCGGAGATCATTTTCGGATTAAACAAAACAACCGAGCAAATCGCCGGTATTGTTGACCACATGGTGGGACGAGGCTCAAATATATTAATTACCCATGCACGACTAGAAGTGTTTGATGCTGTCGCAAAAAAGCACACTATGGCTCGATTTAACGAAACAGGGAAAATAATCTGCATCGAACAAAAGCCGATGGCAACCACCGAATCTTATATCGGCATTATTGCCGCCGGAACATCGGATATCCCTGTTGTCGAAGAAGCGTATGAAACTGCTCGATTTTTAGGCAATGCGGTTAAAAAAATCGCCGATGTCGGTGTCGCCGGAATTCATCGCTTATTCGATCATCTTCCCACGATAAGAGGGGCAAAAGTCCTTATTGTCATTGCCGGAATGGAAGGTGCCTTGCCAAGTGTGGTCGGTGGATTGGTGGATAAGCCAATTATTGCGGTGCCCACAAGCGTTGGCTATGGCGCAAACTTTAGCGGATTGGCACCCTTGCTTGCCATGCTCAACAGTTGTGCCAGTGGGGTGAGTGTGGTGAATATCGACAACGGTTTTGGTGCTGCATATCAAGCAAGTATGATAAATAAGTTGTGAAAATTTTGGTTAAATATATCGCCCTGGATATCAACAGTCCTGTGGATGATCCTCGATAGCATTGATCAGCACCCCGTTTTTTCCAGGCAGTCGGCAGCCCAGCACCGCTACGCTCATTACCGCCATGGTGCCAAGCACATAGGGCGATGAAAAGAGGAGAATGCCAATAAAGACGCCGGAAAGAGCAACAGCGGCCAAGCGGATGATTTTACCATGGAGCAGTCGTAGCCCGGCAAGAATCCCGATCAACGAGTTGCCTATGAAAAAGCCGTCGGCCATGGCCACTAATCCCTGCACATCGAAAGCACCGAGGTAAACCACCAGGAGCAGGCCGAGGTGGATTGAGGACAAAGACAATACCGCGCTGATTGGTGCCCCTTGTGTCGACCGTCTACCAAGAAATCGTGGCAACGATCCGTCTTCGGCCAAGGAGAGAATCAGGCGGGCGACCCCGCCGACAAAAAGCAGGTAGGTGGTCATGCATAGCGAAAAGACCAGGATGGCCATAATCGTTCCGGCGTGTCTGCCGCAGACCGCGGCCATGACGTCGGCTACCGATACCTGGCCGGTGCCGAGGGCCTCGCCGACGGTCTGTACGGCCAAGTACCACCGGCAAGCTGACGGCGGCAGATAGACGCCAGGCTGCCGATTACCAACGAAACTGCGGCAAGCGACGAGAGTACCAGGCCCAGGCGACTGATGAAGGTGATCTTTTGCAAGAGTAGAAAGGCTCCGGCAATAAGAAGGGGAAAGGCGAGGCGGTGTTGCATCGAAATATCATCAGGAGCCAGATACTGGGCGGCGGTAAGCATGACCGCGACCTGCCCGGAAAAGACTGCACCGATGAGAAAAAACGAGGCAAGATTTTTAACCCTGTCACCGTAGGCGGCCTCAATCGCTGCCGCTACCCCGGCATCACCCGAATAGAGGATAGCCAACCGGCCGAAAATCCAGGCGAATAAAAATCCGGTGGCGATAATAACAGCCCAGAACTCAAGAATCGGCTTAAAACTTGATAAGAGACGAATTTCAATGCCGCTCATAATTACGTCGCAAAATGACGCCTATAAAGCAGTGGTGGAACTGGCCGAGATTTTGCTGCCCCGGTTTTCGGTTTATCCTGGCCAGCCCATATTTCCTAACCAACCAGCCATTATTTATGACAGGGTAATCTGCCGACCAGAGCATCCGCTATTGCAGAAGTAATGCAGGCCTTCGACTGTGTATTCGCACTGGGCGACAATTTGTCACATGTTGCTTAATCTTCAGGAAAAATGAAAAATGAGATTTGCAATTTGCGCTCAAAAAGAGATAGGATTGAGTATCTCTCATTATCAACCATATCGAATCAGACGAACGGGAGTGTATTGTGCGAAGCCTTTTCCATCTTTTCTCTACCTGGACTACGACATTCATCATTTTCCTGACCGGATTGCTGCTCCTCTTACCGAAGAGCAGCATCGCCGCGACCAAGGTCTTCAGTCATACCGTCGACCAACCTTTCTCAGGCAGTCAGTCCCCGGATGATGCATATATGGCGGCTATAACCCGTGCTAAATTCGAAGTCCTGGAACTGGCGGGTACGTATCTTGAAAGCCTCAGTGTGGTCGAGAACGCGATCCTTACCAAGGACGAAGTGACTGCCCTGGCCGGAGGAGTGCTCACCACGGAGGTGGTGAAAAAGAAGAATTATGCCAATGACAAAACCTTTGGAATTCGCCTCTCCACCCGGATAGAGGTTAATACAGATATCCTCCATCAACGCATGGATAAATTACTCCAGGATCGTACACTACTCCATAAATATAATGAAATTCAGGTGCGAGAGCAGGAACTCCTGGCACGAATTAAACAGTTGGAAGAGGCTGCCCGCAGCCACCCTGACGCCGATCTCCGACCAAACGAATTCAATAACGAATTTTCAACACTGAGTGCCGCTCTTACTGCCAGCGAGTGGCTGGAAAAGGCCATTGCCCTCTGGAGCAAAGGCCGGTTCAGCGAGCCGGCCAAAGCGGTTAGCCTTCTCAGCCAGGCCATCGCCCTCGATGCTAACAACCCCAGAACCTATAACAGTCGCGCCGTAGCATATCTCAATATGGGTAAATTGAATGAAGCGGAGAAGGACCTCAACACAGCACTCACCGAGAACCCTTCTTTTGCCGATGCCCACAACAATATGGGCAGCCTGCATTATCGGCGCGGTGACTATCAAGCGGCCATAACCTCTTACACCCTGGCAATTCAAAACCAACCTGATTATGTGGAGGCCATCATCAATCGCGGTATGGCCTCACGCAAGCTCTTCAATTTCGAAAGAGCCTTCGAGGATTTTCACCGGGCGATGGTCCTTTCACCCACGGCCTTCAAAAAGAGCAACGATGCAGGTGTCCTTGTAGAGCTCAATGACATCGATCAAATGTGTGAAAAATCCTATACAGCTTGCCGAATGGGCATGTGTAAATCCCTTGATTTTCTCAAGCAGCGTGGTTTTTGCCTCGAGGAAAAAACTTACAAAATTAATATTCATGAAATGGTGGAACAATGAGGTGCACGGAAACAAACCGGCAACGAATACTGTGGATTAAATAGATCCGTGCCCATTTCCAGTCCCCATTTCCTGATTTTCCTACAGGAAAATAATTTGCTGTTTGTCACCCTGATGATATACCATTAGCCATCCACAGTGCTTCGTGATCCACTTTTTATGCATTTCTCCTCTTCTACAGGAAACCGCATATGTCGATCAAGAACCTTGATATCCTGTTTAATCCAAAGAGAATCGCGGTTATTGGGGCGAGTGAGAGCGACAAATCGGCGGGCTACCACCTCTTAAAAAACCTCATCGGCAAAGGCTTCAAGGGCATTGTCCATCCCGTTCATCCAACCATGAACGGGCTTCAGGGCGTCGAGGCGTACAAAAGCATAGGCGATATTCCTCACCCGATCGATTTGGCCATGGTGGCGACAGACCCGGAAAACTTGCCGAAGGTGCTGAGTGATTGTGCCCAGAAAGGGGTGAAGGGCGTAACGATTCTTGGTCCGGACTCCTCACGCCAGCATTCCACAGCCCTGTCCGAACAGATCAGAAAATTGTCCTCGTCTCACGGTTGCCGGATTATCGGCCCAAATTCCCTTGGTTTTCTCAGGCCAGCTCTCAAACTCAATGCCAGCCTGTATCCGGAAATTCCTCAACAAGGAAATATCGCTTTTATTTCCGAAAGCGGCGGTTTTTCCGCAATATTTTTGGAACATGCGATAAAGAAAAATGTCGGCTTTAGCTATTTTGCTTCTCTCGGTTCAAAGTGCGACGTCAACTTTGCCGACATTATCGATTTTCTCGGCCGCGATGGCAGTACCACTTCATTATTTCTTCATGTTCAGAGCATCAATAACGGCAGAAGGTTTATGACTGCACTCCGCAATTATGCCACCTTGAAGCCTATCGTCATTCTTAAAACCGGACAATCCGAAACCTGTTCCCTGCAGTCAATCACCGACTGCGGATGTTTGGCCAGCGAAGATCTGATTTATGAGGCGGTGTTTAAAAGAGCCGGGAGTCTGCGGGTCAACAGCATCGTCGATCTTCTCGACATGGTTGAAACCATCGCTAAACAGGATCGACCAAAGGGTCGACGTTTAATGGTCATCTCCAATTCCATCGCACCAGCAGAAATTGCAGCCAGCGCCCTGCAAGCAATGGGCGGTTCCCTTGCAGTTCCAGGCAAGAATACCCTGCAGAGCATCTGCAGCCAATTGGCGATCAAAGGGGAACTGAGCAACCCGCTCCATCTGCAAAGCAATGCTTCGGCCGCCGACTACCAGGTTGCCATCTCAGCCTGTCTGAATGATAAAATGGTCGATGGCGTTCTGGCAATCTGCATCCCATTTCCCGGCATCGATCTGCAAAAAATTGCCGAGGCAATCGTCGGAGCTGCCGTCGGCAATCCTCAAACCCCCCTCTTTACAACCTGGTGTGGTGAGGAATCGAGTCTTTCGGTAATTTCCTTTCTCAACAGCAAGAATGTTCCCACCTATTACACCCCCGAACAGGCCATCAAGAGCTTCATGTATATGTATCGCTACGATTACAATCTGAAGCTTCTGCAGGAAACCCCGGAGATTTTGCTCAAAGACTTCTTGCCGGATTTGCACACAGCCGAAGAGATAATAAGAGACAGCCTTACGGGCGATCGATTTACCCTCTTTTTCGACGAGGCCGCCGCTGTCCTGGCCGCATACGGCATCCAGACAATGGAAACCGTGAACGTATCCAGCGCCGAGGAAGCGATTCGGGTGGCTTATCGTCTGGGATATCCGGCGGTAATGAGGATCTATTCCCCAAATGGTGGAACAAAGTGCCGGACCGACAGAGTTGCACACATTGTCAGAAATAATTATGAGGTCAGAGAGGCCTTCGCTTCGGCCCATGATCTTGTCGATTCTCTGCAGGATCCCGATGCCGCTTTAATTATCCAGCCATTGCCACCGCTTCACAGCTATACCTTGGCGATAGGTGCAAAAAAAAGCCGGAGTTTCGGAACGACTATACTCTTTGGATTAGGTGGAGAGTATCTGCGGGCCGAAAAGGATTATGCCATTGGACTGCCGCCCCTCAACCAGACCCTCGCCAGGCGAATGATGGAGGAAACCAAGATCTATCGTCATCTCAAAGACATTCCTTCCTTGCACAAGGCATTGGGATATCTCGAAGAGTTACTGGTGCGCTTTTCGCAACTGGTTATCGATCTTCCCCAGGTTGGTGAGATAGAGATAAATCCGCTGCTGTTGACTGAAAACGAGGGGATTGTCGGCACAGTTACCATTCATCTCGACAGGGAGTTACCAAGGGAATATCACTGGACCAAGGGCGACCTTTGCCCCTTGCATCTCTCTATTCCGCCTTACCCTTTCAAGTATGAAAAAAATATAACTTTAAGAGACGGCACCGAAATCCACATCCGCCCTATCCGTGGTGAAGATGAATCGGCAATGAGGGTCTTTTTTGAATCTCTGTCGGAAGAATCGGTTTTCTATCGGTTTGGACAGCGCCGCATCAATATGCCTCACACAAATTTGGCGCGTTTCTGTCAGGTGGACTATGACCGTGACCTCGCCTTTCTGGCAGTGGCACGAGGGCAAGAGGATGTCGTCATTGGTGATATGCAGCTGCACAGGTTTGTCGATCTGGAAAATGCCGAGTTTTCATTAACTGTTGCCGACACCTGGCAAGGTCTGGGCATTGGCAGAATCCTCATGGATTATTGCATAGCCGTTGCCAGAGATGTTGGAATAAAAACGCTCTGGATGGATGTCATAAAAGATAATTGGCGTATGATCAAATTCGGCAATAAATATAACTTTAAGCGGTTGCCTGGTATTGAGAAAGACGACATGGTTGAGATGATACTGGACATTCGATCTCCTGGTGAGGCATCAACCGATGGCTTGAGGTGATAATTACAAGAAATAAGACGCAGGTTTTGTCGAGTTAGTGTACCGTTCTTTTTGTGAATGCAGTTAAAACTTGGCAAAAGGCAGACCACTCTCATCCCTTCCTCTGACCAATAATCCAACAACAGTATATCGTGTCACGTTTTCATTTTTTCAGGATTCTGCTATGTCTTATAAAAACAGGAAGCTGGATATGTCTCCGGCAACCCTGGTGCTGTCGAGTTTTCTTTTACTCATTGTGTTGGGGGCTTTTCTCCTTCAACTTAAGGTTTCAACCATAGACGGCAATTTGTCGTGGACAGACGCCTTGTTTACGGCAACCTCGGCGGTTTGTGTCACCGGTTTGATAGTGGTTGATACAGGTACCTTTTTCACAACATTCGGACAAGGTGTCATCCTGGTACTGATCCAGATCGGTGGGCTTGGGGTAATGACGATTTCGGTTGCCCTCTTCACCTGGATCGGCCGCTCCATTTCGATCAGGAACCGATCGGCAATGCAGGATCTCTTTGCCCATACCCCACGCCAGGATATTTATAAACTGGTCAGGAGTGTAATTTTTTTCACCCTGGCTACAGAACTCGTCGGTGCTCTCCTCTTGACCGTGCACTGGAGCCGGGAGATGCCTCTGTCCTTGGCGCTATACAACGGAATTTTCCATTCGATTTCTGCCTTCTGCAATGCCGGTTTTTCTCTGTTTCCTGATGGGTTGGTGCGCTACAGCGGTGACTGGCTGCTGAATTTCACCATCTGTGCCCTCATTGTTGTCGGCGGAATCGGCTTTCCGGTGCTCTATGATCTTCATTCCTGTTTTTTGCTGAGAAAGAAGAAGCAAAGGGCGCGATTATCCATCCAGACAAAAACCGTTCTCCTGACGACTTTGGTGCTCATTGTCGGTGGGGCCGTAATGTTTGCACTATTGGAGAATACCAGCCCGATTCTGGCCGATAAGTCACTGCCTGAACACTTTCTCATTTCCCTGTTCCAATCGATCACCTGCAGGACTGCTGGTTTTAATACCGTCGATATCGGCTCACTGAGAGAAGTGACTATCGTCCTGATGATCTTCCTGATGTTTGTCGGAGCCTCACCCGGTTCCTGCGGCGGCGGTGTGAAAACCACCACGCTGGCGGTGCTTACCCTCTTTACTCTCAGTCGCATTGGCCATAAAAAGCGGGTGAATATCTTTAAAAAGAGTATCCCGGAGGCGACGGTAACCCGCAGCACCTCGCTGATCATTCTCTCAACAACCATTATCAGTCTGGTCGTATTCATGCTCCTGCTCAGCGATTCGTTCATCGGCCTCGGTGACGGCAGGACGAGGATAAATACCCTGCAATATCTTTTTGAGACAGTGTCTGCCTTTGCGACGGTCGGATTGTCGATGGGGATTACCTCGTTTTTGACAACCTGGGATAAGTGTTGGATTATCCTTGTCATGATCATCGGTCGAGTGGGTATCCTTACTTTTTCGTATATCGTTATCGGGGCCAATGCCACCAGCGGCAAAGAGTATTCCGAAGAAAATATGATGATCGGTTAACTTGAGGAAATAATATGAAGAAATATGCGGTAATCGGCCTGGGGAATTTTGGCTTTCATGCGGCCAAGGCTCTTTTTGAGGATGGCAATGAGGTCATCGCTATTGATACCGACCGAGTCAGGGTTCAGGCGATTGATCCCTTTGCCACCGAAGCCATCGTCCTTAATGCCACGGACAAAGAAGCGCTTCGGTCGCTTGGTTTAGAGGAAATGGATGCAGTGGTAGTTTCGACCGGCACCAGCATCAGCATCAGTATTATGATATGTCTGTATCTCAATGAATTGGGGGTGAAACGGATTCTTGCCAAGGCACTTGACGAAGATCATGAAAAAATCCTGCTGCGAGTTGGCGCAAACGAGGTGATCCATCCCGAGCGAGATATGGCGATCCGCATCTCTCGCTCTCTGTCCCGCCCCAATGTCCTCGATTTTATACCCCTCACCGATGAGTTTGACTTGGTCCAGATTGAACCGCCGAAGGAATTTCTCAACAAAAGCCTGAAGGATCTTAATCTCAGGGCCAAACACAATATTCACATCATCGCCATAAAAAAACCTGCCCCTAATGCTGACGTGCTTATCCCTCCCGCAAGTTATAAGATACAGCCGACCGATACGCTGATGATCTTAGGCAAAACCGAGGACCTGAAAAAAATCAAGGTCCTTGTTTAAATGTTTGGCTTGCATGACAGAGACAGTCTGCAAAGAAAAAACGCAGAATTGTGGAACACTGCATTCGGCAACAAAAAACCAGGAGGAGTGTGATGTTCAAAACGATTAGGTGTTTCTTTCTTGTTGCGCTGGTAATTTCCCAGGGATACATGGCCTTTGGCAGCCAGGAATCCTTTAATGACAACGCTCCGCTGGAATTAAATGTACTGCACGTAAACGATACTCACTCCAAATTTGATCCTTCCCAGGTGAAGCTCAGTCTCGACCTGGGAGCATCTCTTGGGAAAAAAACAGTCTATGTGGAGATGGGAGGCTATGCGCAACTAGCCGATGCTGTGGCCACTCTGAAAGCCGAAAGCCGAGCGAACCTTTTTGTCCATGCCGGGGATTTTGTCCAGGGAACCTTATACTACACCAAGTACCTGGGGGAAGCGGATATGGCCTTCTGGAATATGGTTGGTCTGGACTGTGCAACCTTGGGTAACCATGAGTTCGATAAAGGTTACGATATCCTCAGGAAGAATATTTTAGATAAGGCAACCTTCCCCTTTGTCAGTGCCAATATCGACTTCCAGGACGAGACACTTTCAGCGGAAGCGAGTGTTGCACATTACCTAATTAAAGAAATAGGGGGGAGCCGGGTAGGGATAATCGGCCTCACTACCACTGATGTTCCCCATATTTCAAGCCCTGGGGACAAAGTACAATTTCTCGATGCCACGACGAGTGCACAGAATGCCATTGACAGGCTCACTGCTCAGGGGGTGAATAAAATCATCATTCTGACCCATCTGGGATACATGCAAGACCTTGCTTTAGCAAAAAATCTTGCCGGTGCGGACCTTATAGTGGGTGGCCACAGCCACACTTTTCTCGGAGACTTTCAGGAGCTGGGGGCCGGTTCGTTGGGAGCCTATCCCACAGAAGCTACCGGTAAGGATGGAGGAAAAACTCTGGTCGTTCAGGACTGGGAGTGGGGGAAATCCTTGGGGAATATTAAACTCAACTTCGATGCACAGGGACAGGTGGCCTCTTTTTCAGGAGCTCCCAAAGCTCTTATCGGAACTCGCTGGTTTCGGATATACGATGTCGCCAATGGAGCAGGTGAAGAAAAGCGGGTGGAATATATGGTCGATGGTTCCACTACCGTTTCAGTTAAAGAATACGATGGCAAGTCCTATGCCGTAACTCCCGATTCCACGAGTCTTTCTCGTTACATCCAGGCCTTGGAAGCCACCAAAACAGCCATTACATCCTCCGGGATGGCCCTGTGGGTAAGTGCCGACCCGAATGTGCAGGCCTTGGTGGATAAATACGGTGCCGGGGTAAAGGAAATGCAAGGAAAAATAGTGGCTGAAGTCAAAGAAGATATGAGAAGGATGATCAATGACGGACCCGGGCCGCTGATCGCCGACGCCATGAAAGGGGTCACCGGGGCGGATGTAGCAGTGATGAATCCCGGCGGTGTCCGAACCGATCTGGCCCAAGGGCCACTTTCCGTGGCGGCTATTTATGAGGTGCAACCCTTTGGCAATACCCTGGTCACAGTAAAACTTACCGGTGAGAAACTACTGGAGGCTCTTGAAGACATGGTCGCTTTTAGTCAGGGCAAGCTTTCTATGGCTAATCCCTACGTCTATGTTTCGGGAATTCGTTTCACCTTGGATCCTGAAAAGGAGAAGGACAAGAGGATCTCTGAGGTCCAACTTGAAACCGCTGCCGGTCTGGTTCCCTTTGACTCGTTGAAAGAGTATTCTGTGGTGGTCAATAGCTTTATGGCCTCCGGTGGGGATAAAAATGATATCCTGAAGGAGGCCCCGGGAAAATACGACACGGGGTTTATTGACTCGGAAGCCTTTATGACCTGGTTTGGCGGTAAGACTCTGGAAAAAGCTCCCGCCAGGATCAAGGTAATTCACTGATTCTTTTGATCGATTGGCTGCTTCGTTGGGAAGGGCCTGCTTTAGAAAAGGTCTTGGCGACCTTTTGGTCCAATGCCGGTTATTAGTCGCAGTAATAAAATAATTGCGAACGCTGTCTTGAAAGGGTAGCTTGATGCATCTGGCCGGGCGGCTCTTCGTTGGATAGGGCCTTTTGGGAAGCCCGAAGAAAGCGATTACTGATCGCCTCACCTCGTCTCACCCTACCTCACCCACACCATGGCATTAAAAATAAATGAGATATTGTCTTCAAAGTTTACACAATGGTTGTTGTATAAATTCATTCGAATATACTCTTTAACATACCGGCTTGAAGTACAGAATGAAAATGCCTGGCTTAATGATTATTTGAATAATAATGGCAGTATTATTCTCTGTGTACACCACCAGCAGTTTTTTCCGGTGATTCGTTATTTCCAGGGGTACAGGAAATATAACCCTGGCCTCATGATAAGCCAGAGTAAAGACGGTGATTTTATTTCAGCCGTAGCAAACAGAACCGGCTGGGTTACCATAAGAGGCTCATCAACAAGGGGTGGGCAGGAAGCCTTAAGGGGTATGATCAACCATCTTGCCGAACATCGACTTGCCGCCCACATTATCGATGGACCACGAGGCCCATTCGGTGTTGTCAAGCCCGGAGCAATTAAGCTTGCTCATGCCACGGGTTCCGCCATTGTTCCGTTTTATACCAGAGCCGATAGAGCCTGGTATGCCCGAAGTTGGGATAGGTTTCTTTTACCAAAACCTTTTTCCAGAGTAGTGTTACGATTTGGCGAGAAAATTGAATTTAAGCAGACTGAAACAAGTGAAGCCTTTGAAGAACAGAGAAAGGCACTTGAAGATATTATGTTTAAAGAGAATGAAAAGCTGAAAGCTGATCTTGAATAAGAAGCTTTTCTGCCTGGCGATGAGTTGATCATCGCCAGGCAGGTACTACCAATGAAAATGCTCAATCTGAGCTGATCGAGGGACTGTCCGAGGTTGACCCTTTGCCAATGGCCAAGTTTGCCGACAGTCCCACCGTGCCGGCGTTGACTATGGTACCGCCCATGCGGAATCCTTCACCTGGATGGAGCCCATGTTGGCGGTATTGCCTTTACCAATCGCGACATTGGCAGCCTGTTTGACATTAGCATTATTGAGTACCACTCCCTTGGTTTGTGAATCCTTTATATTCAGTGTGTCGAGGTTTGCTTTGTTGTTCTTGCCGATTGCCACGTTGGCAGCTTGTTCGACTTGAGCGTTGTTTGCTGCAACGCCTTCGACTTTTTAGGCTGTAAATCCGTTTGAGGCGTTCACCCTGAGTAGCACGGCTGCTGCCATTATAGTTTTTTTCATCGGTTCCCTTCACAGTTGTTAACTTATTGTAACAAATAATAGAAATAACAAACTGGCTTAACATCTCTGGCCCAGTGTCGGGGTAAACACGAACAGCCCATTGCTGAATTCAATCTGTTTCGGTGCTCGGAAGACACCTGTTACGTTCAACATTGCATCAATTTCTGCATTTCTTCCTATCTTACAACAGGTTGAAAGGCAAAGAAAAGAGGATAAGCTAAGGAAGAGCTAGCTGTCGTATTATTTCAATCAGGCAAGCCGTTGGGAGAAAGTCAAAGGCAAATTGTTAACACATTTCCGGTTCATCCGACTAAAGCGTACTTCGTCTCATGAAGGCCCAGGATTTTCAGTTTGAAGAAACCCATATCTCGAAATCCATATGCTTGTTTTTGTAGAGTCTTTATTTTGTTATTCGTACCCTCAAGGGGGCCGGTTGATA
>JAZDOW010000269.1:0-25318 GCA_043798185.1 Pseudomonadota bacterium | reverse complement strand
GATATCGCCATGCATATCAAGAAAAAATATCTTTTGCGGAGTCGAGACCGCCGGCGCGGCCTCATTCGTATCTGCCCGGAAATCCGCTCCACGGTGGCGTTTAAGAGAATTAATTTCATGGATCATGATTTCGGCCTGTCCGAGAAAATGGATATTATCTTCTGTAGAAATGTAGTAATTTACTTCGACAAACCGACGCAACAAAACCTGATGCGCAAATTTCACCGGCAGTTGCGGCCAGGCGGCTACCTTTTCCTCGGCCATTCCGAAACACTGAATGGCATTGATGTTGATTTCAAGGCAGTGGGGTCGACCGTATACGTTAAATCATGAGGGATAGTATCGACGGCCATAGCCGTAATGTGTATCTCAAACCGGGTGAAGTGATCGTCTCCCGTCATCCGATACTGGTCAGTACCATCCTTGGATCATGTATCGCGGTCACCATGTTTTCACCCGCCAAAAGAATCGGAGCGATTTGTCATGCCATGTACCCGTGCAACCCGACGGGGCAACCGAATGTCCAGTATGTCGACTCGGCCATTTATTATGTTTTCGGCAAGATGATGGAATACACGGGAAAATCCGATCTAACCGTCAAACTCTTCGGTGGGGCTCGGGTACTCTCCGGTAGCGAATACATGGCAGACCGCATGGCCGTTGGCGAACAGAATATCTCCCAAGCCAAAAAAACCCTGGCCGAGCTTGGGCTGGCAATTGCCACCAGCGATATTGGTGGGCTCCGGGGACGCAAGCTGCTGTTTTCTATAAAAACCGGTGATATTTATCTGCGAAGGCTGAAAGAGGCCAGCAATATGTTGAACCTGGGAGAATGAATGGGCAAAATTAAGGTATTGATTGTTGATGATTCGGCGATGGTGCGGCAAACCCTCGCCGAAATGCTGAATTCCGATCCGGAAATTGAAGTTGTCGGCACCGCCGGTGATCCGTTTCTGGCGGCGGAACGTATGCGAACTGTGGCTCCCGACGTCATCACCCTCGATATCGAAATGCCGCGCATGGACGGCTTGACCTTCCTCCAGAAAATCATGAGCCAGCATCCGATGCCGGTGGTGATGTGCTCAAGTCTTGCCGGCAGCGGCAGCGAGTCGGCCCTCAAGGCCCTGGAATACGGAGCTGTTGATATAATTACCAAACCGCGCATGGGCACCAAACAGTTTCTTGAAGAATCGCGGGTGACCATCTGCGACGCCATCAAGGCCGCCGCCCAGTCAGGACCGGGACGAAGACGCCCGGCAGCAGCCCTTTTCACCCTGAAAGAAATCTCGCCCAAATATTCCGCCGATGTTATTATGGACAAACCGAATTCCAAGGCGATGATCCAGACTACCGAGAAGGTGGTGGTGGTCGGGGCCTCGACCGGCGGCACCGAAGCCCTGCGCGTCTTTCTTGAGATGCTGCCTGAAGATGCACCGGGTATTGTCATCGTCCAGCATATGCCGGAGAACTTCACCGCCGCCTTTGCCAGACGCCTCGATTCCCTCTGCCGGGTAACCGTCAAGGAGGCCGCCGACAACGACACGGTGGTCCGCGGCCGGGCGCTGATCGCCCCCGGCAACCATCACACCTTGCTGAAACGCAGTGGAGCCCGGTATTATGTGGAGATCAAAGACGGCCCCCTGGTGTCGCGACATCGCCCCTCGGTGGACGTGCTTTTTCGCTCGGCGGCACGTTATGCCGGCAAGAATCTCGTCGGGGTGATCATGACCGGCATGGGTGATGACGGGGCGCGGAGCATGAAAGAGATGTTTGATGCCGGTGCCTTCAACATTGCCCAGGATGAGGCGTCCTGTATTGTTTTCGGCATGCCGGCGGAGGCGATAAAACATGGCGGCGTCCATAAGATTCTACCGCTCGAAAAAATTGCCTATGAAGTGATACGCCTGTGTTTATAAGCGTCTCTGATACGTGGGAAGAGAAAAAAAAGACAGGCAAAAGGGCAACGAGAGTTTAACCGAATAAAGAGAGATGAATATAAGCAATACCCACCGAGAGCTTTTCAGGTCATGCGAGATACTCTTTGGTTCCGAACTCCATGTTTGCCACGAATTTCTTGACTACCTGGAGATCAGCGGAGTAAAAAGCGCCTTCCGCAAGCGAGCGATGGAAACCCACCCGGATCGTCATACCGGCAGAGATTTGCAGGTGCGGCAGGAAAACACCGCCCTTTTTTACACGGTTCGCGAGGCCTACGAAAACCTCCTGGAATTTCTGCGGGAAAAAGAGACAAGCAAGCGATCACCTGAAGCCGCCCGGCCCACTGCTTCTTACAGCAACAAGCCCAACTCCGGGCACGCAAACCATAAACGGCAGGAAGCTGACCCTCCGCCTTTTTGTCCGATCAAACCCATCGTTCTCACCGACGACATCCCGCGAAGCGTCAGGTTTTCCAATACCGAACACTATTACCAGGGAGCCCTGCCCTGCCGACAACTGCTCTTTGGCCATTTCCTCTACTATTCCGGGCTGGCCAACTGGCGAACTGTAGCCCGCATCCTCACCTGGCAGAGAACCGAACGTCCACGCCTAGGCGAACTTGGCCTGCGTTTCGGCATTTTTGACCGGGAAGATATTCACACCATCATGCATTACAAAAAGCCCTTCTCGCCCTTCGGGCAAACCGCTCGGATGCTCGGGCTGTTGAGTGAACAGCAATTGAAGGTGCTTATCTTTCAGCAACAACGATTACAAAAAAAATTCGGCACAATTCTTCTTGAGAAAAATCTCTTAAAAGACTATGAATTACAGGAGTTGCTGTATCAATTCGAATGCCATAACGAAAACATACTCACACAGGGGCGGCAATGAAAAATATCCTGGTCATTGAAGACAATGAGAACATGCTGCGGATGATGAACGATCTTCTCAACCGATCCGGGTACCATGTTCTCTCCGCCATTGATGGGGTAGCCGGGTTGAAGACGTATCGTGCCGAAAGACCCGATCTGGTCATTACCGACATCATCATGCCGGACAAAGAAGGCCTGGAAGTGATCATGGAACTGGTCAAAGAAGATCCTCGACCGAAAATCATTGCCATGTCCGGTGGCGGCATGATGGAACCGCGGACCTATCTCTCGCTTGCGCAAAAACTTGGCGCGGACGAAGTTCTTGAAAAACCATTTCGCCCGGCGGACCTCCTGACCCTGATTGAAAAACTCCTCTCCTGACAGTTTCAAAACACCGGCCCCGTCTGTCCGGTGAAAATCACCTGACACCCCTCAAGGGGATAGGTGTCTTTCTTAGATTTTTTCTTGCTGTTCCTTTTAATCGCCCCATAACCTGTGATACACTTCTGGTGTTCATAATCTAACAGTTGCTTGAACGTACAGAAAGCACCAGTTACCGACCCCGAGAGAAACAATGCAGCCAAGCGCCGGATTACAGTTGTCCGAAGAAAAACTCAAGCACCTCCTTCTGGAGTATAAGTACCACACTGCTGTGCGCCGAGTTGCACGGGGAGGAGCGCACAGTTACAACAACATCTTTACCGGTCTTGGCGGACAAACGGCGATGCTCCAGCGTACGTCGTCTTTATTGGACGACTGCGGCGACAAACGTGGCGACTTAATTGACAAACTGCTGCAGCGAGGTATCAAGCAAACCACTGTTCTCTATGATTTTACCCGTGACGGCGCCCCGGACTGCTGCAACCAGTCTCCCCTCCTTCTTGCCAATAAGGCAATTGAGCTGCTCAACAGCATTTCAAGACTGCATCGTTTTTTTCTTCACTCGGAAATACATCAGGAAAAGATCGTCTGCAACATGCGTGACGTGGTCCTGGTCCTTTTTTATCTCGGAGAAAACTGTGTCGACGCAACCCCGGAAGGCGGGGAAATAACCCTTACCCTCTGCCGGGGCAACGACCAGGGAGAGGGTCTGGCATTTCGCTTTAGGGACCATGGACCCGGCTTGTCCGCGGAACAGGTGGTAGCGCTGGGTACTCCTTTCACGTCGATGCGAAGCGACTCGCCCCTCAAGGGACTTGGTCTGTATGCGGCCCGGACCCTGGCCGAGCGTTACCGGGGGCGATTGACCTTTGCCCGTGAACGGGATCAGATAACGCTGATCAGCGCCATCTTCCCCCTGGCAGCTGAAGAAAAAAAGGCCTCCCCCGACACTGATTCCAACGCCACACCAAGACAGCTGGGCAATGAGCTGTCAAAACAGTGTTTCCTCGTTGTTGAAGATGACGAGGCCATGCGTACTCTTCTGCTCACCAGGTTGCAACGGCGCGGTCATATGGTGTTCTGTGTCAACACCTGCGCTGAAGCTCTGGAGGAATATAACAATCTCCATGACATCATCACTACGGTGCTCCTTGATATTGGCTTGTGGGACGCAAGTGGCTATGACTGCCGACGAAAGTTGCTCACCATCAACCCACAGGCACGGATTATCTTCATGTCGGGTCAACATGAGCTAACCGCCGAAGGAGGAGCCGGAAGGTCGGTTTTTCTCCAGAAACCTTTCACCATGGATCAACTGGAAAAAGCAGTTTGCGATGTCCACCTATAAAGCACGAGCAGTCAAAAATGCCAAGGTTCTGATTGTCGACGATGAACCAAGTATTGTCGATTTCATAGCAACTACCCTCAGCGCGAACGGTTATGCAGTCGAAGCCTATTGCGACCCCTTGGTGGCCTTGAAAAATATCAAGGGCAGGATCTTTGACCTGGCCATGGTGGATATCAATATGCCGGAAATGAACGGCATCGAGTTCTCGAAAAAACTTCTGGAAATCTCCCTCAGCACCGAGGTTGTCATCATTACCGGCGTGCCGGATGAAGAAAATCTCGATCCCTGCCTGCGCATGGGCCTGACCCATTTTCTTTTCAAACCTTTCAATGAGTCGCAGCTGGTATACACCGTCTATGCCGCCCTCCACTTTAAACGGTTGCGCAATGCCTTTGTCGCCTCATCCTCTTCGGAGAGAAAAGGCAGCGGCTACATCGGCGTCTCCATGTCTACCCGCGATATCCGTGAGGAGGTCGCCTCACTTGCGGGCCTCGACATCCCGGTGCTCATTCTCGGCAAATCCGGGACCGGCAAGGAAATCATCGCCAGGGATATTCACCGTAACAGCAGCCGCAGCCAAAGCGTTTTTATGCCGATCAACTGCGCCGTTCTCGGCAGTTTGGCGGAGACCGAACTGTTCGGCCATGTCAGCGGGGCCTTTACCGGTGCGGTGAAAAGTACCAAGGGTTATATCGGCACAGCCGACGGCGGCACCCTGTTCTTTGACGAGGTTGGCGAATTGCCGCTGGAGGTACAGGTCAAACTTTTACGTTTTCTTGATGACGGAGAATATTCCAAGGTCGGCGAAGCAAAAATCCACAGGGTCGATGTACGAATTGTCGCGGCAACCAATAGAGACATAGAGGCAATGTGTCGGTCCGGACAATTCCGCGAAGATCTCTACTACCGGTTGTCGGCATCCATTATAAAGACCACCCCACTCGATGAAAGAAAGGCTGATATCCTGCCGCTCATCTGGCACTTTCTCGATCTTTTCGGTACAGCCAAGAATATTACCTACGAGATCTCCGCCGATGCCGCGTCGCAGCTCATTGAAAGGAATTGGCCGGGCAACGTCCGCCAGCTGAAACAGACTCTCTACAAAATCTCCCAGATGGCCACCAGCCGAAAGATCGCCCTGACTGATGTTCGCCGGGTTATAGGAGAAAGCAAGCAGGAATCGGTTTCCAGCTACAAAGAGGCCAAGGAACTGGTCCTGGAAGAATTTGACCGGGACTACCTGATGAAAACCCTCTGTCTCTCCCAGGGCAGCCTGCAACAGGCTTTGAAACTCTCCGGCATGCATAAGAAGAATTTCTACGCCAAGATCAAGGAACTTGGCCTGGCGATGAAGGATTTTTCGAGTCTTCAGACCCAGCAAAAATAGCCTGCAGTTGAGAAGGGAGGCAAAACCGCCACCCTCATCCACCCCTTCCCTATCACTTCTCTTGCCGGCAGAGCCTGATCTGCAAATATTATCTAAATATTTTCTCCTTATTCCAACATATTACTCAATTTCTCCAGTTTTCATTCAATACCTGGCGCGGATGTTGCAAAAAGTTCCTCAACCAGTAATTCAATTTGCCCCCCCTCCAACATCTGCCCAGAAAAAGTATGTCGAATATTTTACTGATTTACGATGACCGAGACGCAAAACTGACCGTCGAACAGGTCTTATCAAGCCTGGACATTATCCCGGTCCACCTGGTTCTCGACGAATTTGATGCCGAATTTCTCCTGGCCGAAATGTTTGATCTGATCATTTTCGAGTTGTTCGGTGAGAATCGTTCCTGCATCACCATTCTACAGCAACTGGAAAGACTGGCGACGACCTCCGGCATCGACCACCCGCCGGTCATTGTCGTGACGGATCAAAACTTCGGCATTACCGAACAGGCCCTGCGCACCGCCAAAGTCAGCTTTTTTTTCATCAAACCCTTGATCGAAGCCGAGCTTGTCGCGGCCATCAGGCAGTCACTTTTGCACCCCAAAGCATCCTGAACCTCTGCCCGAAGCCACAACCGCCTGGGAGGCAAACTTGCCTCCCAGGAGAGAAAACACAAATAACATTTTAACATCGAACAGATACATAAACAGATCGGCTGCAAATCCCTGCATTGACCACCAATGGCCGTCTCGACCACCAGCAGCCGGGAGGTAACTTTACCTCCTGGCTGCTCGCTTGGAATTTTTACTGTGACAAAAGAGTTTTGCCTCTCCCTTGTATCTCGCCGTACTTCTGCTATGATTCTTGTGAGAGAGCCGTTATGACCCGCATCTTTGTTATGGTATATTTTTTGCTTTAAAAAATCCTACTAGCGCGGGACAAGCACGGTTTGGCGCAAAGCCAACTAATATAATGGCCTGATAAAAATTTAAGGAGAAAACAAATGCTGAAAAATATGAAAATCGGAACCCGGCTGTTCCTGGCTTTTGGCCTGGTACTCGCGCTCCTGGTAATCAACGGTGGGCTCTCGTATAAAATGATCAGACAGTTGGGTGGCGAGGTGGCCACCCTGGGCGAGGATCGCATGCCGAAGGTGGAGTTGGGCAATGAAATCAACGACAACATCAATATCATTGCCAGGGCTCTGCGCAACATTATCATCGACACCAGCAAGGAAACCCAGCAGGCCGAGCTGCTGCGCATTGAAAAGGCCCGCGATTCTATCAGCAAGAACATTGAAACTCTGCAAAAAACCAGTGCCACCAAGGAAGAGCAGGCCAAAGCCCAAGCCCTTTTCGATGCCCGGGCCACCTACATCGAGGTGTATAAGCAGTACATTGAACTGGTGAAGGCAGGCGATCTCGACAAGGCTAAAGGTATGCTGCTCACCACCATTCGCGCTGCCCAGGCAAAATATTTTTCTGTCTGTGAAGATTTAATAAGTTTTCAAAACAAGTTGGCAAAAGATGAGGCCAAGGATGCAGAAGAGTCCGCCTCTCGTGCCGAAACCCTGATCATCGTACTTATGCTAGTGGCCCTGGTTGTCGGGGTAACTGCGGCAATCCTCATCATCCGTTCCATCACCGGTCCGGTGGCCCTGACGGTGAAACTTGCTGAAACCATGGCCAAAGGCGATTTGACCACCACCCTTGATATCGACCAGAAAGATGAAATAGGCATTATGGCCAAATCGATGAACACCACCCTGGGACAATTGCGATCGATGATCGGTGAAATCATCACCGGCATCAATACCCTTTCGACCTCTTCGACCGATCTTGCCGCCGTCTCGAGGCAGCTTTCTTCCTCGGCCCAAGAAACCGCCCAAAAATCTGGGACGGTCGCCACCGCCGCTGAAGAAATGAGCTCGAACATCCATTCGGTTTCCGCAGCTATGGAGCAATCGTCGAGCAATGTCGAGTTGGTAGCCACCGCCACCGAGGAAATGACCGCCACCGTCAATGAGATCAGCCAGAGTGCGGAAAAGGCCCGCGAGGTATCGGAGAAAGCAGTCAAGCAGAGTCAGGCAACCTCGGAAAAAATCACCGCCCTCGGCGAGTCGGCCCGAAAGGTCGGCAAGGTGACCGAGACCATCACCGAGATCTCCGAGCAGACCAACCTCCTTGCCCTCAACGCCACCATCGAAGCGGCCCGGGCCGGTGAGGCCGGCAAGGGTTTTGCTGTTGTCGCCAACGAAATCAAGGAACTTGCCCGCCAGACGGCGGCGGCGACAGTCGACATTAAAAACCAGATCAGCGACATGCAAAGCACCACTAGCTCGACCATCGGCGATATCGAAAATATCTCCACGGTCATTGCCGAAATCAATGCCGTCATAGGCGGCATCGCCACAGCGGTAGTCGAGCAATCGGCGGCCACAAGCGAGATCGCCGGCAATATCTCGCAGGCCTCGCAGGGCATTGTCGAGGTCAATGAAAATGTGGCCCAAAGCACCGTGGTCATTTCCGAAATCACCAAGAATATTGCCGAGATCAACCAGGAGGCCACCCAGGTTGGCGAAAGCAGCAGCCAGGTGCAATTAAGTGCCCAGGGCCTGTCCGAGCTGGCGGCCCAGCTGCAGGAGCTGATGAAAAAGTTCAAGGTGTGATCGCTCTTCCCCGGCGGGCCCAGCACAACAGCCCTTTCAGGTGGAGCCTGCCGGCCATATCGAAAATGCTTGGCAACTTGCAAAAATGGAATTTGAAGCCGAACTCAAAAAGACATTCTTCGTCAAACTCCTGGTTATCCTGTTGGTCCTGCTCAGCCTCGACCTTGGGGTCGGAGCCTGGTTTTTTCGCGCGCAACAACAGCAACAACAGCATCTCATTGAAGACCAGCTGACGGCGATCGGAAGCCTCAAGGTCAGGCAGATTGCCGATTGGCGACAACGAATGCTGGACGAGGCAACACTCCTGGCGGAGAGCCCGTTTTTCGCAAGAGGTGTGCAGATGTACCTTGAGGACTCGCATCTGGAAAATGCTCGTGCCCTGCTGCAGCGGATGCGAAGTCTTGCTACCCATTATCATTGCCCCGGAGTGCTTTTGATCACCCCCCAGGGAAAGACCATGGTGAGCTATGGGCCTTTTTCCCAGCTTGGCGAGAAGAATCCCCTGGAAGACCTTGTCACTCGGGCCATGGGCAAGCGGCAAACGGTGTTAAGCGATCTTTATGCCGATGACCGGGGTGGCGCCATTTACCTTGCTGTTGCCGCCCCCCTGTTCAAAAATGGCCAACCTGCAGCGGAATTGCTCGGAGCAGTCGTCCTGGTCTATGACCCCAAAAGATTCCTCTTCCCCTTGATTAACAACTGGCCCATCCCCAGTGATACTGCCGAATCATTATTGATCCGAGGCGACGGGGACGACGTCCTGTTTCTCAACGAACTGCGACACCGGCAGGGCAGTTCCCTCAATTTGCGTATCCCGAAAAGCAAGGTCCAGATACCTGCCGCCGCAGCACTCGCCGGCACAACCGGGATAATGCAGGGGGTCGATTATCGTGGAGAAAAGGTAATAGCACATGTTCAACCGGTACCGGACTCGCCTTGGTTTATCGTCACCAAAATCGATGAATACGAGGCCTTTACGATCTGGCGCAGCCAATCACTTTTGCTGCTTCTTGCCTTTTCCGGTATTACCGGACTCCTTCTCGCTATTGGCCTGGCAATTCTCCAGCGCAACAGAGAAAAACACTTTCACCAGCTCTTCGCAGCCGAACAACAGCTTCGGCAAAACGCCGAGCGCAGCGGCGTCATCCTTCTGGGCATCGCCGATGGAATTATCGTCACCGATCATTTTGGCCGCATTGAACTTCTTAACCCGGAGGCCGAAGGGCTGACCGGCTGGCGAAACGGCGAGGCCCGTGGCATGCCGCTGACCGAGGTCTTTACCATCATCAATCCGAAAGACGGCGAAAAAGAGGAAGATTCCGTCTCCATCGTTCTTCGCGATGGAAAGAAAGTAGTACGCGACAATCGCCCCCTTCTCCTCCGAAAAGACGGCCGCAAAGTTCCGATTTCCGAAAGTGGTGCACCGCTGCACGATAGCCAAGGGCATATCACCGGCGCTGTTCTGGTCTTTCGCGACCAAAGCAAGGCTCATTTACTTGAGTGTGCCGACCAAAAGCTCCGCGAATCCCTGCAGACCTCCGACGACCTGGTCCGGGCCATTCCTTCCGGGCTGTTCATCTATCAGCATCACCCACCCGACGGGCTGATTCTCCTCAGCAGCAACCCGGAAGCGGCGAGGCTTACCGGTAAAAACATCGACCATCTCATCGGCCTGGACTTTGACACCATTTGGCCCGAGGCAAAGACCCAGGGCATTACCGACCGGTTTTTAGGGGTCATGCAGACCGGCAAGATGTACGAAACCGAAGACCTGCACTATGCCGATGATCAGCTGGTTGGAGCCTTCCGTATCCGGGCTTTTGTCCTTCCCGGAAGTCGCCTGGCCGTCGCCTTCGAGAATATCACCGGGTTAAAACAATCCGAGGCCAAAGCAGAAAAAATCCAGGCCCAGCTGCAACAGGCCCAAAAAATGGAATCAGTCGGCCGACTGGCGGGCGGTGTAGCCCATGATTTCAACAATATGCTGAGCGTCATCCTCGGCAATGCCGAGCTGGCCCTTGAACAAAGTAAAAAAGATACGGTAATACAGCGGGAACTTGGGGAAATTAAAACAGCCGCCCTGCGATCGGCCGATCTCACGAAACAGCTTCTCGCCTTTGCCCGCAAACAGGCGGTAGCACCGAAGGCCATCAACCTCAACCACGCCATCGAAGGGATGCTCAAGATGCTGCGCCGCCTCATCGGTGAGGATATTCAACTTGCCTGGCTGCCGCAAACCGACCTCACCTCAATCTTTATTGATCCCTCCCAGGTTGATCAGATTCTTGCCAATCTTTGCGTCAATGCCCGGGATGCCATCGACGGCCAGGGGAAAATCATCATAGAAACCGGCGCCACCTCCCTCAGCCGGGAGTACTGCGGAGACAATCCCGGATTTGTGCCGGGAGATTTCATCACCCTGTCCTTCAGCGACAACGGCACCGGCATCCCAAAAGAACATCTCAATCAAATCTTCGAACCATTTTTCACCACGAAGAGGCAAGGCGAGGGAACCGGCCTGGGTCTTGCGATGATATACGGCATCGTCAAACAAAATGGCGGCTTTATCAAGGTGTACAGTGAACCCGATCAAGGCACCGCCTTCCGTATCTACCTGCCGCAATACTGCGGAGAAACGGTCGAAGTCAGACGGATCGACGACCTTGACATGCCACAAGGACAAGGAGAGCTGGTGTTATTAGTGGAAGATGAAACGGTGCTCCTCGACCTGAATGTTCGTATGCTGGAACGCCTCGGCTACCGGGTGTTGGCAACAAGCTCCGCGAGCGAGGCCATTCTCCTTGCCAAAGAACACAAAGCACAGCTGCGGCTTCTCCTCACCGACATCGTTATGCCGGAAATGAACGGCCACGACCTGGCAAAAACCATCTGTCTCACCAACCCGGAACTCAAATGTCTGTTTATGTCCGGCTACACCGCCAACGTCATCGCCCGCCAAGGCTTTTTACCGGAGGGCATGAATTTTCTCCAGAAACCCTTCATGAAAAGGGATCTGGCACTGAAACTCCACCAAATCCTCGCCGAGCAGCCGGCAATAGGGTGACAAGATCTTTCATAGCGAGATGAAATGGATATTTTTATTGCTCGACAACCAATTTTCACGGCACATAAAAAGCTCTTTGCTTACGAACTTCTCTATCGAGGCTCGGGAACATCAACACTCCGCAACACCACCGGCAATAAGGCAACGACCAGTGTTCTTTCCAGCGCTTTTCTGACGGAAGGCATTGAAAAAATCAGCGGCCTTCGCCCATGCTTTATCAATTTCACCCGTGATCTTCTTCTCCAGAACCTCCCCGCTTCGTTCCCAAAAACACTCATTGTCGTGGAAGTTCTTGAAGATGTGCCGCCAACACCGGAAATTTTAGCGGTTTGCCGCAAGCTGCGTGATGATGGATATACCATCGCACTTGATGATTTCGTCTATGATTTGAGCCTCGAACCTCTTATAGCCATTGCCGATATCATTAAATTTGATTTTCTCCTTACCCCTGTTGACACCCTCCAGAAGATCCTGTACCGGCTGTCCAGATTTAAATTGAAATATCTGGCCGAAAAAGTAGAAAGTTACGAAGAGTTTGACAAAGCAAGCAAGCTTGGATTCTCTTATTTCCAGGGTTATTTCTTCAGCAAACCGGAACGAATTCGCATCCAGGAAATAGGCTCGGCAAAAATCAATCTGGTGAGCTTACTGGCCGAAGTCAATCAAAAAACCACCACGCCCAAAAAGATTGAGAAAATCATCCAAAGAGATGTGTCGCTCGCTTACAAACTCCTGCGCTATGTCAATTCTTCCTACTTTTATCGCCTCCATAAAATAGAATCAGTCGCCCACGCCATAACCTTTCTTGGCGAGACGGAAATACGTCGCTACCTCATCTTGGTGTTGATCTCGGAACTCAGCACCGATAAGCCTGCGGAACTTGTACGCCTTGCCGTCGTCAGAGCGAAGATGGGCGAACTGCTGGCCTTGGCAACCACCTTCCGGGACAAAAGTGACGAGATCTTTCTTCTCTGTTTATTTTCTCTCCTTGATGCCATGCTTGACACAACCATGGAATTTGTCTGCACGCAGCTATCACTCAGCGACCATCTTAAAAATGGTTTGGTAGACGACACCGGCCCCTATGCCCCCTTTCTCCAAGTGGTCCTCAGTTATGAAAAGGTCGATAAGATCCGGTGTCTTACAGCTTTGCAGACAATCGGTCTTTCCGCCGGGCAACTCCACCAGATATACGCCGAGGCATTGGCTTTCACCGAGTCGGTGCTGGGTTGACGACATCCACATAAAGCATCGTTCGGAGATTGCAAAACCAACTGGAAAGGGTATCATACCTGTCGGTTTCAGGTATGACTAACCATCTTCTGATCCTTGCTTGAACATTTCCCAATCGGAATTTTATCTCAAAACCTCAACCGCCGGATTTCCCATGCTTGTAATCGATTGGCCACTATGGCTGATTTTGACAATGTTTCTCGTTGCCCTGTTGGCCGGCTGGGTTGACACCCTTGCCGGAGGCGGCGGATTGCTGACCCTGCCGGCCTTGATGTTGGCGGGGCTGCCGCCGGTATCGGCCCTGGCCACCAACAAGGCCCAGGGTTTTATCGGGACCCTGACTGCAACCCTGGTACTGATATACAAAAGGCAGTTGCATATCACCAGCCTTCTGCCGCTGGTGCTGGCTGCAGCCATCGGCTCGATGCTCGGAACCTTGTTGATCCAAAGGGTCGATACCAGTTGGCTGCATTGGGGAATTCCCTTCCTCCTCATCGGAGTAGCCGGATATTTTCTTGCCAGCCCGCAGGTGGGTAAAAGTGAGACCCCGGCACGGCAGTCGGAAAAGGGTTATGGACTTACGGCAGTGCCGCTTATCGGTTTTTATGACGGAGCGATAGGACCGGGAGCCGGGTCCTTTTTTGCCGTCAGCGGGGTTCTGTTGCGGGGACAGACCCTGCTGCAGGCGACCATTCGGGCCAAACTCTTTAACTTTACAACCAATGTCACCTCAATGGCCCTTTTCGCCGCAGCCGGTCAGGTTGCCTGGGTAATTGCTCTGGCGATGATGCTCGGTCAGTTCTGCGGCGCCACCCTGGCCAGCCATACCATGCTGAACGGCGGTGAAAAGCTTATCAGGCCTCTGGTGATCACCATGTGCGTCTTGATGTCCTGCAGTCAGGTCTACAAATTGCTGATACGATAACCCTGCACAAAAACGGAATGGGGTTCAAAGGAGTAAAAATGTATTGACAGTGATTTTTTGCTGGTTATAGTTCACAGCATGAACAACAATACACCGCCAACTATCCCTGATCGCGAAGTCGTCGAATTTCAAGGGCTCATCGACGCACTCTTTCAATGCTGCCAGGAACGCATGCAGTACCAAAGTAAGCGTTTTGGCCTGCCTGAGGCTGAACTCCGTTGCCTGCTTCAGTTCCGCAACGAACGATATCTCACGGCAAAAACCATTGCCGGGCGGTTGAATGTCGCCAAGAGCCGGGTAACCAAGATTGTCGATGGTTTGCTGCGGAAGAAGTTGCTCGAGCAGACCGGAGATCCCGAGGATCTCAGGGTCAAGTTACTGAAACTGACATCCGACGGGGAGAAGCTGGTAATGGAGGTTGTCTCCTTTCGCACCGAGTTGCATGAAAAAGTTCTGCATCAATTTTCACCGGAACAACGTTCCTTGCTTTTAAATGGCCTGTCTCAGCTCCGGCGAGCCATGGAATCAGTGAAAGAGATGCTGATATAATAAGAGTTTTCCGCTCTTGCCCTTAGTAAAAGATATGCCGACCAATGAAATCCCAAGGTTGGCATGCGGCGTCGCAGGGATACAGTTTTTTTCCCGTGTCATTTGCCTACGACAAACAAGTTAATAGCATGAACTATAATACAGGAGACCCAACATGTCAGATATGAAAAAGAAATACCAATTTATTTGTTCCCGTGGAACCCTTGACGGCGCATATCCGGCTCTGGTCCTGGCTCTCAACACCGTCAGACTCGGCCATCAGGCAACGGTCTTTCATACCTTCTTCGGCCTGGATGTGATCAAAAAGGGTGGTGCAGAAAAACTCAAATTTTATCCACTCGGACCGATGGGAGCCATTCCCGGCATGCCGCAGCTCGCCTCGTCGATGATGCGCAAGCAGGTGGAAGCGGCCAATATCCCTGATATCCCTACCATGCTGGAACTCTGCATGCTCGAAGGTGTTCAGTTTGTAGCCTGCCATATGACAATGCAGATGATGAAAATCAAGAAGGAGGAGCTGATCGACGGAGTAATCGTCATGACCGCTGAGGAATTTTTAAAAGAGGCCGCCGATTGTCAAATCAACATGTTTACCTAACTAAGGATTTCAAAGACTGAGGTCGCCACGGGTCAGGGGCAGATGAGCACCGGGCTTAAGCTCTCCGGCAATGGCCTTTTTCAGCACCGATTCGTGGTCGCCAATGACAAAATCGACGACCTGGATCTTCTTCCAGGCGAGAAACTGATAGTACCGCTCCTCGATCCCACCGCAGATAACCATGGTGATATTTTCCTCCATTATAATGCTGCAGAGATCTTCAGGCGAAGGTCGATCCATGATGATGGTCCGAGGTTTACCGACGGTTTCGCCGCCTTCAACGATGGCTATGACCACCTCGGCACTGAGGTCGAAACGCTGGGCGACAAAATCGCCTTGGGCTGTGATGAGAATCTTCAATTTCCCTTCCCTGAAATGGTCCTTTGCTCAGACAAGACCGTATTGACGGATCTTGCGCCACAGAGTGGTGCGCCCCCAACCGAGCAACTGTGCAGCCTTTCTTCGATTGCCCTTGCCGGCGGTGAGGGCATCGAGAATCATCTCCCGCTCAATCGCCGGCCAATTGTCACCACCGACATGGCGCCCCAACCCGCCGGCCACGGGAATTTCTCGTGTTTTTGCGGTTTTTTTCACCTTCACCGCTTCGACGGCCGCAACCGTCTTCACCGACGAACCCTGAGCACCGTTGTCTGATGCGGTCGGCAAACGGTCAAAAAGATATTTCGGCAGATCCTCCTTGTCGATATCCTGTTTACGGCAAACGTTGGCGCAATATTCGACAATATTGCGTAATTCTCGGATATTGCCGGGATAGGGGTAGAGGAGCAGATGGTCGAGCGCTGCGGGCGAAAAGGTTTGGATTTCCTTGCCCAACCTGGCCGCATAATCCTGGAGAAAATGATCGAGGAGAAAGCGAATATCCCCTTCCCGCTCACGCAGCGGCGGCAGATGGATATGCAGGACATTGAGGCGATAGAAGAGATCTTCGCGAAATGCCCGCCGCTCTACCTGGTCACGCAGGGAACGATGGGTGGCGGCAATGACTCGGACGTCGACCTTTTCTTTACGCTCGCCGCCAACCGGATAAAAGGCTCGGTCATCAAGGACCGACAACAGTTTAACCTGCAGCGTCAGCGGCATGTCACCGATCTCGGTGAGAAAGATCGTGCCCTTGTCGGCCAGCTTGAACATTCCGGGTTTGTCGCGGACCGCCCCGGTAAAGGCACCCTTGACATGGCCGAACAGCTCGGATTCGAGCAGTTCCGGCGGCAGAGCGCCACAATTAATTTTCACAAACTGGTATTTACCCCGCGAGGAATTGCGATGAATGGTTTCGGCGATCTTGTCCTTGCCGGTACCGGTTTCGCCGGTTATGAGAATCGAGGCCTCGGTGTGCGACATAAGCGGCATGATGTCGAAAACCGCCTGCATCTTCGGGCTGTGGCCGATAATATCGGTACCCCGGTCATAGGTGGCCTGGGCGGTTTTCTGCAAGGCAGTGATATCCTCAACAACTACCAGCAAGCCCTTTGAACGGCCCCCACGTTTGGTGTGCAACAGGGAGACGGTAAAGCGCACCGGGATCTTTTTCCGGCTGCGATTGATGATATCGCCGTCAATGATTGCCGCCTCGCCACTTTCGGTGACCTTTTGGAAAATTTGCCCACGATTGTTGCCCATGTTGCTACGGAGAATAAAATCGGCGTAGACTCCGGTTGCAACATCCCGACCATAACCGGTCACCGCCTCAAACAGGTGATTGACGGCGACGATCTTGAAGCCCTCGTCAAGACAGGCTGTGGCATGGGGAAAGCCGGCCAGCAGATCATCCAGGGCAATTACTCCCGGCACGGCAAAAGTTCTTCTCATCATCGGTTCAGGCGATTCATCGAGAGGATATTCACGGTAAATCATTACCGCAGTGCACAGTTAAACAAATTGCCATAGCAAAGCAGAGAAATGATTGTGACGCAAGCCTAAAGAAAATGCTGGAGGCGAGAAAAGAAAAGCTGGAGAAAGTTATTTGCCTTTTCGCTTATTATAAGCGTCGTTGATCCTTTCCATGAGACTGAACAAATCGACCGGTTTGAAGATATAGTCGAAGGCACCCAGTTCCATGCTTTTTATGCCGACATCAAAGGAGCCGTTGCCGGTGAGGAGGATCACCTCAATGCTCGGATCAATGACTTTGACCCGGGCCAGCACCTCAAGACCGGTCATGTCTGGCATTTGCAGATCGAGGACAATTACATCGGGCAAGAAAACCGGGATTGCCGCCAGAGCTTCCTCGCCGGAGAAGACACTCTCCGCCAGAACTTTGCACAACTGTAGCCGTGCCGCCAAGGTCGCAGCAAACTGAACCTCGTTGTCGACAACGAGCACTTTCATCTTTGATATTTTCACCAACGTAATCGCCTCGAAAAGAGATTGAAGAAGAATTTTATACTTCTGGCGTGGTGACAAGCAGCAACCGGGCATATCACCCGGTCGCTGCTCCTAGCCTCTACAAAGATTACTTGGCGAGGAGAATAGGCAGACCCATGAGCGGCCAGACAACCGACACCATCAGCCAGACAACCACCATCAGGACAACGCTTGCCATGATTCCGTAGCGGAAAAATTCTCCAGCGGTAAACTGTTTCGAACCGTAGGCGATAGCGTTGGGTGCCGCGCCAATAAGGAGGAAAAACGGCATACCGGCTGTCGCAAGCGATGCAAAGAAAATAACATGACCTGCCACACCAAGATAAGGAGCTATAACCAGGGCCACCGGCAGGGAGATAGCAATGGCGGCAACGTTCATGATAAAGTTGGTCATGACCATGACGAAGAAGGCAATACCAAGGATAAACACCACCGCCGGAGCTTCCTTGAAAAGGGCCAGCCAGTTGACCGCCAACCACTCGGCGGCATGGGTCTGCCACAGGCAGAAACCGATGGACATTGCACCGCCAAAGAGCAGAATGATGTTCCAGGGGATGTCCTCGAGATCCTCGACTTTCAAAATATTGAGAACAAAGAACAACAGGGTGGAAGAGAGCAGAATAGCAGTTTTATCGATATTTTTAAGAGCTGGAACCCAGTTTTTTGCAGCGATTATGGCAATGACGGTGAGAACAATCAAAAGTGTAAGCTTCTCATTTTTGCTCCAGACCCCCAGTTCGACATACATCCGTTTTGCTCTTTCTTTCAAGCCAGGAATGACAGCCTTTTCAGGCTTGCAGAAGACCATCATCATGCCCCAGATGGCAAAGACCATGATCCAACCCAGCGGAAACAGGTAATAAGTGAGCTCGAAAAAACTAATTTCAACGCCGGACATCTCCTTAAAAAAGGCGATAGCCACTGCGGCCCTGGCGGACCCAAGGAGGGTGATGATACTGCCGGCGCCGGCCACGTAAGCCATACCGATGAACAAACCTTTGCCGAACTTGGTCGGCAGATCGTTATCTGAATAGAGGGCGTTGATGGCCATGAGCAGGGGGAACATGGTGGCTGCCACGGCGGTATGGGCCATCATATGGGTCAGCGCCACGGTCATGACAAAGCAACCAAGGTATATCATACTGGTTCTTTCACCGACTATCGACAGCATTTTATAGGCCATCCGCTTGGTCAAACCGCTCTTAGTAAAGACCAGGCCGATGACGATGGAACCGAAAATAAAGAGGACCGAGGGGTCCATGAAATCCTTGAAGGCAACTTCCGGTTTGCGGATAAGGAACATCGCCTGGATTACGCCGATGGCAATACCGGTGACGCCTATCGGCAGAACTTCGAAGATCCACCAGGTTGCGGCCAGGGCAAAGAGCGCCAGAGCCCCCTTGCCTTGCACGGACAGGGCAAAGTGCTTGCCTGCCGGATCAACTGCATCCGGCCAGGCCGGGGCATAGTAAATAATACAAAACAAGGCTACTCCGAGAAAAAGGAAGAACACCCTTTTCCAGTCAAAGGGTACCTTTACCTCTGCTGCTTCGACATATGTTGATGACATAGTAAAATTCCTCTCCTTGTTATTTGAGCACCTTAAAAAATTAATCCTTGTTTTTTAAGAAAGAATTTTTTGATGGTACTTATCCCGCTTATTGGGGTTTGATATTCATTGTTATGAGCTTATCGCCGAGGGCGCCGAAAACCTCAGCAAGTTTGACTACACCAACCAGCTTGCCATTTTTCTCGATCGGCAGAACCGTTTCATTACAGATCACCATGATCGACATGGCGTGTATAAGGTCGGTATCCACGGGCAGCACCCGGATACCCTTTTCAATAACCTTGGAAAGAGTAGCATTCAGATGATTGACCCCCTCCTTCATCATAACTCCGTTGAGGAGCGTGGTCAGATCACTGTATTCAATGGTTTTCCCTTCGAATGCCTTGATATTGACAGAGTCCAGCAGAGTTGAAAACAACACCCGCAGAATACTCTGCTGGGTCACTCGACCAATGAGACCTCCCTGGTCATCAACAACCATCAGCTCGCTAAAGCCGCAGGGTCCGGAACTGCCGATCGGGCAGAACGACCGCAACTTCTGAATGGCCTCCTGGACTGTGCCGCTTTCACGCATGCTGGGGAAGGCGGACAGGGGTAACATAATATCTCGTACCGTCTGGATTGCAGCACTCACAGTATATCTCCTTCTAAAATCGGATTATGAGAAACTGGTATGACGTTGAAAATCGGCCATCAGAACTCGCTTGGCCGACTGGCGCATTCTTACCAACCTTTTGTCTTCAGGATCTTCTCGATCTCCATGATGCTCTTTTTTTCAAGGATCTGCAGTCGTTTATCTTTTGCTTCGCTGATCTTGTCGAGCAGTTCCGTCATCTTGACCGGTTTCTCCATAAAATCTTCTGCACCAAGTTTCATCGCTTCGATGCTGGTCCGAATAGATCCCTGGCCACTGAGGATGATGATTTCCGCATCCGGCTGCTTAGCCTTGATCCGTTTCAAAGTCTCAAGACCGTCCAATCCCGGCATCGCCAGATCAAGGACGATGAGATCGAACCCTTCTTTTTCGGCCTTGGCCACCGCCTCCTCACCATTTAAGGCTGTCGTTACCACCAAGCCCCTGGTTTCCAGACGTTCGGCCAGGGTTGACAGAAAATCTTCTTCATCGTCAACCAGCAGAACCTTCGCCTTCAATTCCTTTTCCATAGTATTTTCCTCACGGTATTAAAGTTGTCATCAAAACCGTCCCCAACGCCAAGAGCATGGCGTCAGGATCCAGGCTGTTATGGTTATTGTTATCATCTAGCATGTATGATGAAATAGAAACTCCGACGCTCTCAGTGAAACATTTTATACTGAACGATATAGACAGCAATTCCAGAGAAATAGCCCAGTGCGGCAAGCCCCCCGATCTTTTTCGCGTACCAGAAGAAGTGGATCTTTTCAAGACCCATGGCGGCAACACCGGCAGCCGAACCGATAATCAAAATGGAGCCGCCGGTACCGGCGCAGTAGGCCATAAACTCCCAGAGAAAACTATCCGGCTGATAGGTAGCCATATCATACATACCCATGGAAGCGGCAACCAACGGCACGTTATCAACCACCGCACTGGCCAGGCCGATGAGAGTGACAATAACATCCTGACGGCCTACCGCCTGGTCAAGCCATTTGGCCAGGGCGGAGAGAATATGGGTATGTTCGAGGGTGGCGACGGCCAATAGGATACCAATAAAGAAAACGATACAACTCATATCGATGCGTTTAAGAGCTGAAACAAGGGTCAGATGTTCCTTAAATTCATCTTCCTTCCGTCGATGCAATATCTCGCCGACCAGCCAGAGAATACCGAGGCCGAAGAGGATCCCCATAAAGGGAGGCAAATGGGTTATCCCTTTGAAAATGGGAACAGCGACCAAGGTACCGAGCCCCATACAGAACATCAGATTCTGTTCGAAGGGAGTTGTTTTGACATCATTACCATTTTCTATTACCTTAGGAGCGACAACCTCTTTTCCTCGCAGGATAAAGGTCAGAAGGGTCAAGGGAACTATGAGACAGGCGAGAGAAGGTAAGAAGACACCCTTCATAATATTCAAGGTGGTTATCTGGCCACCGATCCACAACATGGTGGTGGTAACGTCGCCGATCGGCGTCCAGGCCCCGCCGGCATTTGCGGCAATGACGATAATTCCAGCGAAGAAGAGCCGATCTTCATGACGATCGAGAAGCTTTTTCATGAGAGAGATCATAACGATGGTGGTTGTCAGGTTATCCAGGATCGAACTGAGAAAAAATGCGACAAAACCGACAAGCCAGAGCAGTGAGGTTATCTTGGTAGTCTTGATACGTGAAGTGATGACCAGAAAACCGTTATGGGCATCAACCACCTCGACAATGGTCATGGCGCCCATAAGAAAGAAAACAATCTGTGCGGTAGCGGCAACCGACTCTTGAAGGTTTTGCGAAACCAGGTGGTGATCACCACCATTCAAGGCGTAAATCGTCCAGAGCAAACCGGCACCTATAAGCGCCGTAGCCGATTTATTAACCCCAAGCGGATGCTCCAGGGCAATTGCTGCATAGGCAAGAACAAAAATCACAACCAGCGCGATTAACATGACTACTCCTTTTTATGTATAATTTTTACGACCAGCAAAAACTGCCACTATTTTCAAACTGCACACTCCCTATGAAACTGCGGGAAGGGTGAAAGTGAAGACACTGCCTTTTCCGGGATGAGATTCAACCCAGATCGTTCCACCATGGGCACGAACAATTTCCTTGCTTATGGCCAAACCCAGGCCGGTCCTGCCGCTTTCTCTTTTATTTAGTTGAACGAATTTCTGAAAAACACGAGTTTGGTGTTCAATCGGAATTCCAACGCCATCATCCTGCACGGCAATATTTACTGCGACACCCGTACTTTCTGCGGTAAGTCGTATATGGCCGCCTTCGGAAACATACCGCAGGGCATTCGAGATAAGATTGGAGAGAACCCAGACAATCTTGTTGGCATCGGCACGAACCAGAGGCAAAAACTCGGTATCATCAATGGAAAGATTGATATGTTTCATACTTACCTGGCCTTTGAAAACATTCCGGGCATGCTCAAACAGAGTGGCGACCGGTATATTTTCAAACTCCAGATCAATTCTTCCCGCCTCGATCTTCGACAAATCGAGCAGGTCATGCACCATGGCCTTCATGCGGTTCACTTCATCATAGGCAGCATGGAGCAGTTCTTTTTCCTTGTCCGGCAGGTATTCGGTGGCATGCTCGATGAGCAGATCAATGCTCATGCCCAAGCTGGTGAGTGGTGTTCGCAATTCGTGTGAAGCAGCCATGACAAATTCGCTCTTCAGCCGCTCAACCTCTCGCAATTGAGTGATATCTTTCAGCAACAGGACAACACTGGTAAGCTTCTGATCTTTCTGGCCAACCACTGTTGCCGAAAAGAGATACTGTCGCGCCTCCCCTTCATTGGTCAGAATAACGATCCTCTGGTCATCAGGAAGACTCGGCTGAACCCCTGAGAGGATTGTTTCATCAACGATAGCAATCAGTTTTTGTTCAGAAAGAATCTGTTCATAAGAGAGGTCCTTGCCATATGACGCATGAACCTTTAAAATTCGCCGAGCGGCTGGATTGATTGCTGTTACTTTCCGATCAGTGTCGAATACCACCAGACCATCCTCAATACTGGCCAGAATCGCCTCGCCCTTGTTTTTCTCGGCAATAATCCGGTCGACATTCATCATATGGTATTGCCGTAACTGAGCAGCCATCCTATTGAATTCTTCGGCGAGCACTCCAAGCTCGTCCATGGTTTCAACGGAAAGCTGCACAGAAAATTCTCCAGCCGAAATTTTCTTGGCGGCTTCAACAAAGCGTCGCAAAGGAAGAACGAGCCGTTCGGCAAAAACCAGACTGAAAAACAGTGCAACAATGGAAGCAAGCGATGCCACCAAAACAGTCGACCAGATTGCGTGTCTGGCATCCTTTCTTGCCTTTTCACTGACTGAATACATGGTCTTCTCATTCATTGTACGCAATTGCAGACAACTTGCCTTAACCATACTGAACAGTGGTAGAAGAGTTTCTTTGTAGGTCTTTAAAGTTAAGGGCAGGACGGGACTCTCAAATTGCTGCAAATCGGTGAATTTGATAAACTGGCGGCGGTACTCGTTGTATTGCGATTCAATGGTGTGTACGACTTCCAGTTCACCTTCAACTGCGATGCTTTCTTTAGAACGTCCGAGCCATTCAAAGAAAAACGCCTCATTTTCTCGGTATTGGTCAATACCTTTTGGTGCATCACCCATAATCATCATGAGTATGCCGCTGTCTTGACTGCCCAGGGCGTCAAGCATATTCTCGACCGCCAGGATGCTTCGATAATAATCGCGGAGAATTGCGTCGGTTGTTTTACCCAGCGACCAGAGGTTGGTGATTGCCCATGTTGCTACGATGCTCATCAACAAAAAAGCAACTCCATAACCAATCAGAATTTTTTTCTTCAGATTCATGGGGAAAGTCCTCAATTCAGCCATAGCCGGCGAAACAACGGATGAGCCCCCTATCGCAAATAACGTGCCATCAGATAATTACTTGTCATTAAAGGATATTTTAAGATCAGCCGACCGATGGGCTTGCAAATTGAATGGAGCGAGGGGGGAGGATCTTGCAAATTGCAAGATCAAAGTGAGGAAGGATTGATCAGAAACCGTACTGTTTTCTTTTTCGCCACAAAGTAGCTTGATTTATTCCAAGTATGTCTGCTGCCTCCTGGATTGAAGGCGTTTTTTCCAGAATTTTTTTTATATGGAATTCTTCGAGGGCAGCGAGAGAGACAAAGTCACCAATTCCAAGAAAGTCAAGGGAGGGGACAATACTTTCCGGCAGATCATGTGCGCTTATCTCCGGTCCGCTCCCCAGGATAACCGCGCGTTCGATGGCATTTCGAAGCTCGCGAACATTGCCGGGCCAGGAATAGTCCATGAGTGCCCGCTGGGCCGAGGCATCAAACCCGAGCATGTTTTTATGGTTGGCAAGACAAAAAAAATCAAAGAAGTCGTTAGCGATAGTCATTATATCTTCGCGCCGTTCACGCAACGGCAGCACGTTGATACTGATGACGTTTATCCGATAGAACAGGTCCTCCCGAAACCGTCCATCGGCGACATGCTGCTCAAGATTGACGTTAGTGGCCGTGATAATTCGCACATTTGCCTTCCGAGACAGCGTTTCCCCCAAACGTTCATATTCCTTGTCCTGGATAAACCGAAGTAATTTTGCCTGAATGGATAAGGCCATATCACCGATCTCGTCGAGAAAAAGCGTCCCGCCTTCGCAGGCGGCAATACGCCCCGGACTCTCTTTGACCGCACCGGTAAAGGCTCCCCTGGCATGGCCGAATAATTCGCTCTCCAAAAGCTCGGTTGGAACTGCAGGACACGAAACAATCATCATCGGTTTTTTTGCCCGTTGACTCAAATTGTGAATGGTCCGGGCAAAAACCGATTTTCCGGTACCACTCTCACCACGAATGAGAATCATGGCTTCGGAGGCTGCGGCTTTGTGCAATGTGTCGATGATACGAAGCATTTCGGCGTTTTTGCTTTGCAAGAGAGCCTCGGGAGCCAATCTGCGCCTGTCTTCCTTTAAAACAGTTATCTCGTTTTCGAGATCGCGGATATGTCCCAACGTCCGAATCAAAAGTTTAATTTGCGAGCTGGTAAATGGTTTTTCAATATAATCGGCAGCCCCGCGACGCATCGCCTGGACTGCTGTCTCTATCGTTGCATTTGCGGTTACAACTACAATTTTCAACCAGGGAGATTCAGCGAGTAACGGAGGGATAAGATCCATGCCGTTTTCTTTCTCGAGCCTGAGATCAATAAAGGCGATATCAAAGGAGCGCCTCTTCCCCTCTTTCAAGGCCTCCTGGGAATTGGCAACGGCTATGACGGTATGCCCTTCGGTTTCAAGACAATATGAGAGTGTCTTGCGAATATTGATCTCATCATCAACTATGAGAATATTGAGACTTCCCTGGGATGCAGTCATAGTTCTTTAGCCTGTCGGCAAAAAATTAATCACTGATTTTCGATTATAGTACTCTGCAAACGTTTTGTGACTGGGGCGAATGCCCTATAACGTACATTATTGCAGAATAAACGACTGTATCACGTTTTTTGCTTCAGCTCTACTTCTTCTAGAGATGGCATGACGTTTCAGACGCGAAGCTCTGGCGGGGGATCGCTGAAGACAGGCATCACTCTTTGCCGCAAAGAGTCGTTACTTTGGAAACTGTTAAATTGTTTGGCACAACAAGACAATATCAAGAGAGGTCACTATACAGCAGATGGATTGTCGTCTATCTGCCCTTTTTAAGGGCATAGGCTTCGCTGATCTTTTCCATCAGCTGGGTTAGATCGAC
>JAZDOW010000264.1:0-25879 GCA_043798185.1 Pseudomonadota bacterium | reverse complement strand
GTTTTGCGGCCGTAATCTTTCTGCCATTCTCCCCGGTGAGAGCGGAAATGTTGGCACCGGCACAGGAAAACAACCCCCCGACCGGTTTCACCGACTTTACCGCTTTAACCTCGGTTGCCTCAGGATAGGCTTTTTCGGGTTGACTACCAGGCCCTTCGGAATCGACGGCGGCCAGCATGATGGCCCTGTATATGCAAATCTTCCGGCACTGGAAATAGATATCGATTATATCGGGATCGCCAAACGGATAATTGCCGAATACCGGCAGGAAGTCGATGTGCCGGTTCTGGTCAGTCATTTGGGTTTGATCGACGATATCGCCGTTGCCGAACAGACAAACGGCCTCGGCCTGATTCTCGGTGGCCACAGCCATAATTCTGCACAGCTATCAACAGGAACTGAAGGCGACGGTGACGGAGGTGAAAAGGGACCAGAAGCATTGCTATTGCTTCGCCACGACCGGTGGCTGAGCTCCGGGAGGTGGTCATCGCCTTGGCAAGCGACCTCAGTGCTAGAAATATTGTTCTTGACAGAGAAGGGGACAACCGGTTGGGCTCAGATCTTATGGCTCTTTTAACGTCACACGGAAAAGAGAATCACGCCCTGTAGAATTATAACGTCGATATCTTCCAAGGAAAAAAGCTGGAGGCAGCTGGAACGCAGTAACTGGTTGTTGCCAGGCGAAAAAAAGTTCCGGCCCCGGCATCCATCCTATTCGTAAAATGCTATTGGCTGGCCAGCCTTGATTGTCAGGATAAGCGTCGAGATTTCAGAGAGTTTCAGGTCGGGCCATTTAAAGGAAACACCCTGTTCATCATTTACCAGAATGTCCCAGGTTTCAGCCTTCTCCTTGCGCGACAGGTGGATCTTCATCGTCTCTTTGTTGGGAATGGTGTCGACCGTCAGCACTTCATCTCCCCAATTACTCTGGGAGGCGGGGCTGAAGAAGAGATCAATGATTTCGAAACCGGTTTTGTTGATCAGGGTAAAGTTATATTCACGGGCTACGGCAAAACCGGTCAGATGAAGAAAGAGAAGAAGGGCAAAGCACGTTGTTTTCATGGTCGAGATGTCTCCTGAAGATGAGTTTCGGTAATTTTGTCTAAGATATGGTTTTGCCGGAACTTTCCGTAAAAGGTCCGATTGCTTTCGATCGCAGTTGTGAGTTGCTGGATTTTAGTAAATTTGAAATTTGTTTTTTGTTAGTTTAACGAATTTCGTCAAGGTACTTATCCCTGCCGGGCCAGGCCATTATTACCCTATCCTTAGAAAATTGTCGAACAGGTCCTTCTGTCAGATGGAAAAAATGCGACTGCAAGAGAACTGAAGATTGAACCCCTTTTGTCAACATTTACGCGCAGGATGCTACCATTTTTTATGAAGCACAAGGCCACGATGTGAGGTGGTGAAACCGAAGTCACGCAGATTGGTGAGGTATTCTGAGCGAGCGGGGGAATTGCCATTTATGTGATCGACGACGATCATTTTAAGAGGATTGAAGTCGCGAGTCAGCAGTACCTTGCAGATTTCAAGATAATGGGGGATGAGAGGATGTCCGGCTGGCTCGAGAAACTCCATCTCCCGGCCATTCTTTTTTAAGATCAGGACGAGCTTTTCACCATGATAAACGAGATAGGTGGTGGCAAGTCGTTTCGGTAGATTTTTCTTTATTCCCTCAGGTCCGAGGCCGCAGAGTGAGGCGGGGTCACAGGCGTTCAGCCAGAAGATGGCGTCCTGATCGAAGCCTTTTTGCAATCGCCTGAAGGTCTCTGGAGCAAGAAACTGCGGTCCGGAGAACTCTTCGAAAAAATAACCGGAGAGGATTTCGCCGGACAGCTCCATCAGTCGCAGGGTTTTGTAAATGCTTCGCCATTGCAGCGGGAGCGATTCCTTGGCCAACAGGTCGCGAAAGACTATGCCGTAGCGGACCAGGAGCTGACGGACTCGGTCCTTGTCCAGCTCCTGGGCTCGGATCGGGTCGTCATCGTCGCCATGTTCCGGCTGCTTCAAGAGAGCATAGTTTCCGGCCAGAGGTCTGGACGACTCCCAGCGGGATAGTCCGGTCCGGCGGCCCCGACCGATTCGGCCATCGTCGATCCGGATGGGGGTGAAATCGGTTTCGATGCCTTTGCGCAGCAGGTTGTAGTTATCGCCAGCCACCCGGCCCCGCCAGATCAACTGCCAGAGACGGCTTGTCAGAGTCCCGCTGTCCAGACCCGAACGGTTCTGAAGGTCAAAAAAGCTGGAACGGCTGGTCTCGCCGGCAAAGAGCCGGCAAGTCTCTTCGTCTTCCTCTGTCCTGGTTTCGACAAAAAGTTCAAGATCCTGAGGGAAAGCAAAGGCCGTTTTTTTCGGGCCGCAGCCGTACCAGATGAGTCCGGTATCAAGCAGCAGACTGTCCAAATGGTTTTTCTGGTAAGCAGTAACCCGGGCCGGCAGGAGGTATTCTTCCCAGGCGGCGCAGGGGGCGGGGTAGCCAAAGAGGGTATCAAGGCCATGTTGCAGGGCGTCAAGGCCGCCGTCATTACCCGTCAGACCCTGGTGGGTGGCGAGAAAGAGCGGCAGAATTTCACCACCGAGCGGTTCGAATACAGGTTGCCTGGCTCGCCGTTGCATGCGCAGGAGGATCTCAAGGGAGGATGCGTCGCAGACCTCTTGCACTTCTTTTCCGGCGGTGAAAGTGTCGACGACGATCTGCCTGGATTCCGCCAGCTCGGCAAGGATCGCTTCCAGCAATTCGGCTTTGAATCCAAGAAGTTGTCCGGGTGCGGTAAGGGCTATGGGGCCGCGAGTGGCCAGCCACGCGGTGAGAAAGGCGGCAGGTCCGGGAATTTCATCGCCCTGGTTGTCGCGGGGAAGAGCAAAGGCAAGATCGACGATCGGGTGAATTTTCAGTCCTTGTTTGTTGCATATCGGGGAGACGGTGAGATTCTCCCTGGATAACCCAAAAGCCAGAGCGATAAAGGGGAGTTTGACAATGGCAACATAGCCGGCAGCCGCAGCACCCGGCAGATGCAGGGCGACCAGTCGCTTGCAGCAACCACTGAGCAGTTCCTCCTTGGTAAGGTCGCCGTCGCGAACACTTGCTGCCAGCAACTCTTGCCATTCCTCCTCGGAGAGGAAAAGCCGTTCCTCCACCGCCTCGATCAGGTCCGCTACCTGCAGCGGTCCGTAACCGGGAGCGGTTCTGCCGATCTTACCAAGAAAGAGGGCAATTATTTCAGGCAGTATCTTTGGCCTGAGATGGGCGGAAAAGACCAGCTCGCGGATCAAGGAGTCGGAAAGAGACGACTGTTTGCCGCCATCCGGGGTGTCGTCCTCGTACATGAACTTGTTGGTCTGGTTCCAGACCACACCGTCGGCGAAGGGACTGGGGTGGTGGGTGACGATTTCGCTGACGGCGATCTGTCCCGCCTCCAGTTCGTCGAGGAGCATCTTGAGGTTTGGCAGATCGAAACGGTCATGGAAGCATTCCCGCCAGGTTTCGAGAAGGATCGGAAAATCCTCGTAGACGAGGACGGCCTCCAGCAGTTTTTTGGCCCGGAGTCGGTTGAGCCAGAGCGGCATCCGTCTCTTTAGCGAGGTCTTGGGCAGGAGGAGAGCCCGCCCGCAATTCTCCCTAAAGAGTGCGCCGAAGAAACCGGATTCCTCAAGCTGCAACCGGAGAAGTCGGTCGACGGTCCCTGAATTCACCAGGGTGAGGAGGTCTTTGCTGTCGAAGGCATGGGGCAGCATGAGGAGGATGCAGTCGTTGTCGGCAAAGACCGTCAGGGGGTAGGAATGTTTTTCCTTCCAGGTGGCGGCCAGGGCAAGGGCGAAGGGATGGTTGATCCTGCCGCCCCAAAGAGTATGGAGGATGACCTGCTTACTGTCACTGGTGTTTTGGGGATCATTAAAATGCTCGATCAATAGATGGTGGCGGTGCGGTAGATCTGCCCTTGATGTTTGCCGCTGCAGCTCCAGGTAGGAATGGAGATACTTGGCGGCAACCTCATCCATGGCGTAGTCGGCCATGAAGCGTTTGCTCAGCAGATCGGCGGAGGTCGGATCGCTTAGAGCATCATTGCACTCTTCCAGAAAAAGACCGATCAGCTCGCTCAGATGCCAGTCGCGGTTTCTGCCCTCACCCTTCCAGAAAGGGATGATGTTGTGGGCGGCAGCAACGGGGATGACCTCGACATCGTTATGGGTGATGGCCTGAATGCGCCACACCTGGGCGCCAAGGGCAAAGGTCTCGCCAAGCCGGCGTTCCCAGACGAATTCCTCGTCAAGTTCGCCGAGGGGGGTTTTGTTTTCCTGGTGCCGCATGAGAAAGGCTCCCCGGTCGGGGATGGTGCCGCCCGAGGTGTAGAGGAGGTAGGCCACACCGTCTTTGGCTTCGACTGTCCCTGCCAGCAGGTCGAGATGGACCCGGCTGCGAAGTTCGCGGATCTTTGAGTCGGCGTAGCGACCGGCGAGCATGGCAAGCACTGCGTCGAAGGCGGTACGTGACAGGTGGCGGTAGGGGTAGGACGCCCGGAGGTTATCGAAAAGCTCGTCGATTAGCCACTTCTCGGCGATGGTCATGGCCAGGATAATCTGGGCCAGGACGTCGAACGGACAATCAACCGGCCTGATCTCCTCGATATCTTTTTCCCGCACCGCTTTGGCCAGTACCGCTGCATGGATAAAGTCTTTGCCGTGCAGGGGAAAGAGCAGGCCACGGCTAGCTTTGCCGACCTGGTGGCCGGCGCGACCGACCCGCTGGATCGTCTGGGCGACGGAGGGCGGTGACTGAACCAGCACCACCTGATCAAGATCGCCGATATCGATGCCGAGCTCAAGAGAGTTGGTGGCAACGATGGCCTGCAACTCGCCGCTTTTCAGCTTCTGTTCAACGGCCAGGCGAAGTTCGCGGGCCAGCGAGCCGTGGTGCGGATAGGCCAGTTCTTCCTCCTCATTCTCATTGAGAAGTCGGGTGACCTTTTCGGCATGGCGACGGGAGTTGGTGAAAAAGAGGGTCGAACGGCTGTCGGCGATGATTTTTTTGAAGGCTTCGACCATCGCCGGCCACCAGCTGCCATCCCCTACGGTCGTTTCCGCCTCGGGTGGCATGGTGACGACCACCGACATCTCTTTGGCGATGGTCGAACGGATGATGGTCACCGGCCGTTTGTCGTAGCCCCCACCTGGCCTGATGATCGCACCGCCGACGAAATCGGCCACGGTGGCGAGTGGTCGGACCGTGGCCGACAGGGCGATGCGTTGGAATTCCCCGGATAGCCTGACCAGCCGGTCAACGGCGCAAATGAGATGCGTACCCCTTTTTTCCGGCAACACCGCGTGGATCTCATCGAGTATTACCGCGGCAACGCCACCCAACATGGCCCGCCCGGACTTGGAGGTGACGAGGATATTCAGGCTTTCCGGGGTGGTTACCAGAATCTCCGGTGGTTTCCGGTACATCCGCTGCCGGTCCGTTCCTCCGGTGTCGCCGCTTCGGCTCTGCACATGAATGGTTGGCATGGCAAGGCCCGCCGCCCGAAATCTCTCACCTATCTCGGCCAGCGGCCTCTCAAGATTGCGGTGCACGTCGTTATTCAGTGCCTTCATCGGCGAGACGTACAGCACCCGCACCGTTCCTCCCAGCCAGGTACCGGTTGCCAACTGGTTGATTGCCCATAAAAAGGCCGCCAGGGTCTTGCCGCTTCCGGTCGGAGCGGTGAGCAGTACATGCCGACCCGCACCGATCGCTCGCCAGCTGTTATCCTGGACGTCGGTTGGTGCAGTAAATTTTTCGGTGAACCAAGCGCGGATGAGGGGATGAAAGAGTTGCAGAGATGAAGGATTCTGGGTCACGGGAATCGTTTCTGTTTTGTTTAAAAAAGGATCAAGGTATTGGCCTTTTCGCTTATCAATCACGGATCTTATTATATGCCGGGGTGGTCATGCGTATACAGAGGAGTACACCGCTGTTGAATTGCACCGTTGCCCCAGGTTTCTGTAGCACGTTGCTGACCCCGTGCGTTGAGCCGAAGCGGAGGGTAGCATTTTTCAAAGGATATTCGAAACCGTGCAGGCTGAGGTCTTGCACATCACCCCGCAGCGGCAGCAGGGAAACCTTCTGGCCGGGCATGCCGTGTAGAGTAAAGGGCTTGCCGGGATGGAGGACATGCATGATGCAGTCCGGCCCCGGCACGGTGAAATTGAGAGCTTTGTATGTATCTCCGGCAATGAGCAGTATATTGGCAAAACTCATGTCCCATCTGCCGCCGAGGCCGCCGAGAAGCCAGACCTCCCGAGCCCCCTTGGCTATGGCGAAATCGAGGGCAAGTTCGAGGTCTGTGGCATCTTTCTTTGCCGGATGGCGGTGGATGGCAACCGATTGTTCCTGAAATTCTTTGAGAACTGCGGGGGAAACGGAATCGAAGTCGCCGATGAGTGCATCTGGAATAATTCGTAGCTCCCGGCAGTGGTTGGCCCCGCCGTCAACGGCAATGATGAGGTCGGCTCTGCCTTGAAGATCAGGTAATTCGGAGGTGTCTGCCAGATCGCCGTTGGCAAAAATAAGTGTCAGCATGGGCGTCAATCCTTTTTTTCCAGCAGATACGCTATAAGGAAGGCATCCATAATGAGATGCACGATATGGTGCACGACACAGACCACCAGAGCGATACCATATTCAGGAAAAAGAGAAACCTGAAGGATTACCGACAGGGGCAGGGTCTTTTGTCCACCCATAAAGATGATGCTTTCTCTTCGGCCTTTGCTGAATCCGAAAAACCTGGTCATTCCAAGCGCTGTCAGGAGCAGTGCAAGGTGGAAAGAGAAGACTGCCGCCAAAACTGCCGGGAGCGTGTTCAGTTCGGTAACTATTGCCGTCCGCCCACTGCAGAGGGCCATCCAGACAATAAGGAGAATTGCCAGTTGGTTTCCGGTTGAAGTGGAGTGCAGTATGGGACGGAGCCGTTTGCCAAGGCGGTTGCGGAGCACGATTCCGCCAAGAAGCGGCAGAAGGACGAGGCTTGCGATCTTCATCATAATCGCCGACTGGTCGAAGGTAATGACCCTGCCATCCCCTGATGCTCCGAGGAGGAGGATAAGTGTCACCGGGATAGTTACCACCGCGAGTGCATTGGCGATGATGGTTATCAGCAGGGCATGGGCCATATTGCCTCCGGCGGCGCCGCTCATAACCACGCCGCTGCTCAGCGTTGAGGGCATAACGGCTACCAGATACAGGCCGAGGACGATGCCGGTCGCCAGGGGCAGGCGGGAAAAAATGAGGCCAATGAACGGGGCGATGACAAAGATCAGTGCCAGAGCCAGCAAGGTGCCTTGGTAATCGGTAACCCCTGAGCGAATTTGTCTGGTATTGAGGGCAATTCCGGAAAAAAAGAAAATGACGACGATGACACCATCCGGACCCCGGTGCGCTCCCAGCCAGAGTCCGGGTGCAACCAGCAGACCGCTGCTATCGGCGATGGTGAACAGGGCGACGGCGGCAAGACCGAGCATGAACCAGTTTTTTCTCAATAAGGTCATCATCGTGGGAGATACTTTTTGGTTGGTACAAAGCAGCGCAGAGAAAAAAACTCTGTTCTTCTATATCCTCTTCGACATTGTCGCTTCTTGGCAGCGACTATACTGAGGGTGGGAGAGTTAATCAAGAAGGCTTTCTGGAGAACTGCAGTTCACCCATATCGAAAATCCGATCATTATTTATGAACATTGTGATATTTCGATAAAAAATAATTGAGATGCGTATATTGATGTGCTAGGTTGGACGGCGGTGGGTTTTTCGACCTTTTTCTGCTGGGAAAAAGGTGAGAATCGCAATATCAAGACCAGCTTGTCAAGTCGTTGACCATAGCGAAAAAGAAAGAATGTATATGATTGGACGAATGAGTTCGGGAAATAGATCGATTGGAGGAGACAGGCTCCAGGCAACATCGAAGATCGGCTTGACGATGGTTTTGATCGGGATTTTGATCGCAGGCGGTATTACTGCAAAACCTGCAATGCCGAGGAAGAGTGGCGGGTCGGAGGGATGCTCCAAATCCCTTTTGGTGGAAGCAAGGAACAATCTTTTGTTCACTTTGCCGATACGCGGATTGGGGTCAAGGTACAATATGCAGAGGTGGACGATATCGTAAGGAGGAAAGAGCAGACTGTAGATCGGGTTTATCAGGATGGAGAAGAAAGCACGACCGTCACCTCCGAAGCTGTTGTTACTGTTGAAAAAGGCGATAAGGTCACGGGTGGAGAAGCGTATCTCCTCATTGCGCCGTTCAATGGGTTCTGGGATTTCTCGGGCGGAGTCAATGGTTTCACCGGTCAATCTACCATCCAGGGAGCGGCCGGACTTGGATATGATCCATCGTTTGGTGGTTATCTCGGAATCGGAGCATTGTTGCCCTATAGCGAGGCAGGCGTTCGCCTTAATTTTCGCTATATAGACTATTTCATCGGGGCTACGTCTCTCCCTAAATTTTCCTCCAAGACGGTTTATAAAGATGATAATATAACCTACAATGATATCCAATCAATTCCTTCAGAAGAAAGTGTGACAGCTGAGACTGGAGTTTCAGCTTCCATTTAATAGGAGCGCACACCTGAAAGCCATTATGCAATACCGCTTTTTTCCAAATCGAAATACTCTCCCTGTATTTTTAGTATTTACTGCGGTTTTCACAATTCTTGCTTTACGGCAGCATTTTTTTGTAGACCGTTATGCCGTCAATATTATGTACTGGGACCAATGGGACTTTTACACCCCTTTGTTTCAAGACGGTACTCTCTGGGATATCTTTAATCGACAGCATGGGCCACATCGCCAGGGGATCGGCTTCATCCTGACCAGCATAATTGCCCAAATAAGTGGCTGGAATTCTCGCTGGGACGCTTTTGGGGTGAGCTTTGTTTTGATGGGTGCAGCGGGCTTAGGATTTCTGCTTGTCCGGCGATGTGGGGCACATGGGTTTGGCCTGATTGTTATTCCTCTGCTTTTTTTGAATATCCGCCAATATGAGATATTTGTCGGTGCTGCCAATATCTCACACGGTGCCATGCCCATTTTTCTCTTTATGTCACTCTGTCTTGCTTGGTTTATTCGGCCTATTGGCTGGCGGTTGAGTGCTCTTTGTTTCTTGACCTTTCTTTTGATTTTTACCGGATTCGGGCTTTTTGTCGGATTTCTTGTTCCCTTGGTGCTGGCTGTGCAGGCAATTCACCATTTTCAGCGAAAAGAGAAAAGAAAAGGTCTCTCTATTGTTTTTGCACTGACAGGCATAGGTCTTGCGTGGGTGATTTTTGCCTGCGGTTATCGTTTTGACCCAGCTGTAGACGGATTTCGCTTTCCCTATGAAAAACCGCTGGAATATTTATTTTTCGTCGCTTCGATGCTTAATAATTACCATGGTATAAGAGGGTATGGCATTTTCGTACTGAGTATTGGAGTTTTCACTCTCGCAATTTTGGTGGTAATGGCAATTTGGCATGGATGGCGAATCATTCAAGGTGATGAGCAGGATCAAAATCGCAGTGTGGTTATTTTTTGCCTTGCTGCCTTTACGGTAATCTATTGTTTTGAAACAGCTGTTGGTCGGGTGTTTCTCGGCTGGAAAGAGGCCTCAGTGGCATCGCGATACGTAACACTCTTGATTCCTGCCGGTCTGGCTTTATATCTCTGTTTTTCCGGTTTGAAAAATCGAACTTTGTCTAATATGCTTTGCTTTTTTTACGTTGCTTTGCTCCTAACTGGTACACTTCGGCTTCATAAGAGTGATTTGAGGACAATACATACTTACAGTGATGGACGCCTGGCCTGGAAGGCAGCATATCTGAAAACAGGCGATGAAAGACAATCAAGTGAACGTGCAAATTTTCTTATTTATCCAGCCACTGAACTGAAAGACAGGCTGCGGTTCTTGGAAAAATGGCAACTCAACCTTTTTAATGCAAACAGCACACCTTGAAAAAGTGTTGAGCTTTTCCGCATTCCAGGTTGATTCCTGTCACTGAGCTGCTTTGTTTGACAGAAGCACAAGGAAGTGGGGGTATGCAAAACTTTCCACCCCCTATTGTTACTGCACTTATGAGAGGAATATCCATGTCAAAAGAAACAGCACAGTTGATCGTCGACGGCAAAGCCTATACCTTGCCGATAGTTGAAAGCAGCACCGGAGAAAAGGCTTTGGATATCAGGTCCCTGCTGCGTCAAACCGGGTACATCACCCTCGACAGCGGTTTTATGAATACCGGTTCCTGTGAGTCGCAGATAACCTACCTGGACGGTGAGAAGGGGGTTCTCAGGTATCGCGGCTACGACATTGAGGATTTGGCATCGAACTGCGTTTTTGTCGAGGTGGCCTATCTTCTCCTGACCGGTGAATTGCCTACCGCTAAAGAACTCGAACGTTTCAAGTACGACATGACCAGATATGCCCTGATACATGAGGATATGATTCATTTTTTCGATCATTTTCCACCAAACTCTTCACCCATGTCGATACTCTCGACGATGGTAGGGTCTCTGCACGACTTCTATCCGGAAATGGACATGGAGGAAGACCCCTACGGCGGCATTACCACCACGACTGCACGTCTGCTGTCAAAGATGCGGACGATAGCCGCCTTTTCCTATAAAAAGAACATCGGCCATCCTTTGGTTTACCCGCGAGCTGATTTAAGTTACTGCGCTAACTTTCTCAACATGATGTTCGACCGTCCCAATATGCCTTATCAAGTTGAGCCGATCGCCGTTATTGCCCTGAATAAACTGCTGATTCTTCACGCTGATCACGAGCAGAACTGTTCGACATCGACGGTACGTTTGGTGGGGAGTGCCGGGGTACGTCTATATCCTTCCATTTCGGCGGGCATCAGTGCCCTGTGGGGACCGTTGCACGGCGGAGCCAATGTTGCGGTAATTCGGATGCTGGAGGATATTTACCGGGATGGCGAAGATTACGATAAATATATCGCTAAGGCTAAAAACCCTAATGACCCCTATCGGCTCACCGGGTTTGGGCACCGTGTCTATAAAACCTATGATCCTAGGGCAATGCTGATCAAGGAGGTGTGTGAGGCTGTCCTTGGAACTCTCAAGGTGTCTGATCCCTTACTGAATATCGCCCAGGAACTCGAATATCGGGTCCGTCGGGATGACTATTTTGTCTCACGCAACCTCTATCCGAATGTCGACTTTTATTCCGGCATTATTTATCGGGCATTAGGGATACCCACCAACATGTTTACCGTGATGTTCGCCTTGGGCAGGCTTCCCGGCTGGATTGCCCATTGGCAGGAAATGAACTCGGATAAGGAAAGCAGTCGGATCGGTCGGCCACGACAGGTGTACCAAGGTGTCACCAGTAGGCCGTATTTGAAAATCGACGATCGGGGGTAGATCTCAATTCCCGTTTCAAGGGTCACCATTCTTTCCTTATCAATTAAAGAGGAGCAATAGTATGCTGGATACGGGGAGTCTTGGCGTTTTTATTACTGCGGGCTTACTCCTCAATATTACTCCGGGAGCCGATATTCTCTACATTGGCAGTCGTAGCGCGACACAAGGGGTAAAGGCCGGGATTGTTGCCGCTTTGGGAATTGGTGCTGGATGTCTGGTGCATATTCTGCTTGCGGCTTTAGGTTTGTCGGTGGTGTTGGCTACCTCAGCGTTGGCCTTTACCCTCGTCAAAATTGGTGGTGCCGCGTATCTTGTCTACCTTGGACTGGGTATGTTGCTTTCTTTGCGATCTGGTGCGGCAAAGAGAGTCGAGGTGGAAAAGAGCCTCCTTGCCCCTCTGCCATACGGTCGGATATTTCGTCAAGCCATACTCGTTAATACCCTTAATCCGAAGGTGGCCTTGTTTTTCATGGCATTCCTGCCGCAATTCGTTGCCCCGAATGCGCTGCATCCCACAATTTCTTTTCTCTTTCTTGGCTGTCTTTTTAATTTTAACGGCACCATTGTCAATATACTCTTTGCACTCTTTTCTGCAAAAATTGCCGATGGCTTAAAGCAGCATCGTATGTTCGGGAGCCTTATTAAGACTGCTGTCGGCAGCCTTTTTATTGGACTGGGGGTGCGTCTTGCCCTGATTTCACAAAAATAAAAAGAAAATGAGATTTGAGACGTGCCCAAAAAGACGGCGCAGGCATAGTATAAACAGATCATCGAAGCCCGGAGACTGAGAGCAGCCGGGTTTCGACGATCCCGTTTATTGCGGAAAGAGTACCAATTTACCTTTGTTTGAGTAATCTCTCCATTGCCATCTTGAGGCTGGTTTGCATACGGCCTATTGCCTTGGCAAGAGCTCCGATCTCGTCCGCTGAGTCAATATCTATATTGATGGAGAGATCGCCTTTGCTCATCTTTTCAGCGGCTTCGGTGAGTGCTATGATCGGCTGGGTAATTCGTTTGGCAACAATAATCCAAATGAGAACGGCCGCAACCAAGGACAAAATGAAAACTGAGAACAATATGATGCTGCTCTGCATGGAAGAAGATTCAATCTTTGCGGCCGAATCCAAAAATTCATCCTGGGCGGATCCCACACCGATGATCCAGTCCCATGGTGCAAAATACATGAATCTTGCCACCTTTATTCTTGGTACCGCTTCTCCCGGATTTTTCCAAGGATAATAGTGTTCTCCGATTTCACCAGGTTTCAAAGCAAGGCCTTTTTTCACCATTTCTTGGATGAACAAGTGCCCCTGGTCATCTTTCATGGTGGAGATATCTTCCCCATCGCGCTTACCTTTGTTTGATATGACATACTTGCCTTTGCTATCCAGTACCCACGCATAACCGGTTTTTCCCACGACTATTTGCATGATGGTTTCCCGGAGGCTTTTGACACTCTCCACCGGAATTCCCACATACAGCATACCGATGATCTTGCCGGCAGCATCTTGCAAAGGTTCGTAGGAAGAGATATACCAGTTATTTACCACATAGGCTCTTCCGGTAAAGGACTCTCCTTTCATTATTGCGGTGGTTACCGGATTTGGTTTCCCGTCTGGATTGGTGCTGGGGATGAAGGTTCCAATCGCCCGTGTTCCATCATCTTTCAGTACATTTGTTGCAACCCGGAGCATGTCCCCTGCGGCATTCATCCGCTGGAAGATTGTGCATGTTACTGAAACGGTATCCTTAACTTTATCAACCACAGGAACGGAGATTTTCGGATCATTGACCTGGCCGAGCCAGGAGTTGCCAATTTTCATCCGGGGCAGTTCAAGCACGGAAGTTGCCAGGGAGAATTGGTTTGTCGCCTGCCAACGTATGGTCTTCTCGTCGAGAGAGAACCCCCCGCCATAGGAAACAATTTCACGGGCGACATTCAAGGCGCTTTTTATGTTCCTTTCATTAACCTCCTGGTGTGATTCGACCAGTCCATAAACTGATTTTACCAGTTGGTCAAGATGGGCGAAGGCTTGGTTTTTGGTTACATCGACGGTAAATTTCAGAGTGGATCTGTTCTGAAAAAAAGTGATGGAACCGACAATAATCTGCGGAACAACAACCAGTAAGCATCCGATAAGAACCAGTTTAAACTGTAACTTCATTGACTTGAACATATGCATCGCTCCTTTGGGTAACATGTAGCTTGCTGGGAGTTGGGATTTCCGTATCAACAATCTCAAGGAAATTTGCCATTGCTCCCACCATCCTGCATTCGGCCTTTGCTGAAGCTACTCTTCCTTGCAGATTTTTGCTATATTTTCCGTACGAAAAATACGCTTTCGACCTGTATTTTTGTTGTCATAGTAATTGCTTGTGCAAGACCATTGTGCATGACCAAGGTGGCGTTAACAGAAATTTATTCAATCAGGATAAGGGCCGCCGGATTCACGGCCAGGTGTATGAGGTTTCCGATAAGAGGAGGTGGCGGATCAATGGGCAGGTCGAAGGTGAGGATATAAGCTGGGTTCTGCAGTGTCACCCGATAGCTGCCGCCCTGGAAGAGCCGGTTGGTAATTGTTCCGGACAGTGTCGGGTTGGAACTCCTGGTTACTGCTGATGGTTCGAGTATTCTTGCTCCGTCCGGGCGGATGAGGAGGGTGACCTTGGCCCTCGGTCGTTTTGCGGTGTCCGGAAGGGGCAGGCGGCCGAGCGGGCAGTGGCAGACACCCGCCTCGTCCAGGCTTGCTTCAAGAAGGTTGGCAAAGCCCAGGAAGGAGGCGACAGTTGTGTTTTTCGGCTGCCGGTACAGGTCCTCCGGGCTGTCGAATTGTTGGAGAATGCCATTATGGAGGACGGCCACCTGGTCGGCGACGCTGAAGGCCTCGGCCTGGTCGTGGGTGACGAAGATGGCAGTAACCGCAAGCTTTTTGAGGATGCTGCGGATTTCACCGGTCAAGCGGTCCCTGAGGGTTCGGTCAAGGGAGCCGAGCGGCTCGTCGAGGAGGAGCAGTTGGGGCTCGGGGGCAAGGCTTCTGGCCAAGGCGACCCTTTGGCGCTCGCCGCCCGACAACTCGTCGATCCCTCGGTGGCCGAGGTCCTTGAGTCCTACCAGATCGAGCATGGTCTCGACCCGATTGCGCAGTTCGTCTGGTGGACATTGTTGCATTTCCAGGCCGAAGGCGATGTTCTGGTGGACATTTTTATGGGGAAAGAGGGCATATTCCTGGAACATCATGCCGAAATTACGCTTGTGAGGCGGAATTTCGGAGATATCGCGGCCGTGAAAGGAAATGGTCCCGGAATCATTTTTTTCCAGACCGGCGATGAGCCGCAGGAGGGTAGTCTTGCCCGAGCCGGAAGGACCGAGCAGGCAGAGGATCTCGCCCTGCCTGAGAGAAAAGCTGATATTTTGGAGAAGTGGTGTCCCTTCGTAGTGATTGCCGAGGTTCTGCACCGAAAGGATGTGGTCTGGCCTTTCACTCATGGCTTGCCTTTGGAGGTGAATAGAGTAGGGGAGCTATGCCAGACCTCAAGCCTTGCCAGCAGCCAGAAGCCTGAACAGGTTACCAGCAGGAGGATGGTGCTCATTGCCATGGCCTGGCCGTAGTTCATCTCGCCCGGTTGACTGAGGAAGCGGAAGATGGCCACCGGCATAGTGGCGGTATGGGGCCTAGTAACAAAGGATGAAGCGCCGAATTCACCCATGCTGATGGAGAAGGCGAATACCGCGCCAACGAGGATCGCCCGACTGATGATCGGCAACTCAATCTTTCTGAAAACCTGGAGCGGCGAGGCGCCGAGAAGGGTTGCGGCTTCCCGCAAAGACAGGGGGATTTGCCTGAGGCTTGGCAAGATGCAGCGGACCACGAAGGGAAAAGCCACCAGGGTGTGAGCGATGACCACCAGGGCGAGGGAATCACGGAGGTTGAGCGGCGGTCTGTTAAGGGAAATGATGTAACCAAAGCCGAGGGTGACCGCTGAGGTGGCAAGCGGCAGCATAATAACGGCGTCCCAGAACGAAGCGGCTTTGCCGCGGGAGGAGGCGAGAAAGACGGCAGCGGCAAGACCAAGAATCACCGCCGCTACCATGGCCGCCAGGGCAAAACCGATGCTGTTGGCTACGGCCACAATCGGTTCGACAAAAAAGATCGAATCTCCGTCACTTTTAAAAAGCGCCTGGTAAAAGGCGAGTGTCGGGCCGTCTTCGCTGCTGATTGAGCGCAGCACCAGGGCGAGCAGGGGAGTGACAAGCAAAAGGCAGATGCCGAAGAGGTTGGTGCCGACCAGAAATTTCTCCCAAGGCTTCGCCGGCCTTATGGCTGTCCCGGTCGATGTGTCGCCATAGAATGCCAGCCGGGATCTCCTGCTCAACCTGGCATGCAGCCACATGAGGAGGAAATTCACACTAATCTGGATGAGAGAAAGTGCCGCTGCCATCGGCAAATTAAAGAGCTGCACCGCCTGGCGGTAGATCTCCACCTCGATGGTCGAGTAGCCGGGGCCGCCGAGGATAAGGACCACCCCGAAGCTGGTAAAGCAGAAGATAAAGACCAGAAGGGCTGCAGAGCCGATGGCCGGCAACAACTGCGGCAGGGTGATCCGGTAAAAGGTTTGTCGTGGAGATGCCCCGAGCATCCTGGCGGCAGCCTTCAGATCGGGGTCGAGACCGGCCCAATAGCTGCTGACAATTCGCAGTACCAGGGAGTAATTGTAAAAAACATGGGCGAGGAGAAAAAAGGTCAAGGTCTGGTCGATGCGAATCGGTGGCCGTGCCAGATCAAAGCCACTCATCAGCCAAGTGTTGAGCAGACCGTTTGGTCCCAGAAGGGCGCGAAAGGCGGCAGCTGTTACGACGGTTGGCAGGACGAAGGGCAGGGTGAGTAATGCCTGGAACAGGTGTTTACCGAAAAAACGATAGCGGGCAAAAATATAGGCGCCGGGCAGGGCTAAAAGCAGGGTAAGGAAGGTGGAGAGAGCAGCCTGCCAGGTGGTGAACCAGAGGATACGGCCATAGATGGGCGAGCTGAACAGGCTGCTGAGTCTCTCCGGGCTGAAGACTCCGTCCGGCAGAAAGCTCTGCAGGATTATTCGTGTGAGTGGATAAAAATAGAAGAGGATTAAAAAAATAAGGGGGATGGAGAACAGCAGGGTTCTGGCTTTCATTTGCCGTTCTCCAAAAAAATCGCGATCGTCGTCAAGAGCTTAGCGGAGAACCGTGCTGGTCCAGGCCTCAAGCCATTTGTCGCGGTTTGCCTCGATATCCGCTGGGGTGACTTCTGCCGGCTTTTCTGCTGTAACTGCGTGTTTTATGAAGACCTCGGGACGACGGGCCTCGGAGTTTGCCGGGAAGACGAACATCTGCAGGGGGATGTCCTCCTGGACCGGTACGCTCAACATGAAGTCGACGAATTTTTTAGCAAGTTCCGGTTCTTTGCTGCCTTTAAGGATACCGATGAATTCGATCTGGCGGAAGGCGGTACGGTCGCCGACAACCGCTGCGGTGGGGGCTTCATTGAGAGGCGTCTTTGCATAGTGGACGACCGCCGCAGGGCTTGAGGCATAACTGACGACGATGGGTCGGTCGCCCTTCGATGCCGAGGTGAAATGGCCGTAATAAGCGTCCTTCCAGCCATTCGCCACGAGGACGTCGTTGGCCCGGAGCTTTTTCCAGAAATCAAGATAGCCGTTTTCTCCGAATCTGCCGATGGTCGTAAGGAGAAAGGCCATACCCGGCGAGGAGGTTGCCGGATTTTCAACCACCGTCAGCCCTTTGAATTCCGGCTTGAGCAGATCGCCAAGATCGGTGGGTGGATTCATATTCTTTTTCTTGAACCACTCCGTGTCGTAATTGAGACAGACGTCGCCATAGGATACCGGTAGGAGGCGGTTTTCCTTGTCGAGTTGCAGCTGGGAGGGGATTGCGGTTAGCAGAGGTGACCGGTACGGGATAAAAATACCGGCAGCAATTGCTCGCGACAGGAAGGTGTTGTCGACCCCGAAAAAGACATCGGCGAGGGGGCTTTCCTTGGCGAGAATGGCCTGGACCAGTGCCGCTCCGGCATCTCCGGCTTTGAGGAAGCGAAGCTTGACGTCGTTGGTCTGTTCAAAGGTGGCCACCAGCTCCTTGCTGATATTGAAACTGTCGTGGGTCATTAAGGTGAGGATTTTTTCTGCCTGGGCGGCGGAAATAGAAGTGAGCAACAGGCAAAGACCGGCGGTCAATTGGAAAAACGTTTTCTTAAACATACATGCCCCTATAAGAAATGAAGGATGTTGCATCTGAAAAAACTTTCAACCCCCTTCGGTTAGCAAATTGAACGCTGCGGCCTTTATCACCGCATCTGCCCTATTGGTGACGTTCAACTTCTGGTAGATTTTTTTTATGTGTGTATGAACGGTATGCGGGCTGAGAAATCGTGTCTCCGCTATCTCCCCGTAGGTGTGGCCGGATTTTAAGCCTTGGAGAATATCCATCTCTCGTTTTGAAAGGGGACTTATTGGACCGGCAATTGTACTAAAAAAACGGATGAGCTTTGCAGCCATCCTTGGACTGAGCAACGTATTGCCTCGGGCAACGATTTTTAAACCTTCTAAAATTTCTTCTCGGTGGCTGCCCTTGAGGACATATCCAATGGCCCCGACAGCCAAGGCCGACCATAATTTCTCGCCACTTTCGGATACGGTATGCACCATAAAATTCGCTTGCGGGCAAAGTCTTTTGGCCTTGGCAATAAAATTTATACCATCCAGACCCGGCAAACCGAGATCGACAAGGAAAACATCAATATTTTTTTGACGGAGATTGTCCTCCAAAGCTTCCTCCGACGATGAATATACCGCCAACAATTCCAAGTCTTGATCTTCGGTAATGAGAGCGCAAAGATTTGCTGAAATATCAGGTTGGTCCTCCAAGATGGCAACTTTTATAGCATTTTTCATAAGCTCTTGTTTTTGCTTATATCATCTGTTAATAAACTTTGATTCACATTAGCGCAACCAGGATTGGGAATGGAAAATTCTATATGAAACCCATTCCGCTGATGATACTCTAATTTCCCACCGAGTTGCTGTGCTCGACCCATTAAGCTCTTCAACCCACGCCCTCCGGAACAATTTTCTTTAGTTACTCCACTACCATTATCGCTGATCTTCATTGCTACATCTTTACCCCGGAAGTCAAGTGCCACTGCGCAGTGTGTCGCTTTTGAATGTTTGACGATATTAACAAATATTTCTCTGAAAATTCTTTGCAAATCGAGGAATTGCCTGAATTCCATGCGATCTCGAGGCAGATCTCCAAGAATCTCCAACTGAAATTCAATGCCCGATGGAGCCAAAATATCAGCACTTTGCATCTTTATCTCCTCGACAATCACGGAATAATCATATTGGTCGTAATCCAAAACATTCATCAGGAATCGAACTTCCACTAGGCCCTTCCTGGCCAAATGGTTAATTGACACCAGCCTATCGACCGATCCGCGACATGCATCGTCCTCCTTTGCAACATCCTTTGCAGAGTTCATAGCAATGCTTGACAAAATTGCTCCCACACCGTCATGCATATCAAGAACTATTGTCGCAAGCTGTTTGTTTTTTTCTTCAAGTTCCAGCATATATTTTCGTATGCTGACAATCATTTGATTGAACACCTTGCCTAAAATCGCAAATTCATCCTTTGATTTGATGTCGAGAGAAACTGAAAAATCATTTTCCGCCACTTTTTGAGCAGCGTCGGAGAGTATCCGTAAAGAAGATCCCATTCTGTGCGCCATATACATGGAACTGAAAATCGACAGCAGCAAACTGGCAAAAACCAAACCATAACTAAAATATTTGAGAGCAATTAATTGGTTTCTTTCCTCGGTAGCTGCATAGTCAATGCCAAAAATAGCCAGTGTAGAACCATCCTTATTAAGGATGGGTACCGCTGCGCTTAATGATGTGTAAAACTCATCTGTATATAAGCGGTCATCGACATAGGATTTCCCTAAGAATAAATAATTCAAAGGTTCCCAGCCTTTTGCTAAATTGCCGATCGGATTACCGGGCCAACCATCAGCCGTAGGCTCCGGTGCCGGTGATACGAGGTATTTCCAGACCTCATTGTTGGGAGACTCTTTTATCGGCACGGCAATATATACAGCAAAGGCACCGTTATTTATTACCCGCAAAGGATCCTCAACTCTATATTCGGTTTTCCTTGGTTCCATATCGTGAACAGTTGCAAGGGTGACCATGCACAGCACATCGCGGAGCAGTTTAAAATCCCTGGAACCATGGTAACGATCAATATTTTCCTGCGACAAACTCTTCAAGGTGGTGCTTGGCTTCATCGCGGCGATATCATCGGCACTGACTATTGAATCCTTTTCCGTTGCCAGAGTGAGTCGTTTAATAGCGTCTCTGGCTTCATCATCAAGCATTAAAGCCCCTAGTCGACCCACATATAACATGTTCTTGCCTATCTGACTCATCACCATTTTATAGGAGATATAATAGAAAGAAGTAACACAAATACTGGTCAACCCGACCGAGAGAAGAGTAATAACTATGCCAAGCTTCCAACTAAAAGACAGTTTCATTTTATCCCATCTCCATGGGTGCGACTCCGAAACAAAGCGAGCAATAAAGGCAAAAATGCCCCTCGACACCTCCGACATCGGCTTTGTCAAAGCAAGCAAATAGTAACAATTCTTTTCCTCAACAATACCTCACCGCCTGCCCCATTAACAATGTTGCAAGAAAGGACCCTGCCATATACCCATAAAAATACCCATTTACAAGCACTGAGTTAACCTGTAAAGAGTACCCATTAAAAAAATACTATATATGTTAGACAACATAACCTTTAGACAACATAACCTCCAGCAGAAAGACAAACGGTCGATGACCGGTTAGGTTAGTGCGCTACGCTGAGCATTGCCAAATTACAGGTAGTTTCACTAAGAATGACATTCATTAAAAGGTGAGGCATTCGTTTTTTTTTAACCAATAGGCAGGCTCCTTTCTCGATTCACTCCAATATGGCTGCAAAGGATCCGGCTCTCTAATAACAAAATTGTTCTAATAAAGTGGAGGGATGAGTGAATAAGCATTGTATAGCTGTGACAATCAGAGCCAAGAATATCTTGCCCGATAATGAAAATAGAAATAAAAGCAACGGTTATCGGAGATTCACCAACGGCCTGGTGTGTCTTAGCTGCTTGGTCTTTTTATCTTCTTGTGCATCCGCCCCTGATTATAAGCAACTGCGAATAGAGCGTGCGACAGCCCACTTTACTACAATCAAACAACAGAAAATCGGGCAGCAGGAAACATTGACCTTGTCGAAAGCCATCAATCTCGCCCTAGTCAACAACTTGGAGCTCAAGGTGCAAGGTCTCCAGGAATCCATAGAAAATGAACGACAAACCGCGGCAATGCTCGGCATGCTGCCGGAAATGCGTTTCACCGGTACCGCGCAAACCCGCAACAACGAACCGGGTTCTTCCAGTGAAAGCCTTCTCACCCACACCCAAAGTCTTGAACCAAGCAGAAGCTCGGAAAAAAAAGAAAGTTCCTTTGAATTCGGTATGATGTTCAGTGTAATCGACTTCGGCCTTTCCTACTACAACTCGCAGCAAGCCAAGGATCAAATCACTATAGTCGGTCAGCAAAAACGTCGTCAAGCGCAAAATCTGGTGGTGGACGTAACAGAAACCTACCTGAAAGTGGCAGCTGCTCAGCATGCCATGGAAAAGACTGAGGCTATGCTCAGTATAAGCGAAAAAACGACAAGCGATTTGCAGGAGGTTCAGCAAAAACAACTTCTCTCGGGAATGAAGGCCATGGAGCAGCAGATCGGTTTTTTTCAGCTTAAACAGAGGTTGACCGAGTACAAGCGGAGCTACCAGAATAATCGCTTCCAACTGGCGGCTCTTATGGGATATTACCCGGATGGAGAAATCAGGGTGGATACAAGCATGCTTGGCAGGCTTGCCGAAAACAGCGTGCCGTCCATCGAATCCCTGGAATGTATTGCTCTGGAGAATCGACCGGAATTAATGGAAAACGATGTTCGTGAGCATGTCAGCCAGGTAGAGGCCCATAAAGCCATTCTTAAAATGTTTCCCCAGGTCAAGCTCTTTGCAGACTTTACCGATTCCTCCAATACTTTTCTGTATAACAATTCCTGGTGGCAGGTTGGCTTGCGGGCAAGCTTTGATCTATTGAATCTGCCGGGCCGCTACTATGAATACAAGGCTAATGAAATGGATACGGAACGTCTGAAAGCCAAAGCCTTGGCCCTTTCCGTCGGCATACTGACCGAGGTGCGCATTGCCCATGCAAATCTTGCGGAAATCAAAGAACGCTTTCAGATAAGCGACAAGTTATACCAAACACGGGTAAAATATTTGGAGACCGCGCGACAAAACCTGGGCAAGACCGACGGGATATCTCCTCTTGAGGTCAAACGCATCGAGATGGAGACGGTCGAGGCGGCAACCCATCGCGATCTGGCTCTCGCCAGTTACTACATGGCCTGGCAGAGACTTCTCAACGCCGTCGGCCGGGAAAACCTTGTAACCCCTTCTGAAAAGACAGCACAAGTCGATAAACCGAAAAAGTCTCCGGCGGTTCCCTCCCCCCCGGAACTTTCTCCCACTATTCCATCTTAAAGTAAATGCCCATCATGGTGTTCCGTGATGGGCATGCCCAAATTTAAGAAGAAACTATCCGAAAATTATTAGAGTACAGCATGAGGTAAGAGATGGCCATATATGCTCTGGAAGAACGGATCCTGTTTGATGCAGCCGCACCCGCCGACCTGGCAGATGCTCAACATGTTGATAACGCACAGGCTCCGGCAACCATTGAAAATGACCCTGCAGCGGAGATTCAAGCAAGTCCGGGACATGATGAGGTTGCCGTTGCCCCCCATGATGCACCTCCGATTGTTACCACTGATCCCCCTGGGAATAGCCAAACAACCGGTCAATCCGGACAGGATATTCCCCAAGCCACTCCCGGACAGAGCGATACCCCGGTGTCCCAAGGGAGTACAACAACTCCCGGCCCGATTGAGATTGAACAGCCCGCCGGCAGCGGCACCATCATTGCCGGCCACAGCGACGATCCGACAACAAATTCTGTCGACTCCCTGGTTGAAGACACCGCTTCTCATGTAAGCGACCCATCCGACGAGGGGGACTCCGTGTTAGTCACACCATCCCCGGAAGAGATTGATGCTCACCCTGCACAAACGCATGAAGATATTTCGACTGAAATCGGCTTGGGCGGCAGCGACTCTCATCCGTCCGTCACCCAAGATCTTAGCGTTGGTGCTGAACAGCCGCACCGGGATGTGGTGTTTCTCGACACCTCCTTGCCGGATCGCGACTCTCTCCTGGCAAGCTTGCCGGAAAATGCCCAGGTAGTACTGGTCGATTCGACGCAAAGCGGTCTGCAGGTCATCAGCCAAACCTTGGCCAATGCCACCGATATTGATGCGGTGCACATAATTTCCCACGGCGATTCGGGCACAGTTGTACTCGGTTCCGATGTTATCACCGTGGAAGACCTGAAAAACAATCAGGAAACTGTCTCAGCCTGGTCGAGTGCCTTTAAGGAAGACGGCGATATTTTTATCTACGGCTGCGATGTGGCGGAAGGGGCAACGGGCCACGAATTCGTCGATACCCTGGCACAACTTACCAACACCGAGGTGGCGGCCTCAACCGATGCCACCGGACAGAACGGCGACTGGAGCCTGGAGTATGCCACCGGCCATGTCGATCAGGCCCTTATCCTCCCACCGACCCTTTCCAAAATGGCGACGATCACCGTCACCGCCACCAATGATGTGGTCGACGCCGGCGACGGTGTTACTTCCCTGCGCGAGGCCCTGATTCTGGCCAACAGCAATGGCGACGCCAGCAATACCATTATTTTTGACAGCTCCGTCTTCACCAATCCGACCGCCGGCACCATTACCTTGACCGGCACGGAACTCACCATCAGCAAATCGGTTTCCATTGTCGGCGACGGCCATGTGACCATCGACGGCGCCGCTACCTCCCGCATCTTTAATATCGATGATAACAACAATGCCACCTTCGCTACAGTTTCCCTTTCCGGCCTTGTTCTCCAGCACGGATCGACGGGGGGCAACGGCGGCGGCATTTTAACCGCTGAAGACACCACCATCTCTCATTCCACTCTTACCAACAACTCGGCAGGTGGCAGCGGTGGGGGGATTTATGCGTCTCTAGGCACCCTTGACATTACCGACTCCACCATTTCCGGCAATACCGCTCTGTCGATGGGTGGCGGCATCAATGGCCACAATGCAACTATTAACGCAACCAATGTAGCGGTTACCGGCAACTCGGCCGCATATGAAGGCGGCGGTGTTTTTCTCAACAATACCACCGCCCATATTACCGCTTCCAACGTCAGCCACAACCAGGCGGATGAAGGTGGCGGTATTATGAGCCGTGAAGGCTCGGCAACCACTATCACCAACTCCACTGTTTCCGACAATATTGCCGCAAACAGTGCCGGAGGTGTGCAAACCAAGGATGGCCAACTCACCATCACCAATTCCACCATTGCCCGCAATACCGCCACCAATTATGTCGGTGGTGTCACCAGCATGGGAAGTATACTTACCATCAGCAACTCCACCATCTCCGGAAACTCGGCAAATCATAGTGGCGGACTGGCATTGTTTGACGGCACCGGAACCATCGCCAATTCAACCATCGCCGGGAATACCAGCACCTCTGCAGGGGGCGTTTACGATGCAGGCGGCATATTGCAGAAGGACGGAACCTTATCTCTCACTTCGACCATTGTTGCCAACAACACCGCCGGCGGATCGGCCAATGATGTATATATCACCGGGACCGCCGTCTTCAACGCCGATCATTCCCTAGTCGAGGACAATCACGGCTTTTCAATCACCAGCGGCACCAATAATATCCTCGGCCAGGATCCCCTGCTCGGCGCATTGCTGGACAACGGCGGGCCAACCGTGACCCATGCCCTTCTGGCGGGGAGTGCGGCGATAAACACCGGCAGCAACCCGGACAGCCTGACAACCGACCAGCGGGGCATGGCCCGTGACATAAACGGCACGGATATCGGCGCCTACGAAAGAACGACTAGCCTGGTTGTCGATACCACCGCTGATGAAAACGACGGCGATTTCAGCGCCAACAACCTTTCCCTGCGCGAGGCCCTGAGCCTCGTTGCCGACGGCGGCACCATCACCTTCGACAGCAGTGTTTTCACCCCCGACGACGATATTGATACCGGCAAGATCATCTTAGATGGCAGCGAACTTGATATTACCAAATCGGTCTCCATTGTCGGTGATGGTAACGTGACCATCGACGGTGCCGGCACTTCGCGGATTTTCTCTATCGACGATGGCAATGCCGCAGGGCTCGCCGATATCACCCTCTCGGGTCTGGCGCTCCAGCATGGTTTTTCCGGCGGGCATGGCGGCGGTCTGACGACTGTCGAAAACACCACCATCGTCGACTGTTCCATCTCCACCAATACCGCACAAAATGGTGGTGGGATGAGCATTTACGACGGCACCACCACTATCGTTAATTCCACAATCTCGAACAACTCGGCAACCGTCGGCGGCGGTGGAGGAATTGGTGCCTACTACTGCACCCTCGTCATTAACGACTCGACCATCTCAGGCAATTCCACCGTGTCCTATTGCGGTGGCGTGGGGATGATGAATGGAACAGCAACCATCAGCAATTCGACGATCGCAGGTAACAGCGCCGCCGGCGGTGCCGGTGGTGTTGGTATTTCCGGCGGCACCCTGACCATCAGCAACTCGACGATTGCCGGAAATACTGCCGTCGGCGGTTCTGGCGGCGTCGGTGGCGGCCCCGGCAGCACACTCGATATTGTCAACAGCACGATCTCCGGTAACGTCGCAAACGAAGGCGGTGGACTCAGTACCTATAACTGCGACGCTACCATCAGCAATTCGACAATCGCAGGCAATACCAGCCACACCTCCGGCGGCGGCATCAGACACGATCGCGGGAGCATGACTCTGCATTCCACCATCGTCGCCGATAATAGCGCCGTCTTTGACAATGATATTCATCTCGGGGCAGGAAGTTTAAATGCAGATCATTCACTTATTGAAGATCCGAACGGCCACAGTATTGTCAACGGGGTGAACGGCAATATCGTCGGCTTCGATCCGCTGCTTGCTCCCTTGGCCGATAACGGCGGACCGACCATGACTCATGCCCTGCTGGCGGGAAGCCTGGTCATCAATACCGGCAGCAACCCGAACGGCCTGACCACCGATCAGCGCGGCCTTACCCGTGACGTAGGCGGCACCGATATCGGCGCCTACGAAAGAACAACCGCCCTGGTGGTCGATACCACCGCTGATGAAAACGACGGCGACTTCAGCGCCGGCGACTTGTCCCTGCGCGAGGCCCTCAGCCTGGTTGGCGATGG